>JBBILN010000030.1:0-88608 GCA_037444905.1 bacterium | reverse complement strand
CCCGCACGCGAAAAAGCCCGAAAAAATTCTTTTCCTGCGGAAGTTGGGCTAGTGCCAGCGCAATTGGAATGAGCACCATAGTCAGGACGTAAAATTCAGCGCCGGGAAGCACGAGCTTGGGCGCCATCACTCCGACGATCGCGTAGATGATGATCGGTGCGAGACCAATGACCGTGCCGAGCAGCATGAGGTGCAAGCCGTTCGCGGCGCGCTCGTCGGGTGTGGCTTTCACGTAGCTATGCACCATCGCCACGACGGCCAGCCCTAAATAAGCGGCCATAAACAAGCCGACAATAATGTTGAAGGCCGTATTCAACGTGCTGGTCGCTTCAGGTTGAAAAATAATTAAAAAAAGAAAAAGCAAAGCGACGAGTGCGGCTGGGCCGTACAGCCAGAGCAACGCGTTCTTTCTGGCCAGGAAGGCTTTTGCTTTTGGAAATACTATCATGAAATGCAGCAAAAAAGCAAAACCCAATACCACCAGGGTGATGGTGATAGAGTTGAATATGGTGCGCAGGGCGTAGGATGAAATATAAGGCGTATTCACGAACGCCAATCCGAAACATATGCCAACCAAGGCGAGTAGCGTGGTGCTTTGATTTTGCACTCTCCAATACGCGTAGAGTCCGAAAATCAAAAAGCAAAAGCCGACGAAGGCGCCGGCGAAAGACAGAACAACCTCTCGCGCCGGCAAACCTGCAAAGGTCAAATCGAGATTGAGGTTTTGGCCGCCGCGCTCAACGACATAAGTGCGGACCTCGCCGATTTTCGCGCGCGGCCGCCGCGCGAGCGCTTTGGATTCCGTCATGTCGATGCCGCCGCTGCTGATGATATGGTCTTCCAACAAGAAACCTGCTTGCTGAGCCGGGCTCTCCGAAAATACTTTGATCACCGTATTGTTGGGGTCGGTCCAATAGCCGCTGTAAGGCTGATTGCGGAGGTCAAGGGCGCCGGGAATTTCCAACAGCGCAATCAATGCCGCGATGACGGCGAACGCCGTCTTGTACTTTGAAAAAATTTGATCATTCATGACTCTTTCCTCACACAATGAATGGAGTGTAAAGTTAGCCCGAATGAAAGTCCTCTTTGCGCGAAGAAGCCGAAACAGGATCACACGGATGGCGCAGGCGAAAAAGAATAAACTTCCGCGCCATCCGTGTTCATGCTTAGCCTACTCTCAAGTCCTCAACAAATCTCAGAAAATCGCTTTCACTTGCTCGACGGCTTCCTTCGTTAATTGTGCCGAAACACTGCCGCCATACTGGCCTTTGAAATCCGCGCAATTCAACTTCGGAATGGCGAGTTTGTAAGTGGCATTCATTTTCTCAATGAACGCATTCGCAATCAGCGCATAGCCGCCGTCGTTGGGATGCACGCCATCGAGGCTGAACGCGGTATTCGCCGGATCCAACATCACAAACCGGCCCGAGTAGCCTTCCAATCCGGAGGAGTTCAGCGTTATCAGCATGCTGTTGGCATCGACCATGGGAATGTTGAACTGCGCCGCAAGATTTTGCAGCACGGTGTTGAAGCCATCGACTGCTTGCTTGATGGCGTCGTTCTCGGTGACGGTGAGTGACATGGTTCCAGGGAATGGCTGCCCCGTCGGATTCAATCCCTTATTTTTCATCCCTTGTTCCATGGCCTGCGCTTGCTCGGCGGACAATCCCATTTGTATCATCGCGGCAGCGTTGGGAATGCCCATACCGGTTGGAGAATATGCGCTCAAGGCTGGCAGCGTTAAATGCGCCACGTCCCTTTCTTCCGTCAACAATGGCAAATACAATCCGCCGCCAAAATCCACCGGCATGAACTGTCCATCAAACACGACCGGCACAGGGTCGGTTTTGCCGGACAATGGCGTCGTCCTGAAAATAATGTCCATCGTGTTGATATACGGGATATCGGTGACATACGGAATATTCGCCATGATGATTTTGGCGTTCGTCTTCGTATCCAACTCCGTGAGCAGCGTGGTGAATTGCGCTTGAAAATCCGCTTGCGGCGTGATGAGTGCAGGATTGCCGCCGTTCAGAGCCGCACCCAACACGTCGTTGTTGCCAATCCATAGCAACACGAGATTGGGATTGAGCGCGATGGCTTGTTGCAACTGCGTGGTATTGCCGAAATTCGGATTGCGCAGCACAATATTGAAGAACGAATTCGTTTTGGAAACGGAAGTGGCCGCATCCGTTGCGTTCAACACGTCGCGCAGAGTAGCGCCGGGTACGCCGAGGTTATCGTAGGGACGCGGCAGTGTCGCATTCAATAACATGGCCTGGGGAGGAACGGTCAGATCAGGGGCGACGATCTTGCCGTTCTCCAGTATCAGATGGCCTTTGCCAGCCGTACTGCCAATTCCAGGCTCATGTATAATCGGTTGCTCGAATTCCGCGGCTTTGCCCATTTGACGGGCAATTAGATTGGGATAACTTTGCGGCTGCATGCATTCACACAAACCGCTGGATTGGAATCCGGCCGTAAGGCTGTTTCCAAGCGCCACCACTTTGCTGAAGGTTTGCACTTGCGGTTGCTCAGGCGTTTTGACGTCACAGCTTACACACAAGGAAAGGCCGAGCACGATCAAGAGTAGAACCAATTTTTTCATATCGACCTCCGAGTCACCATGGGTTTCGAAGTAGTCTCCGCCCTTTGAAGGCGGCTATTCCATGTGAGTCCCTCTATCAACAGTGCCCCACGAGGAGGCGGGACTACACAATTTGTCCAATTAAAAATTGATGCCGATGCTGCCATAGATCAAATCAGCGCGGGAATTGTAAGCGCCGTTGAAGCCGTCGCGATTTTTCCCGACGCCATTTTCAACCGTGCTGCGTTCGCCAAAATCGACGATCATGTAGCCGAGATCCAATTGGAACGTGCCAAAATTATAACCGAAGCCAAAGGTGAAGTCATCGCGCGTATTATCCGGCAGCAGCGGGCTGACAGAGTCGATCGGTTGTGGCGTCTTGTCATAGGCGTAGCCGGCGCGCAGCGAAAGGGCCTCCGTCAGCTCATAATGCGCTCCGAGGCGAAATTGCCAGGAGTCTTTGTAGTTTTCGGTTATGGTTTGATCCAGCCGGTCCTCGGCAAAGTCCAACTTGATTTCTTTGAACACGGACCAGTTGAACCACATGTAGTCGGCTTCCACGCCAAATTTTTTGGTAAATTTGTAGTAGATGCCGGTGGAGAGAAAATTGGGGAAGTCGATTGCCGTGTTGGCCTTTTGATCTTTCAGCACGTTGCGCGGAATGAGCGCTGCAATATTCGGAACGGAGAGATTCTCATACAGCGTGAAATTGGCATCGCCCTCTTTGAATTCATTCTTGATGGAGTGACGATATAGAAAACCGAGACCGAGCTTTTCCGTGCGATACATGGCACTCGCCGTGAACCCGAGCGTGAGTTTCGAAGTGCCTTCCAACGCAACTTCGCCGATCTCATATCCTTTCCATTCTTCCGGAACATCGAACATGGTAACACTCTTTTCCAGCTTCACCTTTGTGATGACAAAATCCGGCCCACCGCCAATGCTCAAGTTCGGCGTAATCTGATAGGCGATAACCGGAGAGATATAGAAGGACTGCAACTGCGAATTTCTCGAAACGGCGCGGCCGGAGAAGCTGTCGTGCCATTCCACGCCCAAGCCGAAAGGATTGGTCAAGCCGATGCCGGCGCCGAGTTTCTCGCTGAACTTGTGGGAGAAATACGCGCCGATCGGAGTGAAGTAAGCGTACTTGGTTCTGTGCGTTTCGTTGTTATAAATCGGTGAGGCGCCAACAAAACGGGTGTTGGGATAAATCAAGGTTGTGCCGCCATAAAATTGCGTCCCCTGTAAGAAGGCCAAACCAGAAGGATTGTAAAAAATCGTCGAACCATCCCATGAGCGCGCGACCATGGCGCCAGCCATGGCAGAACCGCGCCCGCCAAACTCATAGATGTTGAAGCCACTTGCCAGCAAGGAGCTTGCGGCAGCAAGGGTCAACAGCAAAACCATCAGCCTTTTTCGCATAAGTCCTCCTTTAGGAAAAATTTTGGTGAGAAGATGCGGGTCAGTGTTGATTGAGATCACACTTGTGCACTGTCACTCGAATGCCTTGGCTTTATTGATGGGGATGGAGCGTTGCCGCGGCGAGCTCATAGGCTCTGTTCGCAGCTCCCAGAATCCAGTGCCATAAGGTGACAGCACAATAATCAAATTCACACATGCAAGCGAGGGCCCCTCCAACGCGCAAGAGTTTTCACGCGCACGCTGATGGGTCAGCGAACTGGCATAGCATCCATATCAAGATGACTTCTATTCAATAAGTGTTCCACATATTCTAGGCGAAGAGACCCCGATGTATGCCATACGGCTGGCGGCAACAGTTTGAGAGTTGACGAGTTAGAAGAAGCAGATTCAGCGAGGCAATATTGCTTGCAATAAGAATGCGGTTAAAATTCTCAGAAACGGCAAAGGCTTTGCATAAGTAGGAAGGAAATGCGCACACAAACAAAATAGGCATATTCCAGGGGGTAATTTTGCAAGAATGGAAATCCACGTTTTCAATGTTTCTCCCAAAGTTGTCATTAGCTCTCTTGTTCGTGAGTACTTCGTTGAAGTGGTACGTTTGTTGACGATTATCTTTAATCATGTTGACAGGCATGCTTTGAACTTGTGAGAAGGAGAAGAGCACATGAAAGTGATGAACATTTTGGCGCTAGTGCTGCTGTGCATGATAGCAGCGGAGGTATCTACGGGGCAGGAAAATGGCGTAGCGCGCGAGCTAGCCTTGGGTGATGCCGCCTATGCTGCTTTTGATAATCATGCGGCTTTGCAGCATTATCTCGAGGCGTTGAAAGATAGTCCCAATGATTATCAGGCCCTATGGAAAGGTGCACGAGCGTTTGCAGATGTGGGAAAGACTTTTGAGAAGACTGAGAAGGAGAGAGCCAAGGCGCTCTATCACCGCGGCGACAGCCTGGCGCGAATCGCAGTGCAACTCTACCCCGATTCTGCGGATTCACATTTTGCGCTAGCGTTGTGTGTTGGAAGAGTAGCCTTGTTCGAGGGTGGGAAAACCAAGATTCGACTGTCCAAAGAAGTCAAGCAAGAGGCAGACAAGGCGCTGGCTTTGAACCCGAATCACGACTCGGCTTATCATGTGCTCGGGCGATGGCATTATAACATTGCCACGTTGGGGTGGGCATTGAAAGCAGTGGCCAAAATTGTCTATGGCGGGGTGCCGCCCGGCGCTACTTTGAAAGAAGCTGCCAATATGTTTAGCAAAGCCATTGCGATCAAAAGTAATAAACCCGTGCATCGCTTGGAATATGCCCGGACGCTCATCGCTTTGAAACAGTATTCGAATGCCCGCGAGCAGTTGCAGCAATGCATCGGGTTGCCGCAAGTGCAGTGGGATGATCCTGCCTCCAAAAGTGAAGCAGCGGAATTATTGAAGGGAATTGCCGGAAAGACAGATGAACCGAGCAGCGAGTGAATAGGGGAAAGGGAAAGTAGCGCAGCATTTATGCAGCACAGAAATTGGATGCGCAACCTACATATTGCGGCGCGAGATTGTTCTCAAACATCAAGCTTTGCCTCGCGCCACGGTTTGCGGGCCTCACTTTTCATCCGAAGATTTGAAACTGGGGTGAAAAAGCCAAGTGTAGTTTGAGATGAACGCCTTCGTGGGTGAGAAGGAGTTCGTGCGATCCATCCCGAATATTGGGAGCGATGTGGAAAAGAAACTTCTGCCCGCCGATCTCAAGTTTAATCGGCTCCAGTTCATTGACCTTGTTTATGATTTCCTCGAGAATGGTTTCCAAGTCAAAATGCAGGGATTTGCCGAGATTGGGCACGAAGCTCTTGTTCACGATTTCGCTCACAAACGCGCGGAAAAGCCTCGGAACCATGGGAAACTCGACCTCTTTGATGGTCGCTTCGGTTAGCATCAGCTTGTTGTGAGCAATCACCGGCTTGCAGACGAGGATCAATTTCGTGCCCCCGAATTTAAACTCGCCGCCGGGACGCAGCAAAATGCGGCCGGTCAATTGCATGGCGATCTGCAACTGATGACCGGCAGCATACTTCAGCACAAGCTTGGTGGCGCTGAGCGGATCAGTGTCGTGCTGCGCATATCTGATCCGCTTAAAAAGGTTGATTTCGCCCGGCTCCAATTGAATGGTAATCTTTCTCGGTACGGGAATGTGCTTGTAGTCGAGCTTGAGCGCAATATTCAATGATGCCTGGTGCATGTTGTCAACTCTTGAATATTCTGTGGTCATTTCTTGTTATGGTAGCCACGCCAGAGTATAGGAATCCATCCCAGAATCGGCAAGAAAAAAGCAAAGCTGAGGGGACGTTTGAGGAAAGCTTTGACACCGGCCCAAAAACTCAATTCCCAGTCCGCGCCGTCCTTCTCTAAACAGCGCCGTTCCAATTCGGCAAACAGGGAGGGCCAAAAAAAAGGGAGAAAATACGGATACCGCTTGACATTCATACGACACGCTGCCAGGAATTCTTTAGAGTGGTAAGGTTTGCCCCCATGCTTTTTCACAGCCTCATGCAACTCTTCCTGCATTTGTCTTCGAACGATTTCCGTCAATTCGTGCACCTCATTTTCATCAATTTTCTCCAGGGGTTTATTGATCATCTCATAAGGTTTGATGCGTTTGCCCATGACATACGTCAGTTTCGCAGGGAAGCCGAAATAGAAAAGCCAGGGCTGAAACGGAATCAAAAGCGTCATCAATCCTAGTGGCAGAAACGGAATGCCGATCTTGTTCACGATCTTGTTCACGACGTCGGAATGATAGGCATAGGGATTGATGTATTCACCATTGACCGTGGCAAATGGAATGATGTCGGTTTTGTACTTCAAGCTCATGCGAATAAATGAAGTCGCAAAGCGCTGCAAGCGATAGCGTTTGTCAAAACCCTTGCCGATGCCGGGCACGCCTTCAGGATAGACCAAGATATTGGCCTCGCGATAGTGCATCATGGTTTCGAAATTCAAAGACGTCGCTGCAACGCTGCCCACCCTCTTCCAAAAATTGTCGACGAGGAATGGATTCATCAACGTCGATTGCGACAACATCGGCGCAGTGAGCACACGCACAGCATTGAAGAAATCATAGCCGTTGCGCTTGAACAATTGGGCAGTGAAAATAATGCCGTCCCATGGAAATGCCATGCCGGAGTGATTGCTGGCCAAAATGAGAGGGCGATCAGGATTGTTTCTTTCGGGGAAAGGATCGAAGCCGATGAACTCGGATCTGAAATAGCATTGATCGAGCGGATCCAATACATTCTTCACCAAGTTGATCGAAAATTCACGATCCATGAACTCGGTATAGATTTTTTGATTCTCTTTGAGGAGCGGAGTGATCTCAGTTTCTGCCCAATTGATCATCGTCACCTCCTCGATGAAAAATCGACGCCATGGGACTCTTACAGATCGACCCTTTGGGATGCTGCACACGTCATTCTGCGCACACAGATTTTGCAACAATCACACCGACAATCAGCAGAAATCGCTCAGATTATTTTCAAAAACTTGCGCCGACTTCATTAGCTCTCGCTTTCTGAGCTCTCTTATCTTCAGGAAAGCATCTAGGGCTTTTCTGTCGACCATCACGAGTCATCATTTCCCCACGCGCAAGGCGGCCGTGATGTGAGGCAGGAGGTAAAACCGTGCGTCAAATTTTACTTGCACTTTTTGACGCAATGCGCTAAATTTTCCAAAGCAAGGGAGACGACAATCCTATATTGAGTATTTTGTGCTGTTATTTTTGTACATATGAAATATTCAAAATTGCAAGATTTTTACGCGTTGTGTCAAATTCTGCTTGACTTTTTTGACGCAACGCATTATATTGCGGAGGCCAGCATGAGTCGAGTCATCAAACGTTATGAAAACCGTAAACTCTACGACACCGAAGAAGGCAAGTACGTTTCTTTGGAAGAAATTGCTAAGCTTATTCGTCGTGGGGTTGATATTCAGGTAGTGGATAACACGACGGGCGATGACCTAACGACCCAAACGCTCACTCAGGTCATTTTTGAAGAAGGGAAGAAAGGCCGTAACCCTCTGTCAAAAGACCTGTTGCATAACGTTATTCGCCTTGGCAGCAACCTCCTCGATGGCGGAATGCAGCAAGTGCGCCATGGCTTGGATCAGTTGGTGCCGGAGCCATTGCATCGTATTCTCACCCCTCCTAGCGCGATGACCACGAATGAAATGAATCATCTCAAGCAACGAGTAGAAACGCTGGAAGCTGCGATTAAAACCCTGCTCGATCAAAGGCTTGGCACGCAACAGAACGATTCATCATGAGCAAAAGGATGGTGGCCTCGATTAGTGTCCACAAAATTGCCTTCGGCTTTCTTGATTGTAGGAAGAAGCTGATGTAACCGCGCGTGTAATCATCTGTAAAATCATGCGAAAATTTTTCCAGCGCGTGGCCCAAGTGTTGCAATTATTTATTTCCTAAAGCTCCAAAAAAGAAATCGAGCTCGATGTTCTTCACATAAATCCCCCTCGACTTTGGAGATTGTCAAAAGCCGAAGTCGCAAGATATGGCGAGGCAACGCAACGAATGACAAGGTTTTGTAGGAAAGGAGAGCACTATGGCACACGAGAAAGAAACACTCACGCAAAAAGTGGGTGAAATGATCGAAGAGCAGAAGGGCACGCTCGAACAACTGCAAGAGGGAATTTCCAAAAGCTCACGCGAGATTTGGCTGGCTGGCTTGGGCGTGTTTTCCTCCATCGACAAGGAAGGCACCAAACTGTTCAACAAATTTGTGTCAAAAGGCCGTGAACTAGTTGAGGACGGCAAGACGCCGATGGCAATGAAAAAGAATGGTGAGCCGCCGGCGACCTATCTCGGCGATAAGGTGGATCAAGTCACGCATGATGTCTTCTCGCGACTGGATAGTGCGGCGGAATTTGTGCGCAAAAAACTGATCGGGCCGTTTGAACCCTCCGCCGAGGCTTCACACGACGAAGTCAAAATTCTTTCCGAGAAAGTCGACAAGCTGACGGAAAGCGTGGCCATGCTCGTGCAGAGAATGGAAGATGCTACGAGAACCGGTCCCAAGGTCAAAACGCTTTGAGTCATAATGCTGATGAATCTTTTTTGATTTTTTGCCCATGGAACCGGAGAAGTACGGAAAAAGCTGTCAGCAATGACAGCTTTTTCTGTTTTCAGGGAGGTGCAGGAGATGGCTGTAGTGGAACAACATGAGGCCCTTCTTCTGAGCGCTGACAAAATCGCAAACCCTTCGGAAATGGAGAAGGACTTGCGGCTGCGAACGAATCACCGGCATGCTGCGACTGCGACAGCAGCGCTCGCCGCGCCGGTATTTCATCGACGTGTTCTGCATCGTTTATTGCTGCTGCTGCGGCATATCCTCGGCTTGCTCTGCGGCAGCCATCTTGCCTATGTCGCCAACCTCCCGCCCTACAAGAAAAGGTTTCTGCGCTCTGCCGGCGCGAGATTTCTCGCGTTCTTATTGCGCCCGTTTGTGAAAAGAGAATTGCGCAATCAACCGTTTGCCACGCAGTTGCGCCGGCGTTTGGAATTGCTCGGGCCTACCTATATCAAACTTGGCCAGATTATGGCCATTCGCGAAGACATTCTTCCCAAAAATATCACGGACGAGTTGAAGCGGCTGTTGGACCGCCTGCCGGAAGTTCCTTTTGAAATGATTCAGCTCATCATCGAGCAAAGCCTGGGCGCGAAGCTGTCCGAGTTATTTCTTGACATCCAAAAAGAGTCGATCGGTTCGGCCTCTATCGCACAAACTCATCTCGCCACCACGAGAAAAGGGGAAAGGGTCGTCATCAAAGTCATCAAACCCGGCATTCGCGAAGCGATACTTTCGGACATCAAGCTCTTGCAGCTCTTGGCGCGCGTGCTCGAATGGCTGATACCGCGCTATCAGCCGCGCATGATCATCAACGAATTTTGCGCCTATACGGAAAAAGAAATCGATCTCACCTGCGAAGCGGATCACGCGGAAATTTTTGCGGCCAATTTCGCCCACCGCACCGATGTCGTTTTCCCGCGCATCTATCGCGAGCTCAGCACGAGAGACGTGCTCTGCATGGAGTACTTCGAGGGCTTGAAGCCCAGCGATCCCCAAGTGCTCGAGTTTAGCTCGGAAGATCTCCAGCGTATTATCGATCTCGGCACCGGCGCCATTATCAAAATGCTCTATGCGGACGGTTTTTTTCATGCTGATTTGCACACCGGCAATCTCATCGTGCTGCCCGGCCCAAAGGTGGGATTCATCGACCTCGGCATGGTGGGCCGTTTCGATGAGCGCATGAAACTCAATATGCTTTATTATTTCTACTCGCTGGTCAATGGCGACATCGAAAGCTCAATCAAGTACATGATGGCCATGGCAAAGATCGGCGACGGCGGCGACGCGCTGGGGTTTCGCCGGGCCGTTTCGGATTTGTTTCGCCGCTTTTTGCTGCACGCCTCCGATGGGACGTTGAGCCTTGCGCAGCTCATCTTGCAGTCACTCAAGATCGGCGGCAAGTTTCGCATCTTCTTTCCGGTGGAAATGACACTAATGGTCAAAGCTCTGGTCACGTTCGAAGGCGTCGGCCTCATGTTGGATCCCAGGTTGAACGTGCCGGAACTTTCGCGCAAGCACATCCGCGCCATCTATGCTGATCACTACGACCCGGAGTATTTGCTCACGCAATTCATGCGCGGGCTGCCCGAGCTTGTCGATGTCGTCGTGCGGTTTCCCGAGTTCATTGCAGAAAGCGCGCGCTATTTGCAGGAAACGTTCAGTGCGCCGCCGCGCGAGAAACTTCCCATTGGCCTGCGCAGCGGGTTGATGGCGGGCGCGTGCATCATCGGTGGAGTCATCGCTTTTGTGGCAGGCGCGCCGCCGTTGTTGTGGCTCGGGCTGTTTGCTTCGAGCGTGATCTTTTTCTTCTTTGGAAAGTGAGTTGGCGTTCGCGCAGGCGTTGCGAAAACATGAAATGCGCAAGGATGCAATTTTGAGGCAAGGTGGCAGCCATGAAAAACTCCAAACGATATCCCCTCATATTGGCGCACGGCATTTTCCGGCCGGACTATTTGGTCGATTCGTTGTTTCGCAAACTCAATCTCTCTTGGTCTGAATTCAGCCATCTCGGTGATCGGTTTCATTACTTTAAAGGCATTGCCAGCTTTTTGAAACAGCATGGCTTCGAAGTTTATAACACCAGCGTCAGCTTCGCTGCGGAAGTGGAAACCAGAGCGGAGGACTTGCGCCGCGAGGTTTCCAAAATACTCGCGACCACCGGCCACGAAAAGGTTCACATCATCGGGCATAGCATGGGTGGTTTGGACGCGCGACACATGATCCTCATGGAAGACATGGCCGATAAAGTCGCAACCCTCACCACGATCGGCACGCCGCATTTGGGCGCGAGCCTGGCCGATCGCTCATTGCAGAACGGCCTTGGCAAAATTATCGACTCGCTGCGCAAAGTCATCAATTTGGACGGCATCAAAAGCTTAACCACCGCGGCCTGCGTCGCGTTCAATGATTTTGCCCGCGACGCCGAAGCTGCCAACACGGTTTTTTATCAAATCTATTCTAGCTCGCAAAAGCGTGAATTGACCTTCCTGCCTTTTCAAAAAACTTGGCAGATCATTTATGAAAAAGAAGGCGACAACGATGGCCTAGTCTCAGTCGTTTCACAGAAATGGGAGGAGCGCTTGCATGGAAAAAACGGCGCGTGCAAAACCATCGTGCAAAAGGAATTTCCCGTGCCCGCGGACCACGTGAATCAGATGGGGTGGTGGCATTTGAATCGCGAGCCGGAATGGTGGAATTGGGGCGTCTTCAAAGAGAAGAAGGAATATGAGTTGACGATCAAAAAAGTTTATTTGCAAATCGCGCGCGAAGTGCAAGAACACGTTGCGGCAGCGTGAATCGCTCCATTTGTTTTTGCTTGGCCACTTTTTCCCTGCCGATGTCTCGCAAGCCGTGGGTTCGGCAGCGGCCATAGCAAAATCGGGATTCTCTAAACAAAACCCGGATAAGAATAACCCACCTCTCCGATGCGTGATGCCAAGAATACGAGGCGTCACGACTTTCCCAACACGATGACACCGGCGCAAGAACAACCGCACGCTTGGTAGCGCCTCAGATTGCCGGCGAACGTAACGCGGTCACTTCTGAAGAATCTCGAAAGACAAATTGCCCGGAGCGGGCGGGGGCGTGGTATCGCGCACCGCCGTTTTCGTGAGAAACAAATTTTGATTCGTGATATTCTGCCCGGCGGAGAGCGAGATATTTTGCGCAGCGAGATTGTAGCCGTTTTTGAAAGCGGTGCAAGCATAGCTTCCCGCGGCTACATTCGTGAAAGCATACGCGCCACTCGCGTTGGTCGTGGTCTCAAACTTGACTTGATTGGCGCTTTTGAGCTGCACCGTCGCACTCGCAAGCGGCTGCTTCGAGCCGGATTCGAAGATCGTTCCGCTGAGCGAAGCGCCATTCACCACGGGCGTGAGCGCAATGTCTTTGCCGGAAATATTTTGCGCCGAAGCGATGGTCAGACTTTCCGTCCACGAATTGAAGCCATCTTTGAGAGCCACGAGCGTGTACGTTGCGGGTTGCACCGCAGTGAAAGTATAGACGCCGTTTGTGTTGGTCGTGGTTTGATATTGCACTTGCCCGCCGTTTTTGAGTTGCACCGTTGCTGTGCGAATGCTCGCATTCGTGTTCGCATTGCGCACCGTTCCGCTCACCGCGCCGTTGGCAACGTTCGGCGTCAGCGCGAGATTCTTGCCCGTGAGTTGCTGTCCGGCGGCAAGCGTGAGCGCTGCAGAATAGTTTTGATAGCCGCTCTTCGACGCGACGAGCGTATATGCGCCGGCATCGACCGAAGCGAATTGATAAAGACCGTTTGCGTTCGTGGTTGCTGTGTAACGGGTTTGCGCGTTGCTCTGCAATTGCACGGCGACATTCGCCAGCGCAGCCGCGGTGTTTGCGTCCGTCACTTTGCCGGCCACAGCAGCGGGCAAGGGTGCGCCCGCATCCGGCTGGTATTCCAGCTTCATGGCTTTGAAATACGCTTGATCTGTGGGCGTGAGTCTTTGCGGCGTCGGCCCCTTCGTGAATTCGACTGCAATCCATTTGCCCGGCGGCTTGCCGCTGGAGCTGGAATTGTCTTCCGTGAACTCGATGTAGATTTTGTAAAGGCCATCGTTCACGACGGCGCCCGAGGAGTTCTTGCCGTCCCAAAACACAGTGTGCGTTTGCGGCGTGCGTGCTGTGGCGCCGGTCACGGCATCAACGGTGTTGCCGCTGCTGGCCGCATTCCACTTGATGAGATGATTCTTGCGCTTGTCCGCCCAAAGCTTGAGCGTCTTCACAAACTTGTCTTGCGCGTCCGCGACCCACGCCACACCGGCGTTTTTAGGCTCATAGTTTCCACCATAGCTTACGGTCGTCACTGTGAAAGTCGTTGTGCCCAGGGTTGCGGCTTTGGGATGTGAGAAAAGCTGCAGCGCACCCCAGCTCAAACAGAGTATCACCGTGGCGCTTCGGAAGAATAGTGTTTTTCGCTTCATGAAGATTTGCCTGTACGAGAGAACTTGTTCGCAAACTGCTTTGCGGGATTGTCATGTTATAGAAAGCTTTTCATGCACAAGCAAGAACGATACCGCTGCCTGGCAAGCCTTTTCTGGCAGGATTTGACACACAGCAAAGCGCGACGAGTTCTCTGCATCTACACAGCTCTGGGCAAAAGTTATTCGTCGCGCCTGCGGCCTTTTCGCTCTGAGTTTGCGAAGCTATCCGGCTTTAAGAATTTCAGAATTGAATGACGAAACTGTGTCATCACGAGGCGCTGCGCGCAAAGACGACTGGCGCTTCCGGCTTTGCTTTCCTGCGCGATCTTGCTTTGAGCCGCAAGCTTTCAGTTGAAACAACATGTTTTGTTTTAATCCGCCTCCTCGTACCGGCCTCCTCTCGCCTTCTCGTTTTCTATGCGGCCGTTCGAGTGAGTGGCATAAGCGTTGCCAATAAAGAAGTGCTATGAAACCAACTGCTGCACTCTTTAAACGCTGTGTCCCCGGTTTGATTTTGATTGTGCTCGCGTTAGTGCTCTGGCAGTGCAACGGAGCATTTCCTTCTGCACAGAAGCAAAACCTGCCCGCGGATCACACGACAAATATTTCGGGCGTGATGCACAAACCCGGATACCTGAATCCCTATCGCGAAAGCAGCGGCTGCAGCGCTGCTAGTTGCCATCAAGATGATTTGGATGGCGGCCTGGCAGTCGTAGAGGGCGACACCACGATTGCGCCCTCATGCTTTCAATGTCACGGCACGAAATGGCAGGACGACTAGAGAGTTGTTTAGAGTCGCGGGGTTTTCAAAACCCGGCGAGTCTTTCAAAAAAAATCATGGATGAATTTGAACGGCAGGAGAACTATGAAACGCAACCTTCTCATTTTGAGCGCGCTCGCTTTGAGCGCGCTCGCTTTGAGCGCGCTCGCTTTGCTTTGCGCCATCGCGTTTGCGGGCAGCAATCCGATGAACACCGCCGCCCCGACATTTAGCGGCAAAACCGCGCAGGGGCAAATCATCAATCTCGCGGATTACAAAGGTAAAGTGGTGTTGTTGGATTTTTGGGCGAGTTGGTGCGGACCTTGTCGCGAAGAGTTTCCTTTTCTCGTGAAGTTGCATGAGAAAGCGAAGCGAGGCAACTTCAGCGTCATTGCCATCAATGTCGATACGGAAATCGAAAAGATGAAGGAGTTCTTGTCAAAATTGGAAGTGCAACCCAGCTTCCCGGTGATCAGCGACGCCCAGGGCAAGATTCCTGCGATGTTCGATCTCAAAGGCATGCCCACGACGATTTTGATCGACAAAAAAGGCGTGGTGCGCTATCGCCACACCGGCTTCACGGAAGTGGAAAAAGAAAAGCTGGTGGAAGAAGTGAAATCTTTGTTGGTGGAGTAATGCATGCAGGACGGCAGACTTCGCAAAACGCTTTTGCTGCTCGGTGTGCTGCCGCTTGCCGCGAGCTTCACGAATTGCGCTACAGTGCAACCGTGGCAGCGCGGTGAGTTGGCTGATCCCATTATGATCTTCAATGAAAATCCGATCGAGGCCGGCATTAATGAGCACTACCTCGATTATCGCGAAGGCTCCACGGGCGCGACCGGCGCACAAAGCGGAGGTTGCGGTTGTGGCTGAGCGCTCGGATGAAAAATCATCTCATGAAAGTATGAAAAGCACTTTGCCCGCCGGCCGCTTCAATATTCCCCCCTTGAGGGGGGTTAGGGGGGTGTTATGGCTGGCGGCGATACCATTTGAATTTCTCGTTTCCCACTTCGACTCTTTACGCGCGGCATCATTTTTCGTTGGCAATAACACCCCCCTAGCCCTCCTCAAGGGGGGAATAATGTGTTGTCTGTTTATCGCATCGGCTTTCGCGCAAGATTTACCGCAAGACGAGGTGCAGGTCAATCTCAATTCGTACTTCGATAATTTCAACGTACAGATTTACTACCCCACGATCGCGGTAACCAAACGCTTTTCCGACAGCTCGAGCGTGAATCTGCGCTATCTCGTCGACGTGATTAGCGCGGCTTCCATGCGCAGCTATTTTGCGGTGGATGGCGTCACCTCCGCGACGACCAAGGCTGAGGGCGGCGGCGACAACCATCCCGACGAAGTGCGGCAGGAGGCTGCGATTGGTTTCAACGAACTGCTGCAAGGCGGCTTGCTCAAAGGCGGCAGCTTCTCGCTGAATGCGCTCTACAGCCGCGAGCACGACTATTCCTCATTCACGCTGGCCGGCTCATTCTCATACTTGCTCGCGAAAAAGAACACCACACTGCAGGTTGGCATGGTGCGCAGTTGGGATCGCAGCTTTCCACAAATCCGAACGTGGACGCGGCGCAAGGAAGTGTATACGCCCAGCTTCACTCTCACCCAAGCATTGACGCCCAAGCTGATCGCGCAGCTTTTATTCTCTTACAACCGCACCAGCGGATATATCGGCGACCCGTATCAAATCGTGCAGGTCATCGACGGCGGGCAAGTGCGCAATTTCGAAACGACGGTGCCGGACCAGCGCGTGCGCAAAGCGGTGGGCGGCCGCTTGAACTATAAGCTCGGACAGCAGTCCGCGCTCAATCTGGCTCTGCGTTATTATTGGGATTCCTGGGACGTGAATTCTTTCACGACTTCCTTGCTGTGGCAAAGGCACCTCGGCAAAGCGGCAACGCTTGGACTGGGCTACCGAAATTATTTTCAGGGGCGCGCGTATTTTTTCAAGCCGCAATATGCAGCGCCGGAATTGTATATGACTGTTGATACCAAGCTCGAGCGAGGCTATTCGAATGACTATGAAATCAAGCTGACATTGAACGGAGGCTGCTATCGCTTGCCTGTGCTCTCAAACCCAAACGTGCAGCTCAACGTGCTCATGAATCTTTATCACCGGCATTCCGAAACGCCCGATTGGCACAGCCGCTATCAAGATCTCTTTGCGTATATCTTCAGCTTCGGTGCGCGTTATCGTTTTTGATCCAACAGCCTATAGAATTTCAATCAGCACACGCAAACATTCCACCCGAGGATGAAACAGCATGAATAGACGAAGCTTTCTCAAGCGCGGTTCGTTACTGGCTTCCAGCCTGGCGACAACACGGCTGTTCGCACACGCGCCGGCAAAGAACACCTCCGAACAATTCAGCCTGCACGTGCTCACCGATGATTCCGATCGCGCCATTCCTGCGCTGGAAGAGTTGATTAAAACTTCCTTTGCGAATAGCCCGCGCGTCAAGTTTGCAGAGTACCAACTTGCGGGTCCGCACCTCGGCGATTTGGTTGTAATTAAAAATCAAAACGTCGTGGACTATCGGCAAGCGCACGATGCGCTCGGCCTGCAAGCGCGCGCCCTCGCGAAGAGCCTGCAACTGCCGCGCGTCATGGAAAATCCCATGCTCGTGAAATTCTACACGGAAACGCAAGCCGCCAAGCCGCAAAACGCGCTTGTCTTCGTCAACAATGTGCTCGTGCAACAATTGCCCATCGGGGCACAAGCAGCGACGCACGAGATTACGGGCTTGCGCGGGCGCATGGCCATTGCGCTGCGAAATGGCAGCGTCAAAGTCGCGGGCACTTCGTGTCGACACAGAACGTGCATGAAAATGGGCGCAATCAACGCACCCGGCCAACATTTGATTTGCATTCCGAATGCGGTGCGCATTGCAATCGAGGGGCACAATGAAAACGGCCTTGATGGCGTTACTTTCTAGAACGCAAATACAATTTTCATTCCTCCCTTATGAAATTTGAAGATCAAAATCGGTAATAAGCAAACTTAAACTCATCCCCCGTCCCTTCTCTTCCCAAGAGAAGGGGCCGGAGGGATGAATTCAGATTTACCGATTACCGAATTTGAAAGTCAAAACGCATGAGGGGGCGCCGCTCGCAACATTATCGACGAATAGAAATTCCGGATCGCATTGCAGCGTGATGAATCTGAGTGAGAGCTACGCTATGAAGAGCACCCCCCTCGCCCCCCTCAAGGGGGGAATCATCTCAGTGTTTGTGACTTGCCTCTTCATGCTGCTACCCCATGTTGTCTTTCCACAATCAAGCGACGAGCGTTTGTTCGAAGTCACGGCTTCAAAACATCTTTTCGGCGCCTCGGTCGACATACTCGCTTATCATCCCGAGGTGCAAAGCTGCAAACTTGCCTTCTACCACGCCTTCAAAGAGATGGAGCGCATCGAGCGCTTACTCAGCTCACAGCTTTCGACGAGCGAAATCGCGCGAGTGAATCGCAACGCCGCCCGCGAGCCGGTGAAAGTGAGTTACGAGACTTTTGCTTTGCTCAAACGCGCCGTGCGCTTCGCACAAAGAAGCGAGGGCGCCTTTGAGGTGAGCATCGGTCCGATCACGGAATTGTGGGGCTTCAGTAGCGAACGCGAGGTCGTCGTGCCCGCCGCAGATAGCGTCAAAGCGCTGTTGTGGTTGGTGGATTATCGCAAGCTGCGCTTGAACGCGAAAGACACGACCGTGGCCTTTGCCGCGCCGGGCATGCGTCTCGATCTCGGCGGCGTCGGCGCCGGCTACGCGGTCGATCGCGCTGTGGCGCTGCTCAAAGCAAAAGGGCTGAAAAACTTTCTGATCAACGCCAGCGGAGATATTTATGCGTATGGTCGCAAAGCGAATCAGGAAAAATGGCGTGTGGGCGTGCAACACCCGCGCAATGCGGAGACGCTGCTGGCAAAGGTCGCATTGACGGATTGCGCCATTGCAACGAGCGGCGATTATGAGAGGTGCATTTTAGTTGAAGGCAAACGTTATCACCACATCTTCGATCCCCGCACCGGCTATCCCGCCGAGCGCTCCGCGAGCGTGACGGTCGTTGCGCCTACTTCTGAAGAAGCGGATATGTGGTCAACGTATGTCTTCATTATCGGCTACTTGAAATTCCAGCAGCAGAAAAATCATCCCCATATTAAAGCGCTGGCGGTGGATAGTGACGGCAAGGTAGAATATGATGCAGAGTTGCAGAGAGATTTCGAGTTGGAGTTATTGCTGCAAGAGAGCAACGGCGAATGAGGCGTCTCGCCCTCAATCATTGCTTTCAAGCTCTGCGACGAGGTTGTGAAGAAAGGAGAGAAAGTTGTTGATATCGACAACGAACGCTTTGTGCGCGTGCGGATAAAGCCGGTCAAACTCTTCGAGCTTCTCGCAGTGAAGTCTTTCTGATTCGAAGCGGAACCAATACCGACGACGCGAGTGCAGCCTTATTTTTCGCGCCGGGCGTGTGCTATACGGCGAGCCTGTTCTAAGGCGATCTTTTTCCTTTGCGCCATAGCGGCTTCGGCATTGCGTTTCCGCCAGCCTTCAACGTAAGGCTTGATATCGAACGCGAGCTCCGGCATTGTTTCACTCCTTGCTGACGAGGAAAATCCTACACCATTTGCCGCCCAGGAGCAAGGCGAATTTCCGCGTGCGTTATTTTTTGACCTCCTTCACGTACTTGCGATTCACCCAGCCGGTCTTTCCTCCCGCCAATTCGATTTGATACCAACTCGTGGTCGCTGAAATTTTGCGCAGGCGTTCGCCTTTTTTAACCACAGCGACTCTTTTATAAGCCGTGCCCGGACCGTCGGTGACTTTCACGGCGCGCACCATTACTTCCACATAAAATTGTTTGTTCGATTTTGCCAGCCCGCGATTCGCGCGGGACGATTGCGCTTCCACGGCGGAAGTGAGCGGCAACGCCTCCTCGCCGGATTTTCGGGCGCGTTGACGATGCGACAACGCCAAACCGAAAGAGAGTTTGTTCGAGCGCGAAGTTGCGAGCAGGTCGTCGCTGTAGGCATAATCCAATTTCAAATCGAACGTGCGCATGGGAATGGCGAGGCCTGCGCCGCCCACCACGCCTTGCACGGAATAGCCAAGGCGCATGGGAAAAATCTCCAGCGCTTTGTATTCTGTGCCGGCACAAAAGTCAAGCCCGCTGTTGTCGATTTTCACAGCATCGAGGCTGATCAAAAAATTGTCGGCGAGATTGGCGCTCACGCCGCCGCGTACGGTCATGGGAAACGCTTCGCGCCAACCCGTTGACCATTTCAGCTTGGAACCCAAATCCTGCACCATGAGGCCGAATTTGACAAACCTCGCCGGATGCACGAAGAATGCGACGTCCATTCCTGTTCCAAATGCGCTGGCATTATCCAAACTTTGCGAGAACAGCTTGGCGTTCACGCCGACCGAGAAGAAAGAGTTAATTTGTCGCGCCGCCGTGATCAACAGTGCGCTCGCGTTGTTGCTGAACAGGTAATCCGGCGCAGCGGAATTTCCCGTGCGCGCTTCGATGCCGGAGACGCCCAAGTTGATCCAACTAACGCCGAGGGAGGTGACTTGCCCCCACGGCAAAACGCCGCTCGCAAAATAGTGCGTGCGATCTGAGGGCATGCGAGAGTACGAGGCGAGCACTTCGATTTGATTGAGCTGCGCCAACCCGGCGGGATTCCAATAGCCCGCGGAGGGATCATCGGCGAGAGCAACAAAAGTTCCGCCGAGCGCCAATGCGCGCGCGCCCACGCCCATGCGCAAAAATGCGCCGGGCCGGCCCGCATCGGATTGCGCGAAGAGATGGTGAGAGGAAGCACTAACGCAGAGCAAGCAAAGAATGGCAAAACGAGTCTTCATAGATGACCATGCGTTTGAACAGCAGCTTTGCACACTTTTTCGATTCAATTCGAAACGGCGATTTTTATAACATGCGTGAATTGCGGCGTCTGAATTTTGCAGAGGTAGACTCCATTCGCAACCACCAACCCTTGCTCGTCCAACCCGTTCCACGCATCTTCCACGTGCTCTCCCGCGGTCTTGGTGACATTCGGCACAAGCGTGCGCACCAGTCGATTGCCGAGATTAAAGATTGCAATTTTCACCGGGCCGGCTGTGGGCAAATAATAACGAATCTGGGTCGTTTGCTGGCCGGGACGAAATGGATTGGGGAAATTGTAACTGTTGAGCGGAACAATCGGAGGGTTGGGATTTTGCGTGTCGATCACCACGAGCAGTTCATTTGAATACACACTTTCATTGCCGGCGGTGTCGTAGGCGGTCACGGCGAAATAGTACGGTGTGCCTTCTTGCAGATCGTTGACAAGATATTGCGTAGTATTACCGGCATCGAACACTCGGGTATACTGCTGCGGAACAGTGCCATAGTAAACTTTGTAGCCTTGCAAATCGCCGAGCACGACCGCGTCCCACTTCAGCAGAACGGCGGACAACGGCGCGCACATAAAAATGAAACGCATTTGTGCTGCAAAGTTTCGGAGTTTTTGCAGAATGCCCATAGCGTGGCGTCTCTCTCGTATGTTCTGTGAAAAAACTTGCTCTGCGAAATGGGCAAAGCATATACCACTGCCATGCGGCAATGCCGGTTGAAAACAATGCTGGTTTTGCACGAACTTCAAAGCTCTGGGAGGAGAGGAGTGGCGCGAGCTTGCTCGCGGGCTTACGATTTCGCAATGCCAACGGCGAGATTGTATTTGGAAATTTGGAAGGATTCGTGAATGTGAAGGCCGGCTTGGTCCTGCTTGGCGAAATGCACCATGGCCGCAGCAACCGTGCGCGCCGAGATTGGGCGATACTTTCGCATTGGGCCTTGCCAAAGAAATGACGTCGCTTTATAGGCATACTCCCCAAGCTTTTCTCCGAGCCGAAATTCCTGGCGATCGCCCAGCAATAATGATGGGCGAAAAATATGAACAGCGCGGAACGGAAGCTTTGCCATTGCAGCTTCGACCTCGCCTTTGACGCGATTGTAGAAAATCGGCGAAGCAGGATTAGCGCCGAGCGAGGACACGAGCAGAAACTGCTGCGCGCCCTCGCGACACGCGAGCTGTGCGATTTGATGCGGATAGTCGAAATCGACTCTGCGAAAAGCCGCCTGCGAGCCGGCCTTTTTGATCGTCGTTCCCAAACAGCAGAACACCTCCTGTACGCGTGTTTGCGCGGCGTGGCGCTCGAACTGTTCGAAATCAACTTGGCATTGCTCAAGTTTGGGGTGCAATAGAGTCAAAGGCCTGCGCACCAAGGCGACGACCTTTTCATAGCTTTCATCTTGCAGAAGCAATTGTAGACAATGGTTGCCGATTAAACCAGTAGCGCCAAGTAAGAGCGCGGAACGAGACATAGGCACCTCAACAAAAATGCACGTGGAGAATGGCGAAGCGGTGATAGTCTTTTCTCAATATAACCGCCAGTTGCTTGAAAGCAAGCGCTCCTTTTCGAAACGTAGATGCAGACTCGGACTTGACTTTTCGCGGCGAGTTCAGCATTTTTCTTAAAATGATCTTTTCCGCTTCGACACTGCTGAACTTTTTAGAGAGGAATTTTTAAATGAAGCAAATGAGCGTTAAAGAGTTGCAAGAACGTCGCGAGGCGGGAAGCAAACTCGTGTTGTTGGATGTACGCGAGAACGATGAAGTGGATTACTGCAAAATCGCAGGTGCGGTGCACATTCCCATGAATCAAGTGCCTCTGCGTTTGCAGGAACTCAATCCGCAAGATACCGTGGTGGTTTATTGTCACAAAGGCGCGCGCAGCATGCAGGTGTGCCGCTATTTGGAGGGGCGAGGGTTCAAAGAGGCTTACAACCTGCTCGGCGGCATTACGCAGTGGTCGTTGGAAATCGATCCTTCCGTGCCCA
Organism: bacterium; assembly: GCA_037444905.1. Classification (GTDB taxonomy): domain Bacteria; phylum Zhuqueibacterota; class Zhuqueibacteria; order Zhuqueibacterales; family Zhuqueibacteraceae; genus JABWAN01. Next base: position 66,397 of record JBBILN010000030.1, on the reverse strand, counting down.
TGTATTAGCGGCGCGATTGCACTCTTTGCGGGCCTGCGTTGGCGTGCGGCGCTTGGCGTTGCAAAATTTTTTTTGGCAATGAAACACTGCGCACAACATGAATGCCGCAGCGCAATCTTCCTGCTGAAGAAACCCGCAACGAGCCGATGCCGGAGGGCGCAGTGCTCAATCCGGCCATTCGAACTCTTGCAAAAGCTGCAGCTCTTGCAGCGTAGTATAAATATTGGCGTGAATATTTTCGATTTTGAGGCCATAGCCGCGAGTGCGCAGCATGCGCGCGAACTGCACGAGGAGGCGCAAGCCTTTCGTGCTGATTACGCGCAACCCTTCCAATTGCAGGCGCCAATTCGTAGCGCGAAAGCTGGCAACATCTTTCAGGAAGGCTTGCAACTCTTCCGTGCTCGCGCCGACAATCACGCCTTCGAGCGCAATCTTGATCGTGCCGCGATTTTTGCGCACGGCGATCTCCGCGGTGGCGTAGGGCTGTAATTCCGGGCGAATCGCGCGCGCTTCTTGTGCCGAAGTCAAAAGGGGCATTCTAACGTGCAACATAAAACCACCTCCATATCTGTATACTGCTTGCCGTGAAGACTGCACGCAGCCGGTTGGTTCCGCGTTGCAATCTCAAGTTATCACATTAGACGACAAAGGCAAGCTGGAGTTCTCCGGCGGAGGTAATCTCTGTGTAAAGGCCAGGTAAAATTGCTGAGCATAGCCTGCGAACGAGGGCGTGCTGGAGACTGGCCAACTCTCACTCCAGCGCGCCTTCGGTATCCGCGATTAAAGCTCTGCGAGCGTGTGCTCCCTTCCTTCATTCACCTTCTGCAAATATGCCATGACTGGTTCGAAGTATTTGAGCATGGCGCGCGCGCTTAAATCTTCGCCGGTTTTCTCGCGCAACACTTCGCGCCAGTTGCGGCTCGCGCCGGGCCGCATGATGCTGTCTAAAAACTTTCCGACTTCGACATTACCGTAGTAATTCGTGGCATGTGGGTCTTGCTGCAAAATCTTCGTCGCGATGTGGTCGTGCAGTTGAAAGAGAATGACAAACGAGAGGGCATAGTCGTAATACTGCGCCGCGTCGTCGTTGATGTGCGTTTTCGAAGCCGCGTCGCAATACTCCTCGCCGCGCGCGCTGGGCGGAACCACGCCTTGATACTTCTGCACCAATTCCCACCAACGCTGATTGTATTGCTCCTTCGGCAGATTGCTCGCATACAAATCGTGTTCGAAGGTCGTCATCGTGCCCGCGGAGAATGGAATGAACACGACGTAGTTCAACGCCTCTTTCAACAACGCCTGCGTGTCATCGCTCTTGCCGTTGCTCGCCATCAAACCAATGGCTTCGACGAACGGCTTCTGCATCGAAGCCAAGCCGAGCATGCTGCCAATGGCTTCATGATAAGCGCGATTCGCGCCCTCGCGCAACAACAGCGGGACTTCGTCATTCGTGTAGCTCATGTAGTAATAGACGTGCCCCAGCTCGTGGTGCGTGGTCTCGTACCACTCTGTGTTCGGCTCCACACTCATGAGCGAGCGCAAATCATTTTCATAGTCCATGTGCCACGCCGAGGCGTGATTGTTCTTTTTGAAGGGTGAATCCGCGGGCAAAGGATAAAGCGAAGACTTCTCCCAAAAACTTTGCGGCAGAGGGCTGAATCCGAGACTGATATAGAAGCGCTCCGCTTGTTGCATGATCCACTCCGGCGATTTGGCGCGCAACACGCCGTCGAGGTCAAAGCCTGCGACTGTCACCATTGGGCTCCAATCTTGCGCCCAACGATTCGGCAGCCAATGCGCAGGCAATTCCCGCGGCACGGGCTGGCCATATTGCTCCGCCAGCGTATAGCGTGCATAGGTGTGCAGCTCGCGGTACAGCGGCCTGAGCTCGCGATTGAGCTGCGCCATCAAGGCCATCATCTCCTCTTTGCTCATGCCGTAATCGGAAACTTGATAGCTGAAGTAATCCGAATAGCCCAACGCTTGCACGGTTTGATTGCGCAAACGCTGCAAATTCGCCAGCCCGTCTTTGAGCGTCTTGCCCACTTCTTTCGAAGCTTCCCACGTTTTCAAGCGTTCATTGAGATCGCGCGAGGCGCGCAGCACTTCATCGATCTGCGCGGTGGTGACGGGTTTATCGTCAACCTTGAAAGTGAAGCCGAAGAGCTTCTCCGTTTGTGCGGTCTCGGCGGCGATGCGCTCTTTCACCACTTGGGGAATCGTTTGCGGCGCGTCCGCGGCGCCGTAGAGCACCTTTTCCAATTGCAGCACTTGCAGCGGCGCAAGCTGCTCGCGCTTCTGCAAAAAGCCCCGCGCCGTTTCAATGTTTTCCACGCTGCCAGCAAACTCCGAGAAAGCCTGTTTTGCCGCTTTGGAAGCAGCCGCGTTCGTGGTATCGCCCTCGACGATCTTCGTGTTTAAGTCCCACTCCGCGAGCGCAACCGCATAGGCCAGTTCCTTGAATTTCGCATTATAGCTTTTGAGATATTCCTCCACGCGCGCCTGCATTTCTTGCGGACTGGGCGAGCATGAAGACAATGCCAGCACAAACAACAACCAGCAACGTTTCCTCATATTGCCTCCGATGGAATTTTGTCTTTTATAGAACGGCGGCTTTGAAATTTCACACACAGTAGAAGATACGAATCGCAGCGCCAATGTCAAGACGAGGGCCGCCATTGGCGATCATCACGCGAAGTTTTTTGAAACACGACCATGCGAGGCATGAAGACTCGGTAATGCCTCAGCTATTGGTGGAAAACGTAGCGCAGACATCCTTGTCTGCAGGCGGGGACGCCTGCGCTATTTCACCGGTAACTGAGGCATTACAAGACTCGCAACTTCGCGCTTGACTTCTAAAGAAAAAATCTTCAAATACCCGCCGCTCCTTTGTGTTTTCATCTTCTTCAGGTGGCCTTTAGTCAAGCATGGAATTCAAATCAACAGCAGCCGCGCCTTCATATGAGGAGGGGCCGCACTTAATCAGCGAGGACGCCGCGGAGCAGATGCGCAAAACCGTCGACGCCGTCTATCGCGCAGAGTCGCGCCGTGTGCTTGCCACTTTGATTCGCTTGCTCGGTGACTTTGACCGCGCCGAAGACGCGTTGCATGAGGCATTCCGGGCTGCGCTCGAACAATGGCCGAATGACGGCGTTCCCGCGAATCCACGTGCGTGGCTCGTTTCATCCGGGCGTTTCAAGGCCATCGACGCCATGCGCCGGCGCGCACGGTTCGACGCATTGCAGGCAGAGCTTGCCGAGCGCATCGAGGCCGAGACCAAAGACGAGGTGGAGTGGGACGAGGAGGGCGTGGCGGACGATCAATTGCGGCTGATCTTCACCTGCTGCCATCCGGCGCTCTCATCAGAGGCCCGCATGGCGCTGACTCTGCGCGAGGTCTGCGGGCTTACTACGGAAGAAATCGCGCGCGCTTTTCTCGCCACGCCCTCCACACTTGCCCAACGCATCGTGCGCGCCAAAGCAAAAATTCGCGAGGCGCGCATTCCCTATCAGGTCCCCGCGCCGGCGGAATTGCCGGATCGATTGGACACGGTGCTTCATGTCATTTACTTGGTGTTTAACGAAGGCTACTCGGCCTCCTCCGGCGCGTCGTTGACGCGGCCCGATCTTTCCGGCGAGGCGATCCGATTAGGCCGGCTGCTTTTCGAATTGATGCCCGAGCCGGAGGTCATGGGGCTGCTCGCATTGATGCTGCTGCACGAATCGCGGCGACCGGCGCGCACTTCGCCGACAGGCGATCTCATTTTATTGGAAGACCAGGATCGCGCGTTATGGAATCGCGAGCAGATTGCGGAGGGCACGGCATTGGTGCGGCGTGCGCTGGCGGCGCGTCCCGCCCCGTGGGATCCCTACACGCTGCAAGCGGCGATCGCGGCGGTGCATGCTGAGGCGCCCACTGCCGCAGCCACAAACTGGGTGCAGATTGTTGTGCTATACGATCTGCTCTTGCAAGTAGTGCCCTCGCCCGTCATCGAGCTGAATCGCGCTGCTGCCGTGGCGATGCGCGACGGTCCTTTGACCGGCTTGACTCTCATCGATGCCATTCTCACGCGCGGCGATCTCAGCGATTACCACCTGTCGCATTCGGCGCGGGCGGAGCTTTGCCGGCGGTTGGGGAGAATCGCAGAGGCCCGAGCTTCATACGAACGGGCCCTCAACCTTACGCGACTGGAGCCGGAGCGGAGGTTTCTTGAGCAGCGGCTGGCCGCGCTTGCGGACTGAGAGGATGAGCCTACTCTGACAAACCTCATGCGCGATCGCGATTTCCTCCTGCAATACCACGCGTGCATTTCACAACCCGTGCCGCAGCAAGGTTGAAAACTTCATGCAGAGCGCCTAGCCCGGCAAAAACTGCCGCACACATTTGCTCCGCATTATACAGGAGAATTCTTATGACGGCCGTTTCGCACGCCGTGCCACTACGTAGCACGAAAGTCGTTTGCGCCATTGGCTGGGGCGGTTTGAGCGTCGGAGTTTTGGATATCACGGCGGCGTTCGTTACCAGCGGCCTGCGAGGCATCAGCCCGATTCGAGTGCTGCAAGGCATCGCGAGCGGGCTGCTCGGCGCGAACTCCTACAAGGGCGGATTCGCAACGGCCATTCTCGGGCTGCTTTTGCATTTTGTCATCGCCACGGGAGCCGCGGCCGTTTACTATTTGGCCAGCCGCAAGTGGAAGTTGTTAGTTGAGCAGGCGCTGGCTTGCGGCTTTTTATATGGCATCGCAGTCTTTTGGTTTATGAATCTGCTCATCCTACCGCTCTCAGCGTTTCCTCACAAAATCTCATTCACGCTTGCACGAGTGACGACCGGCTTGCTCGTGCACATGTTCTGTGTCGGACTGCCTATCTCGCTCATCGTGCGCCGCTTCTCAAAATAGAAAAAGCAAGTCAACCAATGAATGAACGACCTCGCATTGGGGCCGCTCTTATTGCATTTTTATTTTGACTCCCTGTCGATTTCGGGTTTCGCCGAACGACTACAGTATGTAAACCGCGAAAGCTTGGCTGCAGCCGATCGAAGCTGATTAGCAATCCGTTTTTAAATCCATAACCCAAAGGAGACGTTACCATGCGCTTCATGATTTTGATCAAAGCTACCAAAGACTCAGAGGCGGGCGTGATGCCGGATGAAAAGCTTTTAACCGAGATGGGAAAATACAACGAAGAGTTGGTGAAAGCGGGCGTCATGCTTGCAGGCGAGGGACTTCACCCAAGCTCGAAGGGCGTGCGCGTCAAATTCTCTGGAGGGAAACATTTCGTATCCGATGGGCCATTCCCCGAGACGAAGGAATTACTTGCCGGTTTTTGGATCTGGCAATGCAAGTCGATGGAAGAAGCCATTGCATGGGTCAAGCATTGTCCCAATCCCATGCCGAACACGGAGGCCGAGATCGAAATTCGGCAGGTGTTCGAAGCGGAAGACTTCGGCGCGGAGTTCACGCCTGAGCTTCGTGAGCAAGAGGAGCGTCTGCGCGCGCAACTAGCCGTGAAGCAATAATGGTCGCGCGCGGGTTGTGACTACCATTGTGGTTTTTCCAAAAGGGCATTGCGAGTGAGATCAAAACAACGATGCGTTTCACGCGAGAGCAATCGCCTTGCCCTTCTGCTGTTGACCTCAATTGGGAGGCTGGTATGAAATACATGTTGCTCATCTACCTTGACGAGCAGGCTTTAAGTGAGACCGAGCGGACACAGTGTTACATGGAGTCCGCGCAGCTCGCGCATGAACTGAACGCGAACGGGCAGTATATTTCCGCCAAGCCGCTGCACCCCACGTCGCTGGCGACCAGCGTGCGGGTGCGCAATAACAAACGGCTCGTGACCGACGGGCCGTTTGCTGAAACACGCGAGCAGCTCGGCGGCTATTTCCTCGTCGATGCCAAGAATCTTGAGGAGGCCGTTGGCATTGCTGCGCGAATTCCTATGGCGCGCAAGGGTACGGTCGAGGTCCGTCCGGTAATCGAGATTCCGGGCCTGCCGGAGGAATAGCGCCCGCGCGGAGCAAAGATGCAACTGCGCCGTTGTCGATTTCAAGCTTCGCCGAGCGACGAGATGATGAAATCAAATCAAGCCATGAGGTTTGCCAACTGGCCATTCAGAAGCTTTGTGGCCTTGGCAGCTCATTCGAGGCACCAGACTAATTCCTATGGAGCAAACGATGAAGTATATTTGCCTGGCTTATGAAGAAGAAAATTACCTCAACGCCTTGTCCAGGACCGAATGGGATGCGCTCAGAGTCGAGACGCTGACTTACCTCGATGAGCTTCAGAAGAACGGTTACCTGATTGCAGTGGAGCCGCTCCAGAGCGTGCGAACTGCCACCACTGTGCGTGTGCGCGGCGGCAAAGCTTCGATCACGGATGGCCCCTTTGCTGAGACCAAAGAAACCCTTGGCGGATTTTTTCTGATTAATGCAAGAGACTTAAATGAGGCCATTCAGGTGGCCTCGAGATGGCCGTCGGCACGATTCGGAAGTATCGAGGTGCGGCCGATTGAAGACGGGCTGAAAGAAGATAGACGTTACACGTAAACACGATGAAAGGGAAGCACCGATGCGATTCATGATGACGGCCAAAGCCGATAAGAACGCAGATTGAAATGAAATTTCACCACCGCGACACGAAGACGACTGGCTGCACCGCGGCCGACGCGAGCGACCGTAGACCGGCGTGTTCGCGGGATCGCCCCAAGCCGGTGGGTCTGCATCGCGCTTATGCAGCTTCGCGCCACGTGGCGATTGTTCTTCTTAAAAAAATGCATACAAGAGTTGTGCTGCTGACATAGGGTTGACACGGAGTGATTTTATATTGAAAATTGCCGGTGCACTGAAATCTATTCTCAATTAAAACGGAAAGGAGTATCAAAATGAAAAAAGTCATCGCTTCCGCGGTTGTTTTGCTTGCTGTCATCGTGGCCGTGTTGCTCGCGTTTGCGGCAAGCAAGCCGGATACGTTCCGCATTGAGCGTACGATGAGCATCAAAGCTTCGCCGGAAACGATTTTCGCGCACCTCAACGATTTTCGCAGTTGGGCTGCTTGGTCGCCGTGGGAGAAATTGGATCCTGCGATGCAAAGAGCCTTCCGCGGCGCAGCAGTCGGCGCGGGCGCCGTGTACGAATGGAGCGGCAACAGTGACGTTGGGGTTGGGCGCATGGAGATTGTGGAATCTTCTCCCTCTTCCAAGCTCAGCCTCAAGCTGGATTTCATCGAGCCGTTTGAGAACCACAACACCGCCGAGTTCACACTGATCCCTCAAGGCGAAGCCACAAAAATCACGTGGGCGATGCAAGGACCATATCAATTTTTCGGCAAGGTCATGAGCGTTTTTGTCGACATGGACAGCTTGATCGGCAAAGACTTCGAGGCCGGCCTAGTCAATTTGAAGAACGTCGCGGAATCGGGCAAACAAGACATCGTTCTCACGCGAGTTTTTGACGCGCCGCTTGAAGCGGTATGGAAGGCGTGGACCGACCCCGAGCAAGTTGTGAAATGGTGGGGACCAACTGGCTTTACCTCGCCTTCTTGCAAAATCGATTTTCGCGAAGGCGGCAAATTTATCTTTCACATGCGCGCGCCGCAAGAAATGAATAACGCGGATTTCTATACGGCAGGCATCTACAAAAAGATCGTGCCTACGGAGTTCATCGAGTTCACTCAAAACTTATCCGACCAGGACGGCAATCCGATTGATCCTACCACGATCGGCATGCCCGCCGATTTTCCGAAAGAGATACCCTCTATTTTAGCTTTCAAGCGCGCCGGCGATAAAACGGAATTGACTGCGATCGAATACGGCTGGTCTTTGGGCCAAATGCGCGATATGTCCAAGCTCGGTCTGGAGCAGTGCCTCGATAAGCTCGCTGCGAGCTTGAAATAATTTTAGGCGCTGCAAAATGAACACTGTCCAGCGGTCAAGGACATGACTGTGGAGTCGTTGTTCTGCAATATGCGCTCAAGAGTTGACTGGCGCTACGGAAAGTCAAAGCCGCAATACATGGACACACAGATTCGAAAGGAAGAGTGACATGCGCAAACTAATCGTGTTCAATCATGTTTCGCTGGATGGATACTTCGTCGACATGAACGGCGACATGAGCTGGGCCAAAGCGGATCACAGCGATGCGGAATGGAATACCTTCGTTTCAGAAAACGCGAGCGGCGAGGGTGCGCTGGTGTTCGGCAGAATCACCTATGAAATGATGGCAAGCTTCTGGCCGACGCCGTTTGCGATTGAAACGATGCCGGCAGTGGCCGCAGGCATGAACAGCATGGAAAAGGTGGTGTTTTCGAGAACGCTGAAACAAGCGTTGTGGAACAATACCAAGCTCATAAAAGGCGACCCGGCGATGGAAATGCGAAAGCTGAAAAAAGAAATTGGAAAAGATATGGTGATCTTGGGCAGCGGCAGCATTGTTGCGCAATTGGCGCAAGAGAGTTTGATTGATGAGTACCAGATCGTGGTGAATCCCATCGTGCTTGGCAAAGGCAGAACGATGTTCGACGGCCTCAAAGAGAAACTGACTTTGAAGCTGACCAGATCGCGGACCTTTGGCAATGGGAATGTGTTCTTGTGCTACGCGCCGAGGTGAAAAGCACTATGATGAATTCAAGAATACCACTTTAACGAGCACATCTTAATAGAAAAAGGAAAGGTCGTGATGACCAAAGAACTCTGGATCAACCTGCCGGTAAAAGATGTCAACAAATCGCGCGAGTTTTTCAGCAAGCTCGGATTTACTTTGAATCCACATTATGGCAATAGCGACGAATCCGCCAGCTTTATCCTTGGTAGCAAGAATATCGTCGTCATGCTTTTTGCGGAACCTGCGTTCAAAAACTTCACGCGCCATGAAATTGCCGATACAAGCAAAGGCACTGAAGTCCTGCTTTCCATCGACGCGGAGAGCCGAGTTGAAGTGGAGGAATTGGCAAAGAAGGCGGAAAAGGCGGGCGGCACCGTCTTTGGCAAACCCGGAGAACATCAAGGCTGGATGTACGGCTGCGGCTTTGCTGATTTGGATGGCCATCGCTGGAACGTGTTGTACATGGATATGAGCAAGATGCCAAAGGGGTGAGAGCCCCGAAAAAATACGGACCGTCACTTTGCATGCGAGCATTGCAATCATTGCGACAGATTTGTGTGACCGGCCAGTCTTGTTGCGGAATGCGACCTGGTTGTCGTTTGGCGATGTATAAAAAGTTAGTCATCCGGAGAGCACAATGAAAACAACTACGGCAACGCGCCCTGCCCGGAAGAGCAGTCTCGCCAAAGACGTTGACGCTTATCTGGCGTCGGCGCCAAAAGAGTTGCAGACGATTCTCGAAAAGCTGCGCGAGGCCATAAAAGCTGCGGCGCCAAAGGCCGAAGAGGTGATTAGCTATCAAATCCCGACCTACAAGTATCACGGACCATTGGTGCACTTTATGGCGCGTGAGCGCTATTGCAGCTTCATTACGGTGAATAAAGAGGTTTTGCAAGAATTCAAAAACGAGCTCAAAGGCTTTGACATTTCTGGAACCACGATTCATTTCACGCCGGAGAAGCCGCTTCCGGCGGCGCTCGTGAAAAGAATCGTCAAAGCAAGAGCCGCAGAAAACGAAGCGCAGGCCAAGCTGAAACAGAAATAATCGGGCACGCATTCTCGAAACGGCAGGACTTTAAAAAACACGACCGACAAATACCGCGATGCTGCGCCAAAGAAGACTTAATCCACAAAGCTGCCGGCGGGTGGCTGCGTGAAGCCGGTCAAAAGGAGCGCCAGCGACTGTTGCGCTTTTTGGATAAATATGCCGCCACCATGCCGCGCACGATGCTGCGTTACGCCATTGAACATTCGGATAAAAAACAGCGCGAGCATTACATGAGCAGGAAGCCATAATTTTTTTGCCATATATTTTTTGTCATTGCTTTCTTATAAGGAACAACGCATGCTCGACAACAACAATCCCAACGAAAACCAAACACTGAAAGTGGTGTCCGCAGCGTGGGATCAAGCTATAGTCTCCAACGATGCGGAGGCGATCGGCCGATTTATGACGGATGATTGGATCATCGTCTCGGACAGCGGCATCACGAACAAGGCGGACTTTCTTGCCGTGGTCGCCTCGGGGAATTTGACGCACGAATACTTCAAGGGGGAAATCCACTCAGTGCAACTGTACGGAGACACGGCTGTACTAACGGGCCGCGTTCGAAACAACGGCCATTACAAGAGCCGGCCGTTCAGCTCTGACGAGTGGACGACCGACGTGTTTGTAAAACGCAATGGCGCCTGGCTGTGCGTGCACAGCCACATTACATCGGTAAAAGAAGTTTAGCAAAGCCACATCAACCACGAAAGGAGCGGTATATGCACAAACTGAATTTTTCAATCGTGATCAACGCGCCGAAAGCAAAGGTGTGGAGCACGATGCTCGACGACACGACCTATCGCGTGTGGACGGAGGCTTTTACTGCGGGCTCGCACTATGTCGGTGATTGGAGCAAAGGGAGCAAAATCCTTTTTCTCGGGCCGGATCCGAACACGGGCAAGATGGGAGGTATGGTGAGCCGCATCAAAGAAAACCGCTTGCACGAGTACATCTCGATCGAGCATCTCGGTATGGTGAGTGACGGCAAGGAAGATACGACCAGCGAGGCGGTGAAGGCATGGGCCGGCGCGCATGAAAATTACACCTTCAAAGAAAGAGACAACAAAACCGAGGTGCTCGTGGATATCGATTCATCGGGCGGCGAGTTTGAGGAGATGTTCAAGGATATGTGGCCGAAAGCGCTGCAAAAACTCAAAGAGCTGGCGGAGAAATAGAGCGCACACCTAGAAGAAGGACCGTGCGGTTGGTTGAAAGGCAAATATGCAAAATTCCAAGCCTCCCACTTATGGAAACGGCAAAATCTGCTACGTTGAGATGCCGGCCATCGACATCGATCGCGCAGCAGTTTTTTACAACGTGGTTTTCGGTTGGGAAATCAGACAACGCGGCGACGGCCGTCTCGCCTTCGACGACGCCGTAACCGAAGTAAGCGGCACATGGGTAACCGGACGGAAAGCGGCGACGGAGCCCGGCCTGCTCATTTATATCATGGTAGACAGCGTCGCGGCGACTATCGACGCGGTTGTTGCGAATGGCGGCAAAATTGTGCAGCCCATTGGAAAAAAGAAATCAGATTTGGTGCTGCTGTTTTTTGCCAGTGGATCGGCGCTGAGGTTTTCAATCTCTCGAAAATAGATTCTCTGCTTCTTAGGCAGGAGTGGACACGGAAGCGGCGCAACGCGCAGAAGTTTTTCGGCGCCGTGCTGGTTCATTCCAGTGAGGAGCCCTCATGACCAACTTCGAATTCAAAGCCCGGCTGGAGGACGCTCACGCAGTGCAAACTGAAATGGCGCGCCGCGGCGCGGAAATCATCAGTATTATGCTGCACACGGATACGTATTTTCCCGTCTCGCATGGTCGCCTCAAGTTGCGCGAGATTTCCTTTGTGCCGATTCCGAATGCAAAGAGCGCGTTGCCTTCACCACATAGTGAATTGATTTTTTATCAGCGTGCGGAAGACGCGGGCGTGAAGCGCAGCGATTACCTCATTACGCCGGTGGCGCACGCGGAAAGTATGCGCGTGTTACTCGCCTCGGCTCTGGGAACGCGCGTGGCAGTGATAAAGCGCCGCACGCTTTATCTGCTCGGTTATGAACAAAACCCGTACGTTCCGCAAGCGCCGCACATTCGTGTTCATCTCGATACTGTCGAGCAGTTGGGAAGTTTTGTGGAAGTGGAAGCCGTAGTGGGGGAAGGTATCGCGCCTGAGTTGGCGCAGGCGGAAGCGCAGAGTTTGCTGGCCGCGTTCGGAGTGCGCGATCAATTGGTCAATGCGTCGTATGTTGATTTGCTGGAGCGCACGAGAAGTTGAAGCATCTTTCTGCGCTCCTGCCGCATGCGAGAGTTGACTTCGAGATGAGACTTGGCTATTTTGACTGGCAATAAAAGCGCAGCGGGCGGGGCATGATGGAGTGGCACCGTTTATTCGGCTTGGCTTTAACAGACTATTTCACTGATTCTTCTTATCGTGTCGAGCTTGAGAAAGATCTTTCACTTAAGCAGCAGCTTCTGGATGTGGTCATCATCGAACAGGAAGCGAACGGACAAATGCCGGAGGTACCGGACGGGCTGGAAAATCTCACTCGCCATAATCTGATGACCTACAAATCTCTTCGCCAGCCGTTAGATGGTTGGGCTCTCGATGAGTTCGTGGGACATTATGTTAACTATCGCAAACAGATTAGTGTCTCGTTAGAGAAGTTGTTGCCGGTCGAGGATATTAATTTGTACGCCGTCAGCACACGGGAACCTGAAAAGCTTGCCAGAGAGATTTCATTGTTGCAGTTGAAAGAAGGGGTTTATGAAGTAGCGACGTTCAGCAAACAAGTGCGCATCATTGTTCTCAGCCAAGTGCCGAAGTTGCCTCGGAATGCCATCTGGCATTTGTATAGCGGCATTACAGAAAACGTTCGATTCGGCGCCTCGAATTATCAGTGGCGCCAGAAAGATCACAGTGGGATCATCAACGAATTGTACAAGTACTATCAAGTGGAGAATGTAGCCATGCCATATACATGGGATGATTACTACCGCCAGATTACCAAAGAGCACCTGGATTTATTGCCCACTGAAGAGCGACTGAAGGGGCTGCGGGCCGAGGAGCGGCTAAAAGGGCTGCGGGTCGAGGAGCGCCTAAAAGGGCTGCGCCCGGAAGAAATCGAAGCGTATCTGAAAAAGCTTCGCCAACGGAAACGGAAACCGACCACCAAAAAATAATGAACGTTCCTTGGTCTTGTTGAAGCTATTCTCGAGCATCACATGCTTCAAGAAAAATTGCCCTATCTTCCCAAGAGAGGGAGGGCGCAGCGTTTGTTGAACCGAATCGATACGTTTTGAAAATCACGCCACGCACTTTCCAAGGGCGTGGCGCTTCATATCAAATCATTTCACCCTCATCATCTTCCTCGTCGCCACAAAGCGCTCGCCGTTGCTGGCTTTCACCTCGAGGCGATAGATATAAATTCCCGTGCCCACTTCCTGGGCGTGCTGATCGCGGCCGTTCCAGCGCATCCAATGCAGCCCCGCGGTCTTTTCTTCATTCACCAACGTGCGCACCAACTGGCCGATGGCGTTGTAGATGCGCAACGTCACGTGCCCCGCTTCTTTGAGCGCATATTTCAATGTCACCGGCTCGGCTAACATCGACACCAAAAAGGGATTGGGATAGCTCGGATACAGCTCAAATGCGGTGGGCAGCGCCGCTTCTTGCTCAATGCCTTCCTCTTCGTCTTCTTTGACCAACCCACCAGCGCCCGGAAGGTACGTGATGATCAACTGCGGCGGCGTGCTGGATTCGCGCGCGGCGTACTTCGTCGCAATGGAGTCCTCGGAAACCAGCGCGAAGTTGTAAGTGCCGGGACCGGTAATCGCGCTCGTCACATTGAATTCGTACACTTGCAACTTCACGACATTGCCCACGCGGCTCAACTCCGCGCCATTCACTGCCGGCGAATTTTTATACGTCAGCCCGGCTTCCGTCCAGGAATTATTGCTGATCTTGTGCAGCACGCCTCCCGACCGGCCGGTGGCGCTCGCAACGAAACGCACGATTGCAGATTGCACCTGATTGGAAATGCCGGTGACATTGAAGCGGAGATAGCTGCGGCGTATCGGCGTGCCCTGTGCATAGAGCGAAGTATTCGTGCCGTAATTCTTCTTCGGAGATTTCGAATCAACATACCCATCGGCCGTGGCCGTGAAAGTCACTGTTTGGACCGGCGCAGCGATGCTCACTTGCACGGTATCCGGCAAACTCGCATACTTGCCGTCGCTCACTATGAGTTGAAACGCCAACTTCGTTCCTGCTGCGGCCGCCGGCGCGAGGAACGTCGGCGCGACCTCGTGCAAGTTTGACAATGCCACGGCTGCACCGTTGATTTGCGTCCAATAATAGCGCAAAGCCTGGCCCTGTGGATCGGAAGAAGCCTCGCCATGAAGCGTAACCATGTTCTCGGAGGTCACACTTTGATCTGCTCCGGCATTGGCAAGCGGTCGTTGCGCTTGCCAATCCGGCGTGGGATAGTATTTGATCGTCAAGCGCGGCGGCTGCATGCCTTCACGCGCAATGAAGCGCGCCAGACTATCTGACTGCAATGCGAAATTATACACGCCGTCGCCCCAAACTTCCTCGAATACGTCAAGAGTATAGCTCATGTTTTTCTGAACGCGCCCCAAGGTTCCGATTTGTGGGCCATCGATTGCCGGCGCATTTTTCGCGAGCAAACCGGTTTCGGTCCACGAAGAGTTGCTGATCAAATTGATCGTTCCGCCCAATGGGCTGAACGCGCGCGCGGTCAATTGCAGCGCGGCAGTTTTTACCTCACCCGCGACGCCTTTCACCTGAAAGCGCAAGTACGCTGTGCGCCGCTGTGGAATGCTCGAAACGACCAACGTCGAGTCGCCGCCGTAGTTCGTGCTCGGGTAGGTTTCATTTACATAGCCGTCAATGAGCGCCAATGCTGTGAGTGTAATTTTGCGATCGGCGACATTGACGTGCACCGTATCCGGCGCGCTGGTTAAAGCCTCGTCCATGACGAAGAGTTGAAACGATAACGTTGCTGCGCCGGAAAGCGTGGGCGCGACAAACGAAAGCGTAGCGGAGCTGGCCTCTGGCATTGCAACGCTAGGCCCCGCGATCTGTTGCCACGTATACGTCAACGGTTTGCCCTCGGGATCGTGCGAAGCCGCGGCGTTCAACGTTACCGTCTCGGCATAGTCCACGTTTTGATCAGCGCCGGCATTCGCAAACGGCGCTTCATTCACCGGCAACACCGCGAGCGTGGTTTGTGCAGAGATCACACCGCCTTTGCCGTCCGCAATCTGCACGGTGATGATGGCGGAGGTGTCCCGCACAGTATTGGCGGGCTTGAAAACAAGGCTCGCGCCGCTGCCAGTGAGCGTTCCAAAAGTTGTGGTCCACGTGTATTGCAACGCATCGCCGTCGAGATCGAGCGCTTGCACGCTCACATTCGCGGTCGCGTTATCGCCCACGGGATTCGGGTTTGCGCTCGGGCCGGACAGTATTTTGGGGGGAAGATTCGAGGGCGATCCGTACTTCACCCACAATTGCGGCGCATTTCCACTTTCGCGCGAGAAAAATTTCACCGGTGTGGCATTGTTGGAAACCAGGGCAAAACTCACGGCGCTCCATCCAGCGGGATTCATGCCCGCGGTCACATCGACTTCATAGTCGGTATTATCGAGGAGCGCTCCAAATTTTGCTAAGACTGGGGCAGCATACGGCGGCGCATTGTTGTAATTGATCAAAGTCTCGCTCCACGTGGTGTCACTCACCGCGTGCACTTCACCGCCAGAGGGTGCATCATCACCCGCCCGCAGCTTCAACTTCGCGCTATGAATCGGACCGCTAACACCGGGCAGTTTGAATTGCAAATACGAACGCCGCGGCGGTTCCAGCTCCACTTCCAAAATATTTTCCAATCCATAGTTTTTCGCAGGCTTGCTCTGGCGCACCAACGCATCGGCCGCCGCCGTGAAAGTGGCCTCGCCTGAAATGTCCGGAAGCGGTGCGATCATGATTGCAACCGTATCGGGCGCGCTCGCGAGCTTGCCGTCGTTGACGGTCAGCGTGATTTCAACGCGCGACGCGACCTCCACGCCCGCGGCATAGAAAGAAGGCTGCGCGCTATCGGCGCGCATGAACACGATGCCCGGCCCGCTGATTTGCTGCCATTGATACGTGAGCGCGTCTTCTTCGGGATCGCTCGAGGCGAGGCCATTGAGCGTAACGAGATCGCCTTCGCTCACGCTTTGATCTGCGCCCGCGTTTGCGAACGGCGGCTTGTTGCGATGATAAATTTTGATCGCCAGACTATCCTGCGTTGCGCCGCCGTGTTCATCAACCACGCGCAATTTGATTTTTGCCAGCAAAGCATTTTTTGTGGGAGGAGGAAGCAACAGCGCGCTCGCGCCGTTGCTGTGCAGCGTACCGAGGCTCGTGGACCAAGAGAACGTCAACGTGTCGCCGTCGACGTCCGCAACGGAGGCGCTCAACGCGAGCGCGTCTTCATCCGCAACGGAGTCTTGCGGTGCAGTCATGCTCGCAATGCTCGGCAGGTTATTCACGTTGATCTGCACCGTATCCGGCGCGCTCGCGTCGTAGCCGTCATGCACAATGAGGGCGAAGCGCAAAGCCGTATCCGGCGTTGCGCGCGGCGCAATGAATATGGGCGCAACGCTTTGCGAATCGGAAAGCACAACCGACGCGCCGTGAATCTGTCGCCAAAGATAACTCAAGCTCTGCCCTTCGGGATCGCTGGACTCCGCGCCTTCCAATCTCACCGAGTCGCCTTCGGTGACGAATTGATCGACGCCCGCATGCGCCGCCGGCGCATCGTTGCCATGATAGATCACGAGGCCAATGCTATCGTTCGCGCTTCCGCCTTTGCCGTCACGCACCCGTACGGAAATGCTCGTGGTGATAGTATCGGTCACGAGCGCCGGCGTAAACACCACCTCCGCGCCCGCGCCGTTAAACGATCCACCCAACGAAGACCATTGATACTCCAATGAGTCGCCGTCCGCGTCCGTCGCGAGCGCTTGCAATGCGAGCGTCATATCATCAGCGATAGTATCGCGCGCGACTACGATGCCGTTCGGAATCCGCGGCTTTCGGTTGATCGTGATCACCACCGTATCGGGCGCGCTATTGGCAAGGCCGTCGTGCACGAGGAGTTCAAATGCAAAGTCTGTGGTTTGATCGGGCGGCGGGGCGATGAAGAACGGCCTGGCGTTTTGTGAATCCGAAAGCGCGACGCCAACGCCCGTGAGCTGGCGCCAATGATAACTCAGCGTGCTGTTTTCGAAGTCGCTCGATTGGCTGCCATCGAGAAAGACGGTATCGGTCTCCGTCACGATTTGATCACCACCCGCGACCGCAATGGGCAAACGATTAGGATGCACCACCATCAAAGCGAGAGTGTCGTGCGCCACGCCGCCGTGGCCGTCATTCACTTCCAATGTGATGAGCGCCGGCGTGGGCGAAGTCACGATCGGAGGCTGGAACGTCGCCAGCGTGCCGTTGCCGATGATTGTGCCGAGCGTCGTGTTCCAATTTAGGATGAGTGAATCATTGTCGGCGTCGCTCACATTCACGGTGAGCGACGGCGTTGTGTCATCGCCCACGGTGTCTTGCGACGCTGTAATGCCGCTCAGAATTCGCGGCTTGGTATTGATGTGCACATTGACGGTATCGCCGCGGCTGGCAATGATGCCGTCATGCACCACCAACTCGAACGCAAAGTTTGCTTCACCATTTGGCCGCGGCGCGAGGAAACGCGGCTGCGCAGCTTGTGAATCTGAAAGCGCAATCGCGACGCCGCGCAATTGACGCCAACGATATGCAAGGTCATGGCCTTCGAGGTCGTGCGAGGCCGAACCATTGAGCGCGACTGAATCTCCTTCCGTGACGAATTGCTCCGCGCCGGCATGGGCAATCGGCAGCGCATTGATCAAAACTTCAACGGTGTCCGGCTTGCTAGCATTGCGGCCGTCATGCACCACCAATTCAAACAGAAAATTGTACGCGCCATGCTGCGGCCGCGGCGCAATGAAACTCGGCTGCGCGGCCTGTGAATCCGAGAGCACGACCGCAACACCGGTGAGCTGATGCCAACGAAATTGCAAAGGCTGTTCTTCCCAATCGCTCGAGGCGCTGCCATTTAACAAAACGTTTTCGCCTTCGGAAGCGGATTGATTGGCGCCGGCGTTCGCATGCGGCAACGCATTGATGAAAATATCCGTGGTGTCGGGAGGACTATTGACTTCGCCGTCATTCACGACCAATGCAAACAGATAATGAAAAACGCTGTCGGGCCGTGGCGCAATGAAGTAAGGTTGCTCAGATGTCGCATTGATGAGTACGACCGGCGTGCCGGTGAGTTGTTCCCAATGGTAGCTCAAAGTCTGTGGATCGAAGTCGCTCGAGGCTTGACCATTCAAGCGCACCGTATCGCCCTCTGCCACGGACTGATCCGCGCCCGCATGCGCGACCGGCACGCGATTGACATGATAGACCGTTATCACTCGGCTCGCTTGAATCTCGCCGCCGTGCCCGTCATTCACATTGAGATTGACTGTGACCTGTGTGGTTTCCGCAACCACCGGAGAAGTGAAGAGCACTTGGCTGCTACTGCCCGACACCGTACCGTGCGAGCTTGACCATGTGAAAATCAGCGAATCGTTATCCGCATCGCTCACATTTGCGTTGAGCGTGAGTGTGGTGTCATCTCCAATGGTATCACGTGGAGCGAAGATGCCGCCGGCAATGATCGGCAACGCGTTGATGTTGATTGCGACCGTATCCGCCGGGCTGGCGATAAGGCTATCATGCACGACTAATTCAAACAAAAAGGTTTTCACCTCATCCGGTTTGGGCGCGACAAAAAACGGTTGCACGGCTTGCGAATCCGAGAGCATCACCGCAACGCCGGTGAGTTGGCGCCAGCGATAGCGCAATGGTTGCGGATCGAAATCACTCGAAGCTGAACCATCCAGACGCACGGTGTCGCCCTCGGTGACGAATTGATTCGCTCCGGCATTCGCAACCGGCACGCGATTGACATGATAAACCCGCACCGCGAGCGTGTCATACTCGGAGCCACCGACGCCATCACTCGCTTCCACAATGATCGGCACAGCGCTGCTATCTGCCACGATCGGCGGAATGAATGTGACATGCGCGCCGCTGCCGGTGATCGTTCCCGCGCTCGCATGCCATGCGAACGAAATGACGTCGCCCGTGTCGGGGTCGCTCGCGAAAACTTGCAAAGCCACGGTGGCATCGTCGCCGATTTCAGCCGGCATTGCTTTGAGGCTATCAATGCGCGGCGGCCGATTGAGATCATTCACTGTGAGCGTGATCGTTTCGGAAGCCCGCGCATGCCCGTCGGTGACGGAGATCGTCATGTTATAAACACCGTTTTGGCGAAAGTTCGGGGTGAAGCGCAACTCTGCGGAGGTATTCGTCATCGGCGTGAGCGCGGCAAAAGCCGGAAGGGGATTGACGGAAAAAGTCAGAACGTCGTTGTTCGGATCGGACGCGTTGAGTGTGAGCGCGAGCGTCGCCGCTTCCTCCATGGTTTGATTGCCTATTGCGTGCAGCGTGGGGGGATCGGTGACCTCATTTACTACAATAGAAAAATACTTCGAGGAGGAGGCGCAGCTATTCTCAACGGTGAGTTTGAGATTGCTGTGCGCGCCGCTTTGATAGAAATTCGGCGCGAGCTTGAGACGGCCGCGGCCGTTTCCCAAATCTGTGAGTGTTGCATACGCCGGCAGACCGTCGATAGTCATCGTCGTTGGGCTGCTCGTATCCGCGGGCGTGGCATTGAGCCAGTGTGTGATAGTGTCGCCCTCCGCGAGCGTGAGGTCATCGCTCGAGGTGAAAACCGGTTGCTTGGGAATGGGCGGCATGCCGGTTTTGATGATGCGATAGTGATCCAGTTCGACGCCGCTTTTGGTGACGAAATGCCCGCTCAACGTATCGCGATCAATCGTGACGACGGCATAGCCGGCAGTATTGCCAAGTTGAAACGCCATTAACGGCAGGCCGGGTTGCTCCAGCGGCACTTCTTCACCGCCCGCGCCGGAGACGATGTATATCGTGCCGGGGGTGTGGTCATTCTTGGTGTATTGATTAGGATGCGTATTGATGGTCGCGCCATTCACCATCGGAAACGTGCGCTCCATCACGTGTGAGTGGCCGCTGAGCACGAGATCGACGCCGAACTCGTCCATGATCGGAACGAAGTTGGTTTTGGCAAAACCGTCGCCGCTATGGCTGCCGCCAGAATACGGCGCTTCGTGCCAATACACGATGAGCCAGCGCTGGCCGCGATTCACGGCGTCCTGCAAATCCGCGCGAATCCAATTTTTCTGTTCGGTGCGCCACGGCTCATCGAGGTGAAGCTCGTTATCAAGCCCGACGAAGTGTGCGCCGCCGTAATCGAACGAATAGAAATGCTCGCGATTGTAGGGATTGTTTGCGGGCGTGACGAAGAACTCAAAATAGGCCGCGCCGTTTTCGGAGCGGATGTCATGATTGCCCAAGCAGCCCCACCAGGTTTCGTGGCGAATCATGTCTTGGTAGATATCGAAATATTTCGGCTTGTAATCTATGCGCTCGCCGCTACTATAAACCAAATCGCCTAGCAGCAGGCTAAAATCACGCTGATCATCCTGCAATTTCAGGCGTGCCGCCACGTCGAGTTGTTGTTGCTCTAGCGTGCCGATGTCGCCGTATGCCGCGAAAGTGAAGGGCTTGGTGCAACCGATTTCCGGATGCGTTTCAAAGTAATATTCCGCACCGCTGGCATAAACCGTGGCCGGGTCGGCGACTTCGTAGTAATAGCGCTGACCGGCAGCCAGGCCTGTCACTTCGACGAAATGCGCGGAATCTGCAGCCGCGGTGATTTCATTTTGCCAATTGCCCGGCGTTGCGCCGTAGCGCAAAATGCCGGTGGTGACCGAGGTCGTGTACCACACGACCGTTGCGCGATCGTGCGCGGTGTTTTGAATGTATGGCCCGTAGCGCAGTTGCGCCAAAGCAGGTAGCGAAATGCAAATGGTGGCGACAAAGACACACAACATATTTCGCATGCTCATTCCAGTATTCCTCAAACGATATGTGCCGCGTCCGTAGACATTATTGTGTCAATGAAAATGGTGATAGGAATTGCAGGTAGTCCGAGCGCTTTATGGCCTCCTGCATGAGGCGAATTGAAGAGGAGCTTCCCTGGCTCAAATACCAAATGACTAGCGACAATCCTACACGAATGAAGACAGGAAGTTGAAAAATAGCGATCAAATTGGGGTTGCGAGGTTGGGGTTTTCTGAACATATTTACGCGCTGCAAAACGTCTAGTTTTTTGGGCAAAGGAGGCTGGCGCTAGCTGCAAGCGATTAGGCTTATTGCGCTGCAAGCTCTTTTCAGGTGTAAATCAGAGAGCATGGAGAGTCTGTGAAAATCGTTCAGCTTCGCGAACAAATCGGTCTGTTGCAAAATGAGCTTGTGCAGTGCCGTCGCTGTTCTCGACTGGTCGAGTGGCGTGAGCAAATCGCGCGTGAGAAAGTAAAGCGTTTTGCTGAAGAGGAATATTGGGGCCGGCCCGTGCCGAGTTTTGGCGATCCGAACGCGCGGCTTTTGATCGTGGGACTCGCGCCCGCGGCGCATGGCGGCAATCGCACCGGCAGAATTTTTACGGGCGACCGCAGCGGCGATTGGCTGTTCCGCGCTCTGCACAAAGCCGGCTTTGCGAATCAACCCAGTTCGCAGCATCGCGAAGACGGCTTGCGACTGAAAGATTGCTATATCACCGCGACATGCCATTGCGCGCCGCCGGAAAACAAACCGACGCTCGAGGAGATGCGCAATTGCCGCCCCTTTCTATTGCGCGAGATGGAATTGTTGCGACGCGTGCGCGTGATCGTCGCATTGGGCAAGATCGGATTCGAAGCCGCGCTCGCGGCATTCGCGGATGTATATGGGAAGGAGTATGCGCCGAAGCCGAAATTCAAACACGGTGTGCAATTGCAACTCAACGAGAACGTGACGCTCATCGGCTCTTTCCATCCCAGCCAGCAAAACACTTTTACGGGGCGGCTCACCGAAACGATGTTTGACGGCATCTTTCGGCGCGCACGACAACTCATTGCTAAAAGCTGATCCGCACAAAAATTTGTGGCGCGCTTCAGAATTTTGACTTGCAACTTCCAAGCACTGCAAAATTTCTAGAGCACAGTTTGCACAGGAGCGGGAAGTTTTGCACGTCTCTTTCACCTCGCACCCTTTACGGATACCTTCAAGTTTCAAAAATTCAATACGTATTTTGTAGGCTGCAAGCCTGCTTCGCTAACAGGCGCGCGGTGAATTTGTGTCATCCGCCGGCAACAATGCTTGGCATCCGATTTGAATTACAACGGCTGGTTTCTCAGTGAAGATTTTAGAAACCAGAAGCTTCGTTGTAGCGACAAAAGCTTTTTGAATCCTTATGGACAATAAGACCGGAAACCCCGGCCGAGCCGAGGTGGAATTTTTTGAAGAACTAGAGATGGACTTTTGATTGATAGGGAATGCATGATGAAACACTGGCACAAATTGCTTTGGCTTGCCGCCCTTGGGATTGGTCTTCACAGCTTGGAGGCGAGCGCGCAATCGAGTGGAAATTTCGACGCGCACGCCTATCAACAGTTTTTGGCAACACATCGCGACATGACTTTTGACCGGCTTCGCACGCTGCATCCCACTGCGCCCTTCCGCGATAAAATCAATCTTACGCTCAATCAAGTCGCGTACCTCGATACCATCATACAACTCTACGGCCTCACTTCCGACGAGCAGGCGCTGCTCAAAGAACACGGCTTCGTGGTCTCCGAGCGTTTGCGCCGTGACGCTTTCGGCGGCGCCTACCTTGAAATCTTCAATCATGATTTGCCGGTTTTCGTTTCTACCGACGCGCTCTTGCATGCGTTGCACCGCTCTTATGACGCGATCCTGCAAGACACCGAAACCGGCATTTTGATTTCACGCTTGGAAAGGGCGCTCGCGCTCATGTATGCCGGCTGGCCGAGTTTGGCGAATCAATATGCTGCGCAACCGGCCATGCAGCCCATGCTGCAAGACCTCGATCTCTATCTCACGCTCGCGCTGCGCCTGCTCGGAACGAACACCGCGCCGCACGTAGCCGCGAATCAAACCGCGCTCGCTGAATTGACAAATCTGATTACAGCGGAGCAGCCGGCGAATTACAATCTCTTCGCCGCGACGCCGCGTTTGATCGACTTCAGCCAATTCCGGCCGCGCGGGCATTACACCAACGACGAGGCCTTACGAAAATATTTTCAGTGCATGATCTGGCTGGGCCGCACGGAGTTGATGTTGACCAAACCGCAAGTGCAAGGCGGGCCGGAGCCGACCGACGCAGATATTCAACGGCAAATCATTGCTTCGTACTTGCTGCTGGAGCTTGCAAAGAGCAGCGGCGCGCTGGTTTCGCTTCATGAGATGGACGGCATCATTCGCTTTTTGGTGGGAGAGAGCGACAACGTCACGCTCGCCAACTTGCAATTGCTCGCGGAGGAAATCGGAATGAGCGCCGCGAGCGAATTGCTCGACCCCGCGCGCTTGCAAGCTTGGCAAGCCGCGCTCGCGAACAAGGCCTTCGCGTTGCAACGGATCAACTCGCAAATTCTGCTCTCCGACCCGATGAGCCCCGAGCAAATTCAACCGCCCTCCGCTTTCCTCTTGCTCGGCCAGCGTTTCGTGATCGACTCGTATGTGATGGCGAATGTGGTTTATGATCGCATTTTGTTCGAAGGCCGCAAGGTTACGCGCAACCTCCCTTCGAGCCTCGACGTGTTGTTCGCGCTGGGTAATGACGCGAGCGCAGTGCTCCTAAAAGATGAATTGGAAAAGTATCCTTATGCTTCGAACCTCGCCGCGCTGCGTTATTTGGTCGATTCATATGAAGAAGATTTTTGGAATAGTGCTTTGTATAACGTTTGGCTGCAAAGCATTCGCACGCTCAATCCGCCGCAAGCTCTCGCGCCGCTGCCAAGCTTCATGCAAACCGGCGCGTATTGGCAGCAGAAAATGAATACGCAGCTCTCCGCATGGGCGCAATTGCGCCACGACAATCTCCTTTATGCCAAACAATCTTACACGGGCGGCTATACTTGTTTATTCCCGCATAGTTTTGTCGAACCCTTTCCCGTGTTTTATCGCACACTGCAAAACTTCGCCGCCGCAGCGCAAGCGCAATTTGGTGCGCTGGCCTTTGCCGACGAATCGACCAAAGCAGGAATCTTAAAATACTTCGCGAAGATGGCCGGCGTGATGGATACCCTCGCCACAGTCGCCGACAAACAGCTTCGCCGCGCCGCGCTCGATTCGAGTGAAGCGGCTTTTCTGCAAGGCATGCTGTATGACTCGGGCGTTTGCGCCGTGGAGTATAACGGTTGGTTTCCCAAGCTTTTCTATCGCGGCGCGGAGCAATGTAATGAAAAGGATTTGGTGATTGCCGACGTGCACACGCAGCCGACGGATGAAAGCGGCAATCTCGTCGGGCATGTCATGCACGCCGGCACTGGCCCGCTCGATCTCGCCATCATTATCGCGGAAGTAGAAAACGGCAAGCAACGGGCGTATATCGGTCCGGTGATGAGTTATTATGAGCACGTGACCGTGAATTTCAAGCGCCTCACGGATGAAGAATGGCAAGAACTGTACGCACAGCCTTCCTCGGTGCGTCCCGCGTGGGTGAATGTCTATCTCGCAGATGCGAACGGCAATCGTCGCGGCCCGGGTCCGCAATTGGTCACCGGTGTTGATGAAGCGCCTTCGCAAGAATTTCAACCCACGACACACTTGCTCCAGCAAAATCATCCCAATCCTTTTAATGCGGGCACGACGATTCGTTTCGAGATTCCGTTCGCATTGGCGAATCGCTCCGCGCGTTTGACGATTTACAATATTCGCGGCGAAGTCGTGCGCGAGTTGTTGCAGCAAGCCTTGCCCGCGGGAAATTATTTCGTGCGTTGGGATGGAAAGAACGCCGCGGCGCGCGAAGCCAGCTCGGGAATTTATCTCTATCAACTGCAAGTGGGGCAGGTGAAAGAAGTACGCAAACTCAGTTTGTTGAAATAGCACTCGTCCAGTGCCACGCACTTGCGAAGTGCGCGGCACGCTGTTGGAGAAATGGCCATGAAAACCAAAATTTGGCGATTAGCGATGCTCGGCTTTGCCTGTCTTCTCTTCACGCAATGCGAGCATTCGGTGGTTGCGCCGCCGCAAAGAATCTTCCGCGAGTTGACGCCGCTGGAAAAAAGTCTCGTCGAATCCGACAACAAATTCGGTTTGAAGCTCTTTCGCGAAGTCAATCGCGGCGAGGCGGATAGAACCAAAAACGTTTTTATCTCGCCGCTCAGTGTTTCCATGGCGCTGGGCATGACGTTGAACGGCGCCAATGGCGGCACGCTCGCAGCGATGCAAGAGACTCTTGCGCTGGCAGGCTTGAGCACGGAGGAGATCAACCAATCTTACCAAAGCCTGATCGAGCTGCTCGTGCAGCTCGATCCGAAAGTGAAATTTCAGATTGCCAATTCCATTTGGCACCGCGACGATTACACGTTCGAGCCGGATTTCATCAAGCGCAACCAAACGTATTTCAACGCGCTCGTGCGCGCATTGAATTTCGCCGATCCGCGCGCGAAGGACATCATCAACGGCTGGGTGAAAGAGAGCACGAATAATTTGATCGATAAGATCGTTGACGAGGTCAAACGCGACCACGTCATGTTTCTGATCAATGCCATTTACTTCAAAGGCGTTTGGACTTATCAATTCGATCCGGCGAAAACCGAAGACGAGCTCTTCACGACTCTCGACGGCGCAACGCGGCCTTGCCGGATGATGCATCTGAACGGCGATTTGCGCTATTATGACAACGCTGCTTTTCAAGCCATCGACTTGCCTTACGGCGAAGCCGGTTTTAGCATGACGATTCTATTGCCGCGCGTCAGAACGCAAATTGATTCGTTGATTGCGGCGTGCACGCCGGAAGATTGGGCTTCGTGGATGGAGGGTTTTGCGGCGCAAAAGGTCGAACTCGCCATGCCGAAGTTCACGACACAGTATGAGATCAAGCTGAATGATGCCCTGACGGCGTTGGGAATGGGCGTTGCTTTCACCGGCGCGGCAGATTTTACCAGGATGTTCAGTCCCGGCGGTTTGGCCATTGATGAAGTGAAGCACAAAACCTTTGTCAAAGTGGATGAAGAAGGCACCGAAGCCGCGGCCGTCACTTCGGTCGGCATTATCCGAACCTCATTGCCGCAGACCATTTCCATGCGCATCGATCACCCGTTCCTCTTTGCGATTCGCGAAAATCATTCGCAAACGATTTTGTTCCTCGGCAAAGTGATGGCGCCGGAGCAATAGCCAATGAGGAGAAAACCGTTATGAGCCGTGTCGCGCAATCTCTCTGCTTCATCGTCGTTTGCGTTGCGAATGCACTGCATGCGCAGCCATTAGAGCCTTTCGGCCTTGCAGGCAAAACCGTCACTGCTTTGTATTTTTACGCTGCGCCCCGACTGCTTTATGCCGCCACTGAAAACGCAGGCGTCTTTCGCCGCGATTTGAACGCCGACTCCGGCTGGGTTCATCTCAATATGCCGGCGCGGCAACTCAATGCGATCTACGCCTTTCATACTTATTGCCCGCTCAAATGTTGGAAAGGCGTGCTGGTTGGAACGACGCGCGACGAGGCGGCCGGCGATTCGGCGCTCATCTACTTTTATCAACAACGCCCCGACACTTGTCCGCAACCTGGAGAATGGCAGGTCTCGGATAGGGGCCTTGCGCGTTCGTCGATTCAACAGGTCAATGCTTTTGCCGGGAGCGCCGTTTGCCAACCCGTGGGGGATGAGTTCGTGACGGTATTTGCCGCGGGGCGTGAGTTCATCGGACGTTCGATCGATCGCGGCGCAAGCTGGGAGGCGGTGTGGCAAATGCCGAACACAAATATTCTCGCGCTCGCTTCGCACCGCCGTTCGGTGAATGAAATCTCTGAAGAAAGCATTTGGGCCGGCGGGTATGTTGAAAACGGCATGGTGCGCCGGCCTTTCATTTTATACTCCTCTGATTTCGGTGAGCATTGGGAAGAACGCAGCCCCGCGCATTTCGCTGGGGAAGAATGCCGCGCCCTCGCGATTGATCAAGCAGACACAAACCTCATCTTCGCGGCGCTGAGCACGAAGATCATCGCCTCAAAAGACCGCGGGAAAAATTGGACTGCGGCGAGCTTGCCCGATTTGATCGTGCGGCTCGATGCGCTCGCGCTCAATCCCGCGACCTCGCAGCATATTTTTGCGGGCGGCGCTCTTTCCGGCCAAGATTTTTTGCTCTACGAGAGCTTTGATCGCGGCGAACAATGGCATATCATTGCGCCGCCCACAACTTTGGCCGGTGTGAGCAGCATCGTCTTCGACCCCGCTCGTGCACGTGATACACCCGTGCCCCAGACTTCATACATTGGTACGCGCGGCGATGGCGTGTATCGCTATACTTTCGATCTCACGAGTGTTGCAGAAACAGGCGGACGCACGCCGAATGATTTTTATCTGTCTCCGACTTTTCCCAACCCGAGTGCGGCCTCGCAGCTTGCGCATCTCACGCTGCGCCTCCATGCGCCGAGCGCAGAGGAAGTGCGAGTGCGCTTGCGCAATACACTCGGGCAAGAAGTAAAAAGCTGGCGCGTGCGCGTTGCCGGCGGCGAACAAACCATGCGGCTGCCGCTTGAGCAAACCAAACTCAAAGCCGGTGTATATTTCATTCAAGCCGATTGGCGCGCACAAAGCGTCACGGTAAAATGGACAGTATTGCCATAGGAGTGAACGATGAAACGCTGCAGTCTACTATTGGAAGTGAGCTGCTACTTGTTGTTGTGCACTAGTGTATTTTCACAAAGCAAATCCGGCGGTCGTTTGGAGCCTTTCGGTCTGGCGGGGAGGCAAGTCACTGCGCTTGCCCTCGCGCACCAAGCTTCGGCGAGCGGCCCATTCTTTTATGCCGCCACGAACAAAGACGGCGTTTGGCGCTATGCGCCCTCGCAATCGGACACCGCTTGGGAGAGCCTCGGCTTGTTGGAGAAAGAGATTTTCTCGTTGGACGTTCACGTGTGGGGCGCAGGTCCGGCCCTCTTTCACGCGCCCTTTGCCGGCGTGGCGCCCAAATTCTCGCAAGGCGATTCGACGCTGGTGTATCGTTATGAGAACGGGCAATGGCATGCGGCAGACTCGGGCATGGCGCGCAGCGAAATCATTCATGTTCGTGCGCTGACCAGCTTCGAGTCCAGCGGACACTTGCCGCCCGCAACAACTTTCGCCGGCGGCAGCGGATTCATTTATCGCTCGAATACTGCTATCGACATGTGGGAGCAAGCTTACTTCGGCGGCATCGGCTTGACCAATGCCATTGCGGTCAATCGCGCCAATCTCTCCGGCGAAGTTTGGGCCGGCGGTGAAACCGGCATCTTCGCACCATGGATTGCGAAATCTAAAGACGAAGGCAAAACCTGGGAAGTGTTTTATCCCGACCTGAGCGGCGACAATGCTTGCGACGCGCTGGTCATTCATCCCGACAATCCCAACGTGGTTTATGCCGGCATGGAAGGCGCAGTCCTCAAAACGATTGATGGCGGCGAAACGTGGAGCAAAACCGCCTTGGCGAACACGCCGGTTTACTTCTATGGCTTGGCGCTCGATTCCGGCGAGCCTAATCACATTTACGCGGGCGGCACGATTGCGAACCCGAATACATGGGCCCTATGGGAAAGCTTTGACGGCGGCGCAAACTGGAACGAGATTCCCGCGCCCAATAGCGTGGGTGAAAATCGCGGCATTCGCAGTATCGTCGCCGATCGCGAGCAAGCGGGCGTGATTTACATTGCCACGTTCGGCCACGGCGCATGGAAATATCAAAGCTCGCCCACGGGCGTAAATGATCCGCCGGACAACACTCTCCCCAAAGGTTTTGTGCTCGCGCAAAACGCGCCAAATCCTTTTGCACGCAATGAAGTGCACGAGACCGTCATTCGCTATTCCATTCCAAGCTCACAACACATCAGAGTGGAAATCTACGATCTGCTCGGCAAGCGCGTCGCCACGTTGGTTGATCGCGTGCAGGTTTCGGGTGAATATACGGTGCGGTGGAATGGCAGAGACGTTATGGGCCGGTTCGTTCCCAGCGGAGTCTATTTCTACAGATTGCGCGCGGGCGCAAACACGATGGCCACGAGGAAGATGATATTGTTGCAGAGTAAGTGAACGGCTGCTAGCAATGTCATTCCGCAAGAACCTTTCCTCGTGCGCGGCACACATCTCAAAACAAGTTGTGCCACAAGCACCGGGAAAGATTCCTCCGGACTGACATGAACCAGCGTGTGTTTTTAGCTTTTTTTTTGAAATGCGTTAATTCAGCCACGAGACTCATATGAAAACCCGAACCCGATTTCTCTTTCTCGCCGCGTTGTTGTTGCGCCCGCTTGCGCTGCACGCGCAATATTGGAGCGATTATGTTTTGGAGAAAGGCTTCGAGAGCCGCGATTATTTTCTGCGGCCGCACCGTGTGCTCACTTTGAATCTGAAAAACCTTGACGCGGGTCTGCTCGGCATTCTGCCCGAGCCTTTGAGCGAGATGTCTTTGCAGCCCGCCATGCTCGCGACGATCAACGGCAGCCGCTTTTATGTCGATCTCAAAGGCAGCGCGGAAAAACCCAAAGCGCCCAAGTATCGCGTGTATCCGCTCTATTACTACGACAACGCTTACTTCGCGCCGCCGTTTTACGCGCGCCCGGCTGAGCGCAAACTCGAACCGCTGGTCTCGGCATTGTATGTCGGTGATCTTGTGCCGAAAATTTTGCCACGTGTAAAGTTCGCGCTCTCGTATGAGTTGCTTCATCATCAAGGCACGTTTTATGAGTACGTCCCGTTTTGGTATTACGGCGCATACGATGCTTTCGGCGTGCGCGCGGAAGCGGATCGTAATTTTCCCGAACTGCAACCCAACCTCAAGCAGGACGGTTTGGATGAAAAGACCGAGACCGCGCATTTCATGGACGCCTATCTAGCGCTTCAGCCTGCAAAGTTTCTCGCGCTCGGCGCAAAAATCAGTCGCGTACAAACCGAGGTTTCCGGCGATTACGCGCGCTTCAATTCCTACGACGACGATAATTATCATTACGTCTCGCGCTATCTCAACGCAAAAGAAGTCGATGCGGCGCTTGCGCAAAACGAAGTGAGCGCGGGCGCGGTGTTCACGTTTGCGCGACGGCAACTCGGCGTGTTCGCGGGACGCATCACCGGCGATCACGAGCAGTTCGCGAATGATGTCGACAGCAGCTTTTACAGTTATGACGACGGCGTGCGCAACGATTATTTCAGCCGCTCGCGTTATTCGCATCTCAGCATGAGCAACTGGCGGCACGAGGGCGAGACGAATTACCTCGGCGCGCACGGCGAGCTGCCCATGCAAAACGATATGACATTCCGCTTTCGCGTGGAGCATCAAAAGTCCGACGTCAATCTCACCAACGGCGATGCCGTGCGAGACACCAGTTTCAGTTTTTATCGCTTCCGCTATTATCCCGACAGTTTAGTTTATGAGGCGGATTACGGTTCGCGCTTCAGCGATGATCGCATCGGCGAGGGCAAAGAAAACGCGAAGCGCACCAACGTTGCGCTGGGCGTGGTGCTGCCCGTGCGCGAGCGCAGCGAGTTCACCGTGGGATTGATCGGCGAGTTCGAAGAGAACAAGCTGCTCATGTATGAAGACGCGCAAGTCTATCGCTCCAGCCATCAACGCAGGCCCACGCCCTGGCAGGCGCCCGAGAGCCGCATCGGTATTGAAGATAAAACTTTGCGCCTCGATCGCACGACTACGACGACGCGCGTCGTTCTGCCCGTGACGCTGTCCTATTATCTCGGCCGCGGCTTCACCACGCACGTGGCGGCGCTCAAACAATTTCTTCATCTCGAAACCGAGGAAGTGATCGACATTTGGTATCGCACCGATTCGCTGGTCGTGATCACGCCGGGCGGCACGAGGCCGGAGAATCCGCCGCAGCGCCTCGATCGTTATCGCGCCACGCCCGCGCGCCGCAGCGAAACTGCGTTGGACTTCCGTCTGGGTTTGAGTTTCGAGCCTTCGAAGCGCGTGCGCCTCGACGTGGGCATGGGCGCCTCGCCCACAGATTTGGAAACGTGGCAGTTTGCGTTTTTGGTGAGCCTTTAATTCTACGCAATAAAAAATGAAGCCGGCTTGGACGAAACGATCTTTCGAGCTCTGCAAGATCATGCTGCTCACGCCGCACTTGGCCGGCATAATGAATGGAACATACCATGCGTAATCTTCTTGCATTGCTTTGCGCCGCTCTTCTATGCAGTTGCAGTGTTGTAGACGGTATTTTCGGTTCGTCCGAGGATGTGCGTTATTTTGCCGATCGCTCGCAATACGGAGCGGATCAGAACGTCACCGTTACGCTGGCCAATGAAACGAACAATGCCGTGGGCCACAATCTTTGTTCCTCGGTTTTGGAGCGGCGGCAATCCGGCAAATGGCAGGTCGCGTTGAAACAAGAAGGCCGCGCTTGCACGGATGCAATTTACCCATTGGCGGCAAACCAAAAAGAGACCTTCACGTTCCCATTGGGTGCGCAGCTTCCTGCCGGTACGTATCGCTGCAAAACGCGCCTCTATCAACTTGATCAATAGGCGCCGCGCAATCTTCCCGCGAGATTGTGACGGAGAGTTTTGCAGTGACGCGCTAAATGTTGGCTCAAAGCAAGGAGCGCACATTGGCGATTACTTCTCGTTGGATTGCGGTTCATCGATCGGAGATTTTCCCATGAAGCTTGCAAAAATTATCTTCGCAACCCTTGCATTACTGTCGAGCGGTTGCAGCACGGTTTTGCCGCCGCAGGAAAATTCGGGCGAAGTGGTTCTCTCTGTGGATAAAACCAGCTACTCGCCCAACGACACCATTCTGGTCACGTTGCAGAACAACGGCGAGGAAGCGGTTTTCCTGGCAGGATGCAGTCCCATCTTTATCTCCTCGCAGACCGATACTGGTTGGAGCGCCGCACCTTTGGTGGTTTGCTTCTGGGAGGGCTATGCGCAAAAGCTGGAAGCGGGAAGGAGTTTTCAGGAAAGAGTTCCCGCGGCCCATTTTGTCGGCGTGCACAAGTTTGTGGCCGCGGTTTATGCCGGTTGCCTTGAAAACGAGCCGATCAGCACTGGGAAGTGCCGCTTCCTGGGCGTTTTCTCTTCGCCGGAGTTCGAGGTCGGAGGCCGTGACAGTGGTGCGGGAAATTTAGAAATCACAACTGAGCGGTTAGAATATTCCTGGCGTGCTGAGGATTTGGGTTCGAGCCGGCTGGTGCGCGCCACGTTGGTCAATAAATCCGATCAAACTCTTTACGCCAGATTGGGTGATGCCATGATCGGCAGTATTGATCAAGAAGATTTGCACGTCGCATACGGCTCGCATGGCCACCTCGAACAATGGCAAGCGCCGAACTCGTGGCGCGAGCTGCCGTCCGGCATTCTGATTGAAGGCGTGCGCTTCGTTGCACTCCGGCCGCAGCAATCGCACCGGCTCCTCGTTCATTTATATTCCTTGCAAGGCAACGAAACCGGGCAATTCCGCGTGCGTGTGGATTATTTTGAGCGCATCGATCCGCCCGAGGGCGCGACCCCGCAGGTGGATTATTCGAACGTATTCACGATCGCGCACTGATGCCGCAATTAAACACCAAGCGGGCTGCGATTCGCCGTAAGCAGGATGATTGAAGGACACATTTTTTGCGAAGTTCAACTATTAAGAAAGGTTTTGAAGTCATGCGCCATCTTGTGACTTGTTGCACTGCCGTTTTGTTGCTTATGCTCCTTGTTCCGCAACGCGAAGCTGCGGCGTGCTCGTGTTTACCGTTTCCGCCGCCGGCGGAAGCTGTTGCCAAAGCCGATGCGGTCTTCTTGGGAAAAGTGCTCGCCTTTGACGAGATCCCCGGGCAGTCTAGACGATTAGCGCACCTCGAGGTCATAAAAATTTGGAAGGGGAGAGCGCACGAAGCGGAGAGCGTGACCACTGCGCTCAACGAAGCCGCGTGCGGCTTTGATTTCGTCGTCGGCGAAACGTATCTGATCTATGCCAACAAGGATGAAAGCGGCGGACTGTACACGCACCTTTGCATGCGCACGCAACCGGAAAACCTGGCGCAGAGCGATTTGGATTATCTGCGCGACTTCTCCGAGTTTCCGCTCGCGCTGGGGAACTCATGGGAGTTTGCGAGCCGCTTGGGCAACAACATCACTGAAACGATCTTTGACACGCTCCGCATCAAGAACACGTTGTATTATCGCTTCGATCATTTTCGCGAATTCAAGCAAGCGTTTCTGCGTTTGTCCGAAGACGGCAAGCTCTTTCTGCGCAGCGATACGCTCGAACAAATGTGGGTTGATTTCAATGCCGATGACACCACGCGTTGGCACGTTATCGGCCCCGAAAGGCTCGCGGAATGGGACGTGCAACTTGTGAGTCGCACGGATACCGTGGTCACCAAAGCCGGAACGTTTTATCCGTGTTTGCATTTTTATTTTCGGTTTAATGGTGCGGACTATGATTGGCACGAATGGTACTACTCCGGCGTCGGCACGGTGCGCCGCGATTTGTACGGCATCGCGCCGTTCAGCTATCCGTTGGAAAGAGTGGTTCTCAATCCTCCCACTTCAGTTGAGGAAAGTCCCTCCGGCCCGACGCCTCGCGCTTTCACGTTGTCGCAAAGCTATCCCAATCCCTTTGTGCTCAAGGTTTCAGTGCAATCACGCAACACCGCGCTGATTCGCTATCAACTGCAAGAGCCTGCCGAGGTTTCTCTCACGATCTTCAACGCGCTGGGCCGCACCGTGCGCACGTTGGCAACGGGCCGCAAAACCGCGGGCGAATACAGCGCATTGTGGGACGGCAAAGATGAATCCGGACGCATCGCACCTTCCGGAGTTTATTTCTATCGCCTGCAAGCCGGAAGCTTTTTGGAGTTAAAAAAGATGGTCGTCATTCACTAGAAGCCAACAACGCGCAGACCCGTGTAGAGATCGAATTCTTCACAACACTTGCCGCAGTCAGCCCAACCAGCAAACGCGAATCCACGCACACGAACGCGAATGAAGAGTATCAGCGGCATTCGCGTTCCCCCTTTTGCCCCGCGCAAAACCAGATCGTGAAAGATTCCTCGTACTACAGACTCAAGCGTTTTCACCCAATGCGAGCCACAACCAAACTGGCAGAATAGTTCATCGGCAGAATGATTACGTCATTATTCTGCCGATGAATCATTCTGCCATTTGAAGTCTTTGCTTTCTGTGCACAGATTTCACTTTTAATCGCATAACGTGCCTATGAGAGAATGATTTGGCAGCAGAATAATTTCCAAATCATCCTACGGGGAAATTATCCTGCCAAGGGCTTTTCGCGTTTTTCTAAGTAGAACTATCGTCCACGAGATTTTGCCCATCACCCCCCGCGCGCTTTTCCCTCAAAATATTTTTAGAAAGTGGTGAGATAAATCCACGTTCGCGTGTCCTTATTGACGTAGCCAACCCAGAGCCTATCCAAAAAAACGTTTGATTGCCATTGTGAACGTCGAGCACGGAACGACAAATCCACCCAGCGCTATTGTGTTTTAGTTTCCTCGTTGCTGCGCTCCTTGGAAGGGCGCGAATTGGTCTTTGGCGTCAAAAAGAATTATAAGCTTGACTGCGGCTATGTCATCTCTCAAGTGAGGAGGAAGTATGTACACACCGTCTGCTCTTATCCGTCGGTTCGTTTTCGCCGGACTCTGCTTCATGCTCTGCGCGAAGATTTCCGCACAAGAATCTCAAGCTCAGTCTATCGATCACCGCGTGTGGTCGCAGCATTATTGGCAAAAGTTGGCGGAACGCGGCCTCGTGGAGGTGGCCAAACCGGCGGCCATGAAATCCGCAGTGCCAGCCGGGCCTTATGCCGCCGCACCCGGTGTGCCCCAGGATTCGCGCGACGTTGCCGTGACCTCCTCGTCTAACGTCACGCAAAGCGAGAACTCCATTTTCGTCCATCCCCTCGAATTTAATACCATTCTGAATTCCAACAATTCCACGACATGGCCGGTATCCCTGCTTTACGGCGCGAGTGGTTTTGTTTCCGAAGATGGCGGCGTGACTTGGCGCGGGCAAGCGAACGGAACCGGTGGGGACAATAACGGCGATCCTGCCACGGCGATTGACCGCAGCGGTCGTTTCTTTGTCGGTTACATCGCTGCAGATGGCGGACAGGGCGTGGCGCGTTCGTTGGATCGCGGGCGTACGTGGACGCACGTGCAGGCGGCGACTACGCGCGGCGCAAGCTTGCTGGATAAAAATCATTTGTGGGTGGATAACAGCCCAAGCAGCCCGTTCAACGGAAATTTATATAGCTCGTGGACGGCCTTCGGCGGGTTGAATGATGCGGAAATCGAGATCACGCGCTCGACCGACGGCGGCCTCAGTTGGTCAACTCCACTTGTGATCAGCCGCAATGTGAACGCCGGCTCGCACAATCAAGGCGTCAACATTCAAACCGGGCCGAATGGTGAAGTGTATGTGACCTGGGCGATCTATGATTTTTGGCCGGCGGATGAAGTCGCTCTCGGGTTCGCGATTTCGCGCGACGGCGGGGTGAGCTTCGATCCCGCGCGCCGCATCATCACAAACATTCGAGGCATTCGCACCAGCGCCACGAACAAGAACATGCGCGTGGCCTCGTTCCCGGTGATGACCGTGGACAACAGCAATTCGCCGCGGCGCGGCACGCTTTACGCCGTATGGGCAAATCGCGGCGTGCCTGGCGTCAACACGGGCAACGATATTGATGGCTATCTGATCAAATCCACGGACAACGGCGCAACGTGGTCCAGCCCGGTGAAGATCAATCAAGACGCCGCGGGCTTGGGCAAGAACCACTTCTTTCAATGGATCTCGTGTGATCCCACCAACGGCAATTTGAGCACGATCTACTATGATGACCGCAATGTCGGCTCTTTGAATTGCGAGACTTTCGTTTCGAACTCTACCGATGGCGGCGCGACCTGGACGGATTTTCGCGTGAGCGATGTTTCCTTCACGCCCTCGCCGATTCCCGGTTTGGCGGGCGGTTACTTCGGAGATTATCTCGGCATCACGGCGCTCAACGGCAAAGTTTATCCGTGTTGGACGGACAACCGCGACGGCCGGGCCATGGCGTATGTTTCGCCGTTTATTTTGGAACAAGACAGCATTCCGCCCGCGCCCGTTACGGATTTAAGCGCAGGTGCTCCCGCCTCGAATGCGATTGCCTTGCAATGGACGGCGCACGGCGATGACGGCGATTCGGGACGCGCGGCAGCGTACGATATTCGCTATGCGCTTGCGCCCATCGACTCCGCCGGCTTCGCCGCAGCCACGCCGGTTTCAAACAGGCTCGTGCCGCAACTCTTCGGCGCGACGGAAACGTTTACGGTGCGCGGCTTGAATTTCAACACGACATATTATTTCGCCGTGAAAGTGGTTGATGAACAAGGTAATGCCTCCGCCGTTTCTAATTCACCTTCTGCCACGACACTCGGCGCGCCGAGTTTGTCCATCTCACCCAGTTTTATAGCTGATACTCTGCTCACAGGCGCCAACACCACGCGAATCCTGCAACTCAAAAACATTGCGAGCGGCAGCAGCACTTTGGATTTCACTGCACGCGTCGAAGATTCGACGGACACTTGGTTGTCCGTTGGATCCACAAGCGGCAGCATCAACACGGGCGATTCTTTGGGTCTCGACGTGCATTTTGACGCCACGGGTTTGTTCGGCGGCAGCTATTCTGCAAATGTGCTGTTGACGACGAACGATCCGGCGAATGCGCAAGTGCGCGCGCCGGTATTTTTACTCGTGATCGGCGCCCCGGACATCACTCTTGCCCCGGACTTCTTTGATTTCGACACGGTGCTGGTGGGCGATACGCTCAGTCTTGCGCTCGTGGTTTCCAATCCCGGCACGGATACGCTGAAAGTAGGCCTGGCTACAGCACCGCCGTTCTTTGTGGCGCCAAGCCAATTCGCGATTCCGCCGCGGCAAAGCCAGACGGTGAGTGTGACGTTCATGCCCACTACCGTTGGAACGTTCGCGGGGACACTGTTCGTCACCAGCAATGACCCGGATGAACCGAGCTTGCTCGTTCCGCTCAATGGCATCAGTCTGCCGCCCCCGGAGATCGAAGTTGCGCCGCTGACATTGGAGGAAAGCCTCTTTGTGGGCCAAACGCGGCAGCAAAATTTTTTGATTTCCAACACCGGCCAGAGCGATTTGACTTTTGAACTCTCTTTTGAGAATGCGCAAGTCCGCATTACACCGCTGCGGCCCGGCGGAAATTCTGCGGTACAGTCTGCAAGCGCGGAGCTGATTGACGCGAAAGCACGCGCGTTATTCGGCGCCCAGCTAATGGAGCTCGCGCGCGCTGCGAGCGCCGGAGTCACATTCGATGTGATACGCGAGGGCGAAAATGACATGCAGGCCATGTCACCAGCAATGGTGGAAAAATTTCGCAGCCAGCTTCAACCCTACGCGCAAATGGTCAAGCGTCTGAATGCTACGGCTGCTCTGCCTTCGATTGCAGTGGTGGGCTTCAACTCTACCAGACTCCTCAGCCTTCTGCTGCAAATGTCGAATTCGGTGACGGATTACACCTACACCGATGTGGGCGACAATTTCACGCTCAACTCGATTAGCAGCTTTGACGGCGTGATTGTGGATGAGCGCGACGCGCGTTTGACTTTGGCGGAGGCAGAAGCGCTGCGCGACTATGCCAACACCGGCAAGCCGATTTTAATGGGCATGGATGATTTTGACAATCTTGCCGCCGATGTGCAAGCCGTGGCCTATCCCATCTTCGGCGTCAGCGCCGCGTTCGACGCCGATTTTTACTTCGGCGTGCTGAATCCGAACAATCCCATCACGCAAGGCTTAACCAGTCTGGACTACTTTTATAGCACCGACAATGATTATTTCTTTTTGAACGGCGCGGACTGGATTTTTTCTGATCCCCAAGGCAACTACTTCGGCGTGTCGTATGAAGCCGCGAACCGCACCGCGCTCATCGGCGAGAGCCTGTACTCCGTCGTGGTCAATAGCGCCGACAATATGTTGCTCCTTTCAAATGCCATTGACTGGATGATCTCGGGCCAGTTGGGCTGGGTTACGCTTGATAAAACGACCAACGTTGTAGCGCCGGGCGCCACCGACACGATTGCCGTCATGTTCAACGCGGCCAACTTGCGCGGCGGCGATTATACCGCGGATTTGCTGGTGAAGAATAATGACCCCGACGAAAAGAAGTTGGTGGTGCCTGTGCATTTGCTCATCACCAACGCGCCCGACCTCGCCTTCGCGCCTGACACCTTGGATTTTGGTGAAGTGTTCATCGGCGCAAAGGATTCGCTGTTTGTCACCGTGCAGAATGAGGGCACGTTCGATTTGCTGATTACGAGCGCAGTGGCTGCGCCCGGCGTGTTTACGGTGACGCCACCATACGCGGGAGTTGATGTCGGAGAGAAGGAAAATTTCAAAGTGCGCTTTGCGCCAAATGCGCCCGGCCCCATCACCGGCACGCTCACGCTCAACAACAATGATCCCGATGAGAATCCCGCGGTCATCACGCTCATCGGACAAGGCGTCACGCCACCGGTCATCGCGGTGGCGCCGGACTCGTTCGTGTTCGCTTTGAATACCGGCGACAGCGCGAGCGCCGCGTTGACGATTTCGAACAACGGCGGCAGCACGCTGGATTTCAAGTTGCGTGACGTTGTGACTTCCGGCGCCGGCTTCGCGGGCGGCCAGTACATTTTCTGGACGCAGGAGTATCAGAGCGGACCCGATACGCTGTTTCGTTGCAATCTCGACGGCACGGACATTCGGCCGATTTACGTAAATAATCTCTACTCGGGTTATGGCTCGATCGCATATCATCCCGGCGAAGGACGGATCTATTCCGCGCAATATGGTGAAGGGATAATCTTTTCCCTCAATGTCGACGGCTCGGACGTGCGTAATTTGGTCACGGGTCTTTACGGGCCTTTCGATATTGCTTTGGACGTGAGCGCCGGCCATATGTACTGGACGGAGTACCAAGCCGGGGTGATCAAGCGCGCGAATTTGGATGGCAGCGGAGTGACGGTGGTGGTGCAATCCATTCTTCCGGGGGCAAATGCCGGGGCGGGTCATGCGCAAAAACTCGCGCCGAAGCCGTCATTCGACGCGGCGAACGGCGCCTCCTCGGCATTATATGGTCCCTGGTCCCTCGATCTTGATTTGCAAAACGGGAAGATTTACTGGAGTGAGCCGTATTCCTACCGCATCGGACGCGCCAATTTGGACGGCACCAACGTGGAGACCGTGCCGGTCTACGTCATTTTTCCGTTGGGGATGAAGCTCGACGTCGCTGCCGGTAAAATTTATTTCACCGATGGCGGTGATTACACCTTCAAGCGCGCCAATTTGGACGGCAGCAATACCGAAGTCTTGTTCCAGAGTCCCTCGCCATATTTTATAGATTTCAAATTAGACATTGGCGCGCAAAAATTTTACTGGACGGATTATATTTTGGATCAAATCCAGCGCGCAAATTTCGACGGCAGCGCGGTGACGCCGGTGGTCACGCGGCCGGCCTACAGTTACGACGGGCCTTTTGCGCTCGGCATTGCCGCGGGCCGCGATTGGCTGAAGGAAGAGCCTTCCGTAGACAGCGTTGCCGCGGGCGCAAGTTCAGAAGTGCAAGTCAAAGTCAACGCCACTGCTTTGCTCGGCGGAACCTATCATGGCAAGATTTTCGTCAATTCCAATGATCCGATCACGCCGCAGGATACGGTGCTCGTTACGCTGCACGTGACTGGCGTCCCGCTGGTGGAGGCGACGCCTGATACGATAGATTTCAAGCAAGTCTACGTGGGATTTTCACAGCAAGCGTTGCTGACCATTGCCAATACCGGCACGCAGGATTTGAACGTCACCGATGTGCAAATCAGCCCGGCGGTTTTTTCGTTCTCCGACTCCACGAGCTTCACGGTGCCTCCGAATGGGAAGAGGGAAATGACGCTCGTCTTCACGCCGGACGCCGCACAAAGTTACGCGGGCGCGCTGACGATTACGAGCAACGCGACGAATCAACCCAGCCTCAGCGTTCCGCTGTTCGGCGAGGGCGTTATGGCTCCAATCATTGTGGTGCGGCCCGATACGTTGCGCGACAGCTTGAAAACCGGAGAAACCGCGACCCAGATCGTGACCGTCTCCAACCCCGGCGGCAGCGACCTGAATTTTGAGCTCACGATTCAAAACCAAAGCGCTTTGCTCGCCGCGAAACCGGCGCGCCATCGCGAAGTCATCGTTTCCGACGATCGTCTCCACAGGCTGCCCACGACGACGCCCACGCCGCAGAATCTGGCCGCGGCCGGCAATCCCGTTGTGGCGCAGGCCGAAAAGAACTTCTTGATCGTCGATCATGGGAAGAACAAGAATTTCTTCAGCGGCTATTCCTATGACACCATTTCTGAATTCAGCCTCAATAACCTCACCCTTGCCGATCTGGAAATGTACGATGTGGTTTATTGCGAGCCGGATTGGTCCAGTTATGGCAATCTGACGAACAACATGTCGAAGCTGGCCGCTTACACCGAAAAGGGCGGGGTGATCGTGCTGAATGTCGCGGGCAACATCGGCGACGGCTTCAACATCGACCCGCTCGGAACGAATTTCGCGGCGTATAGCGGCAGCAACGGCGGTGCGCTGCACAACAACGAGAGCATTGTCGCGACCGATCATCCGTACATCACCGGCGCGCCTTTTGGCGGCGTGCTGTTGAATACTCCGGATTTTGACAATTGGAATTACACGGACCACGGGCATTTGTACAATTATCCTCCCTTCAGCCAAGTGGTCTTGCGCAATACTCAAAACGTCGCCTGGCTGCAGTATCCGTTGAAGAACGGCAAAGTCATCGTGACTTCATTGACCTATGGTTGGGGGGGCCAAGGTGGACAGGGCAATCCGCTGATGAATCTCGTCGACTATGCCTTTTATCTCAGCACTATTTCCAACGTTTCGTGGCTTGCCATTGCGCCCACTTCGGGCACGGTTTCAGCCGGCAATGAGCTTGCCTTAACTGCAACGTTCGACGCCGCAGGTTTGGATGGCGGACTTCATTCCGCGAAGGTTGTCTTCACGAGCAACGATCCAGACCCCAGCCGCAATCCGCTGGAGGTGCCGGCGTTTCTGTATGTCACCGGCGCTCCGGTCATCGTGCTTTCGGATTCGAGCATGCCTTTCGGGCCGGTGTTTGTGGGTGGCAGCAAAACCCAAATGCTGACGGTTTCGAACGAGGGCACAGACACTTTGCGCGTGAGCGATATTGCTGCGGGCACGAGCTTCTTCACGGCCGCGCCCAAGGTCTTTAAGCTTGGCCCCGGGGAAAAACAACTCGTGTCCGTGCGCTTTGCGCCCACTGCGCTTGGTGACGTTTCCGATGTATTGACCATCACCAGCAATGCCGCAAATCTGCCGCAAGCTTTCGTGGCGCTTTCCGGCTCCGGCATCGAGGCGCCCGTGATTGCAGTCGCGCCCGATTCCATCACGTTTCTGCTCGATACGGACCAAACGGCGACGGAGGTGATGACCATCACGAACAACGGCGGCAGCCCGCTCACGTTCAACGTTCGCGATGAAGAAACGAACGCCGCGGCCGCAGCCGGCGCGGGCGAGAAACTCTATTGGAGCAATTTGGGCTTCAACGTGCCTCCGGCTCAGATCAAGCGCAGCAATTTGGACGGCAGTGAAGTTGAGACGATTTTCTCTGGAACTGGCAATGTGCGCGGTCTCGCCATCGACGATCAACACGATCGCGTCTATTGGTGTGATTCATTCCAGCGCGGAATTTTTTCGAGCACGCTCACGGGCGATAGCATCAACGCATTGGTGAGTAATCTCAATTTCCCGTTGGACATTGCTTTGGACGTGCCGCATGGCAAAATGTATTGGACGGATTTGAACAATGGCACGATTAGCCGCGCCAATCTTGACGGCAGCGAGGTGACGGTGCTCATTGTCGGCATGGCGAATCAGTTCACCGACAGCGAGGAGGACGTGCGGCGCGCTGCGGCACTGGTCAATAATGCCGGTGTGAGCGCCGCCCTCAACGGGCCGTTCGGCCTTGCGCTGGATTTGCAGAACGGCAAGATTTATTGGGCGGAGCTTTTTGGCAGTCGCATTGGCCGGGCCAATTTGGACGGCAGCAGTGTCGAAACGTTTCTGTTCGCGAGCAGCCCGCGCGGTGTTCGCGTCGACGCTGCCGGCGGTAAACTCTATTTTCTGGAGTCCGGCACCGATCGCGTCAAACGCGCCAATCTCGCCGACGGCTCGAACGTGGAAACGTTGGTGAGCTTGCCTTCGGCAGCTTTGCTCGAATTGCTCGAGCTGGATTTGCGCGCACAAAAAATGTATTGGACCGACTTCGGTCTCGACAACATTCAGCGCGCCAGTTTCGACGGCAGCGGCCTCGAGGTTGTGCAGCAAGCGCCGAATTCGATCGATTCCTATGGGATTGCCGTGGCGAGCACGGGTTGGCTCTCCGAAGCGCCGCCGAGCGATACGATCCAGCCGGGCGCGAGCGCGAGCATCGCCGTCACGGCTGATACCAAAGGCCTGTCCGCGGGCAACTATGCCGCAAATATTTTTATTGCGTCGAATGATCCGGTTGACAGTGTGATCGTGGTGCCGGTGCGCTTGCGCGTGCGTTCCAGCGACGTGTTCATTGCGGTCGCCGATACGACGAACGGCGTGCCGAACGACACCGTGTCCGTTCCGGTCACGTTGGATTTCAGCAGCCCGATTGCGTTAAATACTCTGCAGGCTGCGCTCAAGCTTTCGAGTTCCTCACTCGCGTTTGTCGGCTTCACGCCCGGTCCGATTGTGCCTGGCGGATTGAGTGTGCAAGCGCCGGCCGCGGATAGTTTGAGCATATCTTTCACCAGTGCGGGCGGCCAATATCTCGACCAAAGCGGATTGTTCGCAACGCTGCAATTTAAAGTGGCGAGCAATGCCACGCCGGGACAAGTCACGTCCTTGCGCTTCTTTAATTTGAGCGCGGTGGATAGCGCCGGCAACTCGCCTTCGTTTGCGGGCAAGAACGGCCTGTTCATCGCGCGCAAAGCGCCGGAAGTGAGCGGCAGCGTCAAATACGCGCGTGTGACTGGCGGCGGCAATTCTGCGAAACCTGTGGCCGGACTCTCGGCAGTGCTCACGCGCAATGGCGTGGTGTTGCAAGAACAAGCGACAAATAGCGCCGGCAACTATGCTTTGCTCGGCATCTTGCCGCGCACCAATTATCGCGTGGAGTTGCACCGGCCAAGCGGCGGCTTCGGCTCTGCCATTTCACCCACGGATGCGCTGCTCGCCTTCAATGCCTATTTGGGCAGCATCACGCTCTCCGGCTCGCAAAGCCTGGCGGCAGACGTGGACGGCGACTTGGCTATTGCACCGGGCGATGCGCTCACCATCTTCAATCGTTTTCTTGGTGTGATCAATCAGTATCCGGTGGCAGATTGGCGCGCGTTTCCAGCGAGCTATGCCATTGATGCGAACGCGGAAGCTTGGAAGACCGCGCCCAACGGCATCGATTATCCGGCGCTGAATTCCGATCAACTCGATCAAGATTATGTTGCGCTCGCGCGCGGCGACGTCGATTTGAACTGGGCGACGGCTGGCAGCGCCGCGAATGCTTTGATAACTGACACACAGCGGAATGCGTCTGGCGAAGGCGCCGTGATTTTCCAGCTCGCAGAAGCGCGCGCCTTGCCCGGCACGGACAAAATCATTCTGCCGATTGTGTTGAGCGGCGCCGCATTGGATCGCGGCCTCTACGCGTTCGGCGGCGAAGTGCAATATTCCGCGGAACAATTGGACATCACCGCGGTGCACTGGGGCGAGGTGGTGCCGCAGCAAGAGTTCCGCACGAGTTACGCGCTCACCAAAGAATCCGTTGCTGCGGAAGAAAACGGCGCAGCCGCATCTGAAAAACTTCTCGGGCGTTTGCGCTTCGGCGGCTTTGCCTCGGCCACGAACGCGATTCGCAAGAGCGGCGTGTTGTTGGAGATGGAAGCGAGAGTCTCGGGCAATCTTTTGGCAGGCACGGCTTTGTCGGTGCAATTGTTCGAGGCTTCGGCTGCAACCGGCGCAAACTCTCCTGCAACCCAAGCTGGCGCGAGTTTCGAAGCTGTGACTGTGACCGTGCAGCAAAACGCACAACTCACGCTCGCACCGCCGGCTGCGTTCGCGTTGCACAGCAATTATCCGAATCCCTTCAATCCGACGACGGAGATTCGCTATCAATTGCCTGAGCCGGCAACTGTGAGTTTGGTGATTTACAACACGCTGGGCCAAAGGGTGCGCACGCTGGTCAGCTCCGAAAAGCAAGTGGGCGGCTATTATCGCATGACGTGGGATGGCAGAAATGAAGCGCGGGAAGTGGTCACCGCCGGCGTGTATTTCTATCATCTCGAAGCCCAAGGCGCGAGCACGAAGTTCCAGCGGACGAAAAAGATGTTGATGTTGAAGTAAGGAC
Organism: bacterium; assembly: GCA_037444905.1. Lineage (GTDB taxonomy): Bacteria > Zhuqueibacterota > Zhuqueibacteria > Zhuqueibacterales > Zhuqueibacteraceae > JABWAN01. The sequence goes on along the minus strand of JBBILN010000030.1, from coordinate 22,070 downwards.
AAATGCGCGACGCACTTCAAGAGTGCGTCGCGCATCGCTTACAATTATTCATAAACCGCGGTAACGAGGACTGCCATGGAAAAAACAAATTCTTCTGAAGCGAAACTTTGCATGAATCGGCGTAGGCGCAAGGTCCTTTCTGTTTTGCTTATTTTGCTCTGTTTTTGTGCCTCGGCCTTTGCGCAGAAAGCACAGCTTGGCTATCGCATTGATCGAACCCGGCTTCCGCTTGCCCTCACCGGTGAAGAAGAAGCGAGCGCGTTGCCGCGTCTCGCGCAGCCGCACTCGGGTTATTCCAGCAACGCCGTTGGCCCCGGCCTTTTCCTCATGCAATCTTATTATGACTACGGCTCGAACGGCGGTGTGTTGACCAACCTCGAGCGCAATGACGACGGTACGATGGCGATTGGAAGAATGGCGGCGACCGATCCCGGCACGAATGATCGCGGCACTTACTTCACTTATTTCGATGGCTACTACTGGTCGTACATGACCAAGGTGGAACAATTCCGTCGCGGCTGGTCGAATATTGCCGCGCTCAGTGATTTTCGCAATGTGGTTGCGGCCCACAGTGCTGCTGCGGATATTATCGGCAATGAAGTGAACGTGGATGTTTTTCCGGGTATCGGAATTTGGTTTCCCTCTCAAACCGGTTGGGCCACCGGCACGCGCGCGGTTTGGCCGCGCCTCACCGTCGATGGTGCAAACACTATCATTGTTTGTATGACTACCGACGGCAACGTCGCGGGAGTCGATCGCAGCAAAGAAATCGCCATCTCGCGCGATGAGGGCTATAGCTGGACGAATCAAATTTTGCTGCCCGACACGAGCGCGCGCGTGCCGCAATTCAATGCTGACGATCAAGCGATCGACAGCCATGGCACTCAAGTCGCGATCGCCGTGGCCGAAACTTTCGGCGACGTGCACCTTTGGGAAAGCACGAACAGCGGCGCGAGCTGGAATTATCGCAATCTTACGCGATACCCACTCGATATTCCCGTTGGCGAAATTCAAAATCGTCCCTACGGGAGCTGTGAAGTCATTTACGACAATGGCGGCACTTTGCACATCTTTTGGGAAGCTCTTCTCGCGACGCAAGATTCTGCCGGAACTGAATTAGATTTCTTTGAGAACCGCGAGGTTGGCATTCAACATTGGAGCGAAGCAACCGGCGTCAATCAAGTCGTCGCGTGGTCGAACTTGCCGAACGCCGAGTTGGAATCCGACGCAGATCTTTTCCGCGCGGGCGGCACTTTCAACCAGGTGAATGCCGACGCCGTCCTCACCATGCAACCCCAAGCCGGCGTGGACAAAGACGGCAACCTCTATCTGCTTTTCGCCGCATTGCGCCCGCTCGACTATGACGCCATCGATTCCACACATTATACCGACGTGTATGCCCTCGGCTCTGCCGACGGCGGCGCCACTTGGGGCGAGGTGGTGAATATCACGGACACGCCGCAGTCGGAAGATTTGTGGGCTTCGCTCGCGGATGAAGTGGATGACAGCTTGCGCTTTGTCTATCAATCCGATGGCGAAACCGGCAACAGCATTCAAGGCGGCGGCGCGGCGCCGACGAATTTGCTCTATTATGCGTTCGCCAAAAGCAGAATTCCGTTGCAATCTGTGGCGCAGATCGCGATTGCGACAGCGGACACGTTGATCGGTTTTCCCGATGCCGTGGTTGAAGTGCCCATCAGGTTGGCGCTCGAGAGCAATCACGTTTCAGCACTGGGTGCAGCGTTGAAGGCCACGAATCGCAATTTGATCTACGAAGGCTTCACGCCCGGCCCGATCTTGCCGCCGAACGCGACCTTTTCCGTGCAAGCGCTCGCGACCGACAGCGTGCGCTTCGCATTCGCGGATTTCGGCAGCGGGCCGATCACACAAGATGGTCTGCTTGCCACACTGCACTTTCGCGTGGATAAAAACGCCTTCGCCGGCAGCGTATCCGAATTGCGCTTCAGTGAACTTTCTGCTTCGAATGACAACCTGCAGACCGTGCGCGTGCGCAGCAATATTGGCCGGGTCAACATTCAAGTGCGCGACGCCATGATCGCGATTCCAGATACGCTCATCGGCGCGCCTGGCGACACGGTTGCAGTGCCGGTGTATTTGACGGTTGCCAATAATGAAATCTCCGCGCTCGGTGCGGCGCTGAAAACGAGCGGCGGCATCTTGCAATTTGTGCGCTTCACTCCCGGAGATATTATTCCCGGCGCATCATTTTTTGTGAATGCGCCTGCTGCGGACAGCGTGCGTCTTGCGTATGTCGATTTCGGCGGCGGTCCGCTTGTGCGCGACGGCGTTTTGACGAATCTCTATTTCGTGATCGCGAAAACCGCGCAGGAGGGTGCCGGCGCAGATCTAAACTTCAGCGGCGTTTCTGCCGCGCGCGCGAATTATGAAAATTTGCCCATACAAAGCCAGTCCGGCAAACTTACCGTAAAAATTCTGGCGGGAAAGATTTCGGGCGTGCTCTTCGAAGACGTGAATGGCAACGGCCAGCGTGAGGCCAACGAGCCGGTCTTGGCAGGCCGCAGCGTGAAACTAACGGGCGGCGGCGTGACTCGCGCCGATACCACCGACACGTTTGGAAGTTTCTCCTTTGCCAACGTTGCTCCGAATCGCTATCAGCTCACACAAGTATTGCCGTCGAAATGGGTGCAATCCTTTCCGCAACAAGTTGCCCATGAGTTCGAAATCGCCGCGGGCGCGGATTTGAATTTTGATTTTGGCAGTTGGCAATACGCGACCCTCACAGGGTCGGTTTGGTATGACGTCAACGCGAACAAAAAACGAGACGACGACGAGCCGGGCATCAATAAATGGCTGCTGGAGCTGCGCGGAGTTTTGCCTGGCGGCCAAACGCTGGTGCAAACGCTTTTGACCAATCGCCTCGGCCAATATCGTTTCCAACAGCTCGCCCCGGGCCAATATCAAGTAACCCAACGGCTTCCGCAATTTTGGCAGCAAAGTTTTCCGAGCACGAACGCTTACAGCGCCGTGCTCACTTCTGGCCTCACGCGCGATTCACTTGATTTCGGCGCATATGATACGCGCTATGACGCAGAAGGCGCGCGCAAACCAAACCTTGCGGAAGGTTTTTCAGCAATCCCGGAATCGTTCGTGCTCTCGCAAAACTATCCGAATCCTTTCAATCCCTCCACGAAAATATATTTCGGATTGCCCAAAGAGACGCACGCTCGGCTCGAGATATTTGACATGATGGGCAAGCGTGTGGTTAAGCTGTTGGATGGCCTTTTGCCGCCGGGTTATCACGAAATCCAGTTCGACGCGAGCACGCTTGCGGGCGGGTTGTACTGGTATCAACTCACGACGCCGGAAACGGTGTTGAGAAAAAAGATGATGTATCTGCGTTGAGCGCAACCGCGGCTTTCTTACGAATCGTAACGCGTCGCACAGAGCGAAGGCTAAAAAGTAACAACCACATCACTACGCCGGTTGCTGGAGAAAAAACTCTTTGCTTTTATTTTCAGATTTTGCTTTTTAGCGCAACATTCGTTCGCAAACGTGTTTCAAAGCAAAGACAATTGCACTATGCCTTCGCTCTGGCGACAAGCCCTTCTCAAATTGTGCTCCCTCGAAATCCCGCCGATCTCCTTGCGCGCCGCGCTCGGCCTTTCGCTCGTCGCGCATGCGATGTTTTTTTGTTTGGCTGCGATTGTGGCTACAAATTGGCGCGCGCCGTATTCCAGTGCGACGCCGCTTTTGTTGGAATTTGCATTCATGCCGGGGAACGAGCTCTCGCCAACGCACGAACCGGCGGCGCTCGCCGCGGCTGAAACTGCGAAGAATACCCACACCGACGCTTCTGCTACGGAAGAAGTCTCGCCGCATGACGAATTGGAGCCGCAGGCTTCGCAGCACGGCCCTGCTTTTTCTACAGATGAAAAACTCCTTTCTTCGTTTGATCACATCACTCCCGCATTCTCAGCAGAAGAAGTCAAGCTCAAAACTATGTCGCCGGCAATGCGTGCTCGTTCCGCGGCTTCGTCGCTTGCGCCCGCCCTATTGCCGCTCACTTCCCAAGAAGGACAGAAGCTCACACACGAAATCGCGAAATTCTCCGCACAAGCGCCGTTCTTCGCGCAAAGAGACACGAGCTTGAATTTTCAGACGGGAGGAAAATCTTATGCGGCGAACGTGCGCCATCTTCCGGCTTCCTCCGCCACGGGCATAGACGAAGTCGAAGTCACGCTCACTACGAATAGGAATGGCCAACAATGGCAAACGCAGGTGCGCATGATGCGGCTGGCCTTTTCGCACTTCGCGCAGTTCGTGGACTATTGGGATCCGCACGTCGCCATTCACGACGACAAGCTCGACGGCCGTTTTCACACGAACTCTTCCTTTTCGATCAGCAGCAGCAAAGGCGTGCGGCCGCAATTTCAGGGCAAGGTCACGACCGCGGCCTTCGACATTCGCCAAGCCGAGCGCTGGGGCGTTGCCAATGACAAAGAAATTTTTCAAGCGGGCTTGGAAACCGGCGCGCGCGAGATTCGCATGCCCGGCAAATCCAACGCGCTTTTTCAAACGGCTGCTCTGCCCGACTCGCTTTGTCAGCGCTTCGAAGAAGAAGCGTGGATTACATTTCATCGCGATGGGTCATATTCATGGCGGAGCGCTGCGCAAGCGAAAACGCAATCTCGCAAACTGCCGCAACAGCCTTTTCTCATCGCAGGCGGAAAGAATGCCACGCTGCACGTGCAGGGCGTGGTGTGCGGCAAAGTGCTCGTGCAAAGCGAGAAGCGCATCATGATTGATGATGATCTCCTCTATGCGCGCGCGCCGGAAGTTTTTTCAGAGTCGGAAGATTATTTGGGCTTGGTGTGCCGCAAGAATATTACGGTCGCGCCGCCGCAAATCACTGGGCCGGGTGACTTGCGCATTTACGCGGCAATTTTGGCGGGAGGAAGATTTGAAGTAACGCACTTGTACAGCGATGACAGAGCCACGTTGCACATTTACGGCAGCCTAAGCGCCGGCTCGCTCTCCGCCACGGAGCCGCGCTACGCCACGCACGTGCGTTTCGACAGGCGCCTCGAACAACGCCGCCCACCGTATTTCCCCATGACCGATCGCTACGAAATCACCGACTGGCAGCCCGAATGGAAAATGGTGATGCCGGAGGAGAAGAGGCAGAAGTGAAACCTTTGCTTTTAGATCAAACACAAAGGGCAAAACAATTACGGGCAAAATAATTCAAAGAATGGTTTTGCCTGTAATCGTTTTGCCTTGTTGTTTCTGGCTAGATCAACTCTGGACTTTACGGCGCCGTCAAGAATCTCAAAATCTCGCGCATGAGGCGTTCGCTTTGCTCGGTTTGAAAAAGAAACTGCGCGTGCGCATATCCTTCCAAAATCACCAACTCCTTCGGCTCCGGCGCTTTTTCGAATTGCTCGCGAATTTTGATGAGCCTTGGCTTGCCGCTCGCGGTCGTGTCTTGAGCCGCAGTGATGAACAATTTCCTGCCTTCCATTTGCTCGGGATGATCTATTGCCATCGCTGCGAGCAACACGAGCCGATCAATCTCACCCGTTTCCGCTGCAATTGACGCACTCGCCGCCGCGCCGCCTCCCATGCTTGCTCCAATAACAGCAACTGATTTCGCGCCGACCTTTTTCAAATAACGCACTGCGGCGAGCACGTCGAAATGAAGCGGCGCGCTCAACGGATCCTCTTGCCCTGGCCCGCGCGACTCGCCATAGCCGCGAAAATCAATCGCCAGCACGCGGAAGCCTGCGGCTGCGAGCGCCTTTGCTTGTTGCGCCCAACTTTCTTTGTTGAAGCGTCCGCCATGCGCGAGCACCACGCCGCGTTTGCCTTCGCCGTAAAGATCTGCATAGATTAAACCGCTATCCGCAGTCGCAAGTGCAACGCGCGCTTGTGCCCGCAATATTGAGGATGACAAAAGCATCGCGCTCGCCAACATGATTGCAAGCACAATAGCGAATGCGGCAGTAGAGTTTTGTGCGCGCTTCGTGCGCAACTCACAGCGATGAATTTCTTTCACTTTCGTGAGAGTTCTGTTTTCGTGGGAACGGAAAACTGTTTAAGTGCGGCTCGACGCACGTTACACTTTACACCTGACAGCCCCTCACCAATACATCACGTGCCGGGAACTGCGCAGCAAGTTCTTTTGAAACCACTTGGCGCCATTGCCTCTTTTGGTATCATGCCACATCAAATTCGATTGCGTCTTGGAATGCCACAAGCTGCATGAGTGACCAATCTCGTGCGCGAGCGTGCTATCGCCTTTTACGGCCGCAAGATCGATGGTCACATAATCCGAAAGCGGACCGAGGGAGCAGCCTTGCTTGCCATCAATATCGCGCACCACAAACGCGGTGATGGGAAACGTCAATGAAATCGGAATCGCATTCCAGCCCGCCAAATGCTTCGCAAAATACTCGCCCGCTTCGCCGAACTCCTCTTTGAATGCGCCGGAATCGCAATGCACGGTCAACGCCTCAGAGGGCGCTTGCTCGGTGAGGACTTGGACAAAGCTTTCGCTATAGGGCTTCAGTTTCACATTGAAGCGGTCTTTCAAAGTTTTGCGCGCGTAATCAATCGCCGGTGTAAGGTCGCTGGGATTGACGAGCGGCCCGTTTTGATCAGAAAGAATCACGATGTGCAGCCGCAATTTCTTCGGCGGCCATGCGATGAAGCCGAGCAAGAGATCGAGAATGCCGAGCACTGCGCCCACCACGGTCATGACCACGCGCACGACGACGCGCACCACCGCCTTCACCACGCGCCAAACTTTTTTGGCGACTTTCTTGATTTTGTTTTTTAGGGAAGACCAAAAGCCCATAGCCTCTCTCCTCTTCAGTCAAATGTTAGAAGCCGGTGAATTTGAATTGTTTGCTCAGATCAATATGGTGCGAGCATATGCGCGAGAGTTCATAATGGTGAAGTATGCAGTGCATCAAGCATGGGTTCCGCCGCGCCGAAATTGGAAAAGGCTCCCACCCACAATCCGAGGCGCATGATTGTTGTGCGATTCATGTGCTCCTTTCAGTGGTTCATGCTTTCGCTCCATTTTAAAAGCAAAAACTTTCTGTAAGCGGATTGATCTGATGAAGCGGATACTGCTTTGGGTTTATCCGTTTGTTCCGTTCTATCCGCTTACAAAAGCTCTCTGACTACAGCTTTGGCGCGCAAGACTTTCCAGCCAGGTTTGATGATATTTGTGCATGCGATTCGGCATGAGCGGATCGCCCAAACGCGCGAGCCAGCCGTGCTGCCCACTTTTTCTGGGCTGCGCTCGACCGTATCTATACTCGTTACGGGTTGGTTTGTAAGCCCCTCAATCTGTCATTCTGGAAGAACCTTCCCTCGTGCTCGGAAGAAATTCAAGCCCTGAAGCGCGTCGCGAGCACTAGGGAAGCTCCTTCCAGGATGACATTTCTGTAGAGTAGAATTACAAATCAACCCGAAAGCAGTATAATGTTCGGCCTGATTTTATTTGAACACCTCCTGCTCGTTTTTGTCGATGCGCGTGCAGGTAAAACACATTTCGATTGACTCTACTGCTAATTGAAAGCGGAGGCGCGAGCGCAGATTTGTTTGCAAAAGCAGTGATGAGCGCGGATTAGAAAAGTATGGGCTTTGATCAAAGCTTCTTCTATAAAATTTGCGTTCGCAGGTTTTTTCACCGATTCTCCGCAGCCTGCCGCAACTCGCGACTCCTCTGATAAAACTCCTGCAGGTTCAATTCCTTCAAAAAGACCAGGCCGCGCGTGGCGCGGATCATCGGGTTGGAGTGCTCGTAGAACCATTCGCGGCCGAGGCATTGTTTGATCTTGCGGTATTGCTCCACTTGAATCAGGCTGTCGTTTCCGGCGGCGCTGGGATAAGATTCTCAAGTAAGGGCAGAAGAGCAGGAATACTTTCAGTCGCCGCAAGCCAGATTCGCTCAATCAGTATCTCGCCATACTCGTGCGCCAAAACGTTGCGCTGCCCAACGATGCCACGCCATGCTATCTCCGGATGGTCTTGCCGCAATTCTTCCGAAACCTTTTTTGCCGCTTCACCGAGAACGATCAATTGGCGCTCCACGGCATAACGCAACATTCTGTTCGAAGAAAAATGCGCGAACTCGACGCCCTGCGTGAACTCGAGGATTTCACGAGCGGCTTCGCGCATGTCCCACAATAACGCCGCGTCGCGTTCAAGAGGCAGCATACAAAACCTCCATATTGTTCAGAATGTGATGCCGTCGAAACGGATTACGCAACGCTTCTTTCTCCACGAGATCGACTTCGCGCCCGAAGAGAGCTTTCAACTCTTCGCGCATATCAGCCAAATCAAACAAGCTGTAGTGCGTGTCCGGAGCAAAAGATATCAGCACGTCGATATCGCTCGTGTAATTGAAATCGTCGCGCAAAACGGAGCCGAACAACGCGAGCTCTCGCACCTTGTGCTGCCGGCAAAAATCTTCGATCCGGCTGCGAGGGATGTGGAGGTCCTGAAATTCCATATGTATCTCTCAGAATGGCTAAACACTATATAACAGCGCCTACTGTAAGCGCAAAAAACTTTTTGCGGGGAGCGCCAACGCAGATTCTCAGCGTTCAAAGAACAACAACACAACTCCCACAACTATCACAATCTCAGCGACTGCAAAGATGAACATCCATCTGATCACATCGGTTTTCCATTTGTCAATCGCCTCACAAAGCTGTGAAAACTCTTTTGAGATTCGTTGCACGCGTTCGCTTTCAGCGGGTTCCTCAATGCGGCTTTTTTGTTCTGTTTGAGTTCGCTTGAGAAGCATGGTTATCCTCGCCTTGAGCTTGTGTGTGACGGAGCCATTCTACCATAATCTTTCTCAAAGTCAACGCTGAAGTTTGAGAGCCACACCCCCCTGGCCCCCCTCAAGGGGGGAATGTTCTCTCATCTATTCTCCGCGGCCTGCCGCAACTCGCGACTTCTCTGATAAAACTCCTGCAGGTTCAATTCCTTCAAAAAGACCAGGCCGCGCGTGGCGCGGATCATGGGGCTAGGGTGCTCATAGAACCATTCGCGGCCGAGACATTGTTTGATCTTGCGATATTGCTCCACTTGAATCTTTTGCGCCAGCTCGGAGAACGGGCCATCGTGCTCGTAGCTGGGAAACGAAGCATGCTTCTGCGAAATGAACGCATTCATGAACGCTTCGTGCATGACCGTGAACATGTTCAGCGACACCGGCACGTAAATGTTCGCCTCGCTCGGATGAAAACGGAACCACACGTTGCGATAGCCCCACACTTTGAGGTCGCTGCGGCCGGTTTGCGTTTCATAACGCTTCAGCGCGGCGGTGATCGCTTGCAAAACTTTATAGTGCGTGTCCGGGCCGCTGGCTTCGGGATCAAGCGCCACAGTGACGACATCAGGCTGCACTTTTTGCAGCGCCTCAAGCACCGGGCGCACGTCGCGGCTCTCGGTCGGCTCTTCGGTGAAAATATCGCCGGTATAAAAACCCAAACGCAGATGCATCACGTTTGAGCAATTCCACCCGAAGTAACCCCAGAGGCACTCCGCTTCCCATTCACGGCACATGCCCTTGAGGCGCTGAATGAAATCCGGATCTTTCTTGCCGGGATATTGCGTTTCGAAATAATGTTGCAGCTCGGTGGCGCGATGCTTCAAGTTGTTCAAATCGTGTTCGTCGAACAATTGAATGAGATTGCGCAACAGCCGGCGCGCGGTGCCTTCATCTTTGATGGCCTCGCTCGCGCTCGCTACGCCGTCGAGATAGCGCCACACATCCCGATTGCGGCCGGTTTCATTGTCTTCGTCGAAGTAGCCGCTTTGCATAAGCCCGGCGAATTCGGAGGAATCAATGAACTTTTGCAAACGTTGTAAGTGTCCGAGCATATATTGATTCGTCACCGCAGTGAAGCCGCCGGTAAGGCATGCGAAGAAATGCGTATTGGTGGCGTCACGCACGTGGCGCACGACGTAAGGCAAGTAGCCGAGCATGATGTCGTCATGATGCGGTTCCGTGTGCAGGAAGCGCGTATGATTGAGCGTCTGTGCGCCTTTTTCAAGCTTCGCCATCAAATTGGCTCGCACCAGCTCTGTGAGATTCTGCCAATTTTCCGAACGTTTGTTGAGCAATTCCGCGGCGAGACGATCACTCGAAAAGTCTTTTTGTTCGAGGTCGATGAGCCGCTTGCGTTTTTTCACCGCGAGATCGAGGATGATTTTATCCACGTCTTCGTCGCTTGCGCGTTCGAGGTTCTTGAGCAAATGGAATTGCCGCTCCGTGAGCAGTTTCGCCGCGCCCTGCGTGAGGTAGAAGCGCGCGTTCGGCAAATTCTGCAACACACTCGCGGGATAGTTGATGTGCTTCTCGCTTTGCACCGCGGAGGCAATGATGCCGGCTTTGGCCTCGCCCGCGGCAATGATGATGGCCGCGCACTCGGGATTGTACGTGATCGTGCCCAAGCCGATGGTGATGACCAAGCGCTTGCGCGAAATTTCGATGCCGCCGAGATCGGTTGCGGCCGCGGCTTGCGTTTCGTAATTCGTGGGCGTGAGGCGCGTAGTGGAATGATGATCCGAGCCGCTCACGTTGAAGCCGATGTGGCCGTCCGGGCCAATGCCGCCGAGAAAGAAGCCGAGGCCGCCAAGCCTGCGAATGCGATCTTCATATTCCAAACACCACTGATCGACGCTCTCCAACACGCGCTTTTGCACGCGTTCCAGGTTGGTGTGGCCGGGACGATAGCGCAGCGAAAGATCGACCTCATTGTCGGGCCACACGCTTTGCAGCGTCTCGCCTTTGGCCAGGCCGATCTTCGAGCAATCGATCAACAGCGCTTTCTTCGGATCAAGCCCGAAGCCTTCAAGATAATATTCATTCACATAAAAGTAAAAGCTGTTGTGCTGCTGTGGATTGATGGGATAGAACTCATCGATTTGCACGAAGGAGAGACTCTGCATGTCCGGTCGTTTAGCGGGGTCGATGCCGTTTTTCTCCAACTCCGCGGCCGTTTCCGGCTTGTTGAAATTTTTGAGATAGTGCTCCACCCATTTGATGAAATGCTCCGGCGTTTTTCCGGTGGGCAAAGAGATCACGCCGCCGGGATTATTTTGCACCCATTCAATGAAACGCAACGCCGCGAGCTTGCCGAGTGCGGGAAAATTATCGACGACGATGGCCGGAATTTTTTCTGTGGGAGGATAAAGCGCTTGAAAGGGAGAAGACTTGAGTGCAACTTGCTCGACCGATGTCATGATGCTCCTTCCTCGAGTTGGATCGTTAGGGTATTGGGAAATTCGGATATTGGGGTATTCTGAAACTGAAGTGTTGGAGTAGTGGATTGCTAACGAGGGGTTGCAATGTGATCGCTCCCCTCTAATGTCATTCTAAAAATCTTCTCCTGCACTGGGCATGCCTCCGAATTGGGTTCATACCGACTAATAGAGAAGGTACTTTCAGGATGACACTTCAGCGCCGCATCGCTGCAAGCTTCCACCACTCCAACAATCCAAAACTCCATTCACTCCACAACTCCATCGAGAAGCACGCCGTGGCGCAAACCACGGTTGCTCACGACGATATTTTCGAAAGCGTAAATGTGCATGAATGTTTCGAGCAGCAACGCACCTGCAAGAATAACATCCGCGCGCGCGGGATTGAGGCCGGGAAGACCCTTTCGCTCTGCAACGGGCAAGCGCGTGAGGGTGGCGACGATTTCTTGCAGCTTGGAAAGTGAGAGCGCGTAGTGATCGATGCGATCCGGCTCATATTGCATGAGGCCTTGCGCCATCGCAGCCAGCGTTGTGATCGTGCCCGCAGTGCCCACCACGCTCGCGATGTTTTTCAATTCGGTGACCGGCCAGGTTTCGCGCATGACGTGTTCTGCATGCAAGCGCAAGGCTTCCACCTCTTCGGCCAGCACGGGGTCATGTTGCAACCAACGCTCGGTCCAACGTACCGAGCCAATGTCCGCACTGCGCGCACTCGTGATCTGTTGATGCGTGCCGAGCACGACTTCCGTGCTGCCGCCGCCGATGTCGAGGATGGCAAGTGGCGCGGGCAGATTGCGCTTGTTCGATATCGCGCCACGATAGGACAGCCGCGCTTCCGTTTCGCCGGAGATGACGTTGATCACGACGCCGGTTTCCTGCTCGGCGCGACGCAAAAAGTCCGCACGATTTTTTGCGTCGCGCAGCGCGCTCGTGCCCACGGCAAGAATTTTTTCGCAGCCATATTCGCGCGCAAGCGCTGTATATTCGCGCAGGCAAGCCAGGCCGCGCTGCATGGCCTCGGAATTCAAGTTGCCGTGTGCATCCACGCCTTTGCCGAGGCGCACCACGGTTTCTTTTTCAAAGAGGGGCGTGAGCGTGTGCGCGCGGACGTCTGCAATCAACAAAAGAAAAGTATTGGTGCCAATATCGAGGCCGGCGAGGCGATGAGAGGGGGAGGTGGAATTCATAGTTCTCGTTAGCACATAAGAGTTTCTACCCACGAAACACACAAAGAACCCGAAAGGTTTTCGAAATGTTCAGCGGGTAACCATGCAACGGCGGCTTTTCAATCATTCTTCAAACACGATCTGTTCTTTCACCATGCGAAAAAATCCGGATTTGAGGCTCAATGCCTGCTCGCCCAGGCCGGTGAGATCAACCACAAAATTGAGCATGCGATCTTGCAAGCCGCGCGACTTCCGCGGCGCTTCGACTGCGGTGGAATCGCGGTGACGCATGTTTTTCATTTCGCCCGCGAGCCAACCGCGAATCTCGCGCAAGGATTCGCGCGAGACCGGCTCGAAATGCAGCTCGATCACGAGATAGTAGCGGTGCTTGGCATTGAGCTGCGTGGTATCCGCCAGCGGCCAGTTGCGATGCTGCTCCCATTGCTGTTGCACATAATCTCGTGACTTGGTCAAACGCCGTTCTTCCCAAGTTTGCACGAGGTATTGTTGCTCCCAAGGATCGAACGCGGTTTTGATTTCAAACTCGCGTTCGGCTACGACACTGTTGAGCAGAAAACCGCGCTTGCGCCAAAGCTGCACCCGGAAACGCGCGGCGGAAGTGATGCCGCGTTGCATGCCTTCCCATAGCGGGGTGACCAGCAGGCTGTCCACGTGAAAATCGACGAGCAAGCGTCCGGCCTCTACGCGCAAGGTATCGAGCACGAGTTGCGGCTCTTGTGCTTGGCTTGCTGTTGCTAACAGCGGTAGGCAGAGGAATATCAGCTTGAAAATCGTTCTCAATGCGCATCCGTTCTCATTCAAACGGGCGCAATGTAATGTTTCGCGCGTCGCGATACAAATGAATTGTTGGGGCAGGAGTTTTCGTTTGGACGGGAGGGACGATTTATTTATCTTTTTACGACACAGGAGTCAACTCTACGACGCGGACTCGTCCGCGATACTCCAGTCTTCTAAATCTAAGTTGGGGATTTTAGCGAAGTCTTGTCGGTTGCGGGTCACAAGAATGGCTTTGTTTGAGAGGGCGATGGCGGCAATACGTAAATCCAAAGTGCCGATACGAAACTTTGCTCTTTTCAGCTCATTGAATTTTTCCGGCGCATTTGCATCGAAAGCAAACTTATGAATTTTACAAAGTCCGCGATGTGTTTGCTCAAGAAGAACATAGGCGCGGCGCAGTTCCTTTTCACGCTTGGCTTTAGCGATTTGTGCGAGCCGGCCACGCAATTGCTCTTCCAGCGAGATTACGGTTATTGCTCTTTGTTTCCGTGGCAAGGCTTTTAGGCGACCGACGACCAATGGATGTTCGCGTTGCACCAAACTGAGCGTGTCAGTATCGAGAATTCGCACGCGTGCATCCATTGTTATTTCACCCGGCCACGATATTTTTCCATCTCACTTTGAAAATCGTCAAACGTCTCGTCGTCCGCAAACATGCCGATCACCTCGTCCCACGGGGCAACAGTTGCGTCGTCGTTGACTTCGACTTTCAGCCGAACGATTTGAGTTTTGCCTAAAAACTCTCTTATGCTGACGCTGACTTTCTTGAGCGCTTCGTCTTGCGTTGCTCCCAAACCATGGCAACTAGGCAAGGCGGGAACCGATGCAAGAAAGCCGCTGCGCTCGTGCGGTTGAATGAATACAGTGTATTCCATTGCAGCTCCGTGTTTTTGATTTTTCGGCTGTAATCAAAATACGAGTGACCACAATAAAAGGCTAAGAGTATTTCCAAGAGACATTGATATGAACCCGACTCGTCTATACTCCCATCCTCACGGCCACGTCCTTTACCGCAAGTTGCGGCAGCAATATCCCTGTATGGTGCGCGGCGAGGGCGTTTATCTGTTTGATGAAGATGGCAAGCGCTATCTCGATGCTTCCGGCGGCGCGATTGTCGCGAATCTTGGGCATGGCAACAAAGTCATTGCCGAGGCGATTGCGCGACAAGCCGCGGAGAACGTCGGGTATGTGAGCGGCATGCAATTCACGCATCGCGCGGTCGAAGAACTGGCTGCGGCATTGTGCTCCGTCGCGCCACAGGGCATGAACAAAGCCTTCTTTCTTTCGGGCGGAAGTGAAGCCACGGAAGCGGCAATGAAGCTCGCGCGGCAATATTGGATGGCGAAGGGCATCACGACAAAATACAAAGTCATCAGCCGCATGCCGAGTTATCACGGCAACACGCTCGGCGCAATGGGCGTGAGCGGGCGGCAAGCGTATCGCACTCTGTTTCAGCCGCTCTATATTGATCATCCCAAAATTGCGCCGCCGCTCTGTTATCGCTGCCCGTGGGGCAAAATTTTTCCGCAATGCGATTATGAATGCGCGAGCGAGCTTGAGCTTGCGATTCGAAGAGAGGGCGCGGAAACCGTTGCGGCATTCATGGCCGAACCCGTGCTTGGCTCCACTGGCGCGGCGATGGTGCCGCCTGCGGAATATTATCCGCGCGTGATGGAGATTTGCCGCAAGCACGACGTGCTCTTCATTGCCGATGAAATCATGTGCGGCATGGGCCGCACCGGCGAGTGGTTTGCGATTGCGAGCTACAACGTCACGCCCGACATCATGCTCGTGGGCAAAGGTCTCACCGGCGGCTATGTACCTCTCTCCGGCTTCGTCGCGCGAGATGAGTTGATCGAAGCGATCTATGCGAGCGGCAACGATTTCATGCACGCGCAAACGTTCGTGCATCATCCCGTCGCGTGCGCCGCGGGCCTCGCGACGATTCGCTATTTGCAAGAGCACAAACTGATTGAGCGCTGCCACGAGCTGGGTCTTTATCTCCACGAGCAGCTTCGGCGCTTTCAATTCCATCCTTTGGTGGGAGAAGTGCGCGGCAAGGGGCTATTCGCCGGTCTCGAATTCACCGCAGATAAAGTCACGCGCGTGCCGTACGCACGCAGCCTGAAAGTGGCGGAGAAGGTTTCTGCGGAAGCATTAGCACGCGGCTTGATCGTATGGACAAACACGGGCCATGTCGACGGTACGAATGGCGATGCGATATTGCTCGCGCCGCCGTTTATCGTTACGCGTGAGCAGATTGATGAGATCGTTGTGCTGTTGGAACAGGCGATGAATGCGGTTGTGAAATCACTGAAAGGGGAATAAGTCCGTGCAGCAGGAAATTCCACAAGAGGCCCCCGCATACTCACATGCGGCGAACAGTGCGGCTCTCATCAAAAAACTCGCACCGCTCGTGGGGCTTTGGAAGGGCGCCGGGCTTGCACAATTCCCGACGATCAGTGCTTGTCCTTATCTCGAAGAGCTGCGGTTTGAAAGCAATGGCGAAGAGCCAGTGATGCACTTTGAACAAAAAACGTGGATACAAGCTACGGGAGCGCCGTTGCATTGGGAAAGCGGTTTCTTCAAACCGAATGACGCGGGCGAATTGGAAATCCTCAATGCCCAAAACAGCGGGCGCGTGGAAGTTCTGCGCGGAACCGTTGTTTCTGCACAGCAGAGTGCGAGCTTGCTTGCGCTACATTTTGAAAGCGTGGTTTTTGGGAACGATGCGCGCATGCTCCGTTCGAGCCGGACGTTTTATTGCGAAGGCGACACCTTGCGCTATGTCGTCGCGATAGCAACCGTGAAAACGCCGGAGTTTCAGCAGCACTTGGCGGCGACGCTCACACGAGTCAAGTAAAACGGAAATCGCTATGCACTTTCCGACAATCCAGTTCTTGCGCTGCATGATTCTTTCCTGAATGATATTGCAAAAAAGGGCGTTACAAATTGCCTGAAGAGTATAGCAAGCCGGAAACTCGCGCTATAAAGTGGCCGTAAACACGCGCCGAATAAAAAACAACCTTATGCACTGCACAAAACTCTTCATGACTCCAACAGGAAAGGAGCTTTTATGTTGCGCCATGATTTTCTGATGAAAAGGCTCGCACTCGTGATGTTCGCATTGTTGTTGAGCGGAGCGAGCAGCCTCGTGCAAGCGCAATTGCCGCCGTTAATCCCTCGTGACGTTCTGTTTGGCAATCCCGAAAAGACGAACCCGCAAATTTCACCGGACGGCAAAATGCTCGGGTATCTTGCGCCGCAAAATGGCGTGCTCAATGTTTGGGTGCGCACGCTCGGGCAAGACGACGATCAAGTGATCACCGCGGACAAGAAGCGCGGCATTCGCTTTTTCGGGTTTCAATATGACAGCGAGCATGTGTTCTATATTCAAGATCAAGACGGCGATGAGAACTGGCATCTTTATCAAACCAATCTCAAAACCAAAAACACGCGCGACCTCACGCCGTTTCAAGGCGTGCAAGCGCAACCCGTCGCCGCGGATCCGAACTATCCTGATCAAATGCTGGTGGCTTTGAATGTTCGCGACCGCCGGCTGCATGACGTCTATCGCGTTAATTTGAAGAACGGCGCGCTGGAATTGGACACGGAAAATCCCGGCGACGTGGCAGGTTGGAACGTTGACAACAACATGCAGGTGCGCGTGGCGCAAGTTTATCTGCCCGATGGCGGCAATGAAATCCGCATGCGCGAGGACGCCAAGTCAGCGTGGCGCACTTTTCAGAAATGGAGCGCGGACGAAACTTTCGGCGGCGTCGTGGGCTTCACGCCGGACAACAAAGGTGTGTTTGTGATCTCCAGCGTGGACGCGAATGCCGCACGTTTGCTGCAGATCGAGCTAGCCGGCGGCACAAGCTCAGTGCTCGCGGAAGATAAGCAATATGACGTCGGCGGCATTATGGCGCATCCGAAAACTCACATGCTGGAAGCTGTGCAATTCGTGCGTGCGCGCAGCGAATGGACGCTCGTCGATAAATCTTTGCAAGCCGATTTCGAAGCGATCAAAAAGGTGCGCGAAGGCGACTTCAATGTTGTAAGCCGCGATTTGGAGGACAAAAACTGGATTGTGGCGTATGACATGGACAATAGCCCGTTGAGCTTTTATAAATTTGATCGCGCCACAAAGCAAGCCACGTTGTTATTCACAAACCGTCCCGCGTTGGAAAAATTTCAGCTCGCGCGCTGCCAGCCTGTTTCCTACAAAGCGCGCGACGGCATGACCATCTATGGCTATCTTACTTTGCCCGTGGGCGTGCCTGCGAAAAATTTGCCGCTCGTGCTCAACGTGCACGGCGGGCCGTGGGGCCGTGATGTGTGGGGACTGGATAACGAAGCACAGTGGTTGGCGAATCGCGGGTATGCGGTGCTGCAAATCAATTTTCGCGGCTCGACCGGATACGGCAAAGCGTATCTCAATGCCGGCGATCGCGAGTGGGCCGGTAAGATGCACGACGATTTGCTCGACGGCAAAAATTGGGCGATCAAACAAGGTTATGCGGACGCAAAGAAGGTTGCGATTTACGGCGGCAGTTACGGCGGCTATGCCACGCTCGTAGGCCTCACTTTCACGCCGGAAGAATTTGCGTGCGGCGTGGATATCGTTGGGCCTTCGAATTTGATCACGCTGATCAAATCGATTCCGCCGTATTGGATTCCGATCAAATCCGTTTTTGACAAGCGCCTCGGCAAGGTAGAAACCGAAGAAGAATTTCTCAAAGCGCGTTCGCCCTTGTTCAAAGTCGATCAAATCAAAAGGCCGTTGCTGATTGCGCAAGGCGCGAACGATCCGCGCGTGAAGCAGGCGGAGAGCGACCAAATTGTCGCGGCCATGCGCGCGAAGAATTTGCCGGTCACATATGTGGTTTACACGGACGAGGGCCACGGCTTCGCGCGTCCGGAAAATCGTTTGGATTTCTACGGCCGCGCGGAAGAGTTTTTGGCAAAGCATCTCGGCGGCCGCGCCGATGCGGCGCAAAAAGTGGAAGGCTCGTCCGCGGAAGTGAGGTAAAGGAAATTTGGAGTGATGGGTTGTTGGAGTTTTGGATTGCTGGATTGTTGAAACCAAGTAATCCAAAACTCCATTAATCCAACAATCCACCACTCCACCACTCCAACGTTCATCTGAGAGAGGAGCAGTGGTATGGCTGCAAAGAAGCAGTTCAAAGTTACATACTCCACCATGGGCGCGAATTTGGAGAAGTTCCATCGCGACTTCGACCGAGCGCTCGAAAAAGTCAAAGCGAGTTTCGGCAAAACTTATCCGCACGTAATCAATAATCAAGACGTGGCGGGCAGTGGTGCGCCGATCGCGACGCACAGTCCGATTGACGTGCGCCTCAATCTCGCAAATTTTCATCAAGCCACTATTGAAGAAATGCAAAGTGCGGTGGCAGCAGCCAAGCAGGCATTTCCAGCGTGGGGCGAGACGGACTATCGCAAACGCGCGAAGCTCATGCGTCGTGCAGCCAAACTCATTCGCGAATCCAAATATGAGCTGGGCGCGATCATGAGTTTGGAGGCGGGCAAGAGCCGCTTCGAAGCTATGGGCGATGCAGAAGAATCCGCAGACTTGATTGATTATTACGCGGAGCAGTTGGTTGACGCGAAAGGTTTTTCCAAACCGCTCGGCCGCCTTTCACCGAACGAGCGCACGCGTTCGGTGCTGCGGCCGTACGGTGTGTGGGCGGTGATTGCGCCGTTTAATTTTCCGCTCGCGCTTTCCGCGGGCATGAGCGCGGGCGCGTTGCTCGGCGGCAACACCGTGGTGTTCAAACCTTCGCGCGAAACATTGTGGACCGGTTACATGCTCGCGGAGATTTATCGCGCCGCGGGCTTGCCGGAGGGCGTGTTCAATTTCATTGCCGGTGATCGTGCGATTGGCAGCAAACTCATCGAGCATCCCGACCTCGACGGGATCGTGTTCACGGGTTCGAAGAACGTGGGCATGCAACTCTTTCACAACTTCAGCAAGGATATCATTCGGCCGGTGCTCGTGGAAATGGGCGGCAAGAATCCTGCGCTGGTGATGCCGAGCGCGGATTTGGACATGGCCGCGGAGGGCGTGATGCGTTCTGCGTTCGGGCTGCAGGGGCAAAAGTGCAGCGCCTGCTCGCGCGTGTACGTGCACGAGAAAGTCAAAGACGAATTCATGAAACTATTGTTGGAAAAGACGGCAAAGATCATAATTGGCGATCCATCGCAGCGTGACGTTTATATGGGGCCGGTGATTCATCAGCGCGCGCGCGACAAATTTCTTGCGACCGTTGAGGAAGCCCGGAAAGGCGGCGGGAAAATCGTCGCCGGCGGCAATGCTTTGCGCGAGGGCGAATATGCGCACGGCTATTTCGTGCAGCCCACGATCATCGACGGCTTGCCGCTCGAGCACCCGCTCTTTTATGAGGAATTGTTCCTGCCAATCTTGACGGTTGGGCAAGTGCGCTCGCTCGAAGAGGCAATTCAACTCAGCAACAAAGCGGAGTATGGCTTAACTGCCGGCATTTTTTCCGGCAAGAAAAAGGAGATTCAATATTTCTTCGATCACATCGAGTCCGGCGTGACCTACGCCAATCGCCGCTCGGGCGCGACCACGGGCGCGTGGCCCGGCGTTAATTCCTTCTGCGGTTGGAAAGGCTCGGGCGGCAGCGGCAAAGGCGGTTGCGGCCCATATTATGTGCAACAATTCATGCGCGAACAAAGCCGCACGGTGATGAAATAGGCGGTATATTTTCGTTCGATCACAGGAACGGAGGTGCGCCGCAGGATGGAAATGAATGTCAGCACACGAATGAAATTCATTCCACGGAGCACCGATGAAAAACAACCCCGCAAAAATTTTCAAGCAGGCATTTTCCGGACGAGGGCCGCGCGGGAAATGCCTGCGAATGGTATCCCTCTTTGCACTCTGCATTCTTCCCGCAATTGCCGCGCAAGCACAATCCTTCCCGCCGGAAAAATCAGCCACCACAAAACCTCCCGAGTTTGAAGCGACGACCCTCTCCGATCATGGCAACGGTGTGCAGCACGGCAGGCGCGTGAGCCAATGGTTTGATCTGACGCCGAAACTTTCGGGCGCCTCGGGCGCGCCGCGCGCCGCGGAAGATTGCGCCATGCTCTACGATCCGCGCTCGCGCCGCGTGATTCTATTCGGCGGCAAGGATGATAAGGACAATGACGTCGATGAGATTTGGGGGCTTGATCTCGCGCGGCACGCATGGGAAAAAATTCATGCAAAGAATGCTGGCCCGCCCGCGAGCGAAGATCATTCGGTGATTTACGATCCGATCGGACATCGCATGATCGTTTTCGGCGGCGAGAACGGTTTGACGTGGAACAATACCTGGTCGTTTGATTTCACCACGCTGCGTTGGCGCGATATGACCGATTCCACCGCGCCGGCGCGCGAGGATCACTCCGCCATCTATGACAGCCGCGGAAAGCGCATGGTCATTTTCGGCGGACGTTACAATAACGGCGAGCTTGATTTCATCAACATTCATGAAGTCTGGGCGCTCGACCTCGATCCACACTCGCCGAGCTTTGAGAAGTGGCAGAACCTCACGGTGGAAGATCGGCATCCATTGGGCCGCTCCGATCACGCAGTAGTGTATGACAGCTTGAAAAACCGCATGGTGATTTACGGCGGATGGGATAAAAAAGAGAAGGAGTATTTAAAAGACACGTGGGCGTTTTATTTCAGCGACAGCGCCGGCGCGCCTGGGAAATGGAAAGAGATCAAAGCCAAATATTCGCATCCGCCCAAGCGCCGGCATGTCACCGGCGTTTATGATGCCTCGCGCAATTGGTTCATCGTGTTCGGCGGCTTTGGAGACGAAGGCTATCTCAACGACGTGTGGGCGCTCAATCTCGCCACGGATATTTGGATCAATATCACGCCCGGGCCGCAGCCACGCCTCGATCATCAAGTTGTTTACGACCCCGACAGCAAGCGCTTGCTCTTGTATGGCGGCGATGCGCGTCTCGAGCACAAGTTTCACGACGTGTGGGAATTGCAAATCGAGCCGGAGCTTCCCGTGCATTTGTTGGAGGAAGCCGCGACCACGAAAGTGCAGAAGTCGGGCAAGAAAAAGAAGTGAGCGAGCGCTCCCGCCGTGCAGTCATCCCCATTCTTCCGACACGATCAAACCACAATAAGGCAAAACTATTTCCGGCAAGGCTATTTGTAGTCGTTTTGCCGGTAATGGTTTTGCCTTTTACGGTTGCCTTCAAAGTCAGCATAATGCTTGATAAAGTCTGCGACTTTGTTAAATTCACACCGTGTTTTTCAAATGGCATTCATTGAACATGTCTTTTGCAAAGAGGAAAGATTTCCATGCAACCCAGCATGACGACCACGACGTTCGCGCTCGACGGCTATCGTGTGAAAAGAAATCTCGGTGTGGTGCGCGGCATCACCGTGCGCTCACGCTCGATCTTCGGCACCATCGGCGGCTCGCTGCAAACGCTCTTCGGCGGCAATATTACGCTGTTCACGGAACTGTGCGAGAAAACCCGCGTCGAAGCGTTTGACATGATGGTGCAGCATGCCGAGCAGATGGGCGCCAATGCCATCATCGGCGTGCGCTATGACGCAAACGAAGTGATGCAAGGCGTGACCGAAGTGCTCTGCTACGGCACCGCGGTCGTCGTCGCACCCGAGTGAAATCCCATTGGATTGATGGATCGATGGATTGGTGGATTGATGGATTGGTGGATCGATGGATTGGTGGATTGATGGGACTTAGAAATCCACCAATCCAAGAATCAAGAATCCAAGAATCCAAGAATCCAAGAATCCAAGAATCCAAGAATCCA
>JBBILN010000029.1:0-88879 GCA_037444905.1 bacterium | reverse complement strand
ATCTCGACGGCCTGGTCACAGTATAACGCCTCAAAAGAGTCGCACATTACGTAAACTCTTGTCTCGCCGGCTTGCACAAAAAACTTCGCAGATCGCTTTTCTGCACAAAAGTGGGGGTCTGCCGAGAAGTTTTTCATCCTACCTAAAGCTTGCCCTTTCAAATTTTGCGAAACAGAGTTTCGCCGCCAATGGCGTTCCCAATCTGGAGATCGGGAACGAGAAGGCATCATTGCATCACTCCGCATCGCCATCAATCCCAAAATCCATCAATCCACAACTCCATCATTCGATTACTCCGCAACGCCACCACTCCAAAACTCCACTACTCCATCAATCCCCAAATCCACCAATCCACAACTCCAACACTCCACCAATCCAAAACTCCCTCACTCCAATATAAGGATGACCGCTGCGGTAATCACAATATTCGCGAGCGCGACGGGCAGCAGAATTTTCCAACCGAGGAACATGACCTGATCATAACGAAAGCGCGGCAACGTCCAACGAATGATCATCATGAACCACATAAGCACGACCATCTTCAGCGAGAAGCTGAGGAATTGGAGAATCGTCACGGTCAAGTTTGAAAGCGCCAACGTGCTGCCCCACGGAAAGTGAAAACCGTCGGGCATCAAATAGGGCACTTGCCAGCCGCCGAGAAAGAGCGTGACGGTGATCGCGCCGATGAGCACGGTCTCGATGAGGTCGGTCAAAAAGTACATGCCGAAACGCATGCTGCTGAACTCGACGTGATAGCCGATGATCTCGCTCTCGCCTTCGGGCGCATCGAACGGAATGCGTTTCGTTTCAGCGATGCCGGTGGTGAGAAAAAGCAGAAAGCCGATGGGCTGCACGAACAAGCCCCACTTGGGAATCCAACCGAACCACGTCTCGCCTTGCGCGCGCACGATCTGTTGCAGATCCACGGTTTGATAAACCATGAGCACGCCGATGATCGAAACGCCGATGGCGACTTCATACGAAATCATTTGCGCGGAGGCGCGCAGACCGCCGATGAGCGAGTAATTGTTGTTCGAAGCCCACGAGCCGAGCACCACGCCATACACGGCCATCGACATCAGCGCGAACACATACAAGATGCCGACATTGAGCGAGGCGATTTGCATAACGACTTCCCTGCCGCCGACGATGAGCGTGTCGGCGAACGGAATCGCGGCGAACGCAACGGTGGCGAAGAACATCCCAAGGCCGGGCGCGAACGAGAAGAGAAATTTCTCCGCGCCTTGCGGGCGATAATCTTCTTTGAAGAACATCTTCAGCGAGTCCGCGGCAATGTGAAAGAGGCCGAAGAGCTTCAGCCCGAAAATGGTCGCGCGATTCGCGCCCACACGGTCTTGCATAAGCGCGCTCTGCTTGCGCTCCACCCACGTGAGCAACGCCGCGGTGTTGAACACGAAGATGAGGATGAAGAAGAAAATTTTCAGAAGCGTGGCGGTGATTTCAAACATGGCTTTCTCAAATGAATTACAGCATCCAAAGAAGTCGGCCCAACGGATAGATGAAATCCAACGGATAAAGCTCTTTGCTTTTCATCCGTTGGGCTTCATCTATCCGTTGGGGAAAAATCTTTTTGTTATCCACTCACTATTTCCCGCTGCGGATAAGCCGCAAACCAAAAGCTTTGGGCAAGCGGATTTTATCGTAAGCGGATAAAGCAAAAGCCGTATCCGCATTTTTCGTGCAATCCGCTTACAAAAAAGCTTTTGCTTTTGATCATCGTCATTCAAAAATCGAAATCTGTCGCAGCTTGTCCGGCACTTTGTTCAGCTTGCGCGCGGCGATCTTGGCTTGCGGGTCTTCACCGAGTTTGAGGCCTTCTTCACCGAGCGCTTCATAACTCAGTCCCGCGAACGTTTTGACTTCGTGCGCCAATGCTTTAAACACGTCTTCCGCTTCGAACGCGGGCACGGACACGTGCAACAAACGCCCGAGCTTTTTGAAAATCATCCACTCCGGCTGAGCGTCGCCGAGCGGGTCGATGGCTTTGCGAATGCGCTGCACGCGATCGGCAAAGTTTGTGAAGGAGCCTTCTTTTTCCACCCAAGAAGCCGCGGGCAGAACAATGTGCGCGAGTTGGCTCGTCGCGTTTTGATTTGTGCCGATGAACACGATGGTCGCAACGCTTTGCAATGCTTTCAACTCGCTCGCGTCAAAGCCCTCGTGCAAATCATGATGAAAGATGAAGAGCACGGAGAGTTTTTTATTCAGCAAAGCGCGAGTGGCTTCGTTCTTCACCTCAAAGCCGAGCAACGCCGCGCCGCGCGTGTTGGGATTGCGATCCGCTTTGAGCAGGAAGTCATCGTGCCGCGGCGTTTGTTTCGGCGCAACGGTCGCGGCGAGATTCGTCACGCCCAGCTTGTCCGCAAAGTTTTTGAGCACGAACAAATCTTCGTTCGTCATTTGCGGCGAGGCGAGCATGCCGATTGCATCTTTGCTCGCAGACTTCACTTTCTGCGCGACGGCTTCGAGCGCGACTTCCCACGAAGTTTCAACCCACTGCTCGCCGTTCTTCATCATTGGCGCGGCAATGCGTGAAGCATCGTCCACACTCTTAAAACTGTAGCGGCCAATGTCGCACATCCACCATTGATTCACTTCGAGATTGAAGCGCGGCTTGAGGCGCACGACGCGGCGGCCCTCCGCGTGGTGCTTGCGTTCGTTGTTCGCGTGGATTTGAATATTGCAGCCCGTGCTGCAGCCCGCGCAGATCGAGTCGGTCGAATCCAAATACCATACACGCGCTTCGAAGCGAAAATCTTTTTCCGTGAGCGCGCCGACCGGGCAAATGTCAACGGTGTTGACCGAATAAAGATTGTCGAGCTTCTTGCCGGGATAGGGCGCAAGCTCCGCATGATCGCCGCGATTGAAGATGCCAAGCTCGCTCGTCTTGCTCACTTCATCGCAGAAGCGCACGCAACGGCTGCACAGAATGCAACGCTCTTGATCGAGCATGATATGCGGGCCGATGTCGAGCGCTTTGTGCTTCTTCACTTTGTCCTCGACCATCTTGCTGTCGTAACGGCCGAGGCGCATATAATACTCTTGCAGCCAGCATTCGCCGGCTTGATCGCACACCGGACAATCGAGCGGATGATTCGTGAGCAACAACTCGAGCACGTCTTTGCGACCGCGCAGCGCCTTCTCGCTTTGCGTATGCACGACCATGCCTTCGGTCACGGGCGTGTAGCACGCGACTTGAAGTTTGGGCATCTTTTCGATTTCAACGAG
Source organism: bacterium (assembly GCA_037444905.1). Lineage (GTDB taxonomy): Bacteria > Zhuqueibacterota > Zhuqueibacteria > Zhuqueibacterales > Zhuqueibacteraceae > JABWAN01. The sequence continues at coordinate 85,630 of JBBILN010000029.1, read as the reverse complement.
ACAGATGCGGCATTGGCCCACGATGCTGAGACCGGGATGATAACAATAACGCGGAATCTCGACGCCGAGCTTTTCCGCGGCTTGAATCACGGTCGTGCCGGCTTCGACTTCGATGGGTTTTCCGTCAATGGTGATGTTGGGCATGTGCGACCTTATGCTGCTTCCAAGAGTTTGGGTTCAATAATCAATTTCTTCACTCGCACGGCGAGATGAGAATTTTTATCCGAGGTTTTCACTTCCAAAAAATTTGAAACCGGCGGTTGCTGAATCAATTTGAGCGTGAGGCGTTGCAGACGCTTGGGGAATCTCGTTAGCTTTTTAAGCTGCAATGGGCTTCGGCGCGTGTGCTCAACCAAACGGTTATACGAAATGAGAATCATTTGCACCGGCTTTTCATCAACCGGGTCGAAGTAAAAAACGACGTTGTTGGCTATTTCAATGCCCGCTTCCTTTTTGACAACGACGCGCTTGGCGCTCGTCGGCAGAAAATCGACCGTTAAGATATCGCCTTCAGCGTCGTAATAGAGCATCTTCATTGCAATGATCTATTTTATTTATCGGGTTACTCAACACCTGCAATCAAACGGTCTTTCAATTTATCTAATCTTGGTATGACCCACCTTTCTTTCCAATACTCGACTAAATCTTCTTTTTTGTAATTCTTCCATATAGGTCTGTTGCTTTCCCCTACTAAAAACTCTTTCCAATTTTGAGCCAAAGGGCACCCATAATATCCTCTTTGCCAGCCAATGCTCAACATTTTGTCCGAGAACCCTAACTTGCGCAAACCCGCTTTAAGAATCCGCATTTTCCAATTCGGGCCTTGTCCAAATTTGTACGTGTTGAAAACCTTTCGCGGAACAAGCTGTTTGATCATTTCCCAACTGCCGTTAGCTGTAATATGAAGATGGCTCTGTCCCTTCGAGTAGCCCACAAAATCCCAATTCAACAAACGATTATAGATGGCTGATTTCCCAAATGCGCCCAATGTATCTACATAAACCAGATAAGGTTTTTTCACTTCTTCCGATATGATCGTGGTTTTGTTTTTATATTTACGGTGAAAGATTTCGCGGACTTCCGGAAACAGAAGAGTCAAGGCAACCAATTTTGAGCCGAGTATCAAATTATACGGCGGCACAGCGCCAAGAATATAGGCCGTCATGCAATTATAAAGTCGCTTCATTTTTTGATCTTTATTCCAACCAATAAAATCGTCCCTTATTCCCAATCCGATGATAGGATCAGCAAGCCCGACAAGTCCGATGAGCTTGTCATTTTGGCGATCAAACACCAAAAATCTTATTCTTCTTCCATAGCCGGTCGTTATCGGAATCGACCAAAATGAAGCAGCGTAGGCCCAGATTCTTCTCTGTGCTTCAGTTTCGACAAGCTGCAGACATGGGCTGACCTTGAGGATATTGATGTCTTCCGGTTTGGCAAAAAATTCTGCAACTGCGTTTTTATATTTTAAGCCCCTAGCGTTTGTTTGTTCTGCTAGTTTAGATTGCATCTCACGAATGTCATCAGTCAAAAGAATTTGCTTCGCGCTGTCAAAACGAACGCCATAGCGCGCCAAATTGGTTATAATTTTTTTCCTGAGATATTCTTTGGTTGCCATATCAATTGCCCGTCTTTTTGAACTTAGAATCTTCGTAGACATTACGTTCGACTAATTTCTCAAATTCAAAAACGCGCACGGGCAAGACAAAAGCCTGATCCGATGAAACCATATAGAGATTGCCCTTAATCGTTTCTCTTTGAATAAACTTCGCAATGACGCCGTCATAATTGATATTTGACTTGACCAAAGCTTTTATATCGTCGGAATTGCCCATGTGAAAGGCAAAAAAGTTTTCTGCCTGGGTTCTTATTTCTTCCGAAATTGCAGACGGCCTTTGCGTGATTGCAGCCAAACCGAGTCCGAACTTGCGGCCTTCCTTTGCCACGCGAACGAAAGGATTAGCATTCGATTTGACAAATTCCTCCGAAAGAACGTTCTGGGCTTCCTCGACAAAAATAACGGTGTTGATGACATTCGTTGGATCACTCGAGGTAAAATAGAATTTATTCCGCTCAAAAAGCTTTCTGATCAATATTGACGAAATGATGCTAGCATCCAGGCTATCTTTCAGCGATAGATCAATGATTACCGTCTTGCCTTGCCTTAGGAGTTCAAATACCGTCTCCACAAGTGTCGAACTGCTCGCGTGTAGCCCTTTGCCTTCGTCTATTAGATGCCTTATCCTTTTTCTGATTGCCGCAATCGTTTTCTTGGCGCTTGCATCAGGATCACCCTTTTTTGCCCTTTCAAAAAAATCGGGGAAATCACGATGAAGGTTTTCAGGATGTGATACGTAAGCATCGATATTCTCAATAAAATTTCCAACGCCTTCGTCATCCAAATAAAGCAAAAACGCTCTCATAACATCCGAAAAGCCGGCGCCAAAGGTCAAAATATCTCCAACAGTCAAGTGCTTTCGCATGTTGAGCAAGACCTTGCCATTGAAAGTAAAACGCCCTGCATACTCCGGCGGAATTTCCTTGTCGGAATAGACAACTAAATTGTCTTTGATTTTTTGCTCGTTTATATCTCCCAGACCGTAAGTGCTCGGGCCTTTGAGAAAGTATTCACCATTCAAGTCGAAGATGAGTTTGCCGCAACCTTCGTTTCTAACAAGATGTGAGAGCAGCACTTTGACAAGATTGGTTTTGCCAAACCCTGATTGGGCAAAAACCATCGTCCTTTTGTTTCTCAATTTATCTATATCAAAAAGTATTTCGCCCTTTTTCTCATGGATGTCTTCGCCAATGCAAAGATAACCTATCGGTGCGCCATTTTCATTTTCGCGATTCAAAATATTTTGAATCTCACGGGGCGTCAAGTATCGCGCGTGGTAACCGACCGTTGGCAGTTTCCGAACCGCAGTTGTAAAATCCTTGCCGTCGCTTGTGAAAGTCCCGAGAATTCGCACATTGTAGGTGTAGCTGAAAATCTTTTGCTTGTCTCTTTCCGAAAGCTCGCGTTCGGCAATTCGGGCAAAATGAACTGCGACTAACGTTTTGTCCTGAGATCGAAATATCGGATCCTCATCGTAAATCTCGGCTTCGACTCTAGCTAAAAACTTCGTTTCGTCTTCATCCCTTGGCGTTAGGACAATAAAGTCCCCCGTGCTCGGACTGGCTTTGGAATCTTCATAGGACGAATAAATTAAAATCGCGTCCTCTGTAGTTTTCTGCCCATACAATACACCAAAGTCTTTTCTATCCATGATGGACCCTCGTTAAAATCGTTCATGCGTATCTAAAAACAAGTTTTCTATGTCAACGTTGTCCATTCGTTGGTCTTGATACAGCGCCAGCTTGACGCGCTTGATGATCTCTTCTTTAAAGTCTTTCTTGAGAGAGACGAAGTTGTGAACTTCAACCAAAGGATATGGATAGCCTAAAATATGGTGTTCTTGCGTTAGGCGTGTCAATTCTTTGAACAAGAGATTCAATTTGTCCAGATCGCGAATAGATTTATCGCCTAGGGTTTCTACTTCAGGCAACGCATCGAAAATATTGACATCAACAACGACCCAATCGTAATTCTGCAGTTTCTCAACGTAATCAAGCCTTGCAACTGCGAAGATTCCAAAACCTCTGCCGCCGTGGATATCCTTTCGAGGGTACATATTGCCGGAATACGAGGAGAGCAAAACCACCTCCGGAACTTCAAACCAACAACACAGTTTTTGTCTCTTCGGATCATTTATTGTGAATGGATACTCATACTTTAGCTGTTCTTGCAAATAGTTATCGATTTGCTTGAACGTATAGGATAGCTCCATCTTGATCGGAGAGTTTTTGGTGATGGCAACGACGACAATTTCTTTTTCATTCAGATATTTGCCCAATTTCACCAAGTAGGGTTGCCCAATCTGATTTGATCTTAACGTGCCGTCTCGCAAAATAAAATCGCCTGATTTTGTTTCCGGCAGATTTGCAATTTCAAAAAGCAGCGCCCATTCCAATACTTCTTGGCAGAAAGACAAAAGCGTGGAAAGGCTTCGGCAGATAATCTCTTTTTTATAAGCAAAAATTTTCTCAGGATTGGCATTCCAAAAATTCATCAACTGCTTGACAGGTTCTAAACTGAATAGCTCATCATAAATTGCAGCGTGATGGTCATCTTTCGTGATCAAAATATTGTCAGGATAATACGCTCGCCCTAAGATTAAAGGATCGTCCAAGGTATTCATCCTCAATTGCCTCCCCTTGTGATAACAAATATAACCTGCGGTGTAAACGCCGATTGCCAAGCCATTGTAAAACTCTTGGCTATTATAACTGCCATCAATCGCATAAAACCGCCTGTCAGAATCATCCATTTTATCGAATGGCAGAATTTCAAAAAACTGCGGCGTTTCTGAATTGTGCGGATTTCCGATAACCGGAAGCGAGTAAGATTTATTGCTCCTGTCGTTGATATGCCTCGCAACTAAATCTATGGCGCTTTCGGGAATTTCTTTCCACTTCATAATGATCAATCCTACGCTACGCCGCCTTCGCCGCAGGCTTCCAATTCGTGAACTCGCCCTCGTGGCATTTGCCGGTGCGCGCGTGCGCTTCGAACTCTTCGCGGAATTTTTTGATGAAGCCGAACGTCGGCATGGCCGCGGCGTCGCCGAGCGGACAGATCGTGTTGCCCATCACGCCGTTTGCGATGCTCCAAAGATTATCCACGTCTTCCATGCGGCCTTTGCCATGCAGCATGCGATGCAGCACTTTATCCATCCAACCTGTGCCTTCGCGGCAGGGCGTGCATTGGCCGCAGCTTTCGTGGTGATAAAAACGCATCGTGACCATCATCACATCGAGCAGGCACGTGCCCTCTTCGATCGCAATGACGCCCGCGGAGCCGATCATCGAACCGATGGCTGCGAGCGATTCGACATCCATCTTCACGTCGATCTCTTCGGGACGCAGCACCGGCGAAGACGAGCCGCCGGGAATGACGGCTTTCAATTTCTTTTCGCTGCGCATGCCGCCCGCGTGCGTGTAAATGATGTGGCGCAACGTCGTGCCGTGCGGCAACTCATAGACTCCGGGCTTGCTCACGTGGCCGCTTACGCTGTAGAAACGATAGCCGCCGCATTTCTCCGTGCCGAGCTTCGCGAACCATTCGCCGCCGTTCTTCATAATCGAGGGCACATACGCAATCGTCTCGACGTTGTTCACAATCGTGGGGCAGCGAAACAAGCCTTCGATTGCCGGAAACGGCGGCTTCATGCGCGGCCAGCCTTTCTTGCCTTCGAGCGATTCGAGCAAAGCGGTTTCTTCGCCGCAAATGTATGCGCCCGCGCCGCGATGCACATAGAGATTCAACTCGTAATCCGTGCCGAGCACGTTCTTGCCGAGCACGCCGTTTTGATACGCCTCGTCAATCGCGCGTTGCAGAATGCGCGCAGGCTCGACGTATTCGCCGCGAATGTAAATGTACGCCGTGTGCGCGTCAATGGCTTTCGAAGCGATGATGATGCCTTCGATGAGCGCATGCGCCGCGCCGGTGATGATGTAGCGATCTTTGAACGTGCCAGGCTCGCTCTCATCCGCATTGATGACGAGATACTTCGGCTTGGGCACGTTCTTCGGAATGAAGCTCCACTTGCGTCCGGTCGGAAAGCCCGCGCCGCCGAGTCCGCGCAAATTGGATTTGATGACCTCGTTGATGACTTCTTCCGAGGTCATGGCCAGCGCCTTCTTCGCGGTTTCATATCCGCCGAGCGCGAGATAGTTTTTAATGTGCTGGCACTGCTGCTGAATGAGAGGCGTGAGAATGCCGCCGTTGGGTGTCATGTTCGATCAGTTCCTTTTCGAATAAACTTTATAGAAAAGCAAAAGCGCTCACGCAGAGACGCAAAGCCGCAAAGGATCGCAAAGAAAAACTTTGCGGGTTCTTTGCGTCTCTGCGCCTTTGCGTGCGCTCTTGTCTTTGGCTTGTTCATCTTAAATTTGTGGCACACTCACTTCGATGCCCGTGCGTTTGATGTCGAGCACGATGGGCAATTCTTCTTTCTCAAATTCTTCAGGCGAGAAACAAATCGGCTCCAAATCAACGTTGTAGCGCGACGCGCGACTGAAAATTCTTTGATTGATGGCAATCGAGTTTTCGGCATTGAGCGCAGGCGTGACGATAGCCAAGTCGATATCAGAATAGTCGCGCGCACGATCCGTCGCATGCGAGCCGAACAAATATGCGCGCTCAACGGGAAGCTCGGGTCGTATTCTCTCCAAAAAAGTTTGGATTACGGCAATGGCTTCAGTTTTTGTGTAAGCCATGTGATCAGACTTTCGCTCTTGTTCAAATACTCTTTCGCTTCTTTTTTGCCGATGGCTTTCGAAAGAGCATCTATGGTTTCTTTGTAACGCGCATTCAAATAGTACGAGCCGAGTTTTTCAATTAGCGAAAGCGTTTCCTCGCTGAACTCCGGCAAGATGCCCGCAAGCTCTGCTAGCTTCGAAAGGTGATGAATCGGCTTGATCTCTTTGCCTTGAAACGCCAAAATTGCTTTCAGCGTTTTCTCCACAGCTTGCTGACACATGAAAACGACGTAGAGATAGCGACCGGCTTTGTACATCGCGCGCGCCGTTTCGAAATCATACTCGACCCGATCCATCCAGATTTTCACGGCGGATGGCCAGTTTATTTTGCTCGCTTTTGGCATGCGTCATTCAAGGCTCGTTGGATACGGCTTGCGCTACCTCTTCAGCGGCTAAGGTTGGATCGGTCCTCGGTATCACACGAAGCTTTCTCAGCAACACTGGAATGTCGCTCACGTTTGCATCAACGGGAGCAATTGGAATCATGGGCTTGTTCGAACTCATTGCTGCGCCCGTCATGAAACCGACCCAACTAGACGTTGCTGCGTTTTTCTGCAAAACGAAAACGACGTTGCGGCTGCTTTCCAAACCCGCGCGCAGACGATCTTCCCACAATTCTCCGGCTTTGACTTCTGCCGCATCATACCAAACGCGGAGGCCCTTTTTCTTCAAAGCCTTGACGAGGTCGCGCGTCCATGCTTGGTCTTCATGCGTGGGAGAGATGAAAATGTCGAAGGTATTTTCCATCGTATTTGTAATGATAAATCATCACACAAGGTTTTCGATCTTCGTTTTCAATTTCTCCCAAGTTATACCCGCTGCAGGATCTTTCTGATAAGCCTCGAGCCTGTGATCCAACTCTTGCTGCTGCGCTTCGGTTTCTTCTTCTTCCATCCACGCCGGAACGTGCGAGCCATAGAGCACCTCGGGATCGCTGTCAGCGCCGTTGCTCCACGTAATCGTTCCAAGTTCTTCATCAACCCGAACGGAGCGAAAGAACATCGGGTCGTTCTTTATTGGCTCGAAAATAGGCCCGTGAAGAAGCGGCTCAAGATCAACGACTTTTTGCTCACCGTTCGAAAACTCTAAGAGCACTTCAAAATTGTCTAGCGGCTTGGCGGAACGAACTTCAATCATATTCACCTCCGATGCCCGAAGGCATTACTACGAACTTGCGAACTCACTTCATCTCCGCCAAAATCCGGTCGATCTTTTCAAACGTGAGATGATCGACGTACTTCTCGTTGCACTGCATCATGGGCGCGGTTTCGCAGGAGGCGAGGCATTCGACCGTGCTGATCGTGTATTTGCCGTCCGCTGTGGTTTGGCCGTCTTTGATGCCGAGCTTCTTTTCCAAATAGGCCAGCATCTCGCGGTGGCCGCGCAGCGTGCAGGAAATCGTGCGGCAGAGTTGGAAGTGATACGTGCCCACCGGCTTTTGCCGGAACCACGTGTAAAACGAGAGCACTTCCTTCACTTTCACGACCGGCACTTCCACAATCGCGGCAATCTCGGGTTCGAGTTCTTCGGGCACGTAGCCCTTCTCTTCTTGCACGATGTGCAAAATAGGCAACAACGCCGCGCGCTTGACGGGATAATGTGTGAGCACCTCGCGGATGCGCGCCATGGATTGATCGGAGATTTTCAAACTCATTTACGGGTATCCAATTTGTGAATCAATTTATGCAAAACGATTACCGGCAAAACGATTCAAAAGCGATGACAGCAGAATGAAAGACAGAACAGCGGTTTTCAACTTGCAAGAGAAGCTTGCAGACCGGCGGTCTGCGCTACGGTTTCGACGCGCCAATCGGCGAGGCGGCGTTCTTGCGTGCTGAAATTGAGGCCGAGCAATAAAATCTTTTTGCCGCTCTGCGCGTGCTTCTCAAAATACTTCTTCGCTTTGATTTGCGCAAGCGCCTGCTCCGCGGATTGATTGCACTTGAGCTCGACGACGTAAATCTTCTCCGGAAAGTAAATTTCCATGTCAATGCGCCCGCGCGAAGTCAGCACTTCGGTGGGCACGAGCACGCCGCTCGCGGACAACATCAGGTAGAGCACGGTATGATAATAGTGCTCGCCCTGGCCGGCGAGGTGCGGATACGGAATCGCGGAGAGAATTGCGTTCACGGTCTCGATAAAAAGCTCGAACTGCTCCTGCCGCAGATAGAGATGGAGCTTCTTGTATTGCACCTTCAAAGAGCTGTCCGGAATATCGACGAGGCGATCATACAAATAATTCAGCCACGAAGTTTTCACTTCCTGGTTGGGATAGCCCAACTGAAACAGCTCTTCCGCATGCCCTTTGATCGTGATATAGCCGGTTTGAAACAGCAGCGACTCGAGCTTGAGATGATCGAGATCGTAAATCGTAAAATCATGCTGCTGCAATTCGAGCGTTTCGAGCGCGGGCGCGGGATATTCGCGCTCTTTGATCAGGTTCACAAGAAACGCGGGCGTTGCGGTTTCGAACCAATGGTTTTCAAACGTCTCGCGCTGCAAAACATTCAACACGGAAAAAGGATTGTAGACCTGCACGTCTTTGATGGTGAAGCGATAGCCGTTGTACCAGGCTTTGAGTTTGGCGAGCGTGGCTTGTTGCGACGCATTCGTATTCTCACTCAAGCTTTTGACGTAATCCGCGAACACGGTCTCGAGTTCTTCCTGCGTGTAGCCCAACAACTCGGGATACGCGGGGTGCATGGTGAGATCGTTGAGATTGTTCAACTCCGAGAAGATGCTCACGCGCGCGAATTTGGAGATGCCGGTGATGAAAACGAGCCGCAGCGCTTCGTTGACCGCGCCGTCTTTGAGCACGCCGTAAAACTCGCGCAACACTTCGCGATTCTGTTTGGCAATCTCCAAACCCGCGTCGCCTTTGCCCAGGTGGTTGATCAACGGTTGATCATATTCATCGATCAAAACCGCGACTCTCTGCCGGTGCTTTTCAAACAAGCCGAGGATCAACTCTTTAAAACGACCGCGCAGAAAGGAGGACGAAGTGGAAATGCCCGCGCTTTTACCGTGCGCAGAAAGCGCTTCAAACAAACTCTGTTTTAAAACCTCGGGGGTGTTGAAAGAAATCTCGCTGAAATCAAGGCGCAACACCGGATGCGGCTTCCACTCCCAATCCGATTCGCGCGCGATCCACAGGCCTTCGAACAATTCTCTTTTGCCTTCGAACAGCGCTTGCAGCGTGGAGACTGTGAGCGACTTGCCGAAGCGTCGCGGGCGCGAGAGAAAATAAAACATGCCCTCGGTCGCCATCTTGTAAAGGTGGCGCGTCTTATCGACGTAGAGATAATTGCCCGTGATCAGCGCTTCAAAGTTTTGAATGCCGATTGGGAGCTTTTTGAGCTTGGCGTTCATTGCAACTTGTCGCAAATAACAAAGATTACCGTAAGCGGATTTTGGAGGTAAGCGGATGAAGCGTCTTGGTTTTATCCGCTTACCAATTCAATCCGCTTACAAAAGCTTTTGATTTTAGCTCATTCGAGTTTTGCATCACCTGTCCAACTCACCCGCGATCATATTCACCGTGCCGAACGTCGCGATGATGTCCGCGACCGGAATGCCTTCGATCATCTTGTGAAAGCCCGACATCAACGCAAAGCACGGCGGTCGCACGCGCACGCGGAAGGGTTTGTCGCCGCCGCTGCTGATGACGTAGAATCCCAACTCGCCGTTTGCGCCTTCGACCGCGTGATAAGCCGCGCCGATGGGCGGTTGAATGCCGTAGCCTTCCATCACCAGCATGAAGTGATTCATCAAGCCTTCGATGCTGCCGTAAGTTTTCTCTTTCGCGGGCAGCACGACTTTTTTATCATCCGGAAAAATTTGGCGGCGAAACGCCGCGTTGCCGCCGGAGAGCGTGGGATCGGTGTAGGCTTGAATCTTGAGCAGGCCTTGCGTCTTGCCGAACTTGCCAAGGTCCGCCATTTGACTGCCTTGCATCACCTTGCCTTCGTAATCGACATTGATCTCGCCGCCGGGAATTTTTTCCAAACACTGTTCGAGAATGTATGCGCTCTGCTCGATCTCTTCCATGCGCACGAGATAGCGATCATAATTGTCGCCGTATTGGCCGTACGGAACATCGAACTGCAGACGATCATACACGAGATACGGCTCGGCTTTGCGCACGTCATAATCCACGCCGCAACTGCGCAGCATCGGGCCGGTGAAGCCGTAAGCAATCGCCGTCTCTTTGGAGATGACGCCCGTGCCTTTCATGCGATCCACGAAGATGCGGTTGCGCGTGACGAGCGTGTGCATCTCTTTCATGGCTTTGCGCAGCTCGCCGAGAATTTTGCGCAAGTTGTCGCCGAATGTGGGCGTGAGATCGGCCTTCACGCCGCCGATGCGCAGATATGAAACCGTGAGTCGCGCGCCGGTGATTTCTTCCACCAACTCGTACAGCATATCGCGCACTTTGACGAAGTAGAGAAACGCCGTCATCGCGCCAAGCTCCATCGTGCTCGCGGCAATGCAAGTGAGATGATCCGTGATGCGCGAGATTTCCGACATGAGCACGCGAATGAATTGGCAACGCTCCGTGGTTTGCAAGCCCATCAACTTCTCGACCGCCATCGCATAGCCCACGTTGTTGATGAGCGGCGAGACGTAATTCAAACGGTCGGTGTAAGGGAAGACTTGATTCCACGTGACGGATTCCGCGTCTTTTTCAAACGCGCGATGCAGATAGCCAATCCCGACGTCGGTGCTCTGCACGTTTTCGCCGTCGAGCTCGAGCAGCAAGTGAATGACGCCGTGCATGGCCGGATGCGTTGGGCCCATGTTGAGCATCATGTTTTGCGTGTTTGCACCGGGCTGCGGCGTTTTAATGCGAAACGTGTGCGCGTGGCCGTTGCTGCTCGCGCCCATTTTCTCGTTGGTGATGAGCGGATGGCGGCGCGTGATGGGATAATCTTTGCGCAACGGATGGCCTTTGAACTCTTCGTACATCAAAATGCGGCGATGATCCGCGAGGCTTTTGAAGCGAATGCCGAACATGTCCCACACTTCGCGTTCGTACCAACCCGCGCCGGGCCAAATGCTCGACACCGAATCAATGATCGGATCGATCTCCGCAACGGGGACGCGCAAACGCACGCGCAGCTTCGCGGGATAGGCAAAGAGATTGTAAACGATTTCGAAACGCTCGGCCTGCGCTTCGGGATAGCCGTCATAATCCACGCCGCCGAGGTCCATCAAAAAGTTGAAGGAGGGATTGTGCTCGTCGCGCAAATAGCGACAGACCGCGAGCAATGCTTCGCGTTTGACGAAGAGCACGTGCTCATCGGCCTTCGCCGGCGCGATCTGCGCGGCCTCGGGAAATTTTTGAACGAGTGATTCTAGCCAAGACATAAATTTTTATCCACGAATGAGGTATACTCTTGCAGTTTTGCGTTTGACTCTGCGGCTTTTCTTCTTCTGCGCATTGGTGATTTTTATCAGAACAAGCAAAGCTTATAATGATGCTACAGTATTTGAACCATATCTTTGAAAACCTTGTTACGCTCGTTAAAGGAGTACTTCTTGCCTGTTATTCCATCTTTATATTGTATCTCAAGCTCAAGAACAATGGCTAACTCGCCGGAATTATATCTTTTAATGTAATTTCTAATCTGGTCTGATTTCATTGTGGTACTATTCATCATGAAAACTTGGCAATAATGCTCTCCGGACACGAGACGTTGTGGAGGAGGATTCTTTGATTTCTTTCCCTCGACTGTCGCAACGGTGAGAACATTAACAACTAACGCTTGAGTCAGTTTTGTATAGACTAGTTCTATAGCTGGATTTTTGCCCGAGTTCTTAAGACATATTTCATATGAGAACTCCAAACCAGAAGTATCAATGGCGATATACCTGAGATATGGTTTGCTACTATAGCTAATCGAAAGCTGGGGTTGATCGAAGTCGCTCTTAACCCAAAAAGCATTTCCAATGAAATATAAAATCGTAGATGGAACAGTGCCCATAAAAATTGACTTTTTGAGGACATTCCATTTGGAACCACCTCGCTTATTGAAATATTGAAGTACTTGAAAGAAAATGCCTATGAGTGTGAGCCAAACTCCAAGAGCTGTGAAAATCCAATTTATGGGATCCATTCTACGCGTTGCTCATTTTTACCATGTAAAAATGCGAAGTCACGTGCAATATAATTGGTAATTCATTTCATCTGATGACACAGGGTTTCAATACTCCTGCTTCTGAATCTTCTCCTGCAACATCATCACGCCTTGCAGCACGGTTTCCGGGCGCGGGGGCAGCCGGGGAAATAAACGTCAACGGGCAGAATCGTGTCGACGCCTTGCAAGGTGGAGTAGTTGTCATAAAAGCCACGAATGAGGCCAATTGTCGAGCTTCACTTCGTCCGCTCATGCCGTCAAAGCTCTTCGCTTTCGCGCTGGTTGGTAAAGTTTTTCCCGCGACGCATCATCAAGAAATTCTTCATGGCAGTTTTCACAAATCCAAACGCCAACGGCTTTGATCGCCCTTTTCTTCTTTTCGAGGAAGATGTCTCGCTCTTCGCGGCGCAATTTTTTCGAGCCGCACATGCGGCAAAAGTCGCCTTTCATAGTTTTAACCTTCAAAGGTTGATCGCTTGGCCGAAATGATGATGTAAAACTCTTCTTGATTTCTAGATTTTCTGATGGTTCCCTTGACGTACATCAGAATTCCGTCATAGGTGTAGCTCTCGATGATATAAACTTTCTCTTTGGGCGTAAGCTTGTCTTGGCTCGTTGAGTTCTTTTTAGTCAAGTAATCGGCATTCAAAATGGCTTCGAGCGCATCGTCCATTGTCAAGCCGTCACTTGCCAACTGAAGTTCTGCCGATAAACGAAACTCATACTTGGCCTGCAAAACTAATCGTTTGATTTTGACAAGAGTATGATCCATGATCACGAGCAGCGGCTTTTCTTCTTCTGCGCATTGGAGATTTTTATGAGAACGAACAAAGCTTCATTGACGGAATCTGAACCGTGAAAGGCTGCCGCGACTTCCGGTTGCAGCATCACAATATTACTGCCGCCAGCGAGACGCTTTACGTACTTGCCGCGAACGCCCTTGCTGAAATCGTATTCATCCAGCATGTCGGAGTTACTTCGAGGCTTCGAGCCTTTCTTCATCATTTCGAGGCTGAAAGAACTTTACTAAACTTTTCAAGTTTAGTAAAGTTTTGGTTTCGAAACGTCCGGCTTGGGAATCTTTTATGCCTGGTAAAATTGCTGATCTGATACTTCATCCAGTGCTAAAAAAGATTCTTTCAGAATGACACGTTGAGGGGCGTTGCAAAATAACCTTGCTGCAGCACATCACTCCACAACTCCAACACTCCACCAATCCACAACTCCATCAATCCACCACTCCAAAACTCCACCAATCCATCAATCCAAGTTTCAATACTCCTGCCTCTGCTTCTGAATTTTCTCTTGCAACATCATCACGCCTTGCAGCACGGTTTCCGGGCGCGGGGGACAGCCGGGGATGTAAACGTCAACCGGCAGAATCGTGTCGATGCCTTGCACGGTGGAGTAGTTGTCATAAAAGCCGCCAGTGCAAGTACACACGCCGAAGGCCACGACCCATTTCGGCTCGCACATTTGATCATATACGCGGCGCAAGATCGGCGCGATCTTTTGGCTGATCGTACCCACGACAAAGAGCACGTCCGCTTGGCGCGGAGAGAAACGCGGCAGCGCGGCGCCGAAGCGATCGAGATCGTAATGCGAGGCCGCGGTTGACATGTACTCCATGCCGCAGCACGCGGTTACGAACGGGTATTGAAAGATGGAATATTTGCGCGCCCAGCCGACCGCTTGATCGAGACGCGAAGTGACGAAGTTATCGCCGCCGAGAAAATTTCTCATTCCCATTCTAAAGCACCTCTCTTCCAGGCATAAACGAGTCCAAGCACGAGCACGCCGAGGAACGACAGCATGCTCGCGAATCCGGGCCAGCCGAGTTCACGAAACACCGCGGCCCACGGAAATAGAAAAATGATTTCGATATCGAAGAGCACGAACAAAATCGCGATGAGATAAAAGCGAATGCTCTGCCGTTGCAAGGGCGAGGCAATCGGCGCCCAGCCGCATTCGAACGGCACTTCTTTGATCGCATTCGTGCGCTTCGGCCCGAGCCAGCTTGACAGGCCGAGAATCAACAACACAATGCCGCCCATCACCGCGAAGGTGAGGAGCACGGCGAGGAGACTGCTCATAGGGACCTCATGGGATGAACATTTTTCATGCAAACAACCGCACTGCATTGTCATCCTGTAAGGACCTTCCCTAGTGCTCGGCGCTCTTCCCAGTGCGAGGGAAGTTCCTTACAGGATGACAATTTTAAAAGCGAACGCGCCTGAAGGCGCTACTACGAACTCAAACTCTTTCTGCAATAGCTTTGGCCATGTCAATCGTCGAAGCTTCGCCGCCCATGTCTTGCGTGCGCACGCGGCCTTCCATGAGCACGGTGGCGATGGCGTTTTCCAATCTGCGCGCCATTTCGTTTTCATGCAAGTATTCGAGCATCATCACCGTGGCGCGAATGATGCCGATGGGATTGACTTGATACTTGCCCGCGAGTCGCGGCGCGGAACCGTGAATCGGCTCGAAGAGGCCATAATCATCGCCGATATTTGCGCTCGCGCCGAAGCCGAGCCCGCCGGTGAGTTGCACACACATCTTCGAAAGAATATCGCCGAACAAATTCGTGGTGAGTAACACGGCATAACTCTGCGGATTGCGCAACAGCCACATGCAGAGATGATCGATATTGGCTTCGTAAAAGTTTATTTCCGCATATCGCTTTGCCAAACGGCGCGCCTCGCGAATCATCATGCCGCTGGTTTCGCGCGTGACGTTGGGCTTCTCCACAACGGTGACGGATTCATAGCCATTGTGTCGCGCATACTCGAAAGCTTGCTGCGCAATATTCTGGCAGCGATGCCGCGTAATGAAGCGCAACGAGACCGCCACGTCCTCCGGCGCCATGTCGACATACTTCTGCGCATTGCAATGATGCCGCGCGATGGTCTGGATCACCTCGGGCGGCAAAGGATGAAACTCCACGCCGGCGTAAAGGCATTCCGTATTTTCGCGAAAGACCACGAGGTCGATGTCCGAACGATAATTGAGCGGATTGCCGGGATATGCGCGGCACGGGCGAATGTTCGTGTGCAGATCGAACTTCTGTCTGAGTTGCAGAACCGCGCTTTGATAAACGAGGCCTTGATTCTGCAACTCCGGAAGCAACTCACGCTCCGCATCTTCACGCGGCTTGCTCGTTACCGCGCCGAAGAGACACGCATCGGTTTCTTTCAACATTTCGACCGTGCGTTCGGGCAGGGCATTGCCTTCGGCACACCAATATTGCCATCCCACCTCGCCGTGAATGTATTCGGCATCTAGCGCGAGTTTATCAAGCACAATCTGAGCGGCCTCCAACACATCCCGACCGACACCGTCACCAGGCAACCATCCGATTTTGTGCTTCGCCATGTGAGCATCCCGAACTCTTGCACCACGTCCTAATCACGCCGCGGCCGGCGAGCGGCGGCGGGATTTTTATTTGTTTGAAAATGAATTCGAATCAAACGCAGGGCGAACAAGCCGCCACTAAAAAGCTTTCTGTAAGCGGATAAAGCAAAAGCTGTAGATCGAGAACGCCTCAACGCTTGCCTTGTCGAGCACGGTCCTCTTTGCGTACATGATACATGACAAAGGCGAAGCCCGACATGGCAATAACAAAAACGATGATGATGGTGAGCAAGAGATTGTCCATGACCACACGCCAGCATTTCAGGTTTTCATCTTTTCATTTGATGAGCGCGGCGCTCTTTGCGCTCATTCCACACAATAAAGAAGAAGAACGCTGTTACGGGCACGAAAACCATCAAGAGCGCGATTAAGAGATTATCCATGATCTTGCTCCTTTTTAAGTTTGGGTTGGTCGCTAGTTCCAATGCCTTTGTGGCGGCGACCTAATACATGAAAGGAATCTAGCACCCACGTAATCAAAAGCAATCCCAGAAAAATGCTCCCCACTGTAGTGAGAAATTGAAATTTCTCAAAGAACAAAACTGCAAAACCCGTAATGACCGCAGCCTTGCCCAGATCCAGGACGAGCTCGCCGAATTTTTCCAACACTTCATCGTGCAGTTTCATTTTTACTTCTCCCTCGATTTGAGAAACCGCTACGCGTGAATCACCTCGCCCAAGGCGTCCGCCGCGGCCTCCATTACCGCTTCGGTGAAAGTGGGATGCGCATGCACGGTCTTGACCAACTCATGTACCGTCGTCTCCAATGCGCGCGCGACGACCAATTCGGCAATCATGTCCGTGGCTTCGTGCCCGAGGATGTGGGCGCCGAGCAACTCGCCGTATTTTTTATCGACGACCAATTTCACGAGACCTTCCGTCTCGCCCACGGCTACGGCTTTGCCGAGCGGACGGAACGAGAATCTGCCCACGGAAACATCATAGCCCTGCTCGCGCGCTTGTGTCTCAGTCAAACCCACGCTTGCGACTTGCGGCTGGCAGTAAGTGCAGCCGGGGATGTTGCTGTAATCCACCGGGTGCGGATGTTTGCCGGCGATGTGCTCAACGCAAGCGATGCCCTCCGCAGAAGCGACGTGCGCGAGCAGCGGCGCACCCATCACGTCGCCAATGGCGTAAACGCCGGGCACGTTGGTCGCGTAAGTTTTGCGATCGACCTTGATAAAGGTGCGATCCAATTCCACGCCGAGTTCTTCCAAGCCGAGATTGCTTGTGTTGCCGGAGAAGCCGATGGCCATGAGCGCGACTTCGCCGGTGACTTTTTTCTCCGCGCCGTTCACGGAATAAGTGACGGTCACATCATTCGTCGTCGGCACGACGGAAGAAACTTTCGCGTTGGTCTCGATGGTCACGCCGCTTTTCTTGTAGCTCGAAGTCAGGGCCTTGATTAATTCTTCATCTTCCAGCGGCATGATTTGCGGCATCATTTCGAGGATGGTGACTTTGCAGCCGAAGGCGTTGTAGAAGTACGCGAACTCCACGCCGATGGGGCCGCCGCCGATAATGATCATGGATGCCGGTTTTTCCGGGAGAATCATGGCCTCGGTGCTGGTGATGATGCGCTTGCGATCGAGCGCAACCCCGGGAATCGAACGATGCGCGCCGCCCGTGGCAATGATGACGTTCTTGGCTTTGTATTCGCCCACGGCCTTGCCGTCTTTCGTCACCTCAATGACTTTGTCTTTGCGCAGCTTGCCGTAACCCTCGACGTGCTCGATTTTATTTTTTTTGAAAAGAAAATGCACGCCTTTGTTGATCTGTTCGGAAATTTTGCGGCTGCGTTGAATGATCTTCTGCCATTCAAAGGAAATCTCGCCGGCGCTCAAGCCGAAGTCTTGCGCGCGATGGAGCAGATGATAAACCTCTGCAGAGCGCAACAGCGCCTTGCTGGGAATGCAGCCCCAGTTCAAACACAATCCGCCGAGTTTGTCTTTTTCCACCACGGCGACTTTCATGCCGAGTTGCGACGCGCGAATCGCGGCGACATATCCGCCTGGCCCGCCGCCGATGATGACGAGATCGAATTCTTTCAAGGCTCTCTCCGATGTTTTCTTTTATGCTTTGCCAATTCTTATTGGGCCGCACACGGGTCAAAAACGCACGCCGAAAAAGCTTTTGGTTTTTCAGAGTGGGCTTTTGATTCGTAAGCAGTTCAAAAAACGTTCAGAGGTTTTTCCAACTTTCAACGCATACCGGCTGAACCCTGAAACATAACGGCGCTCACGGCGTGGTGCCGAGATACGTGCCGTCATAGTTCACGTAATGATTCGGCTCCGCGCCCGTGTTGAAATTGATGCCCCAGTGCGGGCCGTTATAGGTCGCGATGTTGAAATTTACGAGCGTTGCCAGTGTTGCGCCGGGGTCGCGATGCGGCGTCGTGGCATTGAACACGGTCGTGCTATTCACCCAGTTCGCAGGTATCGGTTGATCGTTCGCGCCGGGCGGATTGGTTTGCGCGCGCGTCGTGGTCGTGGTCGTGCCGGTGTAGCGCACGTTGACTTGCAGTTCTTTTTGTTGCGAAGGACTCCACGCCACGAGGCCCCAACTGCCGGCGTTCGCGGGCAAACGTCCGTCGCGATAAACTTGCACGCCGATGACGGTGTGCAATTGTGCGTCCGAAGCGAAGCTTGCAAAGTGCGGTTGCGCGAGATCACGCGCCCAATGCGCCGAGCCTTCGAAGGCATTGCCGGGGCGCGGTTGCGGAGTGGGTTGATTGCAAGTGCCGCCGACAAGCAGAACAAAGACCGAAATGATCGCGCCCAGGCGCAACAGTTTTTTCGAGAGCATAGTCACTCCTTTCGCGGACGTTGACTCGTCTTCGCCGCAATATCGTTCATGATATCCTTCCCGTGCAGCCTGCCATTCTCAATAAAAATTTTGTTCGCATCTTTTCCTGCAGCGAGGCAGCCCGCGATGTAGAGGCCGGGCACGTTGGTTTCGAACGTGGCGGGATTGTGCTCCGGCTTGCCGGTTTCTGCGTCAATGTTCACGCCCATGCTGCGCAGAAAATCATAATCGGGATGATAGCCCGTGAGCGCGAACACGAAATCACTGGGCAGGGCGCGCGCTTCACCGGTTCCGTTCTGCACGAAAATTTCCTCCGGCGTGATGCGCGTCACGCGCGCATTGAGCAGCGCGCGAATGCCGCCTTCTTGAATGCGATTGAGAATGTCCGGCAAGATCCAATACTTCACGCTCGGCCCGATCTCGGCCTGGCGATGAATGAGCGTGACTTCCGCGCCGTGACGATATAATTCCAGCGCGGCTTCGACCGCGGAATTTTTCCCGCCGACAATCGCAACGCGGCGCTTATAAAACGGATGAGGCTCGGTGTAGTAATGAGAAACTTTGGGGAGGTCTTCGCCGGGAACGTTCAGCAGATTGGGGTGGTCATAAAAGCCCAATGCGAGCACGACGTGCTTGGCGCGATACTGCGCCTTTTCGCTCGAGATTTCAAAAAAGCCTTCACGCTTTTCGATTTGCACCACGCGCTCAAAAAGCCGCACGTTCAGAGCAAACGACACCGCCACGCGGCGATAGTAAGTGAGCGCGTCTTGGCGTGTGGGCTTGCCGCCGGAAATCACAAAAGGAACGTCGCCAATCTCCAACAACTCGGGCGTGGAGAAAAAGGTCATGTGTTTGGGGAAACGAAAGATGGCGTCGGCGAGGCAGCCCTTCTCCAAAATCACATATGAAAGCCCGCGACGTTGCGCCTCAATGCCGCAGGCCAAGCCGATCGGGCCGGCGCCGACGATGACGATATCAAACAAAAAATTTTGCTCTGCTCCACCAGTGGCCTTGCTCACGATTACGGCAGCATCCTTTCCTTAGCACCACGCATTGATTGCCCTGAACGGAAATTTTTCCAAAAACTTCGGGCGGCATAATAAAGAATCCGGCCTCCAATTTCAAGCGGTATTTCGGAGGCTCGTCCCTCACAATCGCCAGCGATGGGGTGTCTATTCGATCAATTTGAATTTTCGGAATCATTTTTTTCCATTTACGTATTCATACACCCCCTTCCCCACCTTTCTTCCCAATCTTCCGGCTTTCACATACTTTACCAGCAGCGGGCACGGCCGGAATTTCTCGCCGAGAGTTTGATGGAGAAAATTGAGAATGTTCAAACGTGTGTCCAAGCCCACGAGATCAACCAGCTCGAATGGGCCCATCGGATGATTCAATCCCAGCTTCAAGGCTTTGTCAATCTCCGCAGCACTGGCCACGCCCTCTTGCAGCATGTAAAACGCCTCGTTGCCAATCATCGCGTTGATGCGCGTGGTGATGAAGCCCGGCGATTCGTGGATGAGCACGGTTTCCTTTTGCATTGCCATGGCGACGCGTTGCGTAATCTCAATCGTGTTCTCGGAAGTTTCCAAGCCGCGAATGATTTCCACGAGCTTCATCACCGGCACGGGATTGAAGAAGTGCATGCCGACCACTTGCGAAGGCCGTTGCGTCGCGCCTGCCATCTCCGTCACGGAAAGCGAAGAAGTGTTCGTCGCGAAAATCGCGTGGCTCGGCGCAAGCTGGTCGAGCTGCGTGAACAAATCGATCTTCATCTCAATCTTTTCGGGTATGGCTTCGATGACGAAGTCGGCGTGCAGCGCTGCGAGAGAAAGTGCGGTCGTGGTTTGTAGGCGTGCATGACTTTTCGCGGCGTGCTCCTCGGTAATCACCCCTTTCGAAGTGGCCTTTTGAAAATTACTGAGAACGTAGTGGCCGGCCTGCTGCAATACGTCGTTGCTGACATCATAGAGTTTGGTTTGATAACCGGCGAGACATGAGGCATACGCAATACCGCGCCCCATCGTGCCGCCGCCAATGACGGTAATGGTGTTGAGAGAATGATTCATAGGCTCACGGGTTGGTTCGAAAATGATTAGAATGGAGATTCATGCTCGTCAAAGTTGGCTTGGGAGACCATATTCCGTGCTGTAGTGTCTACAAACCAACTGTGCGCGCAACGCGAATGTCACCGCAAAATTTCACCCTCAACGAGTATGATCGCAGTGTGCTGCAATTTAGACATGGTATGCCTGCCAAGCAAGATGGAAGTTCGAAGGATAATTTTTTTCTGCTGCACTTTTGCAGACACGCCGTGGAGTTTATACTCCTTGCACCCAAGCTGCGGATCATGCTTCCCCTTCCGGCTTTCTCAATAAAAATACCATTCCATGTTTTTTTGACAACCTCACTTTCGGGAGAAATTTGCTTTGCCGTTGGGCGGATTTTTTATTATCGTTTTTGGCACCCGCGCGCGCTTTCCTATCCGTTCAGGCGTTATTCATAACTCGCAACGCCACGATTTGATCACTTCTATTCGAACGCTACTTCTATCAGGGAGCACACGTCATGAAAATTTTGCAGATGATGTCCGAGCACAATCATGAAGAGGTCGTATTCTGTCAAGACAAAGATTCCGGTTTGCGTGCGATCATTGCGATTCACGATACCACGCTTGGGCCCTCGCTGGGCGGCACGCGCATGTGGCCTTATAAAACCGAAGAAGAAGCTTTGGAAGACGTGCTGCGCCTATCGCGCGGCATGACGTATAAAGCCGCGGCCGCGGGCTTGAATTTGGGCGGCGGCAAAGCGGTGATTATCGGCGATCCGCATGCGGATAAAAATGAAATGCTTTTTCGCGCGTTTGGAAGATTCGTAGAGGGACTTGCCGGGCGCTATATTACGGCTGAAGATGTGGGCACGGAAGTGCGCGATATGGAATGGGTGCGCATGGAAACGCAATGGGTCACGGGCATCTCCGAAGCGTTGGGCGGCAGCGGCGATCCTTCGCCGGTGACGGCGCGCGGTGTTTATCATGGCATGAAGGCCACCGTCGAAGCGGCGTTGGGTTCGTCCTCGTTGCGCGGCAAAAAGGTGGCGATTCAAGGCGCCGGGCACGTGGGATATTACCTCGCCGAATTTCTTGCGAAGGAAAAGGCGAAGATTTTCATTTCAGATATTAAGCAAGACCGCGTGGAAAAAGTGGTGAATGATTTCGGCGCGACCGCGGTGGAGCCGAACAAGATTTACAGCAGCGAATGCGACGTGTTCGCGCCATGCGCATTGGGCGCGATTATTAACGATGAGACGATTCCGCAGTTCAAGTGCAAAATCATCGCCGGCGGCGCGAACAATCAATTAGCGGACGAAAAGAAGCACGGCAAGGTTTTGCAGGAGAAGGGCATCTTCTATGCGCCGGATTACGTGATCAATGCCGGCGGCTTGATCAACGTTGCCAATGAAGTCGAGGGCTACAATCGCGAAAAGGCCCTGAAAGAGGCGGAAGGCATTTATCACATCGTCAAACAAATTTTCGAGCTTGCGCAAAAGGAAAGCATTCCCACCAGCGTGGCTTCGAACCGGCTCGCCGAACGCCGCATCGAGCAAGTGGCAAAGCTCAAACGCATGCACGTGATCAAACCCGCGAAACAAATTCGCGGACAAAGATATCAGTGGTGAGGCCATAGCGGCATTGCTTTGCTGAAAGCTGACGGCAGTGAGCTGTCAGCTTTCAGCGTAAAAACTAGAGGGGAGACATGCTCACTCCATCCACTTTCTCAGAATCCAAACTCCACGAGATTTGGCGCAACCAGGCGATTCCGACGCAGCATTTGAAAACGGACGAGGGCGACGCGCTCGAAATCGTCAACCCCGGCCAGTACAATTCCGATAGCGGTCCGGATTTTCGCCGCGCGACTTTGCGCATTGCCGGCAAGCTCGTCGAGGGCGACGTCGAATGCCATCTTACCGCCGCAGATTGGGAAGCGCACGGCCATCATCGCGATCCTGCCTATAATGAAGTCATTCTGCACCTGGCGCTCCGCGAAAGCATTTCCGCCGCGCACGCCGCGCCGATTGTGCGCGAAAACGGCTTGCGCGTTCCGCAACTGCTTCTGCCCGAAAAAATCGTGCGTGCATTCGTCGCGCCGGCCGCACCCCTTCTTTCCTGTCCTTTGAGCCAAACCTCTTCCGCAAAAATCTTCGCGACGGTGCACCATGCCGGCGGGTTGCGCTTGGAAGCCAAAGCCGATGCGTTTGCGGAACAAGTGCGCCAGAGCTCGTGGGACCAAGCCGTATATCGCGGCATTGCCGAGGCATTGGGCTATGATAAAAACCAAGAGCCATTTCGCAAGCTCACGGAGTTGCTGCCGATCGAATTGCTCTTTGCGGAGCTGCGCGCCACACGCGAGCACAGTCCGGAGTTATTGTTGGATGCGCTCTTGTTCGGCGCCGCAGGTTTTCTGGCGGAACGGATCACTTTGGACGATGCGGAGGTAGCGGCCTTCGTCTCAGCGCGCAGAGCGCTGTGGGAAGAATTGCGGCACACGCTGCAAATTCGCCCGCTGCCCTCCGCCGCTTGGCATTTCTTTCGTCTCCGCCCGCCGAATTTTCCTGGCCGGCGCGTGGCCGCGCTTCGCCAATTGATTTTAAAATTTTATCGTCAAGGAATTTTGGAGCATCTCGCCGCAACGGTGCAAGCCATGGGCAACGAGCCGAAGAAGCTCGTGAGTGAATTGCTGCAATATTTCATTTGCCCCGCGGAAGGCTTTTGGCAATCGCACTACGACCTGCGCGGCCGCAAGCTTTCTGCACGCGCGCACGCGGGAGATTTGCTTGGCCGCGAGCGGGCGCTGGATATTTTGGTCAATATCATTCTGCCCGGCCTATGGTTTTATTTTCGCGAGGCCAGCAATGCCGCGTCACAGAATCAAGTGCGGGAAGCGTATGGTTTACTGCCGAAGCTTCAGGAAAACCAAATCACACGCGCGATGCGCGCGCAATTGTCTCACAAGCTCGCGGTGAGCACAAAACTCGCAAAGTATGCGCGCGATCAACAAGGCCTGATTTATTTGCAAAAATTATATTGCCGCCCGTTGCGTTGTGAGGAATGTTTGCAGTTGCACTAGCGGTGGGAAGAGGAAGGCCTTCTTTCCTCAAACGGATAGATTAAGGCCCGCGGAGAAAATTCGCCGTTGGCGTTCATCTATCCGTGAGAGGAAAAGCAAAACAAACCCTCGACTAATTGTTCTTCGCGGGCTGGCGTAATGTGCCTTCCAATACGATGCGATACTTGCCGGTAGCATGATCGAGACTTGCAATCGCAGCGTTCCATTTGGAAGATTCGTCGATGATCTGTTCGAGATTTTGTTTCAACGCCGGGGAAGAAGCGGGCAACACCTCGATAAGATCGAGCTCGCGGGAATTGAACTTGAACATGTGTCGGACCTCCTTGTCGGGCATAGTTCTGTGCTTGTGGTTTTACCCTCAGCGCAAGTGCGGCGTGCCGTCCTCGTCCTGGAAGATGGACACAGTCTCCTGGCTGAGATGATTTATGCAAAAAAGCGGGCGGCAATAAACGGAATTTAAATTTTAGTTGCAAGCTAAAATTTTCGCAATTGCCGGCGCTTGCAACTACTCATGTGCTTCGCGGCGTGCGGTGCTTTTGCAGTCGTTGGGCCATCTCATATAAGATGAGGAGTCATGCGTGTCGAGCAGAAAGCAGACAAAAATTTCTCATCGCGTTTGAAATGACCGCCGCCCAAAGCTTCGCATTGCCGCAGCGCGGATATTTCGCTTGATTTTGTCTAGGCTGCCGAGTATTTTTTTCAGGTTTGAAAAATCATTGCCGTGATCAGGCCCCGGTTGCTCAAGCCGGGCTTTTTCATATCAGGATCATTGCACATTGACGGTATTCGCGATACGGCCGGCGAGGGGCGCAGATGCCCGCATGAGAATTGAGACGCCGGCCCGTTCGCAAGATTTCGAGGTAAATTGCATTGGAACATTCGCAGGATCGAAAAGGCCATCCGCACGTGCGGACGCCGCGCGCTTGCGCGCCAGCTCAGGAAGAGCATCTTAGTTCAGAAGCGTATTTGAGAAAACTCCAAAATGGCCCGCTGCCCACGCACGTGGCCATCATCATGGACGGCAACGGCCGTTGGGCCAAGCTGCGCAATCGCACCCGCGTGGAGGGCCATCGCGAAGGCATCAATTCCGTGCGTGAAATCGTACGCGCGGCCGGCGAGTTGGATTTGCGCTATCTCACGCTTTATACTTTTTCCACGGAGAACTGGAACCGCCCTAAAAGCGAAGTGGCGGCACTGATGTCTTTGCTCATCACCACGATTCGCGCCGAGTTGGAGGAACTGAAGCGCAACAATGTGCGGCTCATGACCATCGGCCGCATGGAAGATTTGCCCTATCTCGCGCGCCAAGGTTTGGAGCACGCCAAGCGCACGTTGAGCAAGAATACCGGCTTGACGCTCAATCTCGCGCTCAGCTATTCCAGCCGGCAGGAGATTACGGACGCCGTACGACGCATTGCCGCGGAAGTGCAGGCGGGCCGCATGCAACCTGCGACGATCGACGACGAGACGATTTCATCTTGCTTATACACCTCCGAGATCCCCGACCCCGATCTGTTGATCCGCACCAGCGGCGAGCAACGCATCAGCAATTTTCTCCTATGGCAGCTTGCGTACACGGAAATCTACGTGACCAATGTGTTCTGGCCCGATTTCCGCCGCGCAGAATTCTACGAAGCTTTGCTCGACTACCAAAGACGCGAGCGCCGCTTCGGCAAAGTGAGCGAGCAGTTGCATGAAGTCCACGCCGCTGAAAGTCCAAATCAAAGCGTACACACCAACAAGTTCGCCCCGCTCGTCGCCGTACCTTAAAATTGGATTGATGGATTTATGGATTGTTGGATTGATGCAGGCCAACACGCTAGCGGTCCCTCACTCCAGTGATCCATCAATCCAATGATCCACTGTGCTTGTCTATGTCCAAATTTACGCGAACGAAACGCCGTCTCTTCCGCGCGCTGACGGCCGTGTTTGGCCTGGTGAGCGGCATTTGGATTTGGACGCTCTACGATAATCAGGCCTGGCTAGAGGCCTACGTCGTGCGAAATTTGCGTGAGCATTTCGGCGAGAGTGTGCGTTACGATTCTGTGCGCGTACATTTTCGCGGCGTCGATCTGTACGACGTCGAATATCGACCCGTCGCGCGGGAAGCGCAACGCTTCTTTGTCGCCGCGGAACAGATCACGGTGCGCTTCGGCTATTGGGATCTCTTTCGCCATTTGCTGCATCCGCAACAGCACGTCTTGCGCCTCCACCTTCTGAATCCTACGCTTGGCCTTTCCAAAGCCTCATTTCTGCACACCGCAAACGACACGACGCAAGCCGGATTACGCTCGGCCGCAGTTGCCACCGCGGATACGGCATGGCGCCAACTTGCCCGCCAATCTCACATCATTGAAACCATCGAGCTGAATCACGGCAGGATCGTATTGCAGGACAGCGCTGCGGCGCTGAACAATAGCGGAGCCGAAATCGAAGTGCTGCGCGACATCAATGGCTGGGTGCGGACCTTGGGCGATTGGAAAGCGCAGCTCAAAATTCACGGGCAATTGGCGCACTGGAAAAATTCGGAGTTGGCGCTCGCCACGGAAATTGATTTGCGCTACCTCGCGCTGGATTCGCTCGTGCTCAAAGTGGAAGATTGGCGCCATCGCGGCCCCTTGCCGCTGTCCGCGCCCGGCCGCATGGAAATGACGAACGGCTCGTTGCGCGGCAAAATTTTATTCGCGCGAACCTCCGCAAACACAGGCGTGCATTTGCAGGGCGAATTGGCGTTGCACAACGGCCAAATGCTGTGGTGGCCGGACTCGGCGCTGCGTGCAAACGGCGCAACGCAATGGTCTTCGAATAATCTCTTCGCCCGCACCCTGCGCGCGCTGCGTTCCGCGCCGGTGCGCGTGGATTCGCTCCATCTCAACGCGCGCATCGACAATGGTTGGTTAATGCTCGATAGTTGCCGGCAATTGTTAAATGGTCAACCCGTGCGGCTGGCGGGCCGCATCAATGTGATGCCGCTGCCTTTCTTTCGAACCTTGCAGGAGATTGCGCAACGCGCTTTGCCCGCGGCTGAGGCTTCCGCGCATGACTCGCTCGCGCCGCCTCCCACTCATGCTTTTGCCGAACCGGACGTCGATCTCAAATTATCATGTGATTCGCTCGCGCTGGCTCCGTTTCTGCACAAGGAAAACGCGCCGATTTCCGGCAACTGGCAACTTTCGGCGAATCTATATGGCGCATTGCAAGCGCCGCGTTTGTACCTCAAGCTTGCCAATCGCAACGGCGAGATTTTCGGCAAACGCATTCATCATCTCGAATCCGAATTCTGGTATGCGCCGCAGCGGCACGATAGCCTGCGGCACGTCATTCCGAAACATGAGCTGCGCTGGCAAGGCAACGGCGCTTTCGAGCTGGCCTTCTTAAATGAAGGCCGCTCCGCGGCGCCGCCGATCGCATGGGAAGGCTGGGGCAAGATCGATTGCGGCGCCGCGGAATTTCCGCTCGATCTCACCCTGCTCACAAATGGCACGCTCGCGCTTCCGGCAGGCAATTTTTTGCAAGCTGCTTTCACCTCGACGCCGCATGTTGCCGGCGCGCCGCAGCTTCGGATTTCGACGCGCGCGCAGATTACTGGCAGCTTGCTGCAGCCTCGCCTCGCGGGCGAATTGCAATGCGATCTTGGCAATGCCGAAAAAACTCTGCGCTGGCTGGGCAATTTCGCTTTGCGCGAAGATACTCTGCGCGTGCAAGCGCATCGCCCCGATCTCGCTTCGCAGGTCGAGGCGCAAGTATGGCGCTGGGGCAAACAGCCGCTCTTTCGCGTGCAAGGCTTGGAAACGGAATTGTTGTCCACATTGTTCGGCGAGAAGTGGACGCGCTCGGTTTCTTCGGATGTGGATTTCGATTTCGCGCTCGCCGGGCGTCCCGATAGCCTCACGTTGCAGATCAATGCCACGAAAAAGGCGAACGGTGCGAAGTGGTTTCAGCTCAACGGCTACATGCTGCCGCTCGTAAAAAATGAGCGTGTGATTTCCGGCGCGATGCAATTTTTCCCCGGGCGCGCGAACAGCTTTACGGCAAACTACATTTGCCACGTGCAAGACAGCATGATTACGATTTCCGATCTGCGCTGCGAGAATTGGCTGTCCGGCAATTTGCAATTGCACACCCGCTCCGCGCGCCGCGGCGCACTGCAAGGCAATTTGCGTTTGCTCGACGCGGATTTGGCGAGATTGATCGAAGCGCAGCGATTGCATCAGCCGCGCTATCGCGGGCGTCTGTTCGGAGAAATGAATTTGCACGGCACGCTGGACGAGCCGCGCGGCCAGGGCAATTTTTGGCTGTATGACGGCTTCTTCAATGATGTGGGGAATTTTTCCGTGCGCGGCGAAGCGCTTCTCGACAGCGCGGGGTGGCAGTTGCCCGTGTTGAAAATCGAAAAAGACCGAAAGCCGTATCTCAACGCAAAGGTCGGCTATCTGCGCAACGCTCAAAACCTGCAGCTCGAATTGCAAGGCGCGGGCATCAAGAGCGATGAGTTTCTTCAGGCTCTCGCCGACGTGCCCACTGAGAAATTTCACGGCCTGCTTTCGTTCGATCTCAAAGCTCAGGGCGCGCTCACGGATTTCATGAGCGCCACCGGCATTCCGCTTTCCGGAAAAATACTCGTGCGCAACGGCGCGGTGCGGTGGTTCAATTTTGATGAGCTTGAAGCGAAGCTGGAGCCCGCCTCCGCGGCGAGCAAACCGGCAACGCTTTCGCGTTATGGCATGCGGCTGCCGCACATTGCCTATCGCAAACAAGACGCCTTTGCTCTGCAAGCTTCGGGCTTCCTGCCTTTCGACGACGTGAACGAGCTCGATATCGTTGCCCACGGCGAGGGCAATTTTCTCGCACTGTTGCCCGAAATAACGTCTTATTTCAAGAGCGCGGAAAGCGCGGGCAAATTGCGTTTGCACTTGCTCGGGCCGTACAAGAAACTGCGTTTGCCCAATTCCCGCCTGAGTTTTTTTGCCGAGCGCTTGGAATTGACGAAGATCGCGCCGCAGATCAAAGACCTGAGCGGCGAGCTGGCAACAGACGAGCGCGGCACTTTTATCGAAGTGCGGCAAATGCACGGCAAGATCGGCGACGCTTCCTTAAAAATACGCAATGAAGAACAAGTGCCGCCTTTGCCAATGACCACCGCCGAGAATTTGCTGCAAAAGAGCGCGAGCATTTATCCCGACTCGTTGTTGCCGCGGCCGTTGCGCTTGAGTGATTCGCAAATTTATTTAGGCGCGCTATTCCTGCAATCCAGCGAGAACGGCGTGCCGCTCAATATTCCCGGCTTGATGCAAAAGCATGAGGTCGGCAGATTTTGGATCACGGGCTTGATAGATTCTACTTCCATGCAGGGCGACGCGGACGAATTCATCATTTGCGGACCGTGGGCGCACCCTGTGCTCTCCGGCGGCCTCGTGCTGGAGAATGTGAATTTCCAATTTCCGTTCGAAGAGAATACCGACACCGATTCCACACTCACAAAGCTCTTGTTGAATCTCAATTGGAACGTGCTGGCCAAGAGCCGCCGCGACAATCGCTACGTCATTTCCATACCCAGCGCGGTTGACGAAGTCTTCGTAAGCCTCGGCCTTGACGACGCCGACAGTCGCCTCAAAATGCAAGGCGTGCTGGCAGACAGCTCGTTTTTCACAGAAGGCAAAATCACTTCGCACCGCGGCGTGGTGGAATATCTCGACATGAGTTTTCAAGTGGAGAATTGCGGCGCGGAATTCGACCG
The DNA here is from genome assembly GCA_037444905.1 of bacterium. Classification (GTDB taxonomy): domain Bacteria; phylum Zhuqueibacterota; class Zhuqueibacteria; order Zhuqueibacterales; family Zhuqueibacteraceae; genus JABWAN01. The sequence goes on along the minus strand of JBBILN010000029.1, from coordinate 56,048 downwards.
CAGCGATTGGCGGCCCATCGTGTATGGCCGCGGCCACACCGTGATTACGGACTCCACCAATTTTCCGTACAATGTCTATCTCACGCTCTACACCGTGGATTCGACCAGCGGCCAGGAAGTGCCGCGCGGCCGTTTTCAAAATGCGTACTTCAAGCTCTCTTCGGATCATCCCAGTTTTTTGGGCGACACGCAGGAACAGTTGCTGGCCACGCTGGGCTATTCGGTCGATCGTTTAGGGCAAAATGCCAAAGACGCGATGAGCATCGGCACGGATCATCTCATCGTTCGTCCTTTCCTTCGCCCGGTGGAGCGCGCGCTCGAACGCAAGCTGGGCCTGGACGTGGTGCGATTCAGCTCGCGCTTCACACGCAATCTACTCACCTCAAACAGCGAGTCGAATGGCGCGGCGCCCGGCAATGCCATCGTCGCCGGGCGCCCTTCTTTATTGCGCAACAGCCGTCTGACGCTGGGCAAGCATCTGTCGAACAGCCTCTATCTGCTCTACGTCGGCCAAGTGGAAACCGGCTTGGTGGAAAGTGAATTGGTGGAGGCGACGGATGATAAGATCGCAAATTTGTATTACAATCTTCAGCTCCGCCACCGTCTGGGTTTGGAGTATCGCCTCAATCCTTCGATGCTGCTGCAATTCGAATACGACTACAATCCTCTGCTCTTGAAAGATAAAGCCGACCCGCGCATCTGGCTGCGCCATTCGTTTCCCGTGGAGTTCCCGCTGCCGGAGGGAAAGTGATCGCCTCACGTTTTGCGCAACATTCCCACGGAATTAGGAAGGCCGCAAGCTTGGGAGACTGCTTATGAATTGGGCGTGGGCCGCGGACGTGCTGCGCGTGATGGCGATCGGCGTTTTGTTGCTGCTCGGAATCATGCTGTTCCGCATCCGCGGCCGGGATCAGCACGTCCATCTTTCTCTCGCCCTTACCGCGGGCGTCATTTCTTATTTGATCGTCGACTGGCCGCCGATTTGGCAATCACCGCTTGCCTATTTTCTTGTGGCTGGCGCCTTTGCCGTGCCACCGCTTTTGTGGTTAATGGCCTGTGCTCTCTTCGAGGATCACTTTGCGCTGCGGAAGCAGCATTTTATTTTTCTTGCCGGCGCTGTTGCCGCGCAATACGGCTTTTTCTTTTTGAAAAAAGCGAACGCGCCGATCGCGGGCAAAACGGTGGAGGCTTTGCTCGGCATTCTGCCGCAAGCGCTCTCATTGATTTTTGTCGCGCTCGCCGCCTTTCGCGCGCACAGCGGACGCAAAGAGGATTTGATCGAAGCGCGCGCGCGTTTTCGCACGCATTTCATTCTCTTGACCACCGGCTTGATGAGCCTCACCTTGCTCGCCGAGGTCGCGCTGCGACAAACCGCTTCACCCGCGCCGCTGGAGTTATTGCACAAGCTCGCCATCCTCGCGGTCATCACATATTTTGCCGCGCACAATTTGGAGTTGCGCTCGGGATTTTTTGTCGCGCGACCGGAGCCGGCTCTCGCCATGGCGCCTCCTCCCACCCAATTGGCGAACAAGCTGCAGAAGCTTTTGGAACAGGATAAAGTTTATCGCGAAGAAGGCTTGACCATCACCGCATTGGCAGAGAAGCTCGGCGAAAAAGAATACCAAGTGCGCCGCATGATCAACCGGCACATGGGCTTTCGCAACTTCAACGACTTCTTGAATCAATATCGCGTGCAAGAGGCGTGCGAAATCTTGCTCGATCCCAATCGCGCCAACTTGACCATTCTCGAAATCGCCTACCATCTCGGGTATCAATCGCTCGGCCCGTTCAACAGCGCTTTCAAACGCCAAACCGGATTGACGCCGACGGCCTATCGCAAGAGCCAAGCGCGCCGTTGATTCCTCCCGTACACGAAGGCTCATTAAAGCAAAATTTTCACGCAAAGCCGCAGAGATTCCGCCAAGAGAAGTTTTACCGGTGCTTTGCGCCTTCGCGGCTTTGCGCGCGCTTTTGATTTTCTTTTGCGCTGCGTCTCGTTCGCATTGTGAGATAAAAAGAATAGTTTTGCCGGCAATCGTTTTGCTTTTTGCTTACTGATTCCGAAATCAGCAAGGTTTTTTCGGCCTGAGGTAGATTGCGCCAAAGCCGATTGGTTATCTTCGGCCATGTTTTTTGGCAATCTCATCATTCACCAAAGGAGCCGACAATGGAAACCTTGCAGTGGTTCGAAGTTTACCCCCACATTTTGTTGAACGACTTTCTGCGCTATTTTCTGGTAGCGGGTCCCGCGTTCTTCGCGTTTTGGGTTGTGGCGCGCAAACCGCTGCGGCATCGCTTTATTCAACGGCAATTTCCCAAAGCGCCGCGCCTCTGGCACGAGCTGCGCTATTCCTTAAGCACGATCGTCATTTTCTCGATCATTGGTTTCGGCATTTACCAAGCGCAGCAAGCCGGCTACACGCAAATCTATTTGGATTTCGCGGAGTATGGCTGGACGTACTTCTTTTTCAGCCTGGCGGTCATGATTGTTTTTCACGACGCCTATTTTTACTGGACGCATCGGTTGATGCACCATCCGCGCATCTATCCGCACGTTCATAAAGTGCATCACTTGTCCACGAACCCTTCGCCGTGGGCGGCTTATTCTTTTCATCCTTATGAAGCCCTCGTGCAAGCACTGAGCTACGTGCTCATGATTTTTTTGGTGCCGCTCCACCTCGCGACGATCTTCATCTTTCTCACGTACATGATCGTGCGCAACGTGCTCGGGCATCTCGGGTTTGAATTTTTTCCCAAAGGGTTTACGCGCAATCGCTGGCTGAGTTGGCACACGACTTCAACGCATCACAATCTGCACCACGAGCATTTCACCACGAATTACGGACTGTACTTCACGTGGTGGGACGAGTTGATGCGAACCACCGATCCGCGCTATCACGAGGTGTTTGCGGAGGTGAAAGAAAGAAAAAAGGAGGAGGCGCATGAGTAGCATGATCATGGCGTGCGCGCTTGCCTTTGCTTTGATGCCGAACGCTGCGGCCTTTGCGTCCTCGCCCGTGGGGCGATGGCTTACGTTTGATGAAGCGAACGGCGACACGTTGGCAATCGTCAAAATTTTTGAGACCGAAAACGGATTGGCGGGCGAGATTGAGAAGTTGTTTCTTCGTCCGCACGCGGGCGCGAACGGCAGATGCGCGCGTTGTCCTGGAGAATGGCGCAATCAGCCCATCATCGGCTTGCAGTTCATGCAGAACTTTGCGCCTCATGGCAACGAATGGCGCAACGGCGACCTTCTCGATCCAGCGAGCGGCAAGCTGTACAACGCCAGCTTGTCGCTAGACGAGGCCGGCGATTTGAAAATCATAGTGAGTATTGGGCCTTTCGGCCTGTTGAAACGAACCCAAACTTGGCGCAGACCCGCGGGGGTCGAGAGCAAAGCTTCTGTGGAAGGGCTGTGGCAGATTTTTAATGAAGAGTATGGCGTGCCCAGTTCGATCATCCAAATCGCGCAGCGCGAAGGCAAGCTGGAAGGGCGCGTTTTGCAAACCTTCCTCCTGCCGGACGAAGGCCCGGAAGCACGTTGCCTCGCCTGCCAAGAGGATTTGTACGAGCAAAAAATCGTTGGTATGCGAATCCTATCGAACATGAACAAACAAGGCAACAAATGGGCGGGTGGAAAAATTCTAGATCCGGGCAACGGCAAGAGTTACTCGTGCTCGCTGTGGCTGGAAGAGGAAAATCGCCTCAAAGTGCGCGGCCACCTCGGCCCGTTTACACGCACACAAGTTTGGCAACGGGCACAGGAATGACAGGGCAATCGCGAATGAGCGCGAATGAAACAGCTTTGCGTTCATTTGCGTTGATTCGCCTTTAAAAAATTTCCAAAATAGCGCAAGCCGGACGAGCTGCAACCATAACTTTACTACCTGAATTTTGCACCAAGTCGGGCGGAATCCGCGAGGAGCGCGGATTGAATCGCGACGCGGAAGCACCAACTGGATGATGCATAAATTTTTTTTGCACGAGAGATTCTTCGCAACTCCGAAGGAGTGAAATGTTTATAGTCACGACGCTGCTCTTGTTTCTAAAAACTCCGTTAGGAGTGGCATGTTTGAGTTCACCACGAAAGCTGCGCCAATTCAACAAAATTTTCATGCCGCTCCTACGGAGTTCAGGATCATCCATGCGCCCCGCTTTCTATAAACATTTCACTCCTATCGGAGTGACGCGTAGCACACTATTGATTTCGACCCGAGGCTATCAACGCGCAAAATTCAGGTAGTAAAGTTTTTGCTTTCCCTGCACAGAGGCCGCTTTTAATGCAACCCCTCGTTCATCTTTCTGTCCCTCCAAAAACTTCACGAAACTAAATTGCCCGCCCGAGAGTCTTATCACGTGTAAAAATCTGCTTTACATTCGGGCAAAAAATCCCTACTATTTCGCCCTGTTAATCAACGAATCTGTTCACATGATGAAGAAAAAAATGCACGCTCGGTGGTTCAGTAATCTCTGTCTGGCCCTCGTGGTCCTCATAAGCTCCGCCTCTATGCTTCATGCCCAACGCCAAAATTCCTACAAAATTTTGGGTATATCCGTCGAAGGCAATAAAACTGCGGACGGCAATTTCATCAAGCTCAGTTCCGGACTGACCGTTGGCGAAACGATTACCGGTGATGACCTGCCCAACGCAATTCGCCAGCTTTACAGCCTAGACATGTTCGAAGACGTCGAAGTTCTGCTCGACCGGCAAGTGGGCGACGGCATTTATGTCACCATCAAAGTCAGTGAATTTCCCCGCTTGAATAAAATCGAGATTGAAGGCAATAAGAAGATCAAAAAGAAAGATCTCGAAAAGGAATTGACTTTCTTCAAAGGTCAAGTCATCAGCCCGCGCGAAGTGACGCGCACCCGCCGCAAGCTTGCGAAGCTTTATGAAGAAAAAGGCTATCTGCTCGCCGAGATTCAACCCGCGACCGCTCCCGCGGAAGAAGAGGGCCAAGTCAATCTGCACGTTAAAATCGACGAGGGCAGCAAGGTTCAAATCAAGACCATCACTTTCCACGGCAACCAGGCCTTCTCCAATAAAAAGCTGCGCAAGCAGATGAAAGGCACCAAACAGAACGGTTTGCTCGGCGGCGGCGATTTTGATGAGGAAAAGTATCTCGAGGATCAAGGCAAGGTTTTGGATTTTTACCGCGCGAACGGTTTCCGTAATGCCGAGATTCTTCGCGATTCGATTTATTATAGCGCAGCGAAGAACGATATGTTCATCGACCTCTGGGTCGAGGAAGGTGCGAAGCACTATTTTGGCAAAATTACGTGGGAGGGCAACAAACTTTTTCCCAGTTGGCTGCTTGCGAGCCGCTTGGGTTTTTCGGAGGGGGAGGTTTATAGCGCCAAAAAGATGCAAGAGGCGGTGGTGGAACGCCTCGGCAGCATGTATTATGATTCAGGCTACATTTTCGCCACGGTCAATCCCGTGGAAAAGCAGGCGCAAGGCGACACCATCGACGTGCACTTTCTCGTAACCGAGGGCAATGCCGTAACCATCAACAAGATTCTGATTACCGGCAATACCAAAACCAAAGAAAAAGTCATTCGCCGCGAGTTGTACGTGCGGCCCGGCGACGTGTTCAGCCGAGATATGTTGATTCGCAGCCAGCGCGAAGTTTTTGTGTTGAATTATTTTTCCGACGTGAAGCCGGACGTGAAGCCGATCAACGATGAGAAAGTAGACGTCTCGATGGAAGTGGTGGAGAAATCCACGGACACCGCGAACATGAGCGCGGGTTGGAGCGAGCGCGACAAAATCATCGGCTCCATCGGCGTGTCCATGAACAACCTCTTCGGCACCGGCCAACGCCTATCGTTTGATTGGAATTTCGGGCGCTATTATCGTTCGTTTCAAATCGGCTTCACGGAGCCGTGGCTCTTCGATTCACCGACGTTGGCGAGCATCAGCATCTACGATACGAAGCGCTCGAGCATTTCCGGCAGCGACAATGTTCTCGGCAGCACGTCGAGCGCGTACTACAACTACTACGCCGGCCAAACCCGTGGCGGCTCGCTGCGCCTCGGCCGCCGGTTGCGCTGGCCAGACAATTATTTCCGCACGGATTGGATTTACCGTCTGCAATCTTCCGAATACACCTCCCTGCCGGGATTGAATTACATCACCAGCTCAGTCACGCACATCTTCAGCCGCAACAGTTTGAACCGTCCGGAATTCCCCACCGCGGGCTCGCAAGTGACGTGGACGACGGAATTGGCTGGCGGCCCGCTGCAAGGCAACGTCGGCTATCACAAGCACCTTTTCGAAGCCGATTGGTTCTTTCCTTCCTTCTGGCAGTTGGTGCTGTTCACGAGCTTCAAGATGGGATACATCGACAAGATTTCCATCGACAGCCAAATTCCTCCCATCGAGTATTTCTTCATGGGCGGCGAAGGCTTGACCAATTCGATTGCGTTGCGCGGCTATGATGATCCGCTGCGCAGCGAGATTCAAACGTTGCACAAAACCATGCTGAAGTACCAGATGGAATTGCGCGTGCCCATCGCGCCCAATCCCACCGTGTTCGGCTTGGCGTTCGCGGAAGCCGGCAACACGTGGGCCGATCTCTCCCGCACCAATCCGAATGATCTGCGCCGGTCCGTGGGCGTCGGCGCGCGCGTCTTCATGCCACTGCTCGGCGTGATCGGATTTGACTATGCCTATGGCTTTGACTATCTCGATACCGAAACCGGCAAACGCCAGGGCCGCTGGAAACCGCATTTCGTGTTTGGCAGAAGCTTTTAAACTGAATGCTGGATACTCGTTGCTGATGGAGTGCTCGCATGGCGCAACAGGAACCCGGCAACGAATCATTAAACCAACGAGACAAAATCATGTTGAATACCGCATTAACGAAGGAGGTTGGAGTGAAAAGATTATTGTTGTGGATTGGCGCAGCCCTGGTGGTCGCCGTGCTCTTGGTTGCCAATCCGGTTTCCGCGCAAGTGAAAATCGGTTATGTCGATTCGCAAAAAATCATCGAAAGCTATAAAGAAGCGCAAGATGCGCAGAAGCAACTGGCCGAAATCAACAAAGGCTGGGAAGATGAAGCGCGCAACATGCAGCGCGAATTGCAAACCAAGCAAGACGAGCTCGAATCGCAGGCGCTGCTGTTGAGCGATGAGAAGCGCAAAGAGAAGGAAGCGGACCTGCAAAACCTGTATCTGCGCTTTCAGCAATTTCAGCAGGAAAAATGGGGCACGCAGGGCGAAGCCTACAAGAAGCAAGCCGACTTGATGAAACCGATTATCGACAAGATCAACACCGTCATCCGCAAGATCGGCACGGATGAGAAGTTCGACTACATCTTCGACGTCGTGCAGGGCAACATCGTGCACGTCAGCACCAGCCAGCCGGACTTGACCGCCAAGGTTTTGGAGGAGTTGAACAAGGCGGTGGGCACTGCTGCTCCCAAAAGCTCGACCAAATAGATTTGCGCGACTTCAAAATGATGCCCTGGTTGTTCTTTCGTGCCTGCGAGAGATCGGTCAGGGCATCTGTCTATTTTGGAAGAATTGAAAATTTTCAATTGACGATTTGCGTTGCTTTGGGCTACGGCTGCAAGCCGCGTTAGGCTAAAGGACTTCGTTTGAAACTGTCTCCTCTTCGCGCAAGCGATCTCGCTGGCCTTGTGCAGGGCGAAATCATCGGCGACGCGAATTCACTGATCACCGGCATTGCCCCCATTGAAAGCGCGAGCACAGGCGATTTGTCTTTCATTGCCCAGCCCCGCTTTTTTGACCGTCTTCATAAAACTCCGGCTGCCGTTGTTTTGGTCGATCGCAAATCTGCCTTGCCTTCGGATTTGCGCTGCACGCTCATTCGCGTCGCGAATCCTTATCTTGCATTCGTGCAGGCAATCAAGCAATATGTGCCGCGGCCGCAAATCGCGAGCGGCATTCATCCCACGGCGCAAATCGGCGCGGGCGTGCGGCTCGCCGCGAATGTTGCCATCGGACCGTTGACGATTATTGCGGAGGGTTGCGAGATCGGCGAGGGCGCGCAGATCGGCCCGCAGTGCTATCTCGGGCCGCGTGCGCGCATTGGCGCACACACGATGCTTTTTCAAGGCGTGCACGTGGCGCACGAAGTGCAAATCGGCAGCAACGTCATTGTGCAATACGGCGCGGTCATCGGCTCCGACGGTTTCGGCTATGTGCCGCACGAGGGCAAGTATCATAAGATTCCACACCTCGGCACGGTGGTGCTCGAAGACGAAGTGGAGATCGGCGCGAACTGTTGCATTGATCGCGGCACGTTCGGCGAAACGAGGATTCGCCGCGGCGCGAAGCTGGATAATCTCGTGCACGTCGCGCATAATGTGGTGATCGGGGAGAACACGGTGATGGCCGCGCAAACCGGCATTTCCGGCAGCACGACGATTGGCAGCAACGTCGTCATCGCCGGGCAAGTCGGATTCGTCGGCCATATTCAAATCGGCGATCGCACCACGTTTGGCGCGCAGGCGGGCGTGACCAAATCGATCAAGCCTGGCATCACGGTCTCGGGTTATCCCGCGCGCGAGCACAATAAGGCCAAACGCGAAGAGGCCGCGTTGCGCTATTTGCCGGACTTGCTCAAGCGCGTGCGACGAATTGAAAAAAGTCTAGGGCATGAAACAATGCCAAACGAAGAAGAGCAGAATGATCGATCGGTAGAATGATTTGAAAAAACAACTAATCAGAAAAATGTAGGGCAAAAATATTTTGAGCTTTTTGCCATCAAGCGACTTGAAACTATTTTTCTGTCTTTCATCGCTCTGTCTTTGGTTTTTGTTCACGCTGACTTGGCTATCTCAAAATCATTCAGCCGCCAAATTATTCCGCCAAGAATCTTTCCCGGAGGAGCAATGCTGGAGAATCAGCAAACCATCGGTAAGTCTGTGACCATCTCGGGTGTGGGTTTACACACCGGCAATAAATCGAACATGACCTTCCATCCCGCGCCGCCGAATACCGGCATTTATTTTCGCCGCGCGGATTTGGAGGGCAGCCCGCAAATCAAGGCTGACATCGAGCACGTGATCGACATCTCGCGGGGCACGACGATTGGGAAGGGGCCGGTGATCGTGCACACGGTCGAGCACGTGATGGCTGCGATTGCGGGATTGAGCCTCGACAATGTTATCGTCGAGCTGGACAATAACGAGCCGCCGGTGATCGACGGCAGCGCGCTGCCGTTCGTCCATGCTCTGAAAGAGGCCGGCGTCGTGCAACAAGATTCGCCGCGCGATTATCTCGTTATCGAAAAAACCATCGTGTATTCCGAGGACAAGCGCGGCGTGGACATCGTGGTGTTTCCTTCGGATGAGTTCCGCATCACGTTTTTGATCGACTATAAAAACCCGGCGCTCGGCACGCAATACACGGCTATGTACTCGATGAAGGACGAGTTCGAGAGTGAGTTCGCGCCGGCGCGCACCTTCTGTTTCCTTTCCGAAGTCGAAGCGCTCTATAAAAACGGTTTGATCAAAGGCGGCAATCTCGACAACGCCATCGTGATCATCGACCGCGAAGTAGACAAAAGTGAGATCGGCCGCTTGAAAGAAATGCTGCATGTGACTGCGGACGTGAAATTCGAGATGAACGGTTATCTCACCAGCACGCCATTGCGCTTCAAAAACGAGCCGGTGCGCCACAAAGCGCTCGATTTGCTTGGCGATTTGGCGCTGCTGGGCGTGCCGCTGAAGGCGCATATTCAAGCCGCGCGCTCCGGCCACGCCGCCAACGTCGAGCTGGTGAAAAAAATTCGCAAGGAATACGAGAAGATTCAAATCACCTCGAAGTACCAAGGCAAAAAGACCGGCGATTATGTTTTTGACGCCCTCGCAATTCAGCGCATTCTCCCGCATCGCTATCCGTTTCTGCTCGTCGATCGCATATTGGAGCTTGAGCCGCGCGAGCGCGTGGTGGGCATTAAAAACGTTACAATCAACGAACAGTTCTTTCAAGGCCATTTCCCCGATCATCCCATCATGCCGGGCGTATTGATTCTCGAAGCCATGGCGCAAATCGGCGGCGTGCTGTTGCTCAACACGCAGGATCGGCCCGAAGAGAAGCTGGTCTACTTCACCGGTCTCGACAAAGTAAAATTTCGCAAGCCGGTGCGCCCCGGCGATCAACTGCGTTTTGAAGTGGAAATGCTCAAGCTGCGGCAAACCATCTGTCGCATGGCGGGCAAGGCTTATGTGGGCAACGATTTGGCGTGTGAAGCCGAGCTTTCCGCTGCGGTCGTGAATCGTAATTGAAACGGATTTCGCCACGTGAAAAATCTCCATTCGACTGCCATCATTGATCCCAAGGCTGAAATCGCTGAAGACGTAACCATCGGCCCATATACCATTGTCGAGGCGAATGTGCGCATTGGCAAAGGCTGCACAATCGGGCCGCACGTGCATCTAGCTGCGGGCACGCGCTTGGGCGAGCATTGCCGCGTTTCGACCGGCGCCGTGCTCGGCACTTTTCCGCAGGATTTAAAATTCAAAGGCGAAGAGACCGTTCTTGAAGTTGGCGACCGCACCACGATTCGCGAGTTCGCCACGTTGAATCGCGGCACGCATGAAACCGGGAAAACCATAGTGGGCAGCGATTGCCTGCTCATGGCGTACTCGCACGTCGCACACGATTGCGTGATCGGCAATCATTGCATTCTGGCAAATGCGGTCAATCTCGCCGGGCATATCGTCATCGAAGATTGGGCCAGCCTCGGCGGCATGGTGCCGGTGCATCAGTTTGTGCGCATCGGGCAGCATTGCTTCGTGGGCGGCGGCTATCGCGTGACGAAAGACGTGCCGCCGTACATTCGCACCATGGGCGATCCGTTGGTTTATGCGGGATTGAATTCGATCGGACTTCGCCGCCGCGGTTTTGCCGATGAAGCTTTGCTCGCGCTCAAACGCGCGTATCGAACACTCTATTATTCGAAATTGAACACGACGCAGGCCGTGGCGCGCATTCGCGAACAAGGCAACTTGACGCGTGAAGTGGAGAACGTGTTGGCGTTCATTGCGAGGAGCGAGAGAGGGATTGTGGGGTAAAGTTTGAAAGGCGCCAATAAATGAGAGTCGTTGACTTTCGGCGGATTTTAAACTCGACAAACATAATGCGCGTTTGGTTCGAAGTGGAGCGCGGGCACGTCGTGAAGTTCATGGTGCAGTTGGAATCTTTATTCGATGAAAAATGGACGCCGATTGTGCGTTATGACACGGCACACAATTTTGCGCATCGTGATCTTTTGCATCCTTATGATGAGACCATAAAGACAAGAATGGAAACAGAGAACTATAACCAAGCGCTCACAGTTGCAGTTGAAGATATAGCGAAGCATTGGCCTATTTACCGCAGGAGGTATGAATCGTGGCTGCGAAAAAATTAAAAGAGCCGCGCAACGTGGTCTCGCGCAATATCGCATTAACGGGCGAGGTTATGCGTTATCTATTGAATAATCCGAAGGTCTTTGACTCTCTGCCCGACAGCTTCGAACTCGTAATATTGCCGGATGACGATCCAGAAATGCGTTCATACAATTGGGAGCTTTTGGATAGATTTGGTAGCGAAGGCAAGCCAATTGTGTTTGTGCGCTTAAAAACTAGCCGAGCGACCATCTTTGGGCAAGCTCCCCCTTCTCTGTACATACCGCTTGCCGCTTGAAGAAAGATAAAATGCCCTGGCGCTTCCTCGACACCGGCTTTAACGCCGGAGATTACAACATGGCGCTCGATGCCGCAATCGTGCGCGGCGGCTTTTGCGATATGCCAACCCTGCGCGTGTTTCGTTGGCGGCCGTATTGCATCTCGCTGGGCTTTCATCAAAAAGAAGAAGAGATTGATTTAGACAAGTGCCGCGCTGCCGGAATCGACGTGGCGCGCCGCCCCACTGCCGGCCGCGCAATTTTGCACGCGGAAGAGTTGACGTACAGCGTCGTGATTCCCGCGCGCCATGCGTGGTTTGCAATGTTGCCGCTCGATTTTTATCGACGCCTCAGCGAGGCGATTGCACATGGTTTGCGTTACTTGGGCGTTGACGCACAATTCGCCCCGGGAGAAAAACTCTATCATGACGGCAAACCTTTGCGCCTCGCATGTTTTGCGAGCGCCGCGCGCAATGAAATCGTCGTGCAGGGCAAGAAAATCGTCGGGAGCGCGCAGCGCCGCTTTCGCGCTGGCACATTGCAGCACGGCTCGATTTTGCTGCGCGACGGCCACGAACAATTGCTTGATTTTCTCGCAGGCGACAAGGCCGGCATCGCCGCCGAACGTGCGCTCCTGAGTGATCACACCGTAACGCTCGCACAGGTTTGCCAGCGCGAAGTGACCTTCGAAGAGACGAAAACGGCGCTCAAGCGCGGCTTCGAAGAAATGCTTGAAATTGTCTTGCAAGATGACGAGGTTTTACCCGCGGAAGTGGAATTGGCTGAAACTGAACGTACAGGTTTTCGAATCTGCAGAACTAACCATCTGGAGGCAATCTATGCGTAAGCTTGGCATGGTCGTCGCAACCCTCGTGATGATTCTGACCGCCACCGGGTCGCATGCACAAAACTATAATTGGCTGAGCGAGCAAGATCCAAGTAGCGTCACGCAAGGCGCCCTTGACAAACAAGTGGAAGCATTGCTGAAATTGTTCAGTTCGCTCTCCGGTTCCGGATTTGTGAATACCGCGGCATTGCATCACGTCGGCGGCGTTGATGTGCGCGCAACTTTTGTCGGCGCGCCGGTTCCCGAGGAATTCAAAGACATCATTCCCACGGTACAAGATCCTTTGGAGGGCGCGGATTTCGTTCCCTTTGCTTTTTTGCACGGCAATATTGGCCTGCCCGCAAATCTTGAAGCATATGCGCGTTTTATGACGCTGAATATCAAAGGCGATCCCGGCGGCAATGTCACGTTGCTCGGCGGCGGCTTGAAGTATGGGATCTTGCGCGGCAACATTTCCATGCCCGACCTCACCGTGATGGCCGGCTATCAAACAATCATCATTCCTGAAGACTTCGATTTCGGCACAGTTTCGACGTTGAGCCTCAAAGCTTATCTTAGCAAAAAGTTTGTTTTCATCACGCTGTATGGCGGCGGTGGCATTGACCGCACGAGCCTTAAGCTCAAGCTTGACAAAATTCCGTTGCCGCCGAGTTTGTTCAATGAAAAATACGACGTGAATTATCCGCAAGGCACGGTCGGTTTCACGCTCTCCCCCCTGCCCTTGCTCAATATTAATGCGGATGCCAACTTCGGCGCGTTTACGAGCTTCTCGGTCGGCGCCTCGTTGAGCGTGAGGTGATTTTGATGATGACCATTGCAAATTTTGAATTGAAAATTTGCAATTTAAAATTTGCAATGCTCTTGATGAAGACTGTGTCATGAAACGATTAGGCATACTCGGCTCCACCGGCTCGATTGGCACAAACTGCCTGCAAGTCGTGGAAGCGCTCCGCGAAGAGTTCGAAGTGACTTATCTCGCGAGCCACAGCAATGTGGAACTGCTCTGGCAGCAAGCGCAAAAGTTTCGGCCCAAAGCTGTGGCGCTCGTTCAATCTGCGCAGCACTTGAATGGCGCGGCCTACGACATACAGCGCAGGTTTGATGCGCTCGGCGTCGAACTGTTGTTCGGTGACAAGGGTTTGCTCGAGCTGGCGAGCCGCGATGATGTCGATATTGTCGTCAACGCAATTGTAGGTTCCGCGGGTTTGCCCGCGACTTTGCGCGCGCTGGCCAACGGCGTCACGCTCGCGCTGGCGAACAAAGAGACGTTGGTAGTCGCGGGTGAATTGGTTACGCAAACCGCGAAGCGCACCGGCGCGACTTTGATTCCGATAGACAGCGAGCACAGCGCGTTGTGGCAATGCCTCAGCGGTGAGCGCCTCGAACGCCTCGAGCGCGTAATCATCACGGCCTCTGGCGGGCCGTTTCGGGAATGGCCGAACGCAGCTTTCGACAAGATCACGGTGGCCGATGCGCTGAAGCATCCCAATTGGCGCATGGGGCGCAAGATCACGATCGACTCGGCCACGCTCATGAACAAAGGCCTCGAAGTCATCGAAGCGCACTGGCTCTTTGCGTTGCCGCTCGCAAAAATTTCGGTGTTGATTCATCCGCAGTCGATCATTCATTCCATGGTCGAATTCGTGGACGGCTCCATCAAGGCGCAGCTCGGTTTGCCGGATATGCGCCTGCCGATTCAATATGCACTCACGTATCCCGACCGCTTGCCGAACGCTTTCCCGCGTTTGGATTTCGCGCGTTGGAATACTCTGACTTTTCACGAGCCGGATCTCGAAAAGTTCACGTGTCTTAAACTCGCGCTGCAAGCTTTGACGGAAGGCGGCACGGCCCCCGCGGTGCTCAATGCCGCCAATGAAGAAGCGGTCGGCGCCTTTCTCAACGAGCGTGTGCGTTTCGTGCAAATTCCGCAAATCATCTCCGAAGCGTTGGAGCAACATCGCAACGGCCACGCGCGTGATTTCGAAGCCGTGCTGGCCGCGGATCGATGGTCGCGCGCATTCGTGCGGCAATATTTGAGTGACTGAAGTTTGCTCACACTCTCCCGGGTTGTCATTCTGGAAAAATCTTTTTGAGCGCTTGGCACAATTCTCCAAGTTTGAATTACTTCCCAGCGCTTGAATAGATTCCTGCTGAATGACAAAGCAACAGAATCAAACCAAGTGCGATGCAGGAGCGCGTTCGCACCCAAGTTTTGAGTTTCAGTTGAAAAGAGGAAACCATGACCATTACAACCATTGTTTCGTTCATCTTCGTGCTCGGCATACTCGTTTTCATTCACGAGCTGGGGCATTTCTTGGCCGCGAAATGGGCGGGCATTCGCGTGGAGCGTTTCTCGCTCGGATTTCCGCCGCGCATGTTCGGCAAAAAAATCGGCGACACGGATTATTGCATCTCGTGGATTCCGCTCGGCGGCTACGTGAAAATGGCGGGCATGATCGATGAATCCTTCGATGAGAAGATCGAAGGCAAGCCGGATGAATTTATGTCCAAACCCATTTGGAAGCGCGCCATCGTCATCGGCGCCGGGCCGTTCATGAATATCATGCTCGCCTTTGCGTTATTCGTCGGGCTGATCTACAAAGACGGCATTCCCGAGGCCTCGCCGGATGCCGTGGTCGGCTCGGTGATGGAGAAGTCGCCCGCGGAAGGCATTGGCCTCCAACCCGGTGATCGCATTCTGAGCGTTGCGGACCAGCCCATCACTTCATGGGAAACATTGACGAAAGTGATCCACGGCTTGCCGGATTCGACGATTGCGATTGTGTGGGAACGCGAAGGCGCTCGGATGGAAAAGTTGGTGAAGCCCATGCTCGATCCGGCGCGGAAAATCGGATTGATCGGCATCGGCCCGCAAACCGTGATGCGCGAAGTCGGCCTCGGTCAGGCCATGGCCGCGAGCGCGACCTACTCCATTCTGTTAACGCGTGAAGTTGGAAAAACCATCGGGCGTTTGATTAGCGGGCAAGGTTCCGTGAAGGAAGATCTCGCCGGGCCGATTCGCATCATGAAATTCGCCGGCGAGTTCGCACGCCAGGGTTTTATGAAATTGTTGGAATTCATGGCGCTCATCAGCTTGCAGCTCGGATTGCTCAATATTCTTCCCATTCCCGTGCTCGACGGCGGGCATCTCGTATTTTTGGGATTGGAAGCGATCATGCGCCGCCCCGTATCGCTCAAAGTTCGCGTGCTCGTGCATCAAATCGGCATGGCATTACTGTTGGCGTTGATGGCTTTTATTCTGATCAATGATGTGAGATCACTTTGAAAGAGAGCCTATATGAAATTCGCGCAACGCATGACGCGCTTGGGCACCGAGACCGCGTTCGAAGTGCTTGCCAAGGCGCGGAGCTTGGAAGCCCAGGGCAAGAATATCGTTCATTTGGAAATTGGCGAGCCGGATTTCGACACGCCGCGTTTTATTGTTGAAGCCGCAGTGTCGTCATTGCAGCGCGGCCGCACGCATTACACGCCCGCGGCCGGCATTATGGAATTGCGGCGCATGATTGCGGAAAACGTGCAGCGCACGCGCGGCGTCACGGTCAAGCCGGAAAATGTCGTGGTCACGCCCGGCGCGAAGCCGATTATGTTTTTCTCATTGCTTGCCTTGATCGATCCGCATGATGAAGTGATTTACCCCAATCCCGGTTTTCCGATTTATGAATCCGTGATTCAATTCTCCGGCGCGAACGCCGTTCCGCTCGCGTTGCAGGAAGAGCGCGGTTTTCGTTTCAGCATTGCAGATTTGGAGAAATTGCTCACACCGCGTACGCGTTTGCTCGTCATCAATTCGCCGCAAAATCCCACCGGCGGCATTCTCACGCGCGCAGATGTCAAAGCGATCGCGGAGATCGCGCGCCGCCACGACCTGCTCGTGTTGAGCGACGAGATCTACAAAGACATTCTTTATGAAGGCGAGCACGCCAGCATCATGTCCGAGCCGGGCATGCTCGAACGCACGATTCTGCTCGACGGCTTTTCGAAAACCTATGCCATGACCGGCTGGCGTTTGGGCTATGGCGTCATGCCGGAGCCGCTCGCGAAACACGTCGAGCGTTTGATGATCAACAGCAACAGTTGCACGGCCACGTTCGTGCAGGACGCCGGCCTCGCTGCGCTTTCCGGCCCGCGTACCGAGGTCGATCAATTCGTGGCGGAGTTTCGCCGCCGCCGTGACATTATGGTCGCCGGCTTGAATGACATCAAAGGCGTGAGTTGCATCACGCCGGGCGGCGCGTTTTATTGTTTTGCGAACGTGAAAAAGCTGCCAATCTCTTCGCGGCAATTGTCGGATCATCTGCTCAATGAAGCGGGCGTGGCCGTGCTCTCCGGCACCGCATTCGGCCAACACGGCGACGGCTACATTCGCTTGAGCTATGCGACGTCGGTGGAGAATATTCGCGAGGGTTTGCGGAGGATGAAGCAGGCGATTGAGGCGTTGTAAATCTTCCCTTACTTTAGTTTGTCATTCTGGAAGAATCTTTTCCAATGCTGGGTTCCGAGCCAGCGCAACCATTATAGGTAACACATGAAAAGATTCCTCGTGAATGACATGTGTTTAAAGCTTGGATAAAATGCAAAGACAAACGATAATGACTCCCTCTACCCCAAATCCTCAACGCACTGCTCTCTACGACACGCATCTCGCCCACGGCGCAAAGATGGTCGAGTTCGGCGGTTTCCTCATGCCCGTGCAATACCGCGGCATCATCGAAGAACATCTGCAAGTGCGCAAATCCGCCGGCATTTTTGATGTCTCGCACATGGGCGAGTTCGAATTCCACGGTCCGAAGGCGCTCGACTTCTTGCAGCGCATGACCATCAACGACGTGAGCAAATTGGAAATCGGACAAGCGCAATACTCCGCGATGTGTTACCCCGAAGGTGGCATTGTGGATGACGTGATTGTTTATCGCAAAGCCGATCGCTACCTCATGGTCGTCAATGCCGCCAATTTACAAAAAGATTGGGCGTGGCTCGCGCAGCATGCGGACGCCGGTGCAGGCATGGTCAACGTAAGCGATGAAACCGGTTTGCTCGCAGTGCAAGGCCGCAACGCGCAAGCGACTTTGCAAAAGCTCACGCGGTTTGATTTGAAAAAGATCAAGTATTACTGGTTCGCGGAAACGGAATTAGCAGGCGTGCCGGCGCTTGTTTCACGCACGGGCTACACCGGCGAAGATGGTTTCGAAGTGGCGATGGCAACGCCGCACGCCGTGCAAGTGTGGAACGCGATCACGGAAGCGGGCAAAGAGTTCGGCATTGAACCCATCGGCCTCGGCGCGCGCGACACGTTGCGTTTGGAGGTGAAGTTCTGCCTCTATGGCAACGACATCGATCAAACCACGAATCCCATTGAAGCAGGTTTGGGTTGGATCACAAAAATTGACAAAGGCGAGTTCCTCGGCAAAGCCGCCATCGCGCAAATGAAAGCCAACGGCCCGAAACGCAAACTCGTCGGCTTCGAATTGCCCGGCAAAAACATTGCGCGACATAGCTACGCAATTTTGAAAGACGGAATGAACATTGGCCATGTCACGAGCGGCACGTTCGCGCCGTCGTTGCAAAAAGCCATCGGCATGGGCTATGTTGCCACTGAGCACAGCGCGATTGATACGGAAATCGCAATCGACATTCGCGGCCGCCAAGCCGCAGCGCGCATCGTGAAGACGCCGTTTTATCAAAGGCCGTATTGAGATGACTAGCCACAATCAAATCTCCGAAATCACAGACCGCATCGTTTCGGACATTGATCCGGATCGCATCATTTTGTTTGGTTCGCGCGCGCGTGGCGAGCATTCGGAGCACAGCGATTTCGATCTGTGCGTACTCAAAGCCGGTGTGCTGCATCGTAGAGACCTCGCAAAACGGATTTATCGACTGCTTTATGAGAGCGGCGCGGCTGTCGATGTTATAGTCGAAACCCCGGAACGTTTCGAACAATTGAAAGGCAACCGCTTTTTGATTTATAATGCCATCGCAGAGCAGGGACGGGTGATTTATGACAAACCGCGCTCGTTGACGATTGGTTGAACAGGGCTTTGAGCAACCTTAAAAGAGCCAGAGCAGGCAAAGCTTCGGATGCGATTCTATTCGAAGACCTTTGCTTGGATTGCCAGCAGGCAGTTGAAAAGTCAATTAAGGCATTGCTTGTTCATCTCGATCTAAAATTCGAAAAAATTCACTCCATCTCAAAGCCTCTTAAACAAATTGAAGAAGCGGGCATTTTCGTGCCGGAAGCGATCAAGGAGACTTCCCAGCTTACCGTATACGCTGTCGATGCGCGTTATCCTGGCGACTATGATCCGGTCACAGAATCGGAGTATCAGCTAGTTCTGGCGATGACAGAAAACGCTGTTCGATGGATGGAAGAAAAAATCTTGCAACGGCGAAGCACAGATGCTCAAGATGATAACAAGTGAACAAATCGCTGATATCACCAACCGGATTGTGGCGAACGTCAAGCCGGAGAAGATTGTATTGTTTGGTTCATATGCACGCGGCAATCCGACGGAAGAGAGCGACTTGGATTTGTTCGTCATAAAAGAATCGACGCTTCCTCGTTACAAACGAGGGCAGGAGATTCGTAAACACTTGCGCCGCTTGAAAGTGCCGATTGATCTGGTGGTTTATACGAAAGACGAGATCGCACGCTGGCGTGAAGTGAGAACGGCCTTTATCACAACGGTCGTGGAAACTGGCATCGTGCTCTATGAGCAACGAGATGTACTGCTGCAGAAGCAATTTGTAATGCCTGCTTCGTACTGTCATCCTGTAAGGACCATCCCTCGTGCTCGGCAGTCATCCCGGTGCGAGGGAAGATTCTTCCAGAGAATGACAACTCGAGGAGCGTTACAAGATAATCCGCGAGGATATAGCAAACTTCGAGCACATACAACCGACAATCATGAAACTGTTTCCCGAAATAACACGGTAACCTCCCATGGCCAATAAGCGCGCTGGCATGAGCTCGCAACAGCAGCAGGAAATTCTCGGCATTTTGCTGATGACCCTGGGCATGCTCGTGCTCGCGAGTCTGATTTCATACAATCCCACCGACGAGCCGCGCGGCTTCCAATTTTTAGAAGTGGAAAACGCGATGGGCGTTGCGGGCGTTTATATCTCATACGTGCTCATCAAAATTCTGCTCGGCCTTCCTGCGATCGTCGTGCCCTTTCTTTTGATCGGCTGGGGCCACACGTATTTTCGCGGCCGCTCGCGCGAGAAAATGGCGCGCATTACCTATTACACACTCTTGGCCGCGCTTTATATCGCCACGATTTTGGGCTTGCCCCAAGCCATCAATCCCACGAGCAGCGCCATCGGCTTTTCCTATTCCGGCTTGATCGGCGGCTACCTCGCGCAAAATCTCCATCACGCCTTCGGACTCATCGGCAGCATTATCGTCATCGTTGCCGTGGGCGCCATCACGCTCGTGTATTTGACGCAAATGAGCCTCAGCGAGGCTTTTGCTGCAAGCAAACACTGGCTCGCGCATTCCGGCTCATGGTTTCACGAACGTCTCGATTCTGCGCGTAATTGGAGGCCGGCAACAACGGAGCGAGCCAGCAAGAAGGCGCCAGCAGAAGAGCCGGAAGAATTTGAAGAAGAGCTGGAGGAGGCCGAAGAACCTTCCACCGAGCCGCGCTGGAAGCGTTTGGCGCGCATGCGTGAGAATACCGTTGAAGCCCCACCGCCCGGCGCACTCCCGGCGCAACCCGCTCCACCGCGGCCGTTTGCGCAAAGACTGGAAACGCCCGTGCTCAAAGACGGCGTCAATGCCCCCAAGGCTGCTGCGCGCGATACTTTCGAAAAAGCTCCGAGCAGGCCGGCTTCTGGTCCGGATCGTTATGCGCATCCACCGCTCGAGTTATTGTTCAAACCGCACGACGAAGGCAAAGTGCAAACGCGCGAAGAATTGCTCAATCACAAGCGCACGTTGGAAGAACGATTGGCCGAGTTTGATGTTGAGGGTGAAGTGCGCGAGATCAATCCGGGGCCGGTCATCACGCGCTATGAATTTGAACCGGCGCCCGGCATTAAAGTGAGTCGCATCACTGCGCTTGCAGATGATCTCGCGCTCGCGATGCGTGCGAAACGCATCCGTATCGTCGCGCCCATTCCCGGCAAAGCCGCGGTCGGCATCGAGCTGCCCAATCCCGAGCCGCAAACGGTTTACATTCGTGATATCATCGAAAGCGAAGAGTTCAAAAACTCTACTTCGCCATTGACCATCGCGCTCGGCCAAACTATTTCCGGCAAGGTGTATGTGACTTCGCTCGACCGCATGCCGCACCTGTTGATTGCAGGCGCAACCGGCTCCGGCAAGAGCGTCTGCCTCAACGCGATTATTCTGAGCATTCTCTATAAAGCGCATCCCAAAGAAGTGCAATTCGTGCTGGTCGATCCCAAACGCCTCGAATTGGCGAGCTATCGTATGCTGCGCAAGCATCATTTGGTGTATCGCGATGACCTCAATGAAGAAGTCGTGACCACCGCGCAGAACGCGCTCGCAGTGCTGCGCAGCTTGGAATGGGAAATGGAAAATCGCTACACGCTGCTCGCGCGCGTGGGCGTGCGCAGCATCGCCGAATACAACGCCCGCTTAAAAGAGGGCAAAATCGTTTTCGAAGAAAACGGCGAGGAAGGCGGAGAGGCGGTCGACACGAAGCCGTTGCCATATATTGTGCTCGTTATTGATGAGCTGGCGGATTTGATGCTCACTGCCGCGAAAGAGGTCGAAGAGCCGATCGCGCGTCTCACGCAAATGGCGCGCGCGGTCGGCATTCATTTGGTCGTGGCCACGCAACGGCCTTCGGTCGATGTCATCACCGGCGTGATCAAAGCAAACTTTCCGGCGCGCATGGCGTTTCAAGTCGCCTCGAAGATCGATTCGCGCACGATTTTGGACATGAATGGCGCGGAGAAATTGCTCGGTAGCGGCGATATGCTCTTTCTCCCGCCCGGAAGCCCCGAGCCGGTGCGCATTCACGGCGTCTTTGTTTCTTCCGATGAGATCGAGCGCACCATCGAGCACATTCGCAATCAGCCGTTTTATGAAAAGAATCTCCTGCCTGTGCGCACGGAAGAGCAGGAAGGCGGCGACGAGTTTGGCCCGGCTGCCGACGGCCGCCGTGATGAATTGTTCCATGAAGCTTTGAAGCTGGTTGTGCGCCATCAACAAGGCTCCATTTCGCTGTTGCAACGCCGCCTTAAAATCGGATACTCACGCGCCGCGCGCTTGATCGACGAGCTGGAAGCCGCGGGCATCGTCGGCAGTTTCGACGGCAGCAAAGCGCGCGAGGTGTTAGTCGATGAATCTTATCTAGAAGAAATGGGATTGAATCAATGAAGTGTTTTGGTTGGCAACGCCGCATTAATCCCCCCTTGAGGGGGGCCAAGGGGGTGTCGCTCATATCGAAAAGCAATACTGTTCAAAGGGGATCGAAGAAAGACACGATGAATTTGATTGAATTCGCCGATTCGAAGCACACCCCCCTCAAGGGGGGAATGTTTGTGTCTATACTCACGATCTTGTTGATACTGACTTCCATCTCCGCTTTCGCCCAAGAAAACGCGAGCAAAATCCTCAGCAAAGTGCGCGCGACTTACGACGCGCTCGAATCGCTCTCTGCGGATTTTGAAAAAGAGTATACCTGGGCGCTCGCGGGCGAGACACAAGCATTGAGCGGCAAGCTCTATTTGAAGAAAGGCGACCGCTATCGCATCGAAACCGAATTGCAAACCATCGTGACCGACGGCAAAACCGTGTGGACCTATTCGCCGGAAAAGGCCCAGGTGTTTGTCGATAATATGGAGAAGTCCAAAGAGAATCCCTTGCCGCGCGATCTGCTCGTCAAATACACGAGTGATTTCAAGTCACAATATCTCCGCAGCGACAAACTCGGCGAGGTGGAGTGCCACGTGCTCTTGCTCACGGCGCGTGAAGAAGAGGCGTTCGCGCAATCCGTGACCGTTTGGGTCGACAAGAAAACTTTCGTGGCATTGCAAATCGAGCAACGCGACCTCAACGACAATATTACGGTGTATCGCTTGCAAAACCTCACCTTGAATGCCAAGCTCGCAGATCAACTCTTCACGTTTACGGCGCCGAACGACACTGAAGTGATTGATCTGAGAAAATAAATCATGCCGCACTCTTCCAGTTCAATCGAGGATCTCATCATGATAAAGCCCCTTAGCTATCGTTTCACGTTTGTGCTAATGCTGCTTCTCACCGCGGCCTGTACGGATCACGGCTTGGAGCCGATTCACGAAGGCATTTCCGGGCGCATCACATACGTCGGAGCATGGCCGGATTCCACGGAGTGGGTGCGTATGGCGATTTTCAAAAAACTGCCGGCCACGGTTTTCGATATTCCAATCAATCCGCCGCTGTTCAGCGATACCTTGCCGCGTTTCGTCAATAGCTATGATTATGAGATGACCTTGCCCGCCGGGCAATATGAATGGGTCGTGCTCGCGTGGAAGCCGATAAAACGGAATGCGGCGAACGATTTCAGCGGGCTTGACACGCTGGGCATGTATGCACAACCCGGAACGCAACGCGTGCCCTTGTCCATTGAAGTGCCCTCCAAACGAATGTTGACCGGCATCGACATCGTCGCAGATTTTGCCATCCTCTCCCCGGCCTCGCCGATCTTGCCGTGACGGCAAAATCGCCGGACTCGATTTTATCAAGTATCGCATTGCAACATTCCCGGCTTGAACCTCATTCTGAAATGCGAGATAAAACCTTCTATGAACACAAACCTTTTGCTCCGACTAGCACTTTTTTTTCTGGCGACGATCTTCACGTTGGCCGGAACATCCAATAGCCAAACTGCGCGCGGCGTGATTATGGGCGTTGTGAAAGAAAAGGACACCAACGCAGTGCTGCCCGGCGCCAACATGATACTCGAAGGGACGACGCTCGGCGCCGCTTCCGATCTCAATGGCAGATACCTCATTCGCGCCGTGCCGCCGGGAACTTATAGCTTGCGGGCCACGGTCATTGGTTATTTGCCCAATGTGGTTTCCAGCGTCAAAGTATCGGCGGGCGATACCGTGCGGCTCAACTTTGTGCTCAGCCAGACCACGATTGACGTTCCGGAAGTTGTGGTCACCGCGAGCCGCAGAGCGCAGTCTTTTCTGGAAACGCCTGCGAGTGTCAGCGTGGTCGGCGCGCAACGTTTGCAAGAGCAGAATTTTGTGACCGTGGATCGCATGTTGGAATTCATTCCCGGCGTGAATTTGATGGGCGGGCAAATCAACATCCGCGGCTCTTCCGGTTTCAGCCGTGGTGCGGGCACGCGCGTCTTGTTGCTCGTGGATGGCGTGCCGATGCTGCCCGGCGACAGCGGAGATATTAAATGGGATGCGCTCCCGCCCAATGAGATCGATCACGTCGAAGTCGTCAAAGGCGCGGCCTCTTCGTTGTATGGCAGCAATGCGCTGGGCGGCGTCATCAACGTCATTACCAAAGACCCCAGCGAGAAACCCGTGACCGTGCTGCGCAACTCCGCCGGCATTTATGATGATGCATATTATGACGAATGGCAATGGACGGAACGCACGCTCAGCTTCAACAATCAAGACGTTTCGCATTCGCGCGCGATCGGCAATCTCAAGTTGCGCGGCTCACTCGGGCGCCGCGAGTCCACTGGCTATCAACAAAACGGCCATTATCATCGTTTCAGCGGGTATCTAAAAGCAAAGTACAATTTTTCCCCTACCTCCTATTTTACGGCGTACGCGAATTACGCGCGCGACCGCCACGGCGACGTCATCGCGTGGAAAAGCGAAAACGACCCCTATGAGGTTGACGCCGATGCCACGGGCGACGTTACGCTCTCGAAGAAATTGCAAATCGGCGGCACGTATCGCACGTTGTTGAATCAAAAAATGACGCTGCAATTGCGCAACGCTTATTACACCAATGGTTTCGATAATCGCCTCGCGGACGACGTGGCCAACCCCTTTTGCCTCACGCATGGCGATACGATTCACGTGCGCGCTTATAAGAATGATTTCGAAGCGCAATTCGATTATGAATGGGGCGCAAAACATGCGACGACGTTTGGCGGCGCGGCCACGCTGAATTTCATCGATGCAACTTTGTACGGCGAGCACGACGGCCGCTCCTTTGCCGGCTACGTGCAACACGAATGGCGCCCGAATCCGGTGTTCACGGCTACGGGCAGTTTGCGCTTCGATCACAACTATGTCGATACCGGTTTGAAGGAATATCACCTCAATCCCCGGTTGGGCTTGGTCTATCGGCTTTCACCACGCAGCAGCTTGCGAGTTTCCACCGGCAGAGGTTTTCGCGCCGCGACGATGGCGGAGATGTTCACGTGCACGCGTGCCGGCGGATTCACGGTGATTCCCAATCCCAATCTCGGCTCGGAAACTGCGTGGTCGCACGAAGTCGGTGCGCAATTTGTGCTGAGCAATTTTCTCGTGAACTCTGCGTTGTTTTGGAGCGATTATGATGATTTGATCGAGGGCGATTTCGTGACCAAGCGCAGTGTGCAGGTCATTCAATTTCAAAACTTCAACCGCGCGCGCATTCGCGGCGCGGAGCTCGAAGTCAACGGCAGCGTTTGGCAGAAGCGCATTAACTTCGGCGCGAGCTATACCTATTTGGATGCGCGAGAATTGGAGCGCCGCAACAGCCAAACCGGCGCGATCGAAAAGCTCGACGAGCCGCTCGCGTATCGCGCGAAACATTTGCTCACGGGCACGGCCACTTTGAATTTGGGAAAATTTTCCTTCGGCGCCGATTCGCGCTACGTCAGCCGCGTGCAGCGCGTGCGCGTTTACGAGGACGATCCGCGCGTTGCGCAAAAGGTCACCAATTTGCGCGCCGGCTGGAGAATGAAACCGGTCGAAATCACGCTCAACGCATACAACGTTTTTCAATACAACTACACGCAAGTGGAGCGCAACATCGAGCCGTTGCGCAGCTACGCCCTCACCACGGCGTTGGTGTTCTAAACGGCCGCTTCAAACGTCCCTCATTTTGAGTGCCGCCGTTTCCAGACGTGTGAAGATGCAATCACGTTGCCAAACGGCGGCATGCTTCACGCAATTGCTGGCCGGGAACTCACTTTAGAAATCTCCCACTTCGCATTGCCCGGTTTCAAAATCAACCTTACAAGAATCTTTTCTCCCCTTGACTGCGAGCCGCATCGCGCGATAGCGCGTGATCTTTCAAATTCATGCGCGCCTCGCGGACATGAAAGCCTGCACTTCTATTTTTAATTCTCCTCTCCCCATTTAATGCAGCTCGCACTCCGTTTTCATTCTCTGAGTAAAAGTTATATCGTTGCGCTATTCGCTTCTGCAAAAACTACACAGCTCAAATGTGAGATATGCACAGCGCTTTGGCGTTGCCTTACGCCAAACTCATTTAAATAGGCGCGCAACGCTAATAAAAAAACTTTCTCTCCAAATGGTACGATCGTTGTAATGATGATAAGCGCCAGCGAGACATTTTGAATCAAACCACAGAGACAAGGTAGGGAAGCCGGACTCAAGATAGAAACCAACATGATGCTTTCTTGCGCCGGCTGCAACCGTCGTTGCACTCAAAACGCTTTTCAATCTTGCTCGAAGATAGGGAGTCTGATCCATGAGACGCATACTCTTTTTGCTCGCACTGCTGTTGTCCACGGCGCTATTGGGATGCAATCGTATTGAACGCGCGCCACAATCCAAGCCGGCGACTTCCGAAGCACAGATTCACGCGCAATTGGATGACCTGGAGGCGCGGGCCATCAGGCTGCAAATCAAAATGGCCTTGGCAAGACAATTGACGCCGCCGTTGCGCAACGAAAAGCTCGGTACACCGCTCGCTGCCAATTACAAAGAATGAAAGAAGGAGAATTGTAAATGCCTAAAAACTATTTCATGAAGTTCGCCGCTTTTGCAATGGCCGCATTGCTGGCCGGAAGCGCCGGGGCGCAAGACCTCAGCATCGGCCCACAAATCGGCTATCAAAAAGCGCAAGGCGCGGAGGAAGGAAAAATGATGGCGGGTGCTGCGCTGCGCTTGAAGCTAAGCTCGAATTTCCGCGTGGAAGGCGCCATCAACTATCGTCAGGAAAAATTTTCTGGCGGCAATCTTACTGTGCGAAGCTGGCCGGTGATGGTGACGGGTATGATTTATCCGTTGCCCATCATGTACGGCGCAGTGGGCGCAGGCTGGTACAACACCAAGTTCGAGTATGCTTCTTCCAATCCTAGAATTGCCGTGGAGGACACTCGGCAGGAAGTCGGCTGGCATTTCGGCGGCGGTTTGGAGATTCCGCTTGGGAAGCGCACCAAGCTCGCCGGGGATATTCGTTACGTTTTTCTGAATTATGATTTTGATCAAGTGCCCGGCGTGCAGCTTGACAGCGACTTCTACATGCTTGCGGTGGGCATGCAATTCGGCCTGTAAGAACCCAGTGTGCAATCGCACAAACAAAAAGCCCCGCGCTCCAATCACGCAGATCGCGGGGCTTTTATTTTAATTCAAGTGCATCTCACGCGACCGCGGGCTGCGGCTTGGTCAAAACGGTTTTCTCTTCCAGAGGGCGGCGTGGGCGGCGGCCGAGCGCCAGCTTGATTACGTCTTCCATCTCACCCACAAAACTGAACGTCATCGTGTCACGCACGTGCTCCGGAATTTCTTCGAGGTCTTTGCGGTTCTTCTCCGGAAGAATAACCTTGTTGATGCCCGCGCGCTTCGCCGCGAGCACTTTCTCTTTGATGCCGCCCACCGGCAGCACCAAACCGCGCAAGGTAATCTCGCCCGTCATCGCAACGTCATGTGCAACGAGGCGATCAGTGAGCAACGACACCAATGCCGTGAACATGGTCACGCCCGCGCTCGGGCCGTCTTTCGGAATCGCGCCGGCCGGCACGTGAATGTGAATATCAATCTTGTCGAAAATTTCTTCTTCAATATCCAACAGCTTGGCTTTGCTGCGGATGAAAGAAAGCGCCGCCTGCGCGGATTCCTTCATCACGTCGCCCAATTGTCCGGTGAGCGTTAAGCCGCCTTTGCCGCGCATCTTCGTGGCTTCCACGAACAAGATATCGCCGCCGACCGGCGTCCACGCCAGGCCGGTTGCGACACCATTGCGGCTCACGCGCTCTTTGGCATCCGAGAAAAATTTAATGACGCCCAGATATTTTGCGAGGTCGTCCTTGGCAACCACTTTCTGTTCTTCACCGTTGGTGGAAGGCTCGGCGGCTTGCGTGCGCTTTTCGACGATCTCGCGCGCGATGCCGCGACAGATATTCGCGATTTCACGCTCGAGGTTGCGTACGCCCGCCTCACGCGTATATGAAGAGATGACGTGCGTGAGCGCTTCCGGCTCAAAGCGCACGTGCTCGGCTTTCAAGCCATGGGCTTCGAGTTGTTTCGGAATGAGAAACTTCTCCGCGATGCGGGATTTGTCCTCCGCAGTATAACCGGGCAGCTCGATCATCTCCAAACGGTCTTTCAGCGCCGGATGGATCGGATCTTCGAGGTTCGCAGTCGCGATGAACATGACTTTGGAAAGATCGAACGGCACTTCGAGATAATGATCGCTGAAAGAAAAATTCTGCTCGGGATCCAAAACTTCCAATAACGCAGAAGAGGGATCGCCGCGATAATCCGCGCCGACTTTGTCGATTTCATCCAACATGAAAATGGGATTGTTCACGCCCACGCGCTTCAAGCCTTGAATGATGCGGCCCGGCAGCGAGCCAATGTATGTCCGGCGATGTCCGCGAATCTCGGCTTCGTCATGCACACCGCCGAGCGAGATGCGCACAAACTTGCGCCCGAGCGCGCGTGCGATCGACCGGCCCAATGAAGTTTTACCCACGCCCGGAGGCCCGACAAAACACAAAATCGGGCCTTTCATGTCCGGTTTCAATTGCCGCACGGCGAGATATTCCAAAATACGCTTCTTGACTTTTTCGAGATTGTAGTGGTCTTCGTCGAGCACCTTGCGGGCATAACTCACGTCGAGGTTGTCCTCGGTATTCTTGTTCCACGGCAGCTCAATCAACCAATCCAAATATGTGCGCGAGACCGTGTATTCCGCGGCCGCGGGTGGAATTTTGGAAAGCCGGTCAAGTTCCTTCTCGGCAACTTTCTTCGCTTCCTCCGGCAGTTGGGCTTCGTCCAAACGTTTGCGCAGCTCGTTCAGCTCGCTCGTGCGCTCGTCTTCCTCTTCGCCCAGTTCGCGCCGGATGGCTTTCAATTGCTCGCGCAGATAATAATCGCGCTGATTCTTCGAAATCTCTCCCTGCACTTCACTTTGGATCTTGCTGCCAAGCTCAAGGATTTGCAGTTCTTTGCTGATCAAAAACGTGACGCGCTCTAATCTCTTCTTCACGTCCGTTAGCTCGAGAATGCTTTGCTTCTCTTGCATCTGCAAATTGAGATTCCAGACGATAATGTCGGCGAGGCGCCCTGGAACGTCCGTGTTCATCACTAGCATGGCGTGCTCGGTGGTCAAATAGGGCGCCAGTTCGACGGCCTTTTGAAACTGCGCGCGCAGATTCATCACCAACGCGTCGATGTCCATGCCCTCGACGATTTCGTCCGGATACGGTTGCACGGCGACAACCGCGTAGGGATCATTCTGCAAATAATCCAAAATGCGCGCGCGCGCGACGCCTTGCACCATTGCGCTTTGCGTGCCGTCGGGCATTTTGAAAATTTTCATGACTTGCGCGATCGTGCCCCAACGATAAACATCCTCCGAGCCCGGGTCCTCCGTGCCTCCATCTTTTTGCGCAACCACCATGATCAAGCGTTCGCCGCGAATGACATTCTCAATCAAACGCACGGACTTTTCACGACCGATGGAGAGAGGTAAGATTTGATGCGGATAGATGACGGTATTGCGAAGCGGCAACAGTGGCAGAATCTTCGGAATCTTCAGCTCGCCTTCATGCAACTGCTCTTTGTCTAAACTCATCTCAGTTCCTTATTATACTAAAGGATATTTTCAAACTTATATGAGGCTTTTGAAAGGACAAATCATATGCCACTGACCTCGATCAACAAACGTGCATTAAGTTCAATATAGAAGTAGTCGAAATGCTTCGTGCACTTCCGTTCTATATCGGCGCATGCCGCAAGTATTGACAGCCTTAAAGCAACGTTGGCAGAGGTTGCTGCAATTTGGCATAGTCGTTTCAACGAACTATTCCCATAGACACGATTTTCTCGGATTGCAACACAATGCAGCGGAAACTTCAACGCATGCTAATATCACCATACTCAGTTGTCGTAGAATGCCCATGAAACACATTGAGCATACGAAAAACACTTTCCCGTTTTGCGCGCAATATTCAAGACAAAGCGAAGTTAGTCTGAAACCCCATCGCGCCATTTCGCCAAGCTCTGCGCCATTTGCTCCAAAAAAGTTTTATCGTTCTCCCAAAACGCGTCGCGCGTATGGCTGTCGATATCGATCTCGCCATACATTTGTTTGCCTTGAATCGGCACGACGATTTCGGATTTCGTTTCGAGGCTGCACGCAAGATAACGCGGGTCCGCATTCACATCCGGCACGATGAGAGTTTGTGCTTCGGCCACGGCCGCGCCGCATATGCCTTGGCCGATGGGAATGCGCGTGTGCGGCGTGGGTGCGCCAAGATAATTGTGCACGACCAGCTCGCGGCCTTCCACTAAGTAGATGCCGGCCCAATCATATTTCGGGAAATGCCGTTTGAGAAGTTGCACACAATGGCGATAGCCTTCATCCATCGCCGGGCGCGGTTGCAGGAAATTTTGCAGTTCTTCACACACCAGCCGGCCGAGCACGACCTCAATACCGCGTTTGTAACTCACCATTCCCAAACCGGAAATTTGCGCGAGGCATACGTCACGAATGACGGAGTTCCGGCGAAACGCTTCGCGCGCATGAATGTTCGAGAGATGCACTTCGACCGCGGGCAATTGCACTGCGGCAATCGCATCGCGCAAGGCATAGCTATAATGCGTCAATGCGCCGGGGTTGATGACCAGCGCGACGGCATGCTTGCGCTGCGTGTGGAGAAAATCAATGAGCGCGCCTTCGTGATTGGATTGAAAGCACGAGGCTTCAACATGGCACTGCGCGGCAAACGCCGAGAGTTCTTGATCTAACTCGGGCAAAGTCATCTTGCCGTAAACTTCCGGCTCGCGCTCGCCCAGCAGATTTAAGTTCGGGCCGTGGACGATCAATATACGTTTCATTAACGTTCTTGGATTAGTTGTGAGAGGAACGCTGCGGTTTCGAGAGGCGGATGTTGCGCGAAGCTATCAACGATCAATTGCGCGCGCAAGTAAAACGGCTCGCGCTGTTGCAGAAGATTTTTGATGAGCAGCAACCGCTCTGCCGGCGCGACGCGTCCCAACATCGGGCGATTGTTGTCGTCTTTCAAGCGGCGAAACAATTCATCGGGATGGCACCGCAGATAGACGACCAGGCCTTGCTGCAAGATCGCCCACGCGGCTTCCTGCGCCGGCGTGCCGCCGCCGAGCGCAATCACCGTTTGCTTGTGCGCCAGCAGATTTTCGAGCAGCAGCACTTCGAGGCGGCGGAAATAAGGCTCGCCGTGCACGGCGAAAATTTGTTCGATGGACATGCCTTCGCGGCCCACGATCTCCTCGTCCAAATCCACAAACCGCCATCCGATTCTTTGCGCCAGCAATTTGCCGATCGTGCTTTTGCCGCAGCCCATGAAGCCAATCAGAAAAATGCGCTCTACGTTGTCGACCATGGTTGCCATCGGGAAAAAATCTCAGTCATACTATCACCGCCGAATTTTTCCAACATCGCATCGGCAAGCACCAACGCTAGCATCGCTTCGCCAATCACGCTGGCAGCCGGCACGGCGCAAACGTCGGAGCGCTCGATGTGCGCTTCCGCGGCCTCTTTCGTGCGCATATTCACGGAGTCGAGCGGGCGCATCAAAGTGGAAATCGGTTTCTTCGCTACCCGCACGACGAGCGGTTCGCCGTTCGTAATGCCGCCCTCGAGTCCGCCCGCGTTATTGGAAGAGCGCGAATAGCCGCGCTCCGCAGAATGGTAAATTTGATCGTGAGCTGCGCTGCCCCACAACGTCGCGCCGTGAAAGCCGTTGCCAATCTCCACGCCTTTGATCGCAGGAATGCTCATCATTGCCATGGCAATGCGGCCGTCGAGGCGACGATCCCATTGCACATGGCTGCCAAGTCCGACGGGAAGATGGAAAGCAGCGACTTCAAAAATGCCGCCGACGGTATCGCGTTCGGCTTTCGCGCGATCGATGAGTGCAATCATCTCTTGCTCCGCCTCGGCGTCCAAACAGCGCACCGGCGAAGCCTCGGCGCGTTGCGTTAACTCCTCCAAAGAAAAAACAAAACCGGCTTTGCCGAAATTGGTGAGTGAATAGCGACTCTGCGCTTGTTGAATTTGCACGACGTGGCTGGCGAGGCGAATACCGAAGCTCTCCAAAAATTTTCGCGCGATCGCGCCCAATGCCACGCGCGCAGTCGTTTCGCGCGCGCTCGCGCGTTCGAGCACGTTGCGAATGTCTTCCGTTTGATATTTGATTGCACCCGCAAGGTCGGCGTGGCCCGGGCGGGGGATTTCGACGCGTTTGAGCGCCGTTTCCTCCGCCACCGGAGCGATGGACATTTTGGTTTGCCAATTCTGCCAATCGCGATTTGCAATCTCCAACGCAATCGGCGAGCCGAGCGTTTTGCCGAACCGCACGCCGCTCAAAATGCGCGCGTGATCTTGCTCAATGCGCATGCGCCCGCCGCGACCGTAACCTTGCTGCCGGCGATGAAGCTGCGTTGCAATATATTCTTCATCGATCTCCAAGCCCGCGGGCAAACCCTCCAATATTCCGACCAGCGCCTGGCCGTGCGATTCTCCGGCAGTGAAATAGCGTAATTGGCTCATGTTCTCATGCTCACTGTTGAAAACGACGGGCATAATACGCATTTGCAGATTGGAAAGCAAGACTGGCGGAGCCAGGGTAGCAAGCGCCGCAATCGATAGTGGAGAACCCTGCAAAATCACTTTCAAAATAATCCTACCGCGGATTTTCAGACAACCTGAAAACCGCGGCCCAGCGACGCAGCATTTAGATAAAACAGTTTTTCAATACCGCGCCACAGAGTTCAATGAGTTGCACGGAGTGAATTTCAGCCAAACCATGAATATTGTGTTTTACTCTGTGGCTTCGCCGTGCTCTTCATGTCTCTGTGTTAAAGCAGGTTTCTGTGCACTGCAAATTTAGAATTTTATTCTGAGTTTGGTTCTTTAACTGGCCTAAGCTTCTTCGCAAAAGGCAAGGTTGGTCTTTTATGTTCTGTCGCTGCTGCACCGAGGTGCGTTCTTCGCTAGTTTGCCTAGGTGGTCTCTTCGCGCGCGGTGGCTTGGAGTCGAAAGCATGAGCGCACCCGAAGAAAGCGCTTGACAATGCCAGTATTTTTGTTATTCTGCGTTTGCACTTCATGGTATCCCAGCCGATGGTCACGATGGCGTGATGACAAAGAAAAAGGGGAGCGCATATGAAAAAAATAATCGCGCTCGGTTGTCTCGTGCTCGCCGTGTTTTGCTCGACGCAGGCCACGGCGCAAGCGCCGGCCAAACACCAAAAGGTTCCCCCTCTTCATGACGGTTCCGGCGCGCCACACCTTCCTAAAGAGAAGTTTAGTTCAAAGTTTTCCCATTCCCACAGCGTCGCCAATATTATCCAATCCGCCGCCGTCACTATCCCAACGAGATTTCCTTATCAAAACACCACGTCTTCGAATCAAGAGTGTGTGCCGGTGGCATTGCCCAACGGGCAGATTTTGTTCGCATGGTCGAGCTTCGATAGCATTTATTGCGCTTTCAGCAGCGACAATGGCCAAAGCTGGAGTGCGCCCATCGTGGCGAACACCGGCGTTGGCTTCGTGCATTCTCTTGCCGGGCTTAGAACCTCGAGCGGCCGTATCATTATGGTCTGGAGGAGGCCCGGCTTCGGCCTGTTCATGAGCTTCTCTAGCGACGGCGGTTTGAATTGGTTCAGCCCGCTTGCGATCACGAACGACTACCGAGATATCTATTCCACGCTTTCTCAAACTTCGGATGGCAAGCTTTGGCTCTTCTACAGCCGCATTGAAACGCCCGCGCAATATGATATTTTTTTCCGCACGAGTGTGGATGGCGGCAATACTTGGAGCGTTGAGCAAGCTTTCGTTGCGACCAGCGCAAATGAATTGTATGGCACTGTGGTCTCCGGAGACGGCTCAACTCTGCTCGCCATTTACGAGAGTGATCTCAATGGGGACTTCTCCAATTACGATATCTTGCGACGCATCAGTTCCGATGGCGGAGCGACGTGGTCCACAGCAACGTCTATTCTCAATTCTCCCTCGCATGAAGTTCGGCCGCGTGTACTGAGGCAGACCGATAGCGCGCTTTGGCTCATCTATCAATTGTATTCAGCCACGCGCTCTGGACTCTCCCAATATGATCTTTACTTCACCAAAAGCACGAACAATGGAACCTCTTGGAGTGCGCCGGAACGCTTCACGACCTATGGCGGATACGATGGCTGGCACAATGCGGATTTATTGAACAATCAACCCTTCGTCGCCTTTGCTTCAGAACGGTGGGGCTACTACTACTACTGGCGGCAAACACAAATCGGATACGGCATAATCGGCACGACCCAGGATCAAAATCCTCCGCCAGCCTTGTTGAACGTGACGAATACGATTCCCAAGCAAAATGCGCCGGTAGCCGTGCAGGCTTATGTTGAAGATGAAACCGGAGTGTCAGCGGTCGAGGTTTCTTCGCGGGTGAATGGCGTCTCTGCAGGTCCGTTCCCAATGTTTGATGACGGCGCGCACCGCGATTCGCTGCCGAATGATTATATCTGGGGCGTGGAAGTCGGGCCGTTTCTCTGGGGGGATTTCGTGGGGCTGAATTTTTCCATCACCGACGTGACGGCGAACACCGTGAATTTTTACGCGGGCGGTTTTGAAGTTGTGCCGTTTCATGACGCCGGCAATTTGCTGCTTTCTTTGCACGACAATTCGCAATTGGGCGGAAACGGCGCGGCGGGCTTGAGTGCGCATTGGCCGCGTGAGAATGGCCATGATTATTTGTACGTGGGCGGTTTATGGGCGGGCGCCAATGTGGCCGGCGAAAATCGCGTGATGAATGTGTATTACTCCGAATCTGATTGGAGCCGAACGGTTGGCAGCGCCATTGCTTTAGAGCCGGGAATTTCCGATCAGGACGGTGAGGTGACTTATGACGACAACCGGGCGCTTTCGGCGCAGATCGGCTTGCGAGTGCGACAAAATAGTTTTCAATGGTCTGCGCCCACTCGTGATGATTTTATCATCCTGCGCTACACCATTGAAAATACCGGCCAGAACGGAAATTTGAGCCAAGTCTATCTCGCGCTCTGGCTCGATCCGGACGTGGCCTTGAATGCAGACGCTTATAATGATCTCGGCGGCTATGACGCGGGGCGTAGTCTGCTTTACCTTTTCGACAGTCAAAACATTCCGCCCGGTTATCTCGGGCTGAAGTTGCTGGGCACAAGCACAGGTCCGCATACCGCGCAAGTGAATGCTTCTGGCACCGATCCTGATTATGATAGTGAACGATTTCAATTCATGACTGCCGGTATTCAGGCCGTGTCGCCCGAGCCTTCCGATTATCGCCTTCTGCTCACGGCGCCGCCATTCGACCTTCCCGTTGGCCAAACGCACACGCTTACCTTCGGCCTGGTGATGGGGAATGGACTGGCAGAACTGCAAGCTCATGCGGATACGATGGAGGCGGTTTTTCGCGTGAAGGTCGGAGTAGAAGAAACACGCGTGGCAGCCAACCTCCCCAAGCAATATGCACTGCGGCAAAACTATCCCAATCCCTTCAATCCGAGCAGTTCCATTTCTTATTCCCTGCCCGAGCGCGCGCACGTCAAACTGGAAATTCTGAATACGCTCGGACAAGTGATTGCCGTTTTGGTGAATGAAAATAAATTTGCAGGCGAGTATTCCGCAGCCTGGCTTGCTGAAGGGAAAGCTTCGGGCGTTTATTTGTATCGTCTCACGACGAAAAATTTTGTGCAAACACGAAAGCTTTTGCTTTTGCGCTGAAAATTTGGCTTGCCTCCGCACGCGTGTTTTCGTATAATTGCACCGCGTTTTGGGGACGACATGGCTTCGACGGGGGTCAAGGAATCGAGGGTCGCATGTCGAGGTTGTCTGGAGCCTCGTTAAATATCCGGGCAAACAATTTAAACGCAGACAACTATGCGTATGCTGTTGCTGCCTAATTAAACACTAGGTAGCACGCTTGTGCCAAACGCGCCACCCGGGAGGACACAAGCGACGACTCTGGTGGCTGGCTTCCCGCTGTGTCTGGGTGCGGGCGGCGAGATTCTACAGGCTGGCGCGCGACGACCCTTGTTGGTTGAGGTCGCAAACGCGAGATCGATCAATCAAATAAACATGTAGAAGCTCTCTTTGACTGGCCTTCGGACGCGGGTTCGATTCCCGCCGTCTCCACCGAAACAAGACCCGACGGATTTGAAAAACCTGTCGGGTCTTGCTATTTTATGATCAACAACACCGCGCCCGCGATCATAATCACGCTGGCCAGCGCGCGCCGCAAAATATTCCCTTCGTTGAACAGTTTCCATCCCAACAACACATTCAACAAGCCGCTGAGCTGAAACAGGGCGAGCACATACGCCACGTTCATCATCGCGAAGATTTGCAGCGTGAGGAGCTGCATGGCGAGAAACAGCGCGGCCATGAGCAGCAGCGCACTGAAATGCGCTCGCGCAGCTTGCGGATTATTTTGCTTTCGCGCATGCTGCGAAAGCAGGAAAACGGCCGCCGCTGCGCACGCGCCGAGCACCGCCCATGCGAGGAACGTGTGCATCGCCGAAGACACATTAATCGCAGCCTTCAAAAAGATCGAAGCCGCGGCCGTGAACACCAATGCCAGCAAGCGATACCATGCGCCCCGATCTTTCCAAAGGCTTTTCGGTTGAATCGTCTGTTGTGATGATGACTGAGCGCCGCAAACACCCCCCTGACCCCCTTCAAGGGGGGAATATCGTTGGGATTCTTCCATGTAAAAGGAATTTGGGTGAGAGTCCCCCCTTGAGGGGGGATAAAGGGGGGTGTCATTGCGTGCAAAAAAAATTGATAAAGCGGTCGAATCGCTCCCACGCTTCGGTGCGAGCAGCAAACTTCCCAATAAGATAATCGCGACGCCCAACAAGCCCTGTCCGCTCGGCAACTCACCGAGCACGATGACGCCCAGCAATAATGCCACGACCGGTTTGTAAGAATTGAGCGGCCCAATCAATGATAGATCCGACAAGCCGACGGATTTCACCAAAAAGAAATTACCGGGAATATCGAGCGCAACCACGAAGAGCATGTTGCGCCAAAAAGCGCAGGGTAAGTCTGTGAATGAATAAAAATAGAAGAAAGGCGAAGTCAAAACCGCGAGCAGTCCAAAAGTCGCGGCCACCAGGGGCACGGCCGCGAGACGATTCTGCAGCACGCGCTTTTGCAGAACATTTAACCACGCGTTGATGAAAATTCGTCCGCAGGCTAGCAGCAGTGCCATGTGCCCTCTTCACTTTCGCAGCGCGGCTTCATACAAAAAGTGAAATCAAAAACACCACTGCAAATCCAGTCAATGCGATAATCGTTTCCATGATCGTCCACGATCGCAACGTGTCTTTCTCGCTCAAACCGAAGTAACGATTGACCAGCCAAAAACCGGAGTCGTTCACGTGAGAAAGTATCGTCGCGCCCGCGGCAATGGCGATCACCATCAAGCTGAGCACTACGGGCTTCACACTCAATGCGGTGATGATCGGCGCCATCAGTCCGGCGGAGGTGATCATGGCCACGGTGGCCGAGCCTTGCGCGATGCGAATCATCGCCGCGATCAAAAAAGCGAGCATCATGGGCGGCAACACCGAGGCTGCCATCATTTTCCCCAACACCTCGCCCACGCCGGAGTCGATCAACACTTGTTTGAGCACGCCGCCCGCGCCCGTGACCAAGATGATCAGGCCCGCGGGTTCCAATGCTTTTGTGGCGATCTCTTGCAATTCCGCGCGCGTGTAGCCACGCCGCGTGCCCAACAGAAAACCCGCGAGCAGAGTGGCGAGGAGCAACGCCACAAATGGATGCCCGATGAAAGTGAGAATGCCGCGTGCGAGGTTCGTTTCCGGCAACCATGCTCCGGAAACCGTGTTGGCGACAATCAATGCCAACGGCACGAAGATAATGGCGGCCACCATGCTAAAACTCGGCAGCGGTTTTTCAGTTTGATTATTTTCGCTGCGAAAGTATGCGGGCACTTCAACGTGAATGCGCCGCGCAATGTATTTCGCGAAGAACACGCCCGCGATCGCCGTCGCCGGAAAGCCGGCGAGAATCCCGAAACCTATGACCGCACCAAGATCGGCCTTCAGAATTTCCGCGACCGCAATCGGGCCCGGCGTAGGCGGCACGAAGCTGTGCGTCACCGCGAGACCGGCCAACAGCGGGATGCCGTAATACAACAACGAGCGTTTGGTTTTACGGCTGAGGCCATATACAATAGGCACGAGTATTACAAAGCCCACATCGAAAAAGATCGGAATGCCAACGATGAAGCCCGTGAGCGCCAACGCCCACTGCGCTTTCTCCTCGCCGAACTTTGCGAGCAGCGTTTGCGCAAGACGCTCGACGCCGCCGGAAATTTCCAGAATGCGTCCCAGCATTGCGCCCAAGCCCACTACGACTGCGACAAACCCCAACGTCTCGCCCATGCCTTTCTTGATGGAATTCAAAATCTGTTGCAAC
Organism: bacterium; assembly: GCA_037444905.1. GTDB lineage: Bacteria > Zhuqueibacterota > Zhuqueibacteria > Zhuqueibacterales > Zhuqueibacteraceae > JABWAN01. Next base: position 17,685 of record JBBILN010000029.1, on the reverse strand, counting down.
GGCATGCCCATCGCGAGGCCGACGAGCAAACTCACGAGCAGCAACGCCACGAAGGCTTGCAGCTTGAAACGCATGACGAGAAGCAGAAGGAGTGCAATTCCTGCGAGGGTGACGAAGATAGGCAAGAGTGGCGGCATAATTCTTCCTTAAAATGGTGCGAGCAAACCAAGCAATGATCACATCGATAACACTTCCGCGCCGCGGCCTTGTTGAATGAGCGGCACGAACGTTTCCAGCTCTTTTTGAATTGCGGGCGAGGTGAGATCGATGGTTTGTTTTCTTTCCGCGGACATGTATCCCGCCATCGCGAGCTTGACGATTTCGAGGCCGTAGCTCCACGGCAGCATCGCATCGCGGTCCGCGCTGAATGCGCGTATCGCGTCTTCGATTTCATCGGTGTAGCCGTAGAGATCGGGTTCATTGTGTTGCACCGCCAGCAACCCGCGCGAGGCCGTAGATTTTTCCAGCGCAAGCTCGGCATCGGCCGTGGCCTCCGCTGCTGCATCGCCGATGAAAATTTGCAGTGAGGATTGTAGCGTGTTCACTTCGAACGCATAGCCCGGGCCCATGCCGTCCATGAACAAACGCAAGCCTTGCTTCTCGAACATCCACGAGTCCGTGAATTGCGCTTTCACGATTTGCCCGCTCTCGGGATTCTTGTACGTGATCATGCCCGTGGCAAAATCTTCCGCCGGCGTCTTTGTATAGTCGACGCCAAACTTGTTGCGCAATTTCTCGCGCCACTGCGGCAAGCCCCATTTCAACAGCGAACAATCCGTGGAGATCGAAACCGGTTGCAGAAACGTGAGCGGCTTATCTAGCGGCGTGAGCGCGTACCAACCGACTGCGATGCTGTGGCAACCCATGTCGGAGAGCACGCCGCCGCCTTGCCGTGTTGGATCCCAAAACCATGGCTCGTGCGGACCGCCGTGCTCTTCCGCGGAGCGCGTGAGCATGAGCGGGCCCATCGAGCGTTGCTGCGGCGCGAGTTGTTTGAGCTGCGCTTGCATGAGCTTCATGAAAATTTGATTTTCAAAATACGCATTGGGCAGATGCACCGATTGCACCAACTCGACCATGCGCCGCGCTTCTTTCACATTGCGCGCGAGCGGCTTTTCGCAAATCAATCCTTTCAGCGCTGCGCCTTTTTTCACGGCTTCAACAATCTTCTCGACAATTTCAAGGCGCGTAAAATTGGGGGAGTAAATCGCAATGGCGTCGACCTGCTTCGCCATCTCGCCCACGTCTTTGAATACTTTGCAATCGCCGAGGCCCGAGTCTTTCACCATTTGCGCGAAGCTGTTTGCCGAAGCTTCCGTGCGCGAAACCACGCCGGCAATTTCAACGCCGCGCACCTGCATCATGGCTTTGGCTTGAAAGCGCGCGATGAATCCCGCACCAACAATTCCGAGCTTGAAAGGTTGTGGCATGCTCTCTCCTTGTTTTAAGGTTTGTCATTTTGGAAGAATCTTTTTCAACACTGGGCAGAAAACCCAATAACGATGCGGCTTCGACGCTATCCCCGAAGAATATGATTCGTGCGGCGCACTGTATCGGAAATGTGCTCGCTCTTTTCAAAGCCAATCGTCATCGCGTCAACATAGCCGCTATTCCAAACGTACTCCAGCGAGGAGTGGCGCTGCTGCTCTGCCACGTGACTGCCGGCGCCAAAAACCTTCATGCCGATCACGCCCGCGCCGCGTTCGTGCGCTTGTTGGAGCACAGGCATCACCTTTTGCGGTGCGGCGTCCATCGCAGCGCCGAAGGGATTGATGCGCGCCAATAGCACCTCGACCCACGTGCTCGCCGCCGCAGCTTGCAAAGCTCCGAAGCCGTGACAGGAAACGCCGTGCGCGCGAATAACCCCTTTGGCCTTGGCTTCGGAAAGCGCGTCGCGCAATCGTTGCGTATGCGCAAGCCAATTGGATGAAGTCTGGCAATGCAGCAGCACAATGTCCAAATAATCCGTACCCAACTCTTTGCGAAAACGATCCAATAAGTTGGCACCGGCCAACGGCTTGCTCCAATCCTCGCCTTCAGTCCAAATCTTGGTGAGAATCACTACGCGCTCGCGCGGAATTTCTTTGAGCGCCGTGCGCAAAAACGTGTGCGAGCCGTAGGAATCGGCGCCGTCGAAGAAAGTGATGCCCGCCTCATGCGCAGAAGCGGCTATATCCACAAAACTCTTCATGCCCAAGCGCGTTTGGTTGGATTGATGATTCCAGCCCGAAGTGCCCGTGCCCATGGCCAAGCGCGAAACCTGCACGCCGGATTTTCCGAGTTGCACTTGACCCAGCGTGTTCGCGGGGTATGAGGCTGGCGTGCCTGCTTTCACGTGCGTCGCGACTGCCGCAATGCCGGCAGCACAGTGCTGCAAAAATTTTCTGCGGGAGAGATTGTTCATGATGCACCTCGGTTATTTGGGTGAAAATTCAAATCGATAATGCTGATCATCGCGAGATTGCAAGTCTCAATTGAAGCGAGAAGCCTGTTCACGCCGCGCTTCGGCGGCGCGCTCAATACCCTCAGCCACGCTGCGCCATGCCGAATCTTTCTTCGCCCCCCACAACATAACCGCTTTGCCTTTCTCCGGCAAGGCTTGCAATTTCCCAAACGGCGCTTTCTTCCAACTCACGTCGCGGACGATGATGGGAATGACCTCCGCTTCTTTGCTCTCGTGGCGTTCGAGCGCGCGCTGCATTTCTTTTTCATAGCAATACTCCGAAGCCATGAAATACGGGCTGATCAACAACAGAATGATCTCTGCACGTTCCAAATTCTCGTCGATCTTCTCTTTCCAATTCTCGCCCGCTTCGATTTTGCGATCGTACCACGTCGCAATCACACCCTGCCGCTGCATGAGCTTGAGATGCACGATCAACTCGTTGCACAAACGCTCGTCTTTGTGCGCATAACTGATGAACACGCGCACGGCCTCGCGTTGCGTTTCAAAACTCGTTGCAGGTTTGCGCACGCCCTGCAAATCCACGCCATTGAGCAACGCGGCCGCGTTGAACGTAAACACTTCATTGCCCACCACTTTCTTAAATTCGCGCTCGCCCTTTTCTTCTAAAACACGCAGCTCCTCGTATGGCATCGCCACTTGCGGATGGCCCGGCAGCGGCACTATTTCCAACGGCTTTTGCGTTTTGAACACGTCATAATGAATGCGCTCGAAATCCGAACGGATGATGGCAAGCAAGCGGCCGCGTCCCGCAGCCGGTCCGTTCACAGTGATGAACACTTTCTTTTCCTGCACGTCGGCTTTGACCAACGCACGATTGCCTTCGAACTGCAAAATGACGCCGCTGCGCCAACGCGGCAAACCCTCGCTCAACACATGCGTACGCACAATGAAACGCGGCAACAAGCCTTCGGGCAAGATGGGATAATGATATTCGAAAAACAAGCAGTCATCCGTTGCAAATGCGCTCGCAGTTTCCGGTTCTTGTTTGTCGAGCAAATCGGGAATGAGGTAGCGGCCCTCTTCTTCGAGAAAAGTGAAACACAGTTCGAACTTCTTCATCAAATCAAACAGAAAGCGATGCATGGCCGGCGGATACTTTTTCGCGTCGAGCAGCTTGCCGACTTCCGACAAACGCAGCACGCCTTTTTGCTCCGCCAGTTTTGGCGCATTTAGGATTTTGTAAATGCCGGTCGTGACCCAATGCGGATTGAGCACGTGCGTGTCTTGCAAACGCGGATCGTCTTTGTAATTCAGCGCAATGCCGAGGCAGTGCAACACGAACGCGAGGCTTTCCTGCTCCGCCGAATTTTTCAGGCCGTGCTTGCCGCAAACTTTGCGATATTCTTCAAAGCTGAGGTAGTTCTTCTTCATCGCCGCAAGTTTGTCTTTTAAACTGAACCAACTCGCGGGAAAGGCATCGCGCAGATGTTCGAGTTGATCGGTTTCATGCGCAATGGCTTTGCGCAATTCTGCGAGGCCCGTGCGGTCTTTGCAATCCGTGGCAATGAACCCGCGAATGTTCGGATACTTTTGCTGCAACGCGCGGCGATTGAGATCGAACGGATGCTCTTTGATCTTGTTCAATACGATGAGCACCGGCGAGCCGGCGCCAAAGCTTTCGATGAGCTTGAGCCAATATTCCGCATCCGCGTCTTCGCCGCCCTCGCGGCCGTTGAGCACGAGCACATAAAGACTACGCTGCGTGAGAAAGAACTGATGCGTGGCGTGCATGATCTCCTGCCCGCCAAAGTCCCAAATGTTTAGCCGCACCTCCTCTTTGCGATTGAGCCGCAGCGGCCATTGCGTGATTTGAATGCCCTCGGTTTTCTTTTCGCTCTTATCGAAACGATTATGCACCAAACGATTCACCAGCGAAGTTTTGCCCACAGCCCCGCGACCCACGAGGATGAGTTTGGCTTCGTTCAATGAGCGTCCGCTTTCTTGCACGCGGAAATAATAATCGAGAATGTCGCCTGGATTCGCGGGCCGCGCCTTGTTCATTAAGATTTCTACCCAACGAGGCCCCAATATCTCCGATGGCAAATCAAGCCTGTCATTGTCATGAAGATAAAGCTGTTCAAGCCAAGTTAATTTTCTGAGTGAGTTTGGTAATGTTATTAGCTCCCCGGGGAGTTTGATTTTGTAAAATATCGACGATCTGTCTGATGTAGACCAAGCAATAATGTCTTCATCACTTGAGAGATCAAGGCACTTTAGATTGGAAAGGCATTCAATCCATTCTGGTAAGTGTGATATCAAATTTCCACCTATAGATAAAACCTCAAGTTTCGGTAACCTAATGAAGCTTTCCGGAATTGTTTTTAGCTTGTTTCCGGATAGGAATAAATGGCTAAGTTGCGATAGTGTTCCAAATGACTCAGGTAATACAGTTATTCGGTTGCACGCTAGGCTCAAGTGCTCGAGATGTGCCAGTTTCTGAATCGGATCCGGTAACACAGCCAGTCCGTTATAAGAAAGATCGAGGCTTCGAAGCCTCTTCAAATGACCGAACGACTCAGGCAATGAAGTGAGTCGGTTGGCAAAGACAAAAAGCTTTGTAAGCAGAGTCAATCTCCCGAGCCACTCCGGCAACGCAGTGAGCCGGTTGCGAGAGAGATCAAGCGCCGTAAGCTGCGTCAGTTGACAGAGCGATTCCGGCAACGTAGTTAATTGGTTGCCAGCGAGATCGAGCTTCGTAAGTTGCGTCAACTGTATGAGCGACTCCGGCAAGAGCGAGAGCTGGTTGTCAGAGAGAACAAGTTTCGCAAGCTGCGTCAACTGACCGAGCGATTCCGGCAATTCGCTCAAGCCGAGTCTTGATAATTTCAATGTCGTCGCTTGCTGCTCCCGCGCTTCTGCAATGCGGGCTTCGGCAATTGCAAATGGGTCGTCTTGCGTTTCATTCCGGCGTTCGGGCGTGTGGCTCATGGGCGCTTCCATTGTTTTGGTGTTATTTGTAGGGACATGGCGCGCCATGTCCCTACGACGGCATGCCCCTACGGTGACTATGATTATTTTCTCTTATTCAAATTCTGCGGGTTCTCGTGGTCTTCTTGCCATTGCGCGGGGTTGTTGATGATATAATCACGAATTCGGTGTAATTCGTTCTCGTTGCGAATGATGTGTTCGTAATAATTGCGTTGCCACACCGGCGCGCCGGGCGTGCGGCGCAATTCATTGATGCGTTTGGTAACCGCGGATTTGAATGAACCGACGATGGTTGCCAATGTTCTCGGCTGTAGATCACCAAATCGTCGCGTAGGGGCATGGCGCGCCATGCCCCTACGGATCGCCATGTCCGCACGCGCTGCGTCCCCATCGTTATCCAGAATCATAATAACCCCATGTACGTGATTCGGCATGACAACGAACGCATCCAATTCAACATACGAACGCAATTGTTTCGTCTGCAACCATTCTTCCGTTACGATCCGACCGCAATCATTGCAAACCATTTGGGCATTGACGATTTCGCCGAACAGGGGATCGCGGTTGTGCGTGCAGATCGTTACGAAATACCCTCCGGGTTGGCCGTAATCATAATGCGGCAAACGAATGGAACGGCGATATTGTTTGTTGGAATCGTTGTGCATGTAGTCCTCCAAATTTATTGTGGGCGCACGGCGTAGGGGCATGGCGCGCCATGCCCCTACATGATGATCTGTTTCCCGGCCTTCAATATCTGCGTTTTTCCATTCCACAAAAATTTTCCGGTCAATCCTCCCGGCAAGATGATTTCGCCTTGCACGCCGCTTGCGCCTTTGCGTTTGAGATCAACGACAATTTCGCCGGCCGGATGCGGCATGCGCGCTCTTATCCATTGCAATGCACCGAGATGCGGCGCGATACGCACGGAACTGAAACCCGGCGCATCCGGTTCGATGCCGCAAACCGTGGCGAGCAAATCGTAATTCGGGCTTGCACTCCATGCGTGGCAATCGGAACGGGTGGGCTCGGGCTTCTCTGCAAAAGTCGTGAGGCCGAGTTTGAGCATATCATGCCACGGCGCAAGCATTTCAAGATAGCGGTCGCCGAGTCCCGCTTTTTTCATGGTTTGATGAAGATAGAAGCGATAATAAAACGTGCATTGCGAAAGGTTCTGCGCGGCAAGCATTTTTTCCACAAAAGCTTTTTGTTCATCGCGCGGAACCAAATCAACGAGCACGGCCATGACGTTCACGTGTTGGCTAAAAGAATTTTTCTCCGGCGTATCGGCAAAGAGGCCGCGGCTTTCATCCCAACAGAGCTTTTGCAATGCTTCCTTCAGCTTGCGCGCTAGTTCGCGATAATGTACGGCTTCAGCTTCCCGATCAAACGCCCCGGCCAACTCCGCAGCGTAATCGAGATTGTAGATGAGCTGCAGCGTGATGAGCGCAGAGTGCCCGTCATCTGCGCCGGGCGGAACGCCATCATTCCATTCGTCGAGCCAGTCGGCAAAATTCCACCACGGCATGGGCCCGAGCATGCCGGTCTCGTCGATATAGCGCTCGTACCATTCGATCACGTTGCGAATGCCGGGCAGAAATGATTGCACGAACGCCGCATCCTCGCGATGCCGCCAATAATCATGCACCATCGCAATCCAAAACAGCGAATACGGCGGAATGATTTGCACAACGTAGGAAGGATAACGGCTCGCGGTCAGCCCCTCGGGAATGCGCGAATCGTCGAACTGCATAATCGCATTGCGCATCAAACGATCATCGCCCGAAACATAAAGCGAAACGAGCGCTTGAATGCGCGTGTCGCCGACGTATTGGAGTTGTTCGTAATACGGACAATCATAATACGTTTCGCCTGCGCACAAGCGCGCCGTGCGCCAGCCCACGTTCCAAATATTTTGCAGCGCCGGTTCGTTGCTCGCAAACGCAGCCCTCTCTTCAAAAGGATAGCCGGTGAATTTGCCGTAGAGATCGTGCAGCACGAGCGGCTCGTTGGCGGTTTGAATATCAACTTGCAGAAAGCGATACGTGCGAAACCACAACGGACGAAACAATCTTTGCGCACCACCATCGGGCAGAAACTCGTCGTGATAGCCGAAAATTTCGCGGCCGGTAATTTCATCGCGAGGGCCTTTGTTGCGGTTAGAATCGACGAGCGCTTCGGCATACGTGAGTTTGATGGTGCTGCCCCTGCCGTTGCTCACGAGCAATTCGGGATAGGCCGTAGTCAAATGTGTTTGATCGAGCAATAAAGTGACGGAAGCATTCGCCGGAATCGTGAGCGCTTTTCTTCCCGCCAAAAAATCTTTTTCGGGTTGAATGCCTTGCGCACGCGCGATTTTTGGAATGCGTTGCAGCGTTTCTTCCATGAAAGGAATCGTGCGCGGGGTGAGCATCCAGTGCGAGCCGCCATCGCGCATTTCGCGCGGCGTGCCCGAGCCGAGTTCGCGCGCAACGAGCCACGCGCTATCATCGAAATTACTCTTTTCCCAACCCCACGGATATTGCGCCGCCTCGACGCGATCGCCCGGACCGACCACGATGAATGTGTGCATCGTGCGCCCGTCAATCGGCAGCGGCGAGTACGCCGTGTTCTGCGTGACCTTCCAATCTTTGTTCGTGTTCAAGAGGGCTTCGGCGTCGGAATCGCCTTGCAGAATGAATGCGGTTTCGTGCGTCATTTGCGCCCATGGAATGAACTCTCCGAAATTCCACACCACGGCAGCGAGCACGTTCTCTCCGGCTTGCAAATACGGCGCAAGATCAACGGACTCGAAGCGCCAATGCGCGAGATCGCCGCGTGCCGGGCCGAACACGACGAATTGCCCGTTCACAAAAAGGCGATAGCGATTATCCGCTGAGACGTGAATGACAAATTGCTCCGGCTTTTGCGCGAGCGTAAAGCGTTTGCGGAAATGAAACACGCCATAGGCTTTTGTTGCAGCCGTCGGGTGCGTGATCCACTTCGCGGGCCAGCGCTGCTGCAATAACTGCGGATTGATTTGCGGTTCTTGCATGGGAGCAGCGGCAAGAATGCTCGAGAAGATGATCGGCATAATCATATAGGTGTGCTTTTAGATTTGATAAATAAGCTTTCGTGCGGAAGAAAGCTTATTCTGTCGTCCAATTACGGCCTTGAGTTTGACAAAGCATACTTGTATTCTCTTTTGAAAATCAAACCAGTGCGGCAAAACCCTTGTCTTCGCCATGACGCAAAAACTTTTTTTAAACGGTCTCGCCGAAAGCCAAGCCGACGTTATTCAAGACCTGCTCGACATGCTGCAAAGCATGCGTGCGCAGTATTGCGTGATCGGCGGGCTGGCTGTGAATGCCTATGCCGAACCGGTGGTGAGCTTGGATTTGGATATCGTCATTGCCGTTGACGTGACGGAGCGACTCGTCCAAGCTGCGAAGGAGAAGTTCAGCGTCAAGAGGTTTCCTCACCGCATTCACTTGGAGAGCACGAACTCCGCTTTGCGCATACAATTGCAAACGGATGAACGCTATCAGGCCTTCATAACCAACGCCGCCGCGCGAAACGTCATGGGTTATGAAATGAACGTGGCTGCGCTCGCGGATGTTTTGCAAGGCAAGGTTTGGGCATACCTCGATTCCGCGCGCCGCAAGAGCAAACGGCAGAAAGACCTCGCCGATATTTTTCGTTTGGTTGCCCCCCATCTTCGTGAACGTTTGCCGGAAGCGATTCAGCAGTTGCTATGAGGCCGGCCACGAAGCTCACGCCAGAATCCCGTCGATCGCGCGCAACTCCTCCTCTGAAAATTCCAAATTCTGCAGCGCGGCGACGAGCTCTTCGATTTGGCTGACGCGGCTCGCGCCGATCAACGCCGTGGTCATCGTTTTGTGGCGCAACACCCATGCAATCGCCATCTGCGCAAGCGATTGCTGCCGGCGTTGCGCGAGTTGATCGAGCTGGCGCACTTTCTCTAACTTCTCTTCCGTTACCTCATCGCGTTTGAGATAGCTCCACGTTTTGCCCGCGCGCGAGTCCTGCGGAATGCCTTTCAAATATTTATCCGTGAGCAAGCCTTGTGCAAGCGGTGAAAACGCAATGCAGCCCACGCCCTCTTTCTCCAGCACACTGAGCAAATCATTTTCAATCCAGCGCACGAACATGCTGTACATGGGTTGATGAATGAACAGCGGCGTGCCCATGCTGCGCAGCATGTTCGCGGCTTGTTGCGTGCGTTGCGCATCGTATTGCGAAACGCCGGCGTAGAGCGCTTTGCCGCTGCGCACGATATGATCGAGGGCGCCCATGGTTTCTTCCAACGGCGTTTCGGGATCGGGGCGATGGTGATAAAAGATATCGACGTACTCCAAACCCATGCGCTTGAGGCTTTGATCGAGGCTGGCGATGAGATATTTGCGCGAGCCGAAATTGCCATACGGCCCGGGCCACATGTCCCACCCGGCTTTGGAAGAGATGATTAGCTCGTCGCGATAGCGCTTCAAATCTTGCGCGAAAATTTTGCCGAAATTTTCCTCGGCGGAGCCGTAGGGCGGGCCATAGTTGTTGGCGAGATCGAAATGCGTAATGCCGAGATCGAACGCGCGATGAACCATGGCGCGGCCGTTTTCAAAAACATCGACGCCGCCGAAGTTGTGCCACAGGCCGAGCGCGATGGCCGGCAGCTTGAGACCGCTGCGGCCGCACCGGTTGTAGCGCATCGCATCGTACCGCGAGTCGGAAGGCAGATAGGGCTGGTTCATTTTTCTTCCTCGTGTTGAGTCTGGGGGTGAGCTTGCGATTAGCATGAATATCCGCGCCGATGAAGATACTCCACGCGGAGAAGAGAGTCAAAAGCAAAGATTGCAGGCCTTGGCTCATTCTTCCGCGTCTCGAATCATTCCCGTTGCAAAACGGTTCGGATCGAAACCATACGGCCGCATCGGTTGGGTGGCAACCTGCTTGACTTCCTCACTCTGCGCTGTTTCCGCAGTGATGCGGCGAATATCTTCGAGCGCGAGGCCGGAGATTTCAGCCATGCGCACGAGTTGAGTTTCTTGCAAAGGTTGCGACGGCGAACGTTTTTCAATATAAGCTTCAATGTCTTCCACTGAAATTCCGCTCTGTTGCGCGAGCTGTGAAATGAAAAGTCCTTTCAGCACAAGAGTGCTCTCCAAAAGCTCGCCGAGCGAATGCATGCGCGAAGGCTCGCGGAAATTTTCCTGCGCGCGCACGAGTTGTTCGGCATGGAGCTTTTTGAAAAGGGGAACAAGCCCGGGGTTTTGATACTGCGACAAATCCTTTGGCATGCCATGTCTCGAAAGTATCATTGCTATCTCCTCGGCAGTAAATGGCTCAATGGGAGCGTCATATGATGATCGATGCAAATACGCCATCATTTCACTCGCTGTCGTTGAAATTTTTCTAGGCATAACGCTCGTTCTCCGGCTGATTTTGAATTGCAATTCTCAGTTTTGCCATCATACGTGACTTCAAGCTTCGAAGATTATTTGCTGTTTTAATCTGCATGATCTCCATAATCTGGCTTCCCTTTATTCCTAGCAATAAGAGTCCGATGAGCTGCTGATAGCGCCCGGGGAGTTGCAGGATGGCTTGCCGCACTTCGCGCGGCAGTTTTTCTAGGGGAGACAAATCATCTGTGGACGCTGCGATTCTCTCCTCAAAAACTATTTTATCTGCTGTAATTTTCTCCAAACTTGTGATTGCAAGCCTGCTCTGTGCTCGCAATCTATCCAGAGAGCGATTCCTCAAAATTTGAAAAGCCCAGTTGAGAAACCTTCCTTTATCAGGATTGAAGGCAAGAATCTTTTGGTAGATGTTGAACATGGTGTCTTGTGCAATGTCCTTCGCGTCTTCGATGGGTATGTTAAATTTTTTGTGAACAAAATGGACGAACCATGGATACAGTTCTACGGCCAATTCCCGAAACGCCGCTTCCTCGCCGGCGCGCAGCCCCGCGACAAACTCCGGCGCATTGAACTTTTCTAAAACAGCCGTTTTATTTTTCACTTCGCCTCCCTCTATATATACGTCGGGGCGTTGCACTTTTCGCCTGTGAAAATGGATTGATGGATCGTTGGATTTGTGGATTCTTGATTTTCAGCAATCCAAAACTCCATTACTCCAACAATTCAATTATTCGCTAACCCCCGACATTCACCACCAGCCACAGCAGTAGAATAATCACGCCGACCAATCCCCACGTGCCGAAGAAGCCGAGGTAATCCATCCGCTCGGGCTTGTGAATTTCCCACTGCGTCTTGGGAAAGAGTTTGCTGGTTTCGAAATGGCGCATGTGCGCCGCGTTCTCGCGCACCACGCGGGCGTCTTCTTCCAGCGTGGGTTGAATCGGCGTGTGCACTTTCGCAAAGAAGTGATCCAGCGTTTGCCGGCTTGCCGGCTTGGTGAAGTAACTCAACACGAACAAACAGAGCAACGGAAACAGCGCGTCGAACGCGAAGCGCATGGCTTCGAGTTGCGCTTTGTTGCAATTGCTGAAGTCGAGGCCGAACCAGCTCAACACCCAAATCTCAGCGTTGAAGCGGCCGAGGCCGATCATGCGCGAGCTTGGGTCTTCGGGATTTTCGCGCGCGATGCGATCGAAGAAAACAGGATAAGGCGGAACCACGCGCGTTTTCGTGATGCGCTCCCCGACTTTTGCCGCAAGCCCCGCTTCGACGTCAGCTTGCAAGGCTTTCATGGTAACGGTAATTTGCCGTTCGCGCGTTTGTTGAAGAAACGGCTCATAGCTGCGCGTTGTGTTCCATGCCGTGAACGCGTTCGGAATGATGACGAGGAGCAGAAACGAAACCACGATTTGCATCGCCACGGCCTTCGCGCTCAACCTTCTCCACGTGAAGCCCAGCCAAATCGCCGCGCCGAAAATTGCGGGAATGCTGATGAAGTATTTGAAAATCTCCAACAGGCTTTTCACATACAGCGCCATGCAAATACCGCCCAATAAAATGAAAAAGATCACGATGCGGCTCACGACGAGATAATGCCGCTCGGATCGGTTTGGCGCGAGCGGCTGGTAGATTTGATGCAGAAACAACGCCGCGAGGCTGACGGATTGCATCTCCAGCGAAGACATGTTCGCGGCGAGCACGCCGATCATCATCACGCCGATGAAACCCGGGCCGAGCAGTTGTTTGGTCATATAGCCCCAAATCAAATCCGGGTCGTTGAGCTGCCCGGCGTAGAGGCCGATCGCGAGCAAGCCGGTGAAGGCCCAAAAGATCATCATCACGCGCTTGAACATCAAGCCGCCGATCATGCCGAAGCGCGCGGTGTTCTCGTTGCGCGCCGCGCCGCTCACTTGCATGTTCGCGCCCACGGCGATGATGGACACGAGATTGGCAAAGGTCATGGCCAGAATCGTGTACCACGCGTATTCGCTCAACGCTTCCGTTCCGAAGAGCCAAAACATATGCTCGGGCACCGCGGCGTGCAGCCCCGAAAACCCGCCGATTTTCATCAATCCGAAGGGAATGAGAATGCACGAAAACAAAATCATGAGCACGCCTTGCACCACGTCGGTCATGGCCGCGGCCATGAAGCCGCCGAGCATCACGTAGATGCACACGATGCCGCCGTACACAAAATAAAACTGCGCGGGCTTGACGTAGGACACCAGCGCCGCAAGTTTGCCCTGGCTCTCCAAGCTGCGCAGCTCTTGATAGCGCAGCCGTTGTGCTTCCGGCAAGCGGCCTTCGGAATATAGCTTTCTCAGCTCGCGATATTCGTTGTAGGAATCCACGCGCCATTTTTCTTCAACGGAATATTCGGCGGCGGGCTTGGCGGTGAGCGCCATGAAAGTTTTGGCGGAGACGAGGTAGCTCACTGCGCTGCCCAAGAGCACCATGAAGATCGTAAAAACCGCGAACGCGCCGCCGAGAAATTTGCTCTCAAAGCGCTCGGTGAAAAAATCGCCGAGGGTGATGACGCGCGCGCGGCGCAGCAGCATGGCCGTGAACCAATAGAACGGCGTGAGGAAGAGCACGAGATATTGAATCCACATGCCGGCAATGCCCTGGCGATACACTTCGCGCGAGACCGCGGCGGCCTGGCTGGAATCCGTGGAGGCGCCGAAGTTGAGCAGGAACTGAAAAAATTTCCCCATGCGCCGGCGGCCGATGAAATACTCTTCGGTGCTGTGCACACGCTCACGCAAACGTTTCCCGATCCAAATCATGGTGGCGAAATAAGCGAGAAGGAGACACACATCAATCATGTGCAAGCCGAGGAGATGCATGGAGTGCTCCGCATGGCGTGGTTGTGAGTGAAACCAAAGCGCACGGTTGCGCCTTCCACAGCAATGTGTGCCGAACAGCCGGCTCGTATTGGCGCAACCGCAAACGCAGTTTGCGATTTCCGTGCTTGCGGCCTCATGAAGCATTGCGAGAGAGGTGCGCGTATGATAACAGAGCCGCGGTCGAATAGCAAGCCGTAATTGGCACGCTATGGGACGAAGGTTGATGCTTGGGAGAGGCACAGCGAAGAATGCTGGTATGCAATGAAGCTTGCGATGAAAGCGCGAATGAAAATTTGCGCTTGGCGCCGGGAGACAGTCGCTTTGAAGTCAGCTCGGGCGAAGAAACAAAGGTGAGGTAAACAAGCAAAGAAGACACCTCGGTGGCGCAGCGACAAGACAAAAGCAAAAGCCCGAGCGCGCACGTTGCACTGATAAAACGTTTGCATATTCTGCCAAGTGTTTTATATTGCGCCAATTTTCGCGCAGCGAAATGGGCGAGCGCAGGCTCGCACCGGCCGCGTGGCAGTGTCGGAAAATAAACAGTGAGTGCAATGAACCCCTCTTTGCAAGAACCAGAAGAGCTCTTCGTCATTGAAGTCGCTTCGGAAGCGCACGTCAAGTATGCGGAGCAAATCAGCCGCATGCTGGAAGAGAGCGCAAAGGCGCGCGGCATCGGCATCGCCAAACGGCCGCCCGAATACATCGCACAAAAGATGCGCGAAGGCAAAGCCGTGATTGCGTTTCATCGCGACGGGCGCTTGGCGGGCTATAGTTACATCGAAACGTGGATGCACGGCAGATACGTCGCGAACAGCGGCCTGATCGTCGATCCGGAATTTCGCAACTACGGCATCGGCAAGAGAATCAAACACACCATCTTCGAGCTGTCGCGGAAAAAATTCCCCAACGCGAAAATTTTTTCCATCACCACCAGCCACGCAGTGATGAAGATGAACACGGAGCTGGGTTTCAAGCCGGTGCCGTTTTCGGAGCTGCCCGCGGACGACGAGTTTTGGCAAGGCTGCTCGACGTGCAAAAACTTCGATATCCTCTCGCGCAACAATCGCAAGCACTGTCTGTGCACCGGCCTGCTCTTCGATCCGCACGCCGAGCGTTTGGTGCAAATCAAGAAGCGCGAGAATCGTCTCGTGGTGCTCGCGTTCAGCGGCGGCTTGGACACGGCGTATTGCGCGAAGTTTCTTTCCAGCGACATGGAGCTCGAGGTGCACGCCGTGGTCGTGAACACCGGCGGCTTCACGCCGAACGATTTGGCGGAAAGCGAGAGCATGGCGTATCGTTTGGGCGTGAAGAAATTCGTCGTGCTCGATGAAACCGAGAACTACTATCAAAAGTGCATCAAGTATCTCATCTTCGGCAACGTGCTGAAGAACAATACCTATCCGCTTTCCGCCAGCGCGGAGCGCGTGTTTCAAGCCACGGCGCTGGCGCAGTATGCGCGCAGCATCAAGGCGGGCAGCATCGCGCATGGCAGCACGGGTTTGGACAACGATCAAGTGCGCTTCGACATTGCCTTCAATATTCTCATTCCCGAAGCGAACATCATCACGCCGATTCGCGACAATCACGTCTCGCGCAATCAAGAGCTCGAGTATCTCAAAAAGCACGGCTTCGAGTTGGATTGGGCCAAAGCGCAATACTCTTTCAACAAAGGCCTGTGGGGCGCGGTCATCAGCGGCCGCGAGACTTTCACTTCTTCGGAATGGCTGCCCGAAGAAGCCTTCCCCACGCGCTTCAATGCCGGCGCGCCGCAAACCGTGGAGTTGCGCTTCAAACAAGGCGAACTCGTCGCGATCAATGACACGAAGTTCGACGATCCCGTGCAAGCGATTCAACTGCTCGAAAAGATCGCGGGGTCCTATGCCATCGGCCGCGATCTGCACGTGGACGACACCACCATCGGCATCAAAGACCGCATCGGCTTCGAAGCCGCGGCCCCGCTCATCATCATCAAAGCGCATCACGCGCTCGAAAAGCACGTGCTCACCAAGTGGCAGCTTTATTGGAAAGATCAGCTCGCGAATTGGTACGGCACCATGCTGCACGAGGGCCAGTATCTCGATCCGGTCATGCGCAACATCGAAAGCTTTTTGGAGAACTCGCAAGCGAACGTGAGCGGTATGGTGTCTGTGCATCTCGCGCCGTATCGGTTTCAAATTCTCGGCGTGGCATCGCCGCACGATTTGCTGTCGCCGGAGTTTTCGGCGTACAATGAAGCTTCGCATTCTTGGACGGCGGAAGACACGCGCGGCTTCGCGAAGATGCTGGCGAATCCGTATGCGATTTATTATAAAGTGAACAAGCCAGGTAATGACAAATAAAACACGTTACACTTTACACGTTACACGCGCTTCGTGTAACGTGTAAAGTGTAACGTGTGCATCAAGGGATAAAATGCATCCACCCAAAATCGGCATTGTCGGCGCTTCCGGCTACACCGGCGGCGAGTTGTTGCGCGTGTTGTTGCAGCATCCGCAGGCTGAATTGCGCTCGCTTTTTAGTCGCGTGCACGGCGGCAAGCCCGTCGCGGAAATTCACACCGACTTGCTCGGCGCGTGCGATTTGAAATTTTCTTCCGAACTGGCGCATGATCTCGACGTGCTCTTTCTCTGTCTCGGCCACGGCGAGTCGAAGAAGTTTTTGCAGAGTCACGCCGTCGCCGAGCGCGTGAAGATCATCGATCTCAGCCAGGATTATCGCGGTCCGAATGAGTATGGCTTTGTTTATGGCCTGCCCGAGTTGCAGCGCGAAGCACTCCGCAAAGCCGCGCGCATTGCGAATCCCGGCTGCTTTGCCACGTGCATTCAACTCGCGCTCTTGCCGTTGGCGCGCGAGCACATGCTGCGCGATGAAATTCACGTAAGCGCGATCACCGGTTCCACGGGCGCGGGGCAGGCGCTCTCCGACACCACGCATTTCACGTGGCGCAACAACAATCTCTCGGTTTATAAAGCGTTCGAGCATCAACATCTCGCGGAGATTCGGCAAAGCCTGCGCGCGTTGCAGCCCGCGTGGGAAGCGGCGCTCAACTTCATTCCCATGCGCGGCGCCTTCACGCGCGGCATTCTCGCCGCGGTATATTTGAAATGCGAGCTTGCGCTCGAACCGGCGCGCGAGCTGTATGCGAGCTATTACGCGCCGCATCCGTTCACGCACGTTTCGCCACGCAATCCCGACGTGAAGCAAGTCGTGAACACGAACAACTGCGTGCTCTATTTGGAAAAGCACGGGGACAAGCTGCTCATCATCAGCGTGCTCGACAATTTGCTCAAAGGCGCTTCGGGCCAGGCGGTGCAGAATATGAATCTCATGCTGGGCATGGAAGAGGCATTGGGCTTGCGCTTGAAGGCGGTGGTGTTTTAAAAGTTTATTCCATAACGTGGAGCGAAACAAAAAAGCTCTTCCGCCGAAACTCGCCGAAGCCACTGAGTGTCGCCGAAGAAAAGCTTCTTTCGGTGAAGCTCGGTGACTTCGGTGTCGCTCGGCGGAAAAGTTTTTGCTTTTCTTGCACCGATTGCGCTCTTATGAATTTTGACGATCAAAATCGGCAATGAGCAAACTTTAACTCATCCCCCCGGCCCCTTCTCTTAAAAAGAGAAGGGGAGAAAAGACTGCTTATGTCTTCGCAGTTCTCCCTCTTCTCTTCCTAAGAGAAGGGGGCTGGGGGGATGAGTTCAGATTTACCGATGACCGAATTTAAAAGCCAAAACTCTTTATACAGCATTGCCGTTCAGCCGTCGCTTTTAATCCTTCATGCATGCGGGAGAAATTTCATGCAGCACGCTCATCACTTCCTCAGCTACTCCACTGCCGACGCGCGCGACTTCGCGCTGAAACTGTGCGATGCGCTCGTGGCCGGCCCGCCCTCATTGCAAATTTGGCTCGATAAGCGCCAACTCCGCCCCGGCGAAGATTGGGACGAGCAGATTGCCGAGGCCATCAAAACTTGCGAGAGCATCCTCTTTGTGATGACGCGCGACAGCGTGCAGCCGAATTGCACCTGCAAGCAGGAATG
>JBBILN010000028.1:0-93247 GCA_037444905.1 bacterium | reverse complement strand
ATTTTCATTGAAAACACAAAGCTTAACCCTGACAACTGCGGAAGTTGGGCTAGCTGGCTCAAAAGCGATGGCATCGCGCCACCCCGCAGAAATTTTCAAGCATGCGCAACTGCAAAAGCGATCGTGCGCGTGTCCCAAACTAGCGCCACGCCCGCGAAAGCGGAAATCCATGATTTCGCCGAGTTGTGGATGCCCTCCTTCGCAGGCGCGACTTACTGAATCAACCTTAACGAGTATACAGCCCGTTTTGAATGACGTCCCGAGTGTGAGGGAAGTTTTCCAGAATGACAGCGTTTTTGTAATGGCGAAGCCTCGGCAGTCTCATCCCATCTGCCGATGGCTAATGAGCTGCATGAATTCCTCGCGGCAGGCGCGGTCTTCGTGAAACAGTCCCAGCACCGCGCTATTGGTGACAACGGTGTTTTGTTTTTGCACGCCACGCATGAGCATGCACAAATGGCGCGCTTCGGTAACGACCGCGACGCCCGCGGGCTGCAAAACTTCCATGAGCGTGTTGGCGATTTCATTGGTCATGCGCTCCTGCACTTGCAAGCGCCGCGCAAAGACATCGACGATGCGCGGAATTTTGCTCAAGCCCACGACGCGACCATTGGGCACGTAAGCCACGTGGCATTTGCCATAGAACGGCAACAAATGATGCTCGCACAAACTGTAGAAGTCAATGTCCTTGACGATGACCATCTCGTTGTATTTCTCGTTGAAGAGCGCGCCGTTGAGAATTTCCAAAACGTCGGCGCGATAGCCGGAAGTTAAAAACTCCCACGCCTTGGCCACTCGCTTGGGCGTAAGCAATAAGCCTTCGCGCTTGGGGTTCTCTCCGATCTCGACCAAAAGCTTGCGTACTAAATTTTCCAATGACGAATGCGCCGCTTCGCCTTGCAGCGCTTGCCCGTTTCCTAACGTTGCTGTGCGATGATCGGTCTTGCGCTTTAATTGCGAGGATGGCAAAACGAGCAATTCGCGCGTATTTCGTGTGGCATCGGCTTTATGGCCGTTGCGTCGTTGTGATGACAATTTAGGCATGTTGACACCTTTTGCGTTTGTCGATGTGCCTCATCTGCAGGCATAGCAGGCGCGCCGGTTTTGAATGGAGCCGTCCATGACAACAGCGCCAACACTCCCAGAGTTCCAAAAGCTACGAGAAAGAAGTGCCGCTTGATAGTTTTTTGTTTGTTTTCGTCCATAGAATCCGCGCGTTCAGGTTTTAGGTAAGGCTGCGGGAGCATAGGAAGGAGAGTGCTGCACAAGTCGGCCTTGATAAGTTTTCCGGCGCTGCATTTCTTTTTCTATGCCCTGAACAATTTCGGCGCGGGATAAATTCCAGCGTGGCGCAAGCAACAACTCGGACGGCGCGTCACCGTAAAGCCGTTCAATAATAATTTCCGGAGAAAGCCGTTCGAGGTAACGTATCACGAAGTCTCGCCACTCTTCGAAGGTGAAAAGCTGAAAGGGCTGCTGTTCATATTGCCGGGCCAGCTCGGTGTGGCGCACCACGTGCAGATTGTGAATCTTGAGAATGCCCAGGCCGAGCGTATTGATGATTTCCGCGGAGGCGAGCATTTGCTCTCGGGTCTCATTGGGGAAGCCGAGAATCGCGTGCCCGGTCACTTGCAAGCCGAACGCCTTTGCACGGCGCACGGCGTTGCGTGTGCAGGCGAAATCGTGCCCGCGATTGATCAAGCGCAGGGTTTCATCATAAACCGATTCGATGCCGAGCTCGAGCGTCAAATCCGTTTCGCGTGCAAGCTCCGCGAGCAGCGCAAATTTTTCATCATCCACACAATCCGGCCGCGTGCCAATGGACAAACCGACAACTTCGGGATGGCGCAACGCATCGCGGAAGAGCGCTTCCAAATGCTTAACCGGCGCATAGGTATTGCTATAGGGCTGAAAGTAAACGATGAACTTTTTCGCTTCAAACCGCTTTTTGAGAAACGCAATGCCGGTTTCGATTTGATCGCTGACCGAATAACGCGGCCGCGCGCTTTCCGGCGTGAAGCTGACGATATTGCAATAAGTGCAGCCGCCGCGCGCCACGGTGCCGTCGCGATTTGGGCAGGTGAAGCCCGCGTGTACGCTCACCTTGTGAACGCGTGCGCCGAACTTTTCCTGCAAGTATCGGCCATAAGCATTGTAGATGAAATTAACCATCAGCATCTATTGCAATTCTACGCAAACGCGCGTGCGAGCTCTTCCGCAAAAACCGAACATGCATTCGCGCCTTCGCCGGTGAGAATGTTTTCGTCGCGTTCCACTTTATTGCCGGTATATTGCGCGCCATAGTTGATCAATTTTTCAAACACCGAGATGTGGCCGGTCACTTTTTTGTCCTTTAAAACGCCCGCAACGCCTAAAGTCACCGGTGCGCGGTCGATCGCTGCGATGATTTTTCCCGCGCGATTGTAAGTGCGAATGATCTCGTGTGCTTTCACATCGTGCCAAAACTGACTCGCACCGTGTCCGCCGATCATAACCACCCCGGCATAATTTTCTGGATCGGCCTCGGTGATCAACAAATCCGGATCGACTTTTATCCCTTCCGTTCCCAGCGCGCCGTGTTTGACGGTAGAGGCGATGACAACTTTCAATCCACGTTTTTCCAGCGCCTCGCGCGCGGTGCGATATTCTTCTTCACGAAACCCTGAGGCCGGTAGAAGCATGAGCACTGCTTTGCCATTGGTTGACATTCGAATTTTTCCTCCTCAGCCGTTATGATTTGTGAGATTGTTTGCTCAGGCGTTTTTGCCGTTTTGCAGCTCGTGTTGCAAGCGCAGAATGTCTTGATCAGGCAGGCCGGTCAGCTCGGAAATCAACTCTATCTCGAAACCTTTCCTTAGCATCTTCAGCGCGACTTCATTTTTGTCTTCGATTTTTCCTTCGAGCTTGCCTTCGAGCTTGCCTTCAAGCTTGCCTTCAAGCTTGCCTTCAAGCTTGCCTTCAAGCTTGCCTTCAAGCTTGCCACGCTCATAGTATTCCTGCTTTTCTCTTTTTAAGGCAGTAATTAACATTTCTTGTACCTCCATTTTGCTCTGAAACGTGCGTTCTAGTTTTTCATAATCATCATCTGGTATTCGGCCATGCTTGCACAATTGCGCAAACCAGTTCAGCAGAAGTGAGATCGGGCCTTTGTCCTCTTCTCGATCAAACACTTCGAGAAAAACTTTCTCCAACAAATCGGCGTCGTAGTGGGCTTCGGCCAGGAACAACGTAGACACCACATTGCCAACCCTCAACAAGTCTTCTTTCGAATACTCATTGATCGCGATTTTAAAATATTTGAAGCGCGGCGCATACTCCCCCAACAACTCGCGGTCTTGAATCAAATCGGCTAAATCCAATGGCGCGGTCCATTTTTGATTGCCGTTGTAGATGAGCACCGGAAAGACCGGCGGCAGCATGCGAAGGTTTTTGTTCGAAGCAACGTAGTCTCTGTAGAAATCGCCGAGGTAATTTGAAATGCTCAAGCCGGTGAAGCGCTCGACGGTTGATTTGAATTCTGTTAAGATGACAATGAAGATTTCACTATTTTTGAGCTTGACCTTATGGATAATGTCGCTAGCCGTCGCTTTGTAGTCTTCGGATATAAATGATTTGTCCAAACACTCGCAGGAATCAAAGTCCAAATCCTTCACCCAGTTCACCGTGACAAAGGTTTCCAGCAATTGACGAAAAATGCCTTTGTTGCTGAACAACTTTTTATAGCCCTTGTCGTGAATCTGATGCATGAGCGCCCCTGCAAAGCTGTATGCTAGCCGCCTCGACTACTTTCTCACTTCGTGTCCCAAAATCTTCTCCACTGAGCTAACTTTATCTTCTGGCATGCGTGACTGGCCCGTGAAGTCATCGATCTTGATTTTGGTGATGACACGATCAGTCTTTGCCCGCACGGCTTCGTGGCATTTGCGCACCACTGCCATCACCGGTTCCCATTCGCCCACGAGCAGCGTACCCATGGGCGTGAGGCGATATTCAATGCCGCTGTGTTCGATGATTTGCACTGCTTCTGCAACATACTTGCTGAGATGTGCATCTTTGCTCAAAGGAACGATACTCAATTCCACCATCATACTGAAACCTCTTCCTTCCTCTCATGAGTTTCTGTTTGCGCAGCAATCGGGTGAGCGGCACAGCCTTCCACCCAATGGCTGCCATCGGGACGATATTCTTTTTTCCAAATCGGAACGGTGTGCTTCAACGTGTCGATTGCAAAGCGGCAAGCTTCGAACGCTTCGGCGCGATGCGCACAAGAAACCGCGATGGCAACGCTGATTTCACCGACCTTCATGTAACCTAAACGATGCGCGATGGCGAGACGACGCACCGGCCAGCGTTGGCAAACTTCGGCTTTAATGTGCTCCATTTGCCGCAACGCCATCGGCTCGTAGGCTTCATATTCCAACGCAATGACTTTCTGCCCTTGTGAATGGTCGCGCACACAACCGAGAAAGAGCACGGTACCGCCGCTGCCGTCATCTTCGACCGCGGAGAGTAAGGCGCCCGGCTCGATGGGGCGAGACGTGATTTGAATCATGATCATCCTCCGCTCACGGGTGGCAACAATGCCAATTCCTTGGCCTCAGCCCATTTCGCATCGCCAGCCACAAACTCACCGTCTATCGCATACGCAATCGTTCTGAGGTGAGGGCGCAGGCTGGCATGGCTTTCGGCCAGCAGCTCGGCGATTTGTCGCGGCGTCGACTCGTCAGGCGCTTCTAATTCCAAGCGGCTCGCACCAACCGCGTCGCGCAGACTGGCAAATAGCAAAACGGTAATTTTCATGTGGCAGTTTTGGAATACTTCAAAGCCGTGAGGTGATCGAAGCCCCGATGCTGCGGATTCTCTTTGAAACCGCGATAGATCGCTCGGCATTGGTAGCAAATCGTCACCGTCGCCAAAATATAATACAAAATGAAGTCAATCAAAGTCGCGATCACCAAACTTAGAAACTTGGTATGGTAGCTGAAAATCACGCCAATCGCAAAGATTAAAATGCCCAAACGCGGGTTGAAATCCTTTTGCAGATAAAAACCCTCGTTGCCACACACGGCGCAGCGCTCGACTTGTTGCGTGCGCGCGCTTGCTTCGGGAAGAAAGAGCGGCACGGGCTGCCGGCATTGTTTGCATACAAAACTTTCCGCGGGCAAGCTCTCCGCTTTGTTTTCCGCACGGCAGTGCGGGCACAGAAATTCGACGGTCATGATTTTAGTTCAACTCCGGATTTTCGGGCACGAACCGCATCTTGCGCACGATGCGGCCGAGTTTGTCGGCGTGATCCAGCCCGCGCGCGAGTATGTCGTTCACTTTGGTGAGGCGCTTGTCCATCGAGGAAAGTTCCAGCAACTCTTGCTTGGTCTCCACGGGAATATCGAGCACCGCCGCGACTTGATTGACGATGGTTTCCAAAGGGGCTGAACGGTCGAATTTCTCATCATTCAATTCCATGCCCAGCACTTGCTGCAGGTATGTCATGAACTTGTCCATCAAGTCTTCGCGCGCACGGAGTTGTTGATGATTTTCCAGAAGGAATGGCGCTTCTTCCAGCAGCCGTACCACGGCAATGCGGTACGGCTCGTCTTGCACGAAACGCAAGATCTCAAAACGTCGCACGCCGTTCAATAAAATATTAAAGCGACCCTCCGGCAATTTCTCGTAGGTTTCGATTCGCCCCATGCATCCGATTTTGTGCACTGAAGGTGAACCGAAATAGTTGTTTTGCCAACCATCTTGCAGGAGAATCATGCCAATGTTTCTTTCTTTTTGCAAAACTTCACGTATCATCTGTTTGTAGCGCGGCTCGAAGATGTGTAACGGAAGAATGATCTTCGGAAAGAAGACTACGTTTGGCAGCGGAAAAATCGGCAGAGTTATTTCCGGCATATTTCACCTCCTGGTGCAAAAGTTTTACTGCACCTCGCGAAGCAGATTTCGGACTGCTGTGACAAATTGAATGGTTCAGCCGCGGCTTGCCGTGACTTCTTTTTGACCCCTGTTAGGAGCCAGAGTTTGCATTTGGCGTTTCCGCTTCCTGCAAGCGACGATACGCCCATTGCGCCGCTTCCGCCAGCACGAAGTCGGAATGATTCAAAAAGCGAGCAACCACCTTCTGGTGCTCGGCGCAACCACTGTTGCCGAGCGCGACGAGCACATTGCGCATCAGCCCTCGCCATTTTGAGCGCTTGATCGGCGAGTTTTTGAAACGTTCGCGGAAACTATTCTCATCCATCGCAGCCAGCTCCGCAAGCTGCGGCGCGACCGCATTTGCACGCGGCATGAATGCCGCCTCCTTCGTAACCGGCGCTTTGCGATTCCACGGGCAAACGTCTTGACAAATATCGCAGCCGAAAACGTGTGATCCCATCGGCTGTCGTAATCCTTCCGGAATCGCTCCGCGCAGCTCGATGGTAAGATAGGAGATACAACGATTGGAGTCAAGTACGTAGGGGGCGGGAAAAGCATCGGTCGGGCAAGCATCCAGGCAGCGCCGGCAAGTGCCGCAACGGTCAGGCGGAGGCGCGTCGCACTCCAACACGAGATTGGTGATCAACTCACCGATAAAAAAATAGCTGCCGTTTTTTTGATTGATGAGGTTGGTATTCTTGCCGAACCAACCCAGCCCGGCATATTTGGCGAGGACGCGATCGAGCACCGGCCCGGTGTCGACATAAAATTTGCCTTGGTAATTCGCGCCGGCTTCTTGTTCGAGAAAGTGATGCAACTTCTCCAGCTTTTCCGAAAGCACGCGATGATAATCGTCGCCCCACGCATAACGCGAAATCCAGCCACGATCACGATCTTTGCTCTCAGTGGAGAGTGGATATGGCGTATGATAATTCACACCAATAACGACGACGGACTGTGCCGAAGGTAAAATTTGGCGAGGGTCGAGGCGCTTGGGCAATTGGCGCTGCAGATATTCCATCTCACCCGCATAACCGGCTGCGAGCCATTGCGGATAAAATTCCAATTCTTTGAAAGCGGCAATGGGCGCGACACCGACGAGATCGCAGCCGTGCGCAAGCGCATGTGCTTTGAGTTTTTGGGTGAGAGATTTCATAACATCGCACAGCCGCGGCCAAAAGCATCGCAAAATACTTGCTCACGCCGCTACTTTTACTTCGCCGTTTTCAATTTTGACGGGGTAGGTTGCCAATTTGCTTTTGCGATCAACAAGATTCTCTCCAGTGGGGATGTCATATTCCCAACCGTGCCATGGGCACGTGACCACACAGCCGTCAATGTCGCCCTCGGAGAGCGGGCCATTGCGATGCAAACAAGCTTGCTGCGTCGCATAAAAACTTCCGGCGAGATTGTACACCGCAAGCTCTTTCCCATTGACCACAAACATTTTTGCCGTGCCATTGGCAATGTCCGCGACGCGACAAATCGTGACGAAATCAGCCATGATAAACCTTCATGAAGAATCATTATGATTCACATTTTGATCAACTGCGAAAACGATCGCAAGGACTGCAATGCGCTAGCGTTCATTTGTGTGCGAGGCGTTTGTGCTAATCGGAGGCAAGCTTGGCCAGATTCGCTTTAACCTGCAGCCGATGCGCGCGACGAATTTCTGCTTCGCGCCAGCGGCGTTGCTCTTGTTCGGTAATCGGAATATAGGGAGGCACAGCCACGGGTTTCCCTTTGTCATCAAGCGCGACAAAGGTAAGATATGCGGAGCTCGTGTGCTCGCGTTTGCCGGTGAGAGGACTTTCCGACCAAACTTTCACGCCGATTTCCATCGACGAATTGAACGCGCGATTGAGGGCGGATTTGAGAATGATCAGCTCGCCGACTTTGATGGGATGGCGAAATTCGAGATAATCAACGCTCGCAGTGACAACCGGGCGGCGGCAATGACGAAACGCAGCCACCGCGGCAGCCACGTCGATCAAGTGCATCACTTTGCCGCCGAGAATATTGCCGAGCAAATTTGCGTCGTTCGGCAACACGATCTCCATCATCTCCGCGGTCGTGGCTGCGGCGAAATCATTGGCGCACTCTCCCACACGGCTCTCATTTGGATTCATGCTATAAAGTGATCTCCATTCCTTCCTGTGCTGCGTAAGTTTCGGGAAACAGGGTCCGGGCATATTGCTCGAGCTGCTCGATCATGGCGTCGTGGTGATGTGGATCGTGATGAAAAAGGATGAGTTTGCTGACGCCGGCTTTGCGCGCCACTTCGCATGCCATGTCGATCGTGCTGTGGCCGAAGCCTTGTTTGGGGAATTGTTGATCCGTGTATTCGGCTTGCGTGTATTGCGCATCGTGAATGAGAATGTCCGCGCCCTGCGCGAATTCGATCAAGCGCGCATCGCCGCCGAAATAGCCTTCCGTGTCCGTGGCATACACAATCCGCCGGCCGTTTTGTGTGGCTTTAAATACGAAGACTCCGTCTTTGGGATGGGCGTAACTACGCATCATGCTCACCACGAGATCCTTCGCCTCCGGCTCCGGCAATTCTTGTCGCGTCGTGAAATGTTCCGGCGTGCTTGCCGCGGCGCGAAAGAGTAAACGATCGGTGTCCGCGAGATTCTTGATGATCTTGTTCGCGTTCAATTCCTCGAGGCGCACGGGACAATAACGCTCCGTCATAATGTGCGCAATGCTGTCGCGCACGTCAATGCCGAGCAGTTGCGGCCCGAACACATACAGGCACGTTTCGCTGTAATAGGCCGGTTGAAAAAAAGGCAGGGCTTGAATGTGATCATGATGCGTGTGGCTCAACAAGATGGTCAACGGCAACGGATGGCTATTGTTGTGGGAATTATTGCCGTGCACACTCCGGTATTCCGACATGATGTGATCGCCCAAGCCGATGATACCGGTGCCCGCATCGAAGATCAAACGATGTGCGGCATTGCGAATTTCGACACAGGAAGTGTTGCCGCCATATTTGACGGTTTGCTGTCCTGGCACTGGATAGCTGCCGCGCACGCCCCAAAAACGAAGCCGCAGACCTTCCAGCGATTGCTTTTCAGGCTGGCGTTGTGATGTTGAAACAAATGCAAGATCGTTGCTGATCATAAATTCCTCATGCGCTGCAGAACGAATGTTGTCGGAGATGGACGCGCGCCCTCTCTAGGGCGAGCAAAACTCTTGTTTCATTACGCCCGCCCTGCGGCGAATGCGTAAATTCCTCCACCTGTGCAGCGATTGCTGTTGCCAGTCCTGTAACACTTGCGTTGCTTGAGTTCGATTCGTGCCGCTCCTTAATCTATAAAAAGTGGAATCTTTGCTTTTCAAGCAAACACTTTGGACGCAGATTTCCACAGATCAACACAGATAGCGTGAGTGCGAATCCGCTTTGATCTGTGTCCCAATATCTTGGTTGCGGCGCGTCCGCCTTGCCTAGAATTAAGAGAGCTTGAAAACTTTGCCAAGTATGCTCGTTCCCGAAGAGTTGTCGCTCTGCAATGCCTGCACATTCTTGACGAGCGCATCGGCGATTTTGTCGAAAGCCGCTTTAACCGCGGAATCGTTTTGCTGTGCGATCACGGGCTTGCCTTCATCTCCGCCCACGCGAATCTCGAGGTGCAACGGCACCTCGCCGAGAAAGGGGGCGTCGAATTTCTGCGCGGCAGCGCGCCCGCCGCCGTGCGCAAAAATCTCCGTGCGTTCGCGGCAATGCGGACAAACAAAGTAGCTCATATTTTCGATCACGCCGAGAATGGGCACCTCCACTTTGCGAAACATATTGATGCCCTTCTTCGCATCACTGAGCGCCACGTCTTGCGGTGTGGTGACGATCACCGCGCCCGTAAGCGCGACCGCTTGCGAGAGCGTGAGCTGCGCGTCGCCGGTTCCGGGCGGCATATCCACGATGAGATAGTCTAACTCGCCCCATTCGACTTCCATTAAAAATTGCGTAATCATTCTACCCACCAGCGGACCGCGCCAAATCACCGCAGTGTCGCCTTGATTAACATAGCCGATGGAAACGATGCGCAAACCGTACTTTTCAATGGGCATGATTTTTCCGGAAGGCGAGCCGGCCAGTTGCGCGTCCATCGTATCAGTCATCATTGGAACGTTGGGGCCGTAAATGTCGGCATCCAACAAACCGACTTTTGCGCCCTTTTGTGCGAGTGCAATGGCGAGATTGACCGCCACCGTGGTTTTGCCCACGCCGCCTTTGCCGCTGGCAACGGCAATGATATTTTTGGCGCCGGGGACTGTGGGTCGATTGAGGGGTTGAGTAGGTTGGTTCATTGGGTTCATGGTTGTGGGTGAATGTTATCTTCCAAAATTATTTTTGTCTATGCTGCGGCCAGCGCTTCAACAAAGCTTTGTTCTCGCCGGATTTTTTGTCGAGTTACATGATAAGCCATTTTTCCAAACGCTTTTCAGCTTCTTGTCGTGACACTGCGCCTTGGGAGTCGAGGGCGGCGAGGCCGCGATGGATTTTTTTAAAGACATCAGATGGTATTGCATGTCTTCAAGCGAACAATCATCGGGCAGTTGCGCGAGCAGGGACGTTACTTCGCCTTTGACCGTTTGCAGCACGAAATCTCCGGTAGATCCGTTTTAGTATCTTGAGAATCACCGAAAACTTTGGGTAAGAACGCTCCCGTCTTCGCACAACGGGAGTTGGGGAAATGCTGGAGGGGTATCGCGGCGGCTCTGCAACCTCTATTCGCAAGCGCGTTCAATGCAAGCGCAAGATCGCGGTAAACAATAGAAAGAGCCCGGCAGCAAAATCCCCTAGCGTCATGAACATCGCCATACTGTGCAATTTCGTGAAATTCGCACGCTCGGGCGCATCTGCCGGCGCAGTATCGAAACAGCCGATGACGAGGCGCAACTCATCCATCTTGGGCGCGAGAAAAAAGTGATGCCCCGCCCAGCTTATCGTCATCAAAAAGATCGCGGCCGCCTCGGGCAAAGAAGGCGCAGGCAATAAGCTCTCCGAGCTTCGCACTGAGCTGAATGCAACGAGCGCCAATATAAGGAAAATCTTAAGAATGTCAAAAGCTTTCAAAAAGCTGAACACCAACGTGCCCGCGCGGCTGCGCGAAGGGAAGAATTGGAACGTCTTGGGGGCGATAACGAAGGTGAGGAAGAAGGCTCCGCCCATCCAAAGAGAGAGCGTGAGCAAATACATGCAGAGCGTAATGCGATCGATCATGGTGCGATACAATGTCCTATTGTCGTGCTTCTCCGCCGCGGCTACTCACATGCGGCGAGTTTCCTTAACAAAAACGCGAGCCACGGATTTCACGGATTTCCTTAGGAAAAACGCCGTGGGAATCGGTGCCATCCGTGGTTGTGCTTCACGAGCGTGAAAATACCTCCAAACCGAAACGCTGCGGACGCGATTACTTCACGAACGTTTTGTAGCGTTCATTGATGCGGCCCCAGTGCAGATTGTTAATGAAGTTGTCGATGTACTTTGCGCGGCCCGGGCCGTCTTTGTGATAATACGCGTGCTCGAACACGTCGCACGCAATGAGCGGAACGCCGCCCCAGATCGCGCCGTATTGATGCTCATCCACCAACACGTTGAGAAGCTGCTTCGACCACAAGGCATCGTAAACCAACAGACCCCAACCGCTCAATTTCGCGGACAGCGAAGCTGCTTTGAAATCCGCTTTCCATTTGTCGAACGAACCGTACTGCTTTTCGAGTGCGGCGAGCACTTCCGGGCCTTTCTTGGCATCGCCATCGCCGCCAAGCACGGACCAATACACATCGTGCAACAAAGCACCGGCATGGTTCCACGTATAGCGGCGCTTCAATTCGCCGATCTCGCTGTAATTGCCGTTTGCCGCGGCCGGGTCGGCTTTGTCCAGCGCCTGCTCAATTTTGTTGAGCACGGTCACGTAGCCCTTGTGATGCGTGTTGTAGTGCCAATCGGTGGTCTCCGGGCTTACGACGTCCTTCAGCAATGTCTTCGCGTCTTCATCGCTGTATGGGCGCGGCGTCAACTTATATTCGAAAGCCATCACATCCTCCTAAAATTTTTGAAGTGCAGTTTCCCGGCGAGCGCGAGTTATGGCTGCGCGGGAAGGTTTGGTAAAAAACGAGGGCAATATAGAAAATTCGTCTCCAAAGTCAACGACGAGATTGGGTTTTCATAAAGAAAAAAGTGGCGAAAAAGAAAAAGAAGCGACACATTTGTCTATGCAATGAGGCGGCTTTATCCCAAATACAATTCCAAAAGCGTTTGCCCACAAAACTCCGCGGAGCTTGTGGGCAAAACAAGTTGCTCGCAAAGTTGAAACCAGCCACACTTATGCTCAACAAAACCGGTATTAGCGTGCTCGCTCTCGCTTTGCTCTTCGCACTGTGGCAAGGCTGCAGCAAACCTTTGGTAAAAGAACAATCTGCACAGCTCTCATCCGAGCAATGGCTTGCGGAAACACTCGCAACCATGACGCTGCGCGAGAGGCTCGGACAGATGTTCATTTATTATACGGACACCAATTTCAAGCCCGCGGAAGAGGAAGAGTGGCGCAAGGTGCAAGCATTGGTGCGCGAACATCACATTGGCGGCTTGCATCTTTGGAATGGCGAGCCTTATGCGACCGCGGTCATGACGAATCAATTGCAAGCCTTGAGCAAAGCGCCGCTTTTCTTCACGGCTGATCTCGAAAACGGCGCGAGCCGATTTCGCGGCACAGTCTTTCCGCCTGCCATGGCGCTGGCGGCCACGCGCGATACGCTCAGTGCGTATCAGGCAGGATGGCACACGGCGCTTGAAGCGCGCAGCCTTGGTCTCAATCTCAACTTCGCGCCGGTCGCGGATGTCAATAACAATCCTGAGAATCCTATCATCAATACTCGTTCGTTTGGTGAAGATCCGCGAAGCGTGGCAAGTTTTGCCGCGGCCTTCATTCGCGGCAGCCACGCAGGCGGCATTTTGAGCACGGCAAAACACTTCCCCGGGCACGGCGATACAAAACAAGACACGCATATCGAGCTGGCGTATCTCGCGGCGGACAGCGCGCGCTTGGAACAGGTAGAGCTTCTGCCCTTTCGCCGCGCCATTGCCGCGGGCGTGGACGCCATTATGGTCGCGCATGTGAACCTGCCAAGTACAAACATGAATCCCTATGCTCCCGCCACGCTGTCGCCGGAAATCATGACCACGCTCTTGCGTGATCGCCTCAAATTCGACGGCATCATCATTACCGATGCGATGAATATGTGGACGGTGAATCGCAGCTACACGCCCGCGTTTGCCACGGTGGCGGCAGTCAAGGCAGGCGCCGATATTATTCTCGCGCAAGAAAATATTCCGGCAATGATCGCGGAATTGGAGCAGCGCGTGCAATCCGGCGAGATTGCACGTGCGCGCATCGAGCAATCCGTGCGGCGAATTTTAAAAGCCAAAGCGCGCATCGATCTGCACCGCAATCGCTTCGTCAGCATGGACTCGCTCGCAACGAAACTGTTGAGCCGCGCCGCAACAGACGCGGCAGAACGTGCGGCCGCGCGCGCGCTGACTTTGCTTCAAAATGATGGCGAACTGTTGCCGTTGCGCGAGTTCGCAAAGACGCCCGTGGTGCTCATCAATGTTTGGGAAACGCCGCGCACGCCTTTCTCCGCGCCGTTCGTGCAGGAGCTGCAGCGCTTTATTCCCAACCTGAAAGTTTTTGATCTCCACCCGCAAACTTCGCAAGCTGAGTTCGAAAGAATCACACGAGCAGCAAGCGCGGCCAAGGTGCAGCTTCTTCCCATTTACACGCGCATCGCTTCATGGAAGGGCGAGATCGGTTTGCCGAAAACACTGCAGCCGCGCCTCGCTGAATTGCTCGCTCTCGCAACGCCTGCAGTGGCGGTGAGTTTTGGCAATCCCTATATCTATCCGCAAGTAGAAAAGTCCGCGGCCTATATCGTGGCATATGATGACAGCCGACTCATGAGCGTCGCGGCCGCTCGCGCTGTGCTTGGTTTGGAAAAAATTTCCGGACGTTTGCCCATTTCGATTCCAAACTATTTTGAACGCGGAGACGGTTTGAGGCTCGAGGCTTTGCAAACGGCGCCCTCGGAGCTTGCCGCGGCCGTGTCTCCGACTTTGCGCTATGGCTTTCCCGAAGAAGCGGGCATGCGCCGCGTTGGACTCGATAGCGTGCGTTTGCTCATGCAGCAAGCCGTGCGCGATTCCGTGTTTCCGGGCGCGGTTTTGCTGGTTGGCCGCAACGCCACGATTGCCATGCACGAAGCGTTTGGCAATCTCGGCTACGGCGATTTCGAGCACGCCATGCCGCTCAACGCAATCTTCGACATGGCCTCGGTCACCAAGGTCATTGCCACCACCACCGCGTGCATGTTGCTCTATGAACGCGGGCTGCTCGATCTCGACGCGCCGGTGCAAAATTATTTGCCCAATTTTATCGGCAAAGATAAAGAGAAGATCACGCTGCGCCACTTGCTCACGCACTCTTCCGGCTTGATTGCCTATCGCCGCTACTTTCTGAATTACCGCAGTCCGCAGGACATTATTGACGCCATTCTGAAAGAAGAGTTGAGCTATCCGACGGCGACGCAAACGATCTATTCCGACCTCGGCGTGATTTTGCTCGGCAAGATTATTGAGCTGGTTTCGGGAAAAAGTTTGGAGGCGTTCTGTCGCGATGAAATATTTGCGCCCTTGCGCATGCACGAAACGATGTACAATCCCCCGGAAGTGTTGCGCGTGCGTATTCCGCCGACGGAAATTGATACCGTAACGTTTGGCCGCGCCGGAAAAATCACCCACGGCGTGGTGCATGATGAGAACGCGTACATGCTCGGCGGCGTTTCGGCGCACGCGGGCCTGTTCGCCTCCGCGCGCGACGCCGGCATGTTCGTGCAGATGTTGCTGAATGGCGGCAGTTACGGCGAAGCGCGTTTGCTCAAACCGGAAACGATCGCGCTGTTCATCAAAAGGCAGGAAATCGTCAAGGGCAGCAGCCGCGCGCTGGGTTGGGACACCGCGGATGGAAAAAATTCCGCTGGAAAATTGATGAGCGCGGAAGCCTTTGGACACACGGGTTTCACCGGCACCTCGCTTTGGGCCGATCCCCAAACCAAACTGTTCGTGGTCTTGCTTTCGAACCGCGTGCATCCCACGCGCGAGAACCGCCGCATAATAGATTTCCGCGCGAAGCTGCACGAGGCGGTCGTAAGGGCGATGCTGTGAAAACATTGTGCCGATGGGCAGGCGCTATTTTTTGTTGATCTCTTCGTCTACGCGCGCTCCCGCAAAGCGGGACAATGTGTCTCCTTCTAATCTTCTCGTTGCGCTGCGGGCAGCAAAAGCGAATTGGTTGCAAACGCTCGTTTTGAAACAGCAATCAAAGTGAATTCGCTCGGTTAACGCAATTTGTTTGCAGAACGTGAAGCTACGATTTTCCTGCAGCGACGCCCGCGGTGTATCCGCTCGCCCATGCCCATTGAAAATTGAATCCGCCGATACGGCCGTCGACGTCGCAAATTTCGCCGCAGAGAAACAGGCCGGGACAACAACGCGAGGCCATGGTATTGAGATGAAGCTCGCGCAGCGGCACGCCGCCGGCCGTGACTTCCGCGTGGTTGTAGCCGCGGTCGCCCACGATGGGCAACGGCATGTTGGTCACCATACTCGCAAGTTTGCGGCGTTGCTCGCGCGATAATTCGTGGCCTTTCGTGTGCGCGGCAAAGCCGGATTGTTGACACAATGCGCGCGCCAATCGTTCCGGCAAATGTTCGCGCAAGAAGGCGAGCATCGTGGTGTGCTGCAATGCCTGCAATTCCGCGTCGAGTGCGGCGGTGTCTTTTCCCGGCCAGCAATTCATAAAAAGCCCTGCGCCCGGATCATCATACTTCGCGGCGAGATAGTAGCGGCTAATATCGAGCACAGCCGGGCCGGAAAGCCCGAAGTGCGTGCACAGCGTCGCATCTGTAAACGCAACGATTTTTTTGCCCGTGCTTGTGCGCACCTCGAGCGTCGCGGGCAACGCCAACCCGCGCAATTCGCGCA
Organism: bacterium; assembly: GCA_037444905.1. GTDB lineage: Bacteria > Zhuqueibacterota > Zhuqueibacteria > Zhuqueibacterales > Zhuqueibacteraceae > JABWAN01. Next base: position 77,283 of record JBBILN010000028.1, on the reverse strand, counting down.
TGAAATGCTCGGGCGGCAAAATGAGCGGCACGAGACCGGGGAAAATGCGCGGCGTGAGCGTGTGTCCGAGCGCTTGTGCGATCGTGTAGCCGTGGCCATCGGAGCCGCTTTTCGGCAAGCTCTTTCCGCCGGTCGCGAGCACCACTTGCCGCGCGCGCACACGGCCCGCCTCTCCTGCAATCACAAAATGCTCGCCTTCTTTCTGCACCGTTGCCACGCGCCACGGCTGCATGATTTTCACATGCACTTCCTGCGCCGCTTTGAGCAAGGCTTCGAGCACAGTGCGCGCGCTGTCGGTCATCGGAAAAAGTTTTCCGGTTTCTTCTTGCTTCAATGGCGCCCCCAACTCGCGAAAAAATGCGATCGTGGCCGGCGCTTCAAAATGGCGCAGCACTTTGGCAATGGCGTTGCGCGAGGCGCCCGCGAAGTCCGTGGCTTCGACTTTGTGATGCGTGACGTTGCAGCGCCCGCCGCCGGAGACGAGAATTTTTGCGCCCAGCGTGCGCGCACCTTCCAGCACGACGATCGTGCGCTGCGCGTTGGTACGACCGGCCCAAATCGCGGCCATCAAACCCGCGGCGCCGGCTCCGATGACGGCAATGTCAACCGGTTCATGCAATCGGCAGTCCCTCCAGTTGCATGATTTTGAGCGCATTGGTCGTGGGGCACGGCCCTTCGCGCAGCAGATAATCGAAAATCATGCGGCCCTCGCTCACACGCTCTCTGAAGTGATAATTGTGCAGCGTCGCAATTTCATGCGCCAACTCCACGAGCTCCAAATCATGCGTGGAAATCATGCCGCCGCCACGGCCTTGCGCGAGCGCGCGAATGTACGCGCGGCTGCCGATGAGCCGTTCACGATTGTTCGTGCCGCGAAAGATTTCATCAACCAAAAAGAAAAGAGGAACGCGTGGCTTAATTCCCCCCTTGAGGGGGTTTAGGGGGGTGTCATCACGGCCAATGACTTCATTCGAACTCACCTTAGCACGTGCCAACTCATTGTCGGCAGATGCCGGCGAGGGCGTTGCCGACACTTCCCCCAAAGGCGGAATTACATGAGATTCGCCGTTCAATTCGTGCAGCAAAGCTTTCAACCTTTTGACTTCAGCATAGAAAAAAGAAATACCGTCGGTCACCGAATCGCTCACGGCCATGCATGTGAACAAACGAAACGGCGCGGTCTGCAATTGTGCGGCATTCACCGGCGCGCCGCAATATGCGAGGCAGAGATTGAGCCCCACCGTGCGCAGAAACGTGCTCTTGCCCGACATGTTCGAGCCGGTGATAAGCGCGATCTCGCCCAACTGTGCGATGACAAAATCATTGCACACGCGCGCAGCTTCCGGCAGCAAAGGATGGCCGAGCGCGCGTGCGGAAAACAGCGGCTGGGTGTAATCAGTTTGCACTGCCGGAAAAATATAATCGGGATGCAAGTAAGCAAAATTCGCCAGCGCGTTGTAGGCTTCCAATTCATACCACGCTGCCAGCCAAACCGGCAAGTGCGTGTTGAGCTCGGTCTTAGCTTGTTCCAAACGATACCAGAAATAAAAATCCCAGGGCATGAGGAGATTGAGCAACAGCCAAAACATTTGTCCGCGCTGCATGCTCGCGGCTTGCGCAATGGCCGCGGCGCGTTTGAGATGATGCGAGGGCTTGCTTCCTGGCGCACGAAACGGCGCGCAGATTTGCATCAAATGCGGATAGCGCGTGTAAGGGTGCTGCTCGAGATAGCGCGCGACAGTTTGAAACGGGCGCAGGCTTTTTTCCAAATGAAAAGCTTCATCGAAGAGACGGCGCAAATCGCGCATGTGCAGCACGTACGCATAGCCATAGGCGATCACTGTAAAAGGCCAGAGCAGCGGCACGAGTTCAAATTGGCGCAAAACAAAAAGACCGAGGTTGAGAGCAGCGAGCATGGCCAGGCCGGTGGTCCAATTGCGCAGCTTGGAAGGATGGCCGGCGCGCTGCAACCATGCTTGCAATTGTTCGCCTTCCCAGCGACCGCTCGCCTCGCTTCGCAGCAATGCCCCGTGCAACGCAAGCCGGTCGCGGAACGTTGCCAAAGGCTGCAATTCACGAATGAGATCTTGTTTGTGCTGAATGAGTGCAGGATCGGTGAGCGGCTGGAGCAACCATGCGCGCAATCTTTTGCTGCCGCCGAGCGTAGTGGTGGTGTCGAGCAGGTGCAACAACGAGCGCTCGCCGAGAATATTCAAATCCGCGGCAAACGGGTGCGAGGCGGGTTCGGGTGTGAAATCTGGTTTCGGTATCTTCTCCCAATGCAGTGACATGCGCGCCTCGTGCTCCTCTTTGAGGCGATGCCAAATGCGATGGCGTGCTAGGCTCTGCTCCACGCGGTTGTGTCGTTGCGCCAGCACCGCGAAGGCGACTGTGAGCAGGAAGAACAGCGTCCACGCAACCGCGTCGTTGAAAAACTGACTCGTCAAATACACGAGCACCACGCCGAGCAAAACAAGCACGAGCCGCGCGCGCGAAAATTTGCGGCTCAGGTTTTCCAAAGCTGCAATGCGCCGTTGCAAGCGCGGCAGAAGGCGGGCAAAACGTTGGCGAAGTTTATTTTTCATGGCGGCGCGAATATCTCATTCCGCGTGCTCTTAGTCAAGCCCGAACATAAAACGATTGCCAATGGCAACTGGGGAGATTATTTTGGCGAAGAGTTTCACGAGTCCTTCAAGCAGCTTTCATGTCGAGGATGCTCATGAGCGAAGAACAGCAGATTCGCGCGACGTTGCAAGCGCTCACGCAATTGACCGGCAAATGGTGCGGGTCCGGGCGCGGCGAGTTTCCCGGGATTCCGCCTTTTGAGTATGAAGCTGAGCTGTCGATCAAAGGCGATGACTTCGAGGCCGTCTTGCAATTCGAGCTGCGCACGTGGCAAAAAGACAAACGCGGCAAGCCCGGCGCGCCGCGACATTGGGAAACCGGCTTCCTGCGCGCGTTGGCCCACGGCGTGGAAATGACGATTGCGCACAACGGCGCTCGTGTGGAAGTGTTGCGAGGAGAGCTCGATTCCACCGCTTTACGCAAAGGGCCTTTGCTGCTGTCGCTCACGAGCACGTTGGTGGGGAACGATGAAAGTGTGCTGCAAACGCGCCGCGAATTCCATGTGCACGGCGACCGGCTCAAATACAAAGTTGCAATGGCCACTCCGAAAGTGCCGGCGCTGCACCCTCATCTCGAAGCGGAGTTGGCGCGCGTCGGATGGTTTGAGCAACTGCGGTAACCATGTTGCAAATTTGTTTAAAAAAAGAATTGGCATTTGCAGATTTCTTACTATTTTCCGCGAAGTGAGGCGCATCATGCTACAGATATATATAGGAGGCCGGTCGCAACTCGACTAATTCACCGCCGGCCCACAGGAGTTGATGCCGCTTAGGATCGGGTGGTGGGGAAGAAGATATCTATGCCAAACTCATCGCGCGAATACACCTTGCGATTTTCCGATCGCCAGATTATACCACTCGGACGAGTGGCGCTGGCCGTCTTGTTCGTTCTGCTCACCGGACTGGCGCTGTATTTCCTCCGCCATCTCATCACCCCCGTTGTCATCTCGGTATTTCTCGCCTATTTGCTCGAGCCGTTGGTCAATGCGCTGGAGAATCGCGGCGTCAAACGGTTGTGGAGCACGATCACCGTGCTGCTCGGCTTTGTCGCGCTGTTTGGCCTCGGCATCGTGCTGCTGCGTGAGCAAATGGCGCACGAGCTGGAAGTCATTCTAGCCAACGTGCAAATTGACAAGCCCGAAGCGCTCATCGACCAGGCCAAAGAGAAGCTCAAGGCGTCTTTTCCCAATAAAGGCGGATTGATCGACATGTTCGCGGGCGTGGCTTTGCACTATCTCAAGTCGATCTTAGGTCCCGGCGTCACGGGCATGACCGAGGTGCTCTCCGCGTTCGGCGCGACGATCATTATTCCATTTTTAGTCTTCTTTATATTGAACGATTCCCATGCGCTGCAAAAAGCGCTGGTGCAGCAAATTCCGAATCGCTATTTCGAAATGTCGCTGAGCTTGCTCCACAAAGCCAACGAGCAGCTCGGGCGCTACATTCGCGGCGTTTTGCTCGACGCCGCGATCGTAGGCACGATGGTGGTCATTGCGCTCATGCTATTGAATCTGCGCTACGCCGTGTTCATCGGCATGCTCGCCGGCATGGCGAATTTGATTCCCTATTTAGGCCCGGTGGTGGGCGGCATTCCGGCGATCGTCATTTCAGTGATCGACAATGGCAATTTTTCCGGCGTGCCCTCGATTCTGCTGGCGTTCGGCGTGGTGAAAATCATCGACGACGTAATCGTGCAGCCGCTCGTGGTTTCCAAAAGCGTGGAGCTGCATCCCGTCACCGTCATCATCGCGATTTATGTGGGCGGCCATGTCGGCGGAATTTTAGGCATGATCGTCGCCGTGCCGTTGGTTGCAATCATAAAAGTCAGCTTGAGTATTTTGCATTGGGGCTTCACGAAGTACTACATCTTCCGCCAGCCCACCTTTGCCGATTTGCCCGTCGAAGACTCTTTCGCAATTGTGTACGCACGCCCCTCGCCCTCTGCTGAGGAGTCCCCGGTTGCTCGCATTCCCGCAAACCTCCCGGAAAGCTCGCAGCCGTCAAAGACGCAGATGCCCGCCGCCTAGCTCTCCAAGCGCCGCAAGCTTGCAACTGCAATTTTCGCTCTTAAACTTAAGCTGCGCGGGCTGAATCTTGTTTTGCCCACCGATTCCGTTTTGCCGCAATTCCTCATTTACCCGCAGATGCGTCCAATTTCTGCTTGACATTCCGCATGTGCGTGACTACATTCGCCGCCACAATTTTTTGGTATCGCAAGAGCGCCGGCGAATTTTGACGACTCGCATTCATGTGAAAAGCATTTGGTCCACTCCTACAAATCAAATCGCAAGCCTTTGCCTCGTCGCGCTGTGTTTCGGGCGTTGCTCCACCAAATCTGAAAAAACGATACCCATCCCACATCCTCCTCCTGCAACTGCGACCCAGGAAGGCAGCGTGAGCAGTGAGATTTTCGGCCGTGTTTTTTTCACGGGCGAGGCGCCACCGCCGCGTACATGGCCACAGATCAGCGATCAAGCCTGCCGGCCGCAAGGCCAAAGCGCGAGGCCATCCGAAGACATCGTGCTGAACGCGGATGCGACACTCCGCAATGTTTTCGTTTATGTCTCCAGCAGCTTCGGCGCGCGCCGGTTTCCGGTTCCCCAGGATTCCGTGATTTTGGATCAACAAGGCTGCCGTTACCTCCCGCACGTTTTTGGTATTCGCGTCGGGCAACCATTGGTTCTGTTGAATAGCGACAGCACCTTTCACAACGTCTACGCCGCGGCCAAAGTGAACCGGCCTTTCAATCTTGGCATGACGTTGTCGGTGAGAAAATTGACGCGCACCTTCGAGCGGCCCGAAGTGATGGTGCCGTTGCGTTGCAATGTGCATCCATGGATGGCTGCCTACGCGGGCGTGCTTGATCACCCGTTCTATGCGGTCACGGCTGAAGCTGGAGCTTTTCGTTTGGGAAAGTTGCCGGCCGGAGAATATGAAGTCACGGCGTGGCACGAGCGGCTGGGGGTTTTGCAGCAGCGCGTTGCGGTGCGCGAATCAGAGAGCAAAGAGATTTTATTTAAATTTGAATCCAAATAGCGCCGCATTGGCGATTAAGAAAAACTAGAGTCACATACGGAGCAAAAACCCGCACCGGAAGCTGTGCAGCGTGCGCTTTTGATCGATGTGCGGGCAATAAACTTTTTGTCTGAATCTGATCGTCTAAACCGCTTCATCACCTCAAACGGAGGAAATGCGAATGCTCGACTGGCTTCCCCCCAACGTCTCAACCTATGGCGGTGAGATCGACTACTTTTTTTACGTCATCTACTACATCACCACGACCGTGTTTCTCTTGGTTGCCGGCGCGATGATTTATTTTCTCATCAAGTATCGCTACCGCGCCGGTCGCACGCCGATCTATTCGCACGGCAACAACACCCTCGAAGTCGTGTGGACTTCGGCCACGACGATCGCGATGGTCACGCTCGCGTTGGTGAGCAAGCCTTTGTGGAGCAAAGTCAAGCAAGAGTTGCCGCCCTCCAACTACAAAGTGCAAGTCACCGGCAAGCAATTCAACTGGGAAGTCCTCTATCCCGGCCCGGACGGGCAGTTCAACACCGCGGATGATTATCAAGTCGACAATGAAGTGCACGTCCCGGTCAATCAAGCCGTGCACGTGCTGCTCAAATCCAAAGACGTGATCCACAGCTTTTTCGTGCCCATGTTGCGCTTGAAGCAAGATGCGGTTCCCGGCCACGATATCACGGCGTGGTTCGAAGCGACGAAAGCGGGCGAGTACGAAATCCCCTGCGCCGAATTGTGCGGTTTCGGCCATTCCGGTATGCTCGGCAAATTGTTCGTGCATGAGCAAGCCGATTATGACAACTGGGTAAGCGCAACCTGGCCCGCCCCCGAGCCGGCCGCTGCCGATACGACTTCCATGATGCCGCAAGAAAATCCGCAACAATAAACCTCCGAGGACAAAACATGAGTCAAGCGACGCACGCTCAAGCAGCACACACCGAACACGCACACGGCGGTTTTGTCAGCACGTATATCTTCTCGCTCGATCATAAAATGATCGCGAAGCAATTTCTGATTCTGGGATTGGTCATGTTGATTCTCGGCGGCGGATTGGCGCTGCTCTTCCGCTGGCAATTGGCCTATCCCAATAAACCGCTGCCGCTCATCGGCGCCTCGCAACATTTTCTCGAAACCGGGGAAGCGCAAACCAGCATGGATAAAACTTGGGAAGAGTGGCTTTCGAAAGACGAGTCCGAGCAAAACTGGCTGACGAAGAACATGCCTGCGGGCGCGGTGGCTCCAGCGTTTTATAATTCGCTCTTCACCATGCACGCGACCATTATGGTTTTCTTCGTGGTCATGCCGATACTCGTGGGCTGCTTCGGCAACTATCTCATCCCGCTCATGATCGGCACGCGCGACATGGCGTTTCCGGTTTTAAACATGCTCTCGTTTTGGGTCGCCGTGATCTCCGGCGTGATCATGACCGCAGGCTTCTTCGTCACCGGCGGGCATGCTGCCGCGGGTTGGACCGCATACACGCCCTTGAGCGCCGATCCGCAATGGAGCGGCGTGGACATGGGGCAAAGCTTGTGGTGCATTAGTTTGATCGTGCTTGGCATTTCTTCGTTGATGGGTTCGATCAATTACATCACCACCATCATCAATATGCGCGCGCCCGGCATGACGTTCTTCCGTCTGCCCTTGGTTATCTGGGCGCTTTTCATCGTCGCGATTTTGTTGCTGCTCGCGCTGCCCGTGCTCACCTCCGCGCTCGCCATGCTTTTGTTCGATCGCTGGGCGGGCACGACCTTTTTCAATCCCGCGGGCGGCGGCGAACCTTTGTTGTGGCAGCACCTTTTCTGGTTCTTCGGCCATCCGGAAGTTTACATTCTCATTCTGCCGGCCATGGGTATCGCCTCGGAAATTCTGCCGGTGTTTGCGCGCAAGCCGATCTTCGGATATAAAGCCATGGTCTATGCCATGGCCGCGATTGCGTTCCTCGGCTGGATCGTGTGGGGCCACCATATGTTTCAAAGCGGCATGAATCCCGCGCTCGGCACCACCTTCATGATTTCCACCATGGCCATTGCCATCCCCTCCGCCATTAAAACTTTCAACTGGCTCGGCACGTTGTGGGGCGGCAACATTCGTTTTACCGTGCCCATGCTCAACGCGCTCGCGTTTGTCGCGCTCTTCGTCATCGGCGGATTGAGCGGCATTTACATGGCTTCCACGCCGGTGGACATTTTCATTCACGACACCTATTTCATCGTCGCGCACATTCACTATGTCGTGTTCGGCGGCAGCATCTTCGGCATCTTTGCAGGCGTGTATTATTGGTTCCCGAAAATGTTCGGTCGCATGATGAACCAAACGCTCGGTAAAATTCATTTTTGGATCACGTTCGTGGCTATGAACATCACGTTCTTCCCGATGCACATTCTCGGCGTCGGCGGCCACATGCGCCGCATTTCGAATCCCATGCAATATGAATTTCTGCACGATTTACAGTGGATGAACGTGATGATCACGCACGGTGCGTTTGTGCTCGGTTTTGCGCAACTCATTTTCGGATGGAATTTTGTGTACAGCATGTTCCGCGGCAAGAAAGCGGAGAGCGATAACCCGTGGAACGCGAACACGGTGGAGTGGACCGCGCCCACGCCGCCGCCGCACGGCAATTTTATCACGGCGCCGACGGTCTATCACGGGCCGTATGAATACAGCGTTCCCGGTGAAGCGCAAGACTTTGTGCCGCAAACGCAGCGCTCCGACAACGTCGCCGCGGCGCATTAAAATTACCGCTGCCCAATTTCATCACAGAGGTGCAAGTTTGAGGGTGGCCATGCAAGCTCTTTAAAAGATCTCACTTCGAGGTTGAGGGCTTTGTCGAAATTCGTGTTACTCGTCTTTGTGCCTGTGGTGAAAGCTTTTGATGGAGGTCTCCATGCGACGCGTTCGCTATTCGGTGGCGATGAGCTTGGATGGATACATCGCCGGGCCTAAAGGCGAAGCAGACTGGATCATTATGGATCCGGAGATTGACTTTGGCGCGCTCCTCAATCAGTTCGACACAGTTCTTGTGGGACGCCGAACGTTTGAAAGTATGGCGGGCGGAGGCGGCGGCACGATGCCCGGCATGAAGACGTTTGTTTTTTCGCGCACCTTGCAGCAAAGCGACTACCCGAAACTGACGATAGTCGCCGAGAAAGAGAAAGAGACGTTGACAGCCCTTAAGAAAAAGCCGGGCAAAGATATTTGGCTGTTCGGCGGCGGCTCGCTCTTTCGTAGTCTCGCGCAGGCCGGGCTTGTAGACTCGGTAGAGGTCGCGGTTGTTCCGGTGCTCCTTGGCGGAGGTCTGCCGCTGTTTCCGCCTCCTGCGCAACAGGTGAAGCTGAAGCTGACGAGCCATAAAGTTTACAGCAAGACCGGCATCATTGCGTTGGAGTATGCAATACGATAATGAGCAATCGACTTGCTCTTAGGTTTTGTTTTGAGCGTCATATTTTATCATTGATTGCAGAGCTCGTGTAATGGAAAATATTCAACTCTCCCAACGCAACGCGCGCACCGCTTTGATTCTGCTCGGCGTGCTCGGCTTTCTCGTTGTTTGCACCGTCGTGGGTGTGATTGTGCTGAATTAGAATCGCGTCGAAAAGATAAGCCTCGGATGAAAAGGTGGTTATTGCAAAACAGATTGCGCATGGCAAGCGCGGTGAATTAGTTTTGGAGCATTTGGGCGGCGAACCGCCTTCGGAACCACCGGACCTGCCCTTTGGCCCGGACGAAGAGGGCCATGAAGACGCGCGACCACAAGCGCGTCTCGATAATGCCCTCGTCGGCATGATGCTCTTCCTCGGCGCGGATTTCATGTTCTTCGTCGCATTGCTCGGGGCATTTTTTGTCTTTCGTTATGGCAGCGCCGATTGGCCGCCGCTCGGGCAGCCGCGCCTCCCACTCGCCGTGACGGGCGTGAATACCATCTTCCTGCTCGCCAGCGGCCTCACGATGTTTCGCGCGATGCAAACGCTTCGCGCGGGCAAGACGAGCGCGTTTGCGAAGCTTCTGCTGTTGACGACCGCGCTCGGCACAACGTTTTTGGTGATGCAAGGCTCGGAGTGGGTTCGGCTCGTCGGTTTCGGTTTGACGATGTCCTCGAGCGTCTATGGTTCCATCTTTTACACGTTGATCGGTTGCCACGCCGCGCACGTGCTCGGCGCCGTGCTTTGGCTCGTGGTGATCAACTTCAAAGCGCGGCGCAATCATTACACGGCTGAGAACCACCTCGGCGTCTTGCTCGGCGCGATGTATTGGTTCCTCGTGGTCGGACTGTGGCCGGTGTTGTTTGTCGTCGTGTATTTGAATTGAGAAGTCAGGCGTAACGCGCTAGCGTGTTGTCAAATTCTTTTAGCTCGTGCTTACTGTTGGTGAACCTATGCGCAAAAAAAATCTTGCAATGTCATTCGTGTTTTGTGCAACCGTGTTTTTAAGCGCGATTACCGCCCAAGCCTGCCCCGGCTGCACGAATGCCTTGAGTAATTCTCTCGGGCGCGCTTTCAATGCCAGTGTGCTCTTCATGATGGCTATGCCGTTCACGTTATTCGGCGCGTTCGTAGTTGGTTTCATCTTGCTGAATCGTCACACGCAAAAGAATTCTGCTCGCATAAAAACTTCCATTTCTCAATCCGAACCAAACAAGGAGGCCCGATCTTGAGCCAAGTTGCAGCAATGTCGCACGCCGTTGAACCGGCGGAATCGCCGCTGACCCCGGAAAGTTGGGGCAAGCTCGGCATGTGGATTTTCCTCGCGGGCGACGCCATGTCGTTCGGCGGTTTGCTGGCGGCCTACGGCGCGATCCGTGCGGGCAGCGTGGATTGGCCCGACCCGACGCATGTGCTCGGCATCAATCTCACCGCGTTCATGACCTTCCTGCTCATTTGCAGCAGCGTGACCATGGTGAAAGCACTCTCGGCCATCAAACATGGCAACGTGAAAAGCATGCGCAATTTTTTGTTGCTTACTATTCTTGGCGGCATCATCTTCCTGGGCCTGCAGGCTTATGAATGGACGCACCTCATGCACGAGAAGCAGGTGCTGTTCACGACCTTCGAAGGCACGCGGCATTTGTTCGGCACCACGTTTTATGCGATCACCGGTTTCCACGGCGCGCACGTCACCGGCGGCGTCATTTATCTCACCATCGTGCTGTTGAATGGGATGCGCGGCAAATATTCCGCGAACAATTATAACGGCGTCGAGCTGGTTGGCCTGTATTGGCACTTCGTCGATTTGATCTGGATTCTGGTTTTCACTTTCATCTACCTCATTCCGAACGCCCCGAAACCATAACTTTACCAAACTTGAAAAGTTTGGTAAAGTTTTCATATGAGTAAGGAGAAAACATGTCTGCCACGCATCAAGAACCGAATTACATGAAGATTTTTTATTCGCTCTTCGTGCTCACGATTTTGGAAGTCGGCGTCGCCTATGCCAACGTCATCTGGGCCGGCTTTCCGCTGCTGCTGCTCGGCTTTCTTTTGATCGTGCTCGCGCTCGCCAAAGCCGCGCTCGTGGGCATGTACTTCATGCACCTCAAGTTTGAAAAGCGCGCGCTCGGCATTATTGCCATGACGCCGCTCGTTCTCTGCACGCTGCTCATCATCGCGCTTTTGCCGGATTTGACCGGCCACGCGCGCAAGTCCACGGCGCCGGCGGTGGCGGAGCAGGCCGCGCAGCCGGAGTGAAGCGCGAGGATTGTGGATAGTAGATTGTGAGGCTGCGGTTTGGTTTTCACAATCAACGATCTACTATCCTCAATCTACGATCTTCGATTAAACATTGTATTTCATAGTTAGAACTCGAACACTCATGAGAACTAATGCGATGCAAAACCAGAAATGGCTCCACCGCTTTGCTTGGCTAGTGGCTGGAGCCACGTTTGTTTTAATCTTTATCGGCGGCTTGGTCACGAGCACTGAGTCGGGCCTGGCTGTGCCGGATTGGCCGACGACCTATGGTCAGTTCATGTTTTCGTTCCCGCTCTCACAAATGGTGGGCGGAATTCTATACGAACACGGCCATCGCATGGTCGCCTCGATTGTCGGTATGCTAATGGTGATTTTGGCTGTATGGCTGTGGCTCAAAGAGCCGCGCAAATGGGTGCGCGTTTTGGGCTTGCTGGCGCTGCTTGCTGTCATCGTGCAAGGTGTTCTCGGCGGCTTGACGGTTTTGTTTCTCCTACCCCTGCCCATCTCCGTCGCACATGGCGCACTGGCGCAAGCCTTCTTTTGTTTGACGATTAGCCTCGCGCTCTTCACCTCTTCTGAATGGCAAAAGCCGCGCACAAAGGTTGACGACGCGCATGGCCCTGCGCTGCGCACATTAACGACGATCACGACGACGCTGATTTTCGTGCAACTCCTGCTCGGCGCGATCATGCGGCACACAAAATCCGGCCTTGCGATTCCAGATTTTCCGCTGGCCTTCGGCAAAATCATTCCGCCGTTTGAATCTGCGCACGTCGCCATTCACTTCGCGCATCGCGTCGGCGCGCTCGTCGTCGCTGGTTTTATCGTTTGGACAGTTGCACGAATTTTCCGACATTTCCGCGACGAAACGTTGCTGCGCCGTCCAGCGATGATATTGAGCCTTGCTCTCGTGCTGCAATTGCTGCTCGGTGCGTTGACGATCTGGACGCAGAAAGCTGTCACGCCAACTACAGCGCACGTCGCCACCGGCGCGTTGATTTTGGGAACGAGCCTGGCGCTCGCGCTGCGGTCGCGGCAAGTGGTGAAAGTTGCGAGCATTGCCACGAGGGACGCGATGAATGCTGGAGAAAAAATTTTGGCAAGCCGATGAGCACAGCAAACAATACAAAAGAAAATTCCGAAGCCGCCATTGACAAAATTTTGAGCTCTCAAGCCGACAACATGAGTGCGTGGGAGCAACCGATACGAGTTAAAGACGATTTTTTGCGCGCGCCATTGACTTTATCCAAAGGAAAGATTTTCGCGCTGCTTGAAAAAAAACAAACGCGCATTCGCGGTTTCGGGGTAATGAAATTGGGCGTCTTTGGTTCATTTGTGCGAAACGAACAGAACCGCGACAGCGACATCGACCTTCTTGTGGAATTTGACCAAGGCAGGAAGACTTTCGACGGTTTTATCCAACTCGCCTTTTTTTGGGAAGAGCTTTTTGCTAAACGCGTTGAGCTTTTCACGGCAGAAGGTTTAAGCCCATATATTCGGCCTCACGTTCTGGAGGAAGTTGAATATGTCGCCTTCACCGCGTGAATACTTGCGCCACATTCTCGAGGAGGCGCGATTCTTGGCGGAACAATCTAAAGCCGTCACGCAAGAACAGTTTCTCCACGACGACGTGCGCCAACGCGCCTTTGCCCGCAGTTTGGAGATTGTTGGCGAGGCGATAAAGAATCTTTCACCAGAATTTCGTGAAAATATCCAGAGGTCGGCTGGAAAGCCATCGCAGGCATGCGTGATAAGTTGATTCATGGTTATTTCGGCGTGGATTATGACATCATTTGGGATGCGGTCATTAAGAAAATGCCGGATCTCAAGCAACAAAGTGAAGCGATTATTCAGCAAGAAGAAATCAATTCGCAATAAATAGCAAACAACAGAATTAGCATTTGCCTTAATCTGACTAAAAAAAGATGAATCAAAGTCTCAAACAATCCTCCAAGCTTTCCGACTACCTCGCCCTCACCAAGCCGCGCGTGACGGTCATGGTGGTCATCACCATGATGTTCGGTTTCTATCTCGGTGCACGCGGCGAAATGAACTGGCTGTTGCTGCTGCACGCATTGCTCGGCACCGCATTGGTCGCCGCCGGAACGAGCACGCTGAACCAGTACCTCGAGCGCGATCTCGACGCCAAAATGCTGCGTACCAAAAATCGGCCTCTGCCTACCGGGCGTTTGACGCCGAACGCGGCATTGGCTTTCGGCGTGGCAATTTCGATTTGCGGGTTCGCGCATTTGCTGATTTTTGTAAATCTCTTGACTGCACTGCTGGCTGCGCTCACGCTCGCAAGTTATGTTTTCCTTTACACGCCGCTCAAAACCAGAAGCGCACTCTCGACCGTTGTTGGTGCAATTCCCGGCGCTTTGCCGCCAATGGGCGGATGGACCGCGGCGCGCGGCGAGTTGGGCATCGAAGCCTGGATCCTGTTTGCGATTCTGTTCCTTTGGCAGCTTCCACATTTTCTCGCCATCGCATGGATTTATCGTGAAGATTATGCCCGCGGCGGCTTTCCTATGTTGCCCGTCATCGATCCGGAAGGACGCAGTGTGGGCCGGCAGATTTTCACTAACTGCCTTGCGCTTTTACCGGTGAGCTTGTTGCCGACTTTGGTGGGCATGGCAGGTGCAACTTATTTCATTGGCGCCTTCGGATTGAGTTTGGTCTTTTTCATCTCCGGCATCGGCGTGATCATTCATCGCTCGAACCTTTCCGCGCGCCGCTTGATGCGCGTATCATTGCTCTATTTGCCCATTTTGCTTGGGCTGATGGCGTTCGATAAAGTGACTTTCTGAAGGGAGAAGGCCTGGGAGTCAATTACGTGAAAGTCAAAGTCGCCAATCTCGCCGATCCAAGCCGGGCCGTCGAAGAAAGCTTTTTGGTTGATTCCGGAGCGGTTTATTCTTTGGTTCCCCGCTCACATTTGGAGCAAATCGGTGTCTTGCCACACTCCAAGCGCTCCTTCTTTCTTGCCAATGGCGAGCAGATTGATCGTGAGGTTGGCACTGCGCTGTTTGAGTATCAAGGCCAGCGTGGCGATTCATTGGTCATCTTTGGCGAAGAAGGCGACAGCCCGCTGCTTGGCGCAACAACATTGGAGGGATTCGGTCTAGTGCTCGATCCTTTCCGGCGTGAATTGAAACCCATGCCCATGCTGTTAATGTAATCTTCAAATGCAAGTCTGCTAACTTTCGTGAGATGGGCGATAAGAACCTCAACCGCTTGCTTTGGAGAATGCGTGAGACGGGCATAGCCGATGAAATAATGCAGGAACTCACCTCGCCAGCCACGAAGGAGGCGGTTTGATTCCACTCACTTTCTTCCCCACGCTCAATGCCATACTAAATGCCACGAGCGGCGTTTTTCTGATTGCCGGCTACCGCTTCATTCGCAGAAAACGCATCCCGCAACACAAATTTTGCATGCTCGCCGCGGTCACGGCTTCGATCTTATTCTTCATCAGCTATCTTTATTATCACTATCACGCCGGCTCCAAAGCATTTACGGGACAAGGTTTCATCCGCACCGTGTATTTTATTATTCTGCTTTCGCACACGATCTTGGCGGTGGTCAATGTACCGTTCGTCATCATCACGCTCACGCGCGCATTGAAAGAAAAATTTGACCATCATGCGCGCATTGCACGATGGACGTTTCCTCTATGGATGTACGTGTCGGTCACGGGCGTGATCGTGTATCTTATGCTCTATCATCTGTAGGGGGATTGGGATATTGGGAAATCAAGACCCTAATATTACGGCCGCATATGCTCCGGCATTTGAATCGCCACCACCTCGCCGCGTGCGCACAGGACGCCTTGCGCAGAAAGTGTAATTGCGACTACAACTTTTCGACCTTTTATTTCTTTGATGACGCCGCGCAGTTCCAACGGCACGCCGAGTGGAGTGGGTTTCAAATAGTCAACGTGCAGGGAGCCGGTGAGAAAACGCAGAACCGGCGCAGTATCCATGGCCCGGCCTTCGGCGCGATAAGCCGCGGCGGCCGCGGTTCCTGTGCCATGGCAATCGATCAATGAAGCAATCAAGCCGCCATACACATAACCTGGAATCGCTATGTGATACGGCTTGGGCATGAAGCTGCAAATAGCTTCCTCACCCTCCCAATGGCTTTTGAGCTGAAGGCCGTGTTCGTTTAAACGGCCGCAGCCATAACACTGCGCCAAATCATCGGGATAATAATCTTGAAATGCTGGTTCTGGCATAGGCTTATCCTTTTCCGGCGAAATAAAGGTTATGATCAACGAGCTTACTTCCACAGAACAATTTTTTGAAATTTTACAGACCAGCAAGCAACGTCCGGTCTGCTTGTTTAAACATTCGACTGCATGTGGTACCTCTGCCGGCGCATGGCGAGACTTTCAACGTTTCGCGGAAAGTGAGCCTCGCCCAGAATATTGGCGCGTGCTTGCCATCGAACAGCGCGCGCTGGCGAAGTTTATTGCGCAACATACCACGGTTCGGCATGAATCGCCCCAGGTGTTATTGTTCCATGAGGGCAAGGTACTCTGGCATGCCTCACATTGGAACATTACTGCCCAAGCTTTGCAGAAAGCGTTGGAGACCATTCCAGTACGCGTTGCATAAGGGGATTCACGCTTGCGTGGAGCGCGCTCGGCTGCTGCGCAAACCGTGTAGAGTTGTCTGAGCTGGTTGTCAAAAAGGAGAGATAGAGTCGTGCTGCTACGCTTCGTGCTCGTTGAAAACGAATCTCGGTACTTAACAAGCACGACTCCCAGCGGTTTGTAGAAGGATGGAAACGTAATCACGATCGCGTCATTGCGACCAAGCGGGGAGGTCAGTTAGTCGCAACTCCGGCAACGGCTTTCTCGGAGGGGGTATACGCCAAGATGCTCAGAATCCGGCTTTGCTCTTCCACCGAAAGGTTGTTCTCCAAAATATCCCACACGCGATCTTGTCGGTCCGCATCTTCCATGCCGTTGAAATCTTTTGAAACGACGTAGCCGCTCATACGACGGCCGTCTTTTTCCAGTTCGAACTTCAAAGCATCGGCTTCCGGGAACTCGTCATGCAAAATCGTTTTGACGCGCCGCATGAACCCATCCCAGTCCACGAAGTCGCCCGCGCTAAATTGGGTGTGTTTCATACTCTGTAGTTTTTCGATGATATCTTCCCACGAAGAATCGTCCGGCAATTGCGCGACGACGTGTAAAACATGCTTCTTCGGTGTATCCAAATTAACCTCCTTAAAAAATGAATAAAAGTTCAAATGATGCGCTGGCAGGCTTTTCATTGCTACAAAAGACGTGGTCAATTTAAGCCTCTGCCGGACAAATGCAAGCAAAAAGCTAGGTTTTTAACTAAGAGGGTACATCGCGCCCGCACTCGTTAGTCGCACTTTCATGCATCGAATCATTGCTTTTCGTGAAAGGCCCTTAAAGCCGGCTTCGTAAAGCTTTTTCGCCTCGCCGAGTTTGGCATAGAGCCGTGGCATCGCACGCTTCGTTCTAATCCACGTTTGGCTCATCTCAGTATGCACATAGTCTCCTCGCCGCCTCCTCAATCTTTCCATCACTCACCAAGAACGCCTCTTCCAACGTCGGGCTATACGGCACGGGCGCATCGAGTGCGCCGAGCACGCACACGGGCGCATCGAGATATTCAAACGCTTCTTCGGCAATGATTGCAGCAATGGATTGCCCGATGCCGCCGGTCTTGGAATCTTCATGCACGATGAGCGCGCGATTGGTCTGGCGTACGCAGTCGAGGATCGCGGTTTTATCGAGCGGCAGCAGCGAGCGCAGGTCGAGCACTTGGCAAGAGAGGCCGTGCTCGGCTTCAAGCTTTTGTGCGACGGCTAAGCAGCGATGCACATACGCGCCGTACGTGATCATCGTCAAATCGCTGCCCTTGCGTTTGAGCTGCGCGCTGCCAATCGGAATGAGAAAATCTTCCTCCGCGTCCGGCAGTTGTTGTTTGAGCGCAGCGAGCCGGTAGAGCGCGATGTGCTCGTAATAGAGCACGGGATTGTCGTCGCGAATCGCGGCTTTCAACAAGCCCTTGGCCTCGCGCGGCGTGGAAGGGCAAACGATTTTCAGCCCCGGGGTGCGATAAAACCACGGCTCGGTGTTTTGCGAATGATACGGCCCGGCATTGCGCAAGCCGCCCCACGGCATACGAATCGTCATGGGCACGGCATGGCCCCAACGATAAAAAATCTTCGCGGCGTTGTTCACGAGTTGATTGAAGCCGCTTGCAATGAAGTCGTTGAACTGAATTTCAACGATCGGTCGTTTGCCCGCGAGCGCCGCGCCGGTCGCGCAGCCGATAATCGCGGCCTCGGCCAGGGGCGTATTAAGCATGCGCTCGCCAAATTCTTCGAGCATGGATTTGAGCAGCACGAACGCGTTGCCGTATTGCCCGCCAATGTCTTCGCCGAGCATGAACGTATTCGGATCGCGACGCATCTCTTCTGCCAACGCTTCGACAATGGCTTGCCAAAACGTTTTGCCGTTGCTATCGAACTGCACACCACTCGGTTCGGCCGGCTGCCACGTAGCAATCGCCGGATAACGAAACGCGCGCGCTTGCAATGGCGTTTCATGTTCGAGCCTCGGGCCATCGCTCACCACGGGATGTCCGGCGAGTTTTGCCTCGGGCCAGGGCGCGGCGATCACAGCTTGCGCCGCTTGTTCGATTTCCTCTTCAACCGACTTCACCATCGCGCGCAACTCTTCAGTCGTAAGCACGCCCTCGTGCAAAAGCTTTTGTTGGTAGGTTTGAATCGGGTCCCTTTGCGACCAATACGCATACTTTGCCTTATCAACATAACCCGCGGGCGGGTTCTCGACGTACTTCAAAAACTGCTGCGGCTCCGCGCCGAAATAGAGCATGTCATCGTGATGCGCGTGGCCGCACATGCGCATGGCAAGCAATTCCACGAGCACCGGTCCATTCCCCGCGCGGCAAGCCTCTGCGGCCTCGGTGACCGCCGCGAAAACTTCCTCCGCATCCGTGCCATCAATCGTGATCGCGCGCAGGCCGTAGCCAATTGCTTTCTGCGCGAAGTTGAACGCAGCGCATTGCTCGCGCACCGGCGTGGAAAGCGCGGTTTGATTGTTCTGCACCATGAACACGATTGGCAGCTTTTGCACCGCAGCGAAATTGATGACTTCATGCCATTCGCCCGAGGAGGCGCCGCCTTCGCCGATGCAACTGACCATCACGCGCCCCGTGTCCTTCAACGCGAAGCCGAGGCCGCACGCGGAGCCGGTGCTCAATGTAATTGGCGCTGCGGGCGGAAGAATGCCACACTCGAAATCGCCGATGTGCAGGTCTTTGCCGTTTGTGGGTTTGCCCACTTTGCCCATTTGCGCGGCCATCACGTCATAAGGCTGTTGCCCCATTGCCAGCGCCAAGCCGAGATCTCGAATCATCGGCGCGACGTAATCGCCTTCGTACCGATTCTCGCGCACGAAATCCGCGCCGCGGCGCAAACGAATGGCGGCTGCATATATGGCCTCTTGCCCCATGGAACGAAAGCCCTTGCCTTGAAACGCGACGCCGTCGGGTTGCTTCACTTCGCTGCTGGCAAAAAATTTTTTGAGTCGCGCATCGAGATAGCGCGTGCGCAACATGCCGCGCAAAATTTCGCGCTGCTCTTCTGCATTGAGCGAAGCCTTGAAGCGCACGCGCGCAAACGCCGCCGCCAAGTCCGCTTGCAAACGCGCGCCAAAATATTCGGCAACGTTCTGCGCGGAGGCCATGGGATATGCTTCGAAAGCATAGTCGGGGGTTCGCAACGGCGCAACGAGCTTGTCTGCCTTCGCAAGCATCGCGTTTTCGCAATGCAGCGCTTCTTGCGGAGAAAGCTTTGCTCCCAAGGCGTTCATGAGCTCATCAAAAAGATTCAGCACGCGCGCTTGCAATAGCGGCGCGCACTGCGCCAAAGTGATTTTGATCGCGTGCCTTAAATCCGCCTTGGCAATGGAGACGGAGGACAGCGTGTGGTGGGTTCGAGCTGTGGTCATTTGTCTTTTTTGCCTTTTTGCAGCGCTTTCACTTTCAAGATACTACACGAATTTTCAAACGCGTTGAAAACTTTAGCCTTTCGGGCAGCCCCGCTAGCTGGATGAAGGCCAGCCATGAAAAAACAAAAAGCTTCATTCCTTCATGCGAAACACAATTTTGGCAGAATGATTCCAAATCCTCCTGCACACGAATTACTCTGCCATACGCTTTTGAAATTTTTTCTGAGTTGGAAAAGCCATTTGCTAAAACGCGGCCAGCGCAATTGTGGGCATATTGCGATTCAAGAATCCCGTGACGATCAACAATTGCCCGGCATAATACAGCGGCCAGATGAGATGCGTCGCCGCGCCGAGCGGGCGCACAAAAGTATTAACCGCAATGAGCGAATCGGAGAGCACATACAGCAACGCGCCCACGATCACCCAGGGATTGCGAAAGTTCGCGCACGTGGCGACAAATGCCATGGCTAAAATCACGAACATATACACCGCAACCATCGCAAGCAAGTTTTTGGGCAGATGTGGAATGATGAACGCGGCCATGGCAATGCCATAAAGCACAAGGGTTCCTACTAGCATTTGTTTCGCAACCGGCAGCGTGCTCAGCGCCATGCGGCTCGGCCAGAAGGTGACGAGATAAAGCGCGTGGCCGATCATGAAAGTTCCGACCGCGGGCAAAAATAATTTGGTGCGATCCCAATCGAGCAGCACGTCGCCCACGCTGTGAAAGCATAACGCCACGACCAGCAACGTTTCCTGCCATGAATGGCGCTGTTCCCACACGAGCACGGCGAGGGACGCAATCGCGAGCCATTTGAGCAGCAGGCTAAATGGCGTTGCGGTCTGCGCGCGCATGGCCCAATAAACCAGCGCGGTGAGAACGGAGAGGAAGAGTAGATAGTTTTTCATATTCACGCTTTCGTATGTTCCCAACACTTGCCCTCATGTTGCCATTTGGAAGAATCTTTCCTCGCGCTCTGCAAATTCCCACCGCTTAAAAAAATTCTTCTTGAATGACAAGTTTACGGTTGCGCGCCGAATTTTTCTTGCTCTGCCAATTCCGCGGCGATTTGCTCCAACTCGGCGAGCTTGCCCACGTCGCGCCAATAATAGCCGTCCGAGCGGAACGCGAGAATTCTTTCACCCACAGCGGCAAGACGCAGATACGTTTCGAAAATCGAGAATACGCCTTCTTCTTGCATCATGCCGAACAACGCCGGCGAGATGACGTGAATGCCGTCGAACGCGAGCTCAATAACTCCCCTTTCGAGAGGAGTGTTCCCAATTCTTCCTACAAGGGGGGATTTAATGTCCCGGCTTTCAAAAGGGGAATGAACCACTTTTCTTCCGCAAAGCCAGCCGTTTTCATCAAACACAAGATATCGCTTCGTGAGGCGCGGTTTGACCGCGAGCGTGGCGAGTGCGTTGTGCTCCACGTGAAAGCGATACATGCGCGCGAGATCGAGATTCGAAAGCACGTCGGCGTTGTGAACGAAGAAGGGCTGGCCGTCATCAAAAAACCACGCCGCCTTTTTCAAGCCGCCGCCGGTGTCGAGTAGCACGTCTTCAAAAGAAATCTCCACGCGCATGCCGAAGTTGTTCTTCGCCTGCAGGAACTCCGCGATTTGCTCCGCAAAGTGGTGCGCATTGACAATGACTTCATGCACACCTGCGCTGCACAAATGCTGAATCGCTCGTTCCAACAATGTGACACCGTTGATCTCAACCAGCGCTTTGGGACGCGTATTCGTAAGTGGCCGCAGCCGCGTGCCGAGGCCCGCGGCGAAGATCATGGCTTTCATGCTGCAAAACGGTTTGAAGTGTAAAGTGAAAACTGCGCAACAACGCGCTCGTCCGTTCGCCAGAGTTTGGTCACATGACCTGCATTTTCTCCGCATCCCACGCTATGATGCGCTTCTCCGCGTAGCTCGTGTTCGTGAGCAATGCCGGGGCGGCGGCGCGTAATCCGTAACTCGCGTCTTCGGTGACGGCCTTGCCTTCGCGAATGGCCGCGAAGAAATTGTGGAAATGATCAAGCCGATCGTCGTAGTCATCCGGCGCTTTATATTCAGTTGTGCCTTCGAGCGTCGGGCGAGAGTATGCAGCGCCGGTCTGTGCGCGCAGTTGCTCTGCGAATTTATCCCGCATCTCTTTCGCGAACGTGCGCACGGAGTTGTAGCCTTCGACCAAGTCTGCGGCCTTCTCGCGATAAATGCCGCGGCGCGCGACTTTCACGCTGTTCCAACCGATGGTCATCACGCCTTCGCTACCGATGAAACGAGTGCCCGCTTCGCTCTCACTGCCATCGATGAAATTGGTGGAGAGCGCCATAGTGAAGCCGGGGTGACTATCGCTCTTGGCATAATCGAACAAGCCCCAAACCACGTCGGGCACGTCGCGGCCATCCTTCCAATAACGTAGGCCGCCGCTCGCCGCGATTTGCGCCGGGCCAAGGGAGCCGAGCACGTGATGAATGCCGGAGAAGAGATGCACGTACAAATCGCCGGGAATGCCGGTGCCGTAATCAGAATAATTGCGCCAGCGGAAAAAGCGCATAGCCTCGAACGGCCGCTTCGGTGCGTCGCCGAGGAAGCGCTCCCAATCAATCGTTTGCGGCGAGGCGTCGGGCGGAATGGAATATTGCCACGCTCCGATCGCGGAGTTGCGTTTCCAACTTGCCTCGACCGTATTCAATTCGCCGATCGCGCCGGCTTTGAACAGCTCTTTGGCTTTCTCATGCAAAAGCGAGCTTACGCATTGGCTGCCGACTTGAAAGACTTTCTTCGTTTTGCGTTGCGCTTCGATAACGGCCGCGCCGTCCGTGATTCTTTGCACCATGGGCTTCTCGCAATACACGTGCTTGCCCGCGTTCATGGCTTCGATGGAAAGGCGCGCATGCCAATGGTCCGGCGTGGAGATGATGACCGCATCGAGGTCGGAGCGATTGAGAATTTCGCGATAGTCACGCGTGGTCGCGACATTCTTGCCGAACACTTCGTTCACGCGCGCACGGCGGCCGTCGTACAAATCTGCCGCGGCCACCAGCTCGACGCCGGGCACGCGCAGCGCGGTTTCAGTGTCCATGAATCCGATGATGCCCATGCCAATCGTGGCGAGACGAATACGGTCATTTGCGGCGACAGGCTTTGCAGGCTCACGCAGTGGAATCATTTTGGCGCCGGCAGCGCGCAGTTCGGAAATGCCGCCGGCCAGCAAAGCCGAGCCTGCGGCAATTTTTTGTAGAAAAACACGGCGAGAGTAGCTGTTGTGTTCGGTCATTACTGTTCTCCTTTCCTCGTTCTAGGCGTGAAGTGGCTTGGCCTCAAGCAAGAAGCGCATCGACTTTGCGAGAGTCGCTTTGCAGAAATGCAATCTAGTCCGAGGCAGGAGAAAGTCAAGTGCTCTGCTGGGAAAATTTGATGCGCTGAGGAATGAATAGGTGGAAGTGTAGTCGTTGCGTTTGAGAATTGCACTTTGTGCAGCCATGTCCACCTTCGCGAGCATGGCTCAAAAAGGCAAACGCAACGAAGAGATCCCTTCGGTCAACAAGCAGAGAGCGCACCTCGGTGAAGCAGCGACAGAACATAAAAGACCAACCTAGACTTTGCGAGCCACCCCAGGATCATGCAGAGGTGACCACGCTACGTTCTCCACCGACAACTGGGGCGTTACAACGAATGGTATTGCCTCAGTTATTGGTGAAGAACGTAGTGCAGACATCTTGTCTGCAGGCAAGGATGCCTGCGCTACCACACGTAATTGAGGCATTACAACGAATGCAAGTTCGCTCTTGATTCTTTTTGAAATCTTGTGCAAATACGCGCGGCAAAAATCAACACACCCCCGCTTCCTCTTTCGTGGACATGCGGGTTTTGTTCAAAAATGCGTTCCTTGAATATTGCACCTCAAAGCGTGTCAAGCCCCGCGCCCTTGAAATCAACTTAGGACTCATCCATGCCTGCTTGGCTTATTCCTGCGCTCAAGGCTGTGCTCCCGCATGTTGGGAGTATTGTTTCCGCCGCCACCCCAGTGTTCACGAAGAAGAAGACCGACGTTGCCGCAAATCAGATGCTGCTGCTACAGCAACAGATAACGGAGCTGCAGGCTGCAACCTCGGCAAATGACTTGCACATTAAGGAACTGGCCGCACAGATCGAGAATACCGTGGCGGCGTTGGAGAAGGGTGCGTCAATTTCAGACGCTATGCATAAGCGGCTTCTGGTTCTCTGTATCGTGGCGATCACCTTGTCCTTAGTATCGCTGGGCACTGCGCTGTTCATGATTGTGACGAGATGATTCCAAACTCTGGCTCGTGTGGACGGGCCAGCATCGCACTTGACCAATTACGCGTGCTGGCCCGCTGCACAACCAGACGACTGCGGATTTCTTGACAACACAATTCTCGTGCACTTCCAGTAATGAGTAGATTCCAGTTTCTGTAGCTTGCATCGAAGCACTTCCCGCCAGTAAAGCCTTGCCGATCTCCCCGAAAATTCCTACACTCTTCACATCAAAAAATCTCAAGTCTGAATCAGGAAGCGGAGGTGCAATCTGTCAGCTCATCACTCTAGCTATGATGCGATCATCGTCGGCGGCGGGCCGGCAGGCGCGGCAGCAAAGATCTATTTTAGGATTCCGAAGATGGGCTATAAAAAAGTGCTTGAAAGATAGCACGGTGCGCTGCATATTTCTTAACGAAGGGAAAGAGGGCATGCACGAGCTCGATCATGCGATAAAGAAAATCTGCCACTGGCATCCGAACTGTGTTCTTGGCTTGTTCTACGGCCCCAATCGCACGGTGGCGTTGCAGGGTGTGGAGGACGCGCAAATTCAAATTCCCGAGCACCGCACTGACAAAATTTGGAGAGTGCATGACGGCGAAAAAGAAGGTGCGCTCTTGCTGGAAGCCATCACGGAGCCGGATCAGCGCGCTTTCGACAAGATCGAGTTGAAAAATGTTGCGACAAGGATCAATTTGAAAATCCCGGTGGTCACCGTTCTCGTCTATTTGCAGCGCGGACGATATGCAACTTTCCCTGAGGGCTACGAAGATGAGATCGGCGGCCTGACCACCAAACACGTTTTCTCACGCATCCTACTATGGGAGCATGCCGAACGGATTCGTAGCGGTGAGTTGAAAGAGTTAGCGCCGTTTCTTGCGCTCTGCGAAGACGAACCCGATGTCGAAGTTTTGCAAACCGAGAATCGCTTGATCGAAAGCGTCTCCGATGCTGAACAACGCATGGAATTGAAGGCCGTGGCGGCAATCGTCGCCGCGCGCAAATTCAGTGAAGAATTGATCAAACAGTGCTTGAATTTGGAGGTCAATATGATACGCGAAACCACGATTTTTTCGGAATGGTTGGCACAGAGCCGAGGCGAAGGTAGGCGTGAAGGCAACCTCGAAGGCAAGAACACCTTATTATTGAAACAACTCGAGAAAAAATTTGGCCACCTGCCAAGCGAGTTGAAAAGTGCCGTGGAAAAGCTTGATGCCGAGCAACTGGACGATTTGGCGATGGACATTCTCGATCTCACCAACCTCGAGGATTTGAGAATACGATTGCACGTTGCAAGAATGAGCCCCGCTGCGGCATGAATTGACGTGCTGTTTCTGCAGAGTACGACATGAAGGTGTTGCCTGCAGATTCGAAGTTCATACTGCGATTTGATGTATCATGCTTGTCATGCAGAACGAAACAGATGATAAATCGCTGGGAATTGCATGATGCGAATCACCGAGATTACCATCTCACTTAGAGACGAAGAAAAACTGAAGGCCTTTGTAAACGTGACTTTTGAAGGCTGCTTCGTTGTTCGTGGTTTGAAGGTTATAAAAGGCGACATGGGTTACTTCGTCAGTATGCCGAGCAGAAAGATGAATGATGGTATTTATCGTGACATTGCGCATCCTGTCACAGATGAATTTAGAGGCAGATTGGAGGCAGCGGTGCTTGAGGCATATGGGCAAGAATTAAAGCTACAAGGCACGACCGAAACAATCAGCGTGAACAAGAAAACAACTGAAAAGCAGTATGATGTTTTTATTAGTCACGCTAGTGAAGATAAGGTCGAAGTCGCCAAGCCTTTAGCAAGTTATCTCAAAAAACGTGGACTTAGAATCTGGTTAGATGATTTTGAGCTGACAATCGGTGATAGTGTTAGCAAGAGTATTGATCGAGGATTAGCTGAATCTCGCTTCGGAGTCGTGATTTTAAGCCCTAATTTCTTCACGAAACAGTGGCCGAAACGAGAGTTGGAAGGACTCATTGCAAGAGAAACCGAAAAGGCAAAGGTCATCTTGCCTGTTTGGCACAACGTCAAATTCGAAGATGTTGTAAAGTTTTCCCCAATTCTCGCTGATAAATTAGCGGTTGCGACGACAAGCGGTATTAATATAGTCGCGCGAAAAATCCTAAAGGCAGTACAACAAAAGTCATGAAAACTATGCATGCGCCAACAATCATTTGAATCCTGCATCGAAGCACTTCCCGCCAGTAAAGCCTTGCCGATCTCCCCGAAAATTCCTACACTCTTCACATCAAAAAATCTCAAGTCTGAATCAGGAAGCGGAGGTGCAATCTGTCAGCTCATCACTCTAGCTATGATGCGATCATCGTCGGCGGCGGGCCGGCAGGCGCAGCAGCAACGCTGTATTGCCGGCGCCATGGTTTAAAAACTCTTCTTTTGGATAAAAATCGTTTTCCCCGAGACAAAGTTTGCGGCGACGCGATTTCTGGAAAAAGCCTGCGCGTGTTGCGCGATCTCGATTTGGAATGGCAGCTCCGTCTCGAGCCGCAAGTGGAAGCGCACGGCGTGCTCTTCTCCGCACCGAATGGCAAAATCGCGCGGATTCCGTTCACGCCGCCGCACGCCAAACGGCAGAGCATGGGTTATGTTTGCCGCCGCGTCGTGTTTGACAATGTGCTTTTCTCCGCCGCCAAAGAAGCGGCCACAGAGTGTTTGGAAGAATTCGCGGTCGAGACACTAGTCAAAGACGGAGACGCCGTGCGAGGCGTGGTCGGGCATCGCGCCGGCGAGAAAACGCCGCGCACTTTTCATGCGCACGCCGTGCTCGGCGCGGATGGTTTCGATTCGATCGTGGCGCGGCAAATGGGATTGTATGAGCATGATCCCAAGCATTGGGTGGTGGCCACGCGCGGCTATTATCGTGGCATTACGGAGATGACGGATTACATCGAGATTCATTTTGTGGACGCGGTGACGCCCGGCTATTTTTGGATTTTTCCTTTGGAGAATGGCTGGGCGAATGTCGGCATCGGCATGCTGCACGCGGAATTGAAGCAGCGGCGCATCAATTTGCGCCAAGCCCACATTGCCGCAACGCAAGTCGAGCCGTTCAAAACGCGCTTCGCGCACGCGGAATTGGCGGGCGGCATTGCCGGTTGGAATTTGCCTTTGGGCAGCAAGCGCCGTCGAATTCACGGCGAGGGCTTTATGTTATTGGGCGACGCCGCAGGCTTAATCGATCCCTTCTCCGGCGAGGGCATCGGCAACGCGATGGTTTCCGGAGAGATTGCGGCGAAGGTGCTGGCGCGCGCGTGTGCGCAAAATGATTGGAGCGCGGCGAGCTTGGCAGAATATGCGGAATTACTCTGGGGCGAGATTGGCAATGAGCTGCAGACGAGCTATTTGTTGCAGCGCCTCGGACAAGTGAAGCCGTTGTTGAATTTCATCGTGGGCAAAGCCGCAAAGAGTTTTGAAGTGGCCAATTGGATTTCGAGCATGATGGCCAACGAGACCCCGCGCGCGGAACTGGCCTCGCCGTTGACGTATTTGCGCTTGTTGTTTGCGTGATGGCATTGGTGAATTTCGCCTTGCTTTTCGTCGCCAAGCACACTTCTTTAGCCTGCGAACCGCACAGCGCGGTTTTTGAACTCTCAATGTTTCTGTTCGCGCACCTTTTTTGAGATTCGATTATGAATGTCCCCGCTACTTTTGTGCATGTGGCTTTTAGTGTGACCCTCTCTGCTTCGGCGGTGCAGGCGCAAAGCCTCGATAGCCTGCTCGCACAGGCGCAAAGACAGCTCGCGCGGCATGAGTACGATAAGGCCCACAGGCTTTTTGAGAGAGCGCAGCGCCTTGCCCCGAAATCGCGCGAGGCGTTGCTGGGCCTGGGCAAAACCGAGGTGGCGCAGGAAAAGTGGGGCAAAGCCGACGGCCGTTTCGATGACATTCTGAAGCGCGATAAAAACGACCTCGAAGCGCATTACTACAGCGGCATCTGCGATCGCGAAATTGGCAAGTTCAAAGTGCTGCTGTTGCGCAAACTGGATTTCGATCAAGCCGAAAAGCATTTCGATTTCATTCTCGCACGCGACTCGCTGTTTATGGACACGGTTTATCAACTGGCGATGCTGGAACACTTTCGCGAGCATCATACCCGCGCTGTAGAATTGGGGCATATCGCGGTGCGCCTGCGACCGGACCTTTCCAGCACGCAAGTCGGATTGTTCCGCCTGTATCGCTATCTGCTCGATCACTCTTCCAACGATGAAGCGTTCCGGTGGCTGCAGCAGAATGCTTCCGATCATGCCCGCTATTTCCGCGGCGAGAAATATCGCCTCATGCAAAAATATGCGCGCGCGGATTCGTGCTTTCGGGAATTAATGGCGCAAGACTTGAAGATGCCTAAACAGCGCCTCATGCTTTCGCTGGCAAAAGTCTATTATGCCATGGGCCAGCCGCGCGCCGGCGAAGAATTGTTTTGGCAGGCGGTGGATTCGGTTACCTCGAAGGTAGAAGCAGATTTGGTCTTTGAAGATCTCAAATACATTTTCACGAATGAAGAATACGCGCACTATCGGCAGCTTAATGATCCGGACGCATTGCATGCCTTTTTTCGCAGAATGTGGAGCAAGCGTAATCCCACTCCGGCGGCCAATGTCAATGTGCGTTTGGCGGAACACTATCGGCGGTTGGCGCACGCAGAGCAAAACTACGCCTTCGACGGCGTGCGCTCGCGCTTCAACAATCCCGACAAGCTGAGCTACTTCTCGTTTCCGGAAGTTTACGATTTGAATCATGAATTCAATGACAAGGGATTGGTGTATTTGCGGCACGGCCCCGCGGATGACACGGCTTTCAACGTTGGGCAGAATAGCCTTCCGAATGAATCATGGCGTTATTTCAAAACGCCGGAACGAAACGAGCTGACGTTTCACTTTGTTGTTGATGACAATGCCACCGCGAACAATTGGCGCTTGACGCCGATCATCAATGATCCCGCGATGTTGGAGGCGCGGCTGCAATGGGGGCCAATCTATCATCGTCTTTTGACCGCGCAGCCGAGTGAGATCATGAATTTTGAACAAGACATGGCCAGCGCCAGCACCAAGGCGGTGGAGGTCGGTTTCGATACTGATCGCCACACGTGGAGTGAAAAAATCGAGCCGCTGGACACACCGTACTATTTTGCGACTTTCAAAGAGCCTTCCGGCGAGACGCGCGTGGAATTGTATTATGGGGTTGCCCTCGCGCAGCTAGCGGGTGAGGCAAAAAATCAAAACACCAATGTAACGTTGGAAAAAGGATTCGCGCTGCAAAATCGCGAATGGAAACCGGTGCATCGTATTGATCGCCAAGTCAAGCTGCAATCGCCCGGTCATCCGCAAATCATCAACGGCATGTATCTCGACGTCTTTCGTTGCACGGCGCCGCCGGATTCTTATCAAGTGTCGTTCTATGCGCGCCAAGTCGACGTCGCGCCAAATCGTCTGGGCGGCTACAATTTCAGCGAACGCTTGCGCGATTACAACTCTTCGAAATTGCTGGTGAGTGACTTGCTTCTGGCATTCTCGATTGAACCGGCAGCGCGAGAAGATTTGTTTACACGTCACAACTTGCGTCTCGTGCCGAATCCGCATCGCAACTTCGACCGCCAACAACCCGTCTCGCTGTATTTTGAGATTTACAATTTGTCCCTCGATCCCGAGGGCAAATCGGCGTATACAATTGAATACACCGTGCAGCTTGTGGAAAAAAAGAAAAGCGCATTGGGCAAGATTGGCGGCGTTTTTGGCGGCGGCGCCAAATCGAAAGTTTCTCTCTCTGCCGAGCATGAAGGTGAAAGCGCAACTGCAATCGAGACCATCGGTTTGGATTTAAGTAAAGCCGAAGCCGGCGAATTCGAATTGATCGTCACGGTTACCGATCGGCATAACAAGACGGCTGCAAAGGCCACGAGCAAACTGTGGCTGTATTGAAGACGCACGCAAATACACAGAAGAATCCACTATTCGAGTTTTCATGAAAAGCCTTCGGCTGCTGCTCGGTCCTGCAATCATTCTACAACTTGGGTGTGAGGCGAGTGCTTGTGCGACTCCACAAACAGACGATGCTCCTTTCATCGTTGTGCTCGGCGTCGCGCAAGACGCGGGTGTTCCGCAAGCCGGTTGTAAGCGCGCATGTTGTGCCGCGGCCCGGCTCGACCCGTCGCGCAGACGCAAGGTGACCTCGTTGGCAATCGTCGATCCGCAAACTACTGAACGATGGCTCATCGACGCCACACCTGATTTCCCCGAGCAATTGCAAATTCTCGACGAATTCACGCCTTCCGCAAACGACGCAATCATAACCGGAATCTTTCTCACGCATGCTCACGTTGGGCATTACACGGGCTTGATGCACTTGGGCCGGGAAGCGATGGGGGCCGAGGAAATTCCAGTTTACGCAATGCCGCGCATGCGCGATTTTTTACGCAATAACGGCCCATGGCAGCAGCTCGTGCGGCTGCGGAACATTGTTCTGCGACCGCTCCATCATGACAGCACAATCGTTCTAAATACACGACTGAAGATTACGCCGATTTTGGTGCCCCATCGCGACGAATATACTGAGACCGTAGGGTATCGCATCACAGGCCCGCGGCAAACGGTTTTGTTCATTCCCGACATTGATAAGTGGGAAAAATGGGAACGGCGCATTGCCGATGAGATCGCCGGCGCCGATGTCGCTTATCTCGATGGCACGTTTTACGCCGAAGATGAAATTCCGGGGCGCAATATGGCGGAGATTCCACACCCTTTCATTGTCGAAAGTCTTGCGCGGCTGTCCGGCCTACCTGCTAAAGAAAAAATGAAGGTACGATTCATTCACTGCAATCACACGAACCCAATCTTGAGTCTGGAGAGCAAGGCTTACGGCGATGTGCGGGCGTTAGGATTTGGGATTGCGCAAGAGCGGGAGAAGACAAAATTATGAAATCGTTTTGGCAAAAGAATTTAGGGCGCTGAAAATTTAATGCTTGCGGTTTGGTATTAAAATTTTATAACTTCAGATTAACATTTGCGCAATTTCGCGAGGGAGGTTGCGTAAACTGTTCAGAGAACTCTCACTCCCAGCGTAAAATCATCAATAAACGCTTGCACCGATTGCGCAATCAGCGGCAGTAGATCCTACTTTAATAGATATGTGGCAGGCTGATCACGGCGCGGTGAAAGCGGTGAAACAAGGAGGCATATGGATCTCCTACATCGCCATCTCGGCCGGGTGTCGTATTCGGCTGATGACGTTGTGTTGTTTCCCCAAGGGCTTCTAGGCTTTTTGAAATTCAAAAAGTATCTGTTTGTCAGAATCGAGGGCTTCTTGCCATTGGTGTGGATGATCAGCACGGATGATCCCAACGTCAGCGTGGTGTTGGCCGACCCGATTCGCTTTTGCCCGGATTACGCGCCCAACATCAGTAAGCGCGACCTCAACGAATTGTTGGTGGAAAATCCGCAAAGCTTGGAAATGTACTCTATTGTTACCATGAATCAAGATCCCCTGCTAGCCACAGCGAATTTGAGTGGCCCGATTCTCGTAAATCAAGAGAAAAAAATCGG
This sequence comes from bacterium, assembly GCA_037444905.1. GTDB lineage: Bacteria > Zhuqueibacterota > Zhuqueibacteria > Zhuqueibacterales > Zhuqueibacteraceae > JABWAN01. The sequence continues at coordinate 46,079 of JBBILN010000028.1, read as the reverse complement.
CAAACAGTTGGTGCTCCTTGATGACCGGTATTCAACCAAGCACCGCATTTCAAACACGTAGACGCCCAGACACGAAGGAGACGACATGCTGGTCTTGACAAGGAGGTTGGGTGAGACAATCGTCATTGGTGATGATATTGTTATCAAAATCGTTGACATTCATGGCAAGCAGATTCGCGTCGGCATCGAAGCGCCGGCGGAAATTAGCGTCTACCGCGGCGAGATTTATGAGAGAATCATGCTCGAAAACAAAGCCGCAGTGGAAGCAACAACAGGCGACGTCAAAGTTATGACTGACGGCTTGCGCGATCTGCTCACTCACCAAGCGATAGGGAACAACTCCAAGGATTCAAAAGTCACAAAGTAGAATCTGCTGCTCCTACAATCTCCCAAGAACTTCTCATGGCCGGCTTCGGTGTTATAAATGTCACTCGAAGGCCGGCTTTTTTGTTTATTGCGTTGACATTGCACAGTGCAAACAACACACGACGCTGTTCTGATTGGGATTCTGGGTTGTGCTTTCACGGCAAGTTTTGTAGCCCTCGCCTGTGTTTGGACCCCACAAGTTTAATATTCATGAAGTGTCCTTGAGCTGTCAGTTTAGACTTGATTCTCAAGTTCATTGGGCAAATATTACTGCACACCCTTGGCATATGCCTTGCCTTTTCACAAGAGTAGTTTACGGTGAAAAGGCGAAAGGCAGCACACGCGGGCCATCTCCAGGGTGCAACAAGCAACTTAAGAAATAGAGGCTGCCTTTCGCTTAATGTCTAAAATGAAATCGCTGCGGAAGGTATACACCACATGAAAAACAGTTTGCTGCTGCTCATTTTGCTTCCCACTTGCATTTGGGGAGGTGACGAGTCGAACGCGCCCGCAGAACTGCGTCTCGAAGTGCGCGCTTCGCAAAGTTTGTTCGAGCCGTTCAGCAATGATGAGCCCATCCGATTCTATTTGCGCAGCACTGCCGGGTGTTATGTGACCCTCTATCAAATTCATCCCGATAGCGGGCTGGCAATTTTATATCCGCAGCCGCACCATCATTGGCGCGAGCTGGAAGCGAAAAAGGAATACCGCCTCGTGGAGCTTGCGGACGATCTCGAGTTGAAATATCACGACCTCGAGGGATATGTTTATCTGGGCATCATTGCAACGCGGGAGCCGATCCACCTCGTGCCATGGCTCGAGCAAGCGTTTGGCGAGCATGGCGTGAAGATCGGGCAAAAGCCGGAGAAGTTTTTTAATGAGGAGGTCGAGGCGCTCGTTGAAAAAGTGGAGTCCGATGTTCGCTTTCGGATGGGAGAACCGAAGGAAAGCAGCTTTGCATTAATCCCCATATTGATACGTCCGCACGCGCAACTTTACGCGGAGGATTGGCGGGAAACTCCCCGGTCGCAACGTTTCTATTTCGAAGGCCGCTATCATTTCGTCGCGCCCGACCCGCCGCGGAATTTCCCCGGGGCTGCGATGCGCGCGCCCTCACCATTCCCACCGCGGAAACCATTGCCAGGCGCAAGCACAATCGTGCCTCCGGCGACGAAAGAGAAACCCAATAATGTGAGAACTCCACGCAGGGAGAAGAAGAACTGACAGCATCAAACCTCAGTACGCGGGAAAAACTATCGCACTTCAATTTTGCACATCGACCTTTTCAACTTTCAACCGAAACCCCTTCCCATGCACATTGCGAATCTCAATGTGCTCATCCGCCGACAAATACTTCCGCAGTTTTGAAATGAACACATCCATGCTGCGCGCATTGAAGTAGTTGTCTTCTCCCCAGATCAGCTTCAATGCCACTTCGCGCTCCAACACTTCATTCATATGCAAGCATAGCAAGCGCAATAGTTCGGCTTCTTTGGCTGTGAGTTTTTGTGTTTCCTCGCCGCGTTTTAAAGCCTGTTGCTCCACATCGAAAGAATAGCTTCCGATCTGAAAAATGCTCACTGCTGGCTGCTCTTGCGGCAACGCTCTGCTGCGCCGCAATACGGCTTGAATGCGCAGCACCAACTCTTCCATGCTGAACGGTTTGGTGAGGTAATCATCCCCGCCAATCTTAAAACCCTCAATGCGATCTTCTTTCAACGACTTGGCTGTGAGAAAAATAATCGGCAGCTCTTGCGTGGTTTTGCGAATGTCCCGCGCGAGGCTAAACCCGTCTTTCTTGGGCAGCATCACGTCGATCAAACACAGATCGAATCTTTGTTTGAGAAAAGCCTGCAATCCCGCTTCGCCATCGCCGCAGCGCTCCACGCGATAGCCTTGCAGCTCAAGGTTCTCCTGCAAAATGAACCCGAGATTGGGATCGTCTTCGATGAGTAAGATACGGGCTTGCGTCATAGAGCATGATCCGGAAAACTAGCGCCACGTTTATTCGAAGGCAAAGCCCTCGCCGGGAAAGCTATTCAAAATCGCTTTAGCGGCAATGGCTTTGTTTAGCCTTATATTGCTCAAGCACGGTGAGCACGAGCATATGGGAGAAATAAATCAAACTCGCTGCCCTTGTGAAGCTCGCTCGTAACTGTGACCGCGCCGCCGTGTGCCTCTGCCATGAGCTTCACATAACTCAAGCCCAACCCGAAGCCTTTCACGTCGTGCACGTTGCCGGTGGGCACGCGATAGTATTTGTCGAAGATGAGTTTTTGTTCTTCGGAGCCCAGCCCAACGCCGTTGTCCAGAATTTTGATGTGCACGCCTCGTGCGTCGCTTTCCGTGCGCACGGCGATGTGTGGCGTCGTGTGAGTGTACTTGTTCGCATTATCAAGCAGGTTTTGAATCATGTTCGCGAAATGCACAGCATCAGCTTCGATCACGGTTGTGGTAGCATAAAAGCGCCGCACCAGCTCGCCTTTTCTCTTTTCAATCTGCACCGCGAAATTGTCCAACACCTTCGTGAGTATCTCGTGAATGTCGAGTTTCGCCAAACTCAGCTCGTAGTCGCCTTCTTCCAACACGGCCATCTGCAGAATTTTTTCGACCTGATTGCGCATGCGCTGCGACTCGTCGAGAATGATGCCGCTGTAGCGTTGCACTTTCTCGCGGTCATCTAAAACCTGGGGATTCTTAAACGCCTCACTCGCCAGCGCGATGGTCGAGATTGGCGTTTTAAATTCGTGCGTCATGTTGTTGATGAACTGTGTGAGCAATTGCCCGAATTGCTTTTGCTTGAACAGCGTCCGCAGCGTGTACAGGAAACAAAACACGATGATTGCCAGCAGAACGAACACGGAAAGCAGCACGGCTCCGTTCTGCTTCAACAAATAGAGTTGTTGCTCCGGGAAATACAACAACAACTCGTGTGGGGGATACAAAGGATCGCCCGGGAATAAACGTGCACGGAAGGGCGAGGCCCGGAGTTCGTGCGCAAATTGTGCCGGCGTCACGAATTTTAGAGAATCTTGGACAGCCTGCGGACGAACGCCGTAAGCGCAGCGCATATCCAGGCCCTGCTCTCGCAAAACTGTACGCACGATGGAATCTAATGCCGCATGCTGCAAACGATGCTCGATGGGGTTGCGTTGCGGCAGGGTGAGATTATCCAAAACTTGCGCGACGATTTTTCTTTTTCTCTCCTGCGAAAACCATTTTGCCGTTTCCTCGTGTTTGGCTCCACCCACTCTGACGTCATACGTCGCACTATCGGTTCCGACGTTGAAATTATAATAAAGGCTTTGGTTCTGCGTTTGTGCGCTATCGAGTTTGAGCGTGTAAGTTCCAGCCGGTTTCTTTTCATCGATGACGACGACGATCGGTTGCCCCAGGCTATCCAATAGGCGCAAGCGCACGTGCTGGGGCGAGGCTAGAGTGAAAGAAAAGCTGCCGCTCTTGGGATCATAATGCGCCTGTTGAGGAAGCGGTGCACCATGCCATGCGAAGCCGGAGTCGAGAGCTTTAAGCTGGTCTTCCACGACGGCGGCACTATCATCTTCTATGCGAGCGTGCACGGCCAGAATCTGATTCTGCGTGAACGGCTTCGTGATCGCTTTGAAGGCATAGGTCACCGTTTCACGGTCTTCCAATTTGCTCACGATGCTGGTCAAGGCAGCGTTCACGTTTTGCGCATGTGCGCGCTCGGCCAGCTCGAAGGCCTTTTTCAACAAAATGATTTGCACCCACAGCATGCCCAACAGCGCCCCAGTGATGAGCACGATGATCGTGGTCATGGTTTTCCGTTTGCTTTCCATGCTTGCAATATAAGCAACCCTCCGCGAAAAAGCCCGCCATTTAACACTTTTTAACACTCCCTAACACTATTTGACTAGGCGGTCGTGAATCCTTTTCTTATCTTACGCCGTCTTGAATCTCACAAACAAAATCTTGCGTGCTCCCTTGTGATGTCATTCAGTAAGAATCCTTTTAAGGACTGGCAAGAATCTTTAGCGAGTAAAAAGATTCCTGCTGAATGACAATGAGGAACGGACGCGATCCATCAAACCGAAAGACGAAGGAGATCATTACATGCGTGCAATGAACAAAGCTCTTGTCCTACTCACCCTCTGCGCATTGCCTGCATTCGCACAACAAATGCGCATGCTGCCCGCGGGAGATATTTTCCAGTTTCGCGAGTTGGGTGCGATACTCTCGCAAGAGGGTGAGCAAGTTAAATTTCTCGCGGTCTCTTCTTCAGAAAATAGGCCGAAAGCTTATCAAGCCATAGATGTCGCCGAAGGTGATCTCATCCTTTTCCTCAATGGCAAGCGCATCAAAACCGTGAAAGAGTTTGAGCAGGGCTATAATGCGTTGGCCATTGGTGATACGATCAAGCTCGGATTGCGTCGCTACGACGCGCGCATGATAGCCGCGTTCGCCAAAGTGGATCCCAAAGATCTGCCACAAATGGTTGCGCATCGCGTCATGGTTGGCGGCGACGGTCAAGTTACCACCGAGAAATCTACGGACGGCGGCAAAACTTTTACGATGCAAAGAAGTATCGGAGGCAATGCTTCCGACATCACACCGGTTCCGGCTTTGGGCGTGATCATTGGCAGCGCGGGTGGCAAAGTGAAAGTCGTAGACAAGCTTCCGATTCCAACCAAAGGTTTGGAGAGTGTTGATCTGCAAACCGATGATGTTCTGCAATCATTGAACGGCAATGCTATTGCGAGTGTGCCCGCGTTCAATGCCGCGTTCGAAACGATTGCGGTGGGCGCAAAGGTGGAGCTGCAATTTCTCCGCAACGACAAAACCATGACAACCTCGTTCAACAAACCGGAAGCGAAGGGGCAGTTTATGATCAAAACGCGCAATGAGTAAGCGCATGCACCTAGGCAGACTATTCACTGAAATTGAGCTCTTTCACATTTTATTATGAAGAACATATCGAAAAATTTTCCTGCCATCGGCCTTGTCGCGTTTGCCGTCGCCTTGAGTGCGCATGCACAAGAAAATAAACTCCCCGGCACCCCCATGGGCAAGATCGTCGCAGCATATCTCAGCGCGTTCAATTCCGGGGAGACAAGCAAGATGCAAGCGTTTCAATCCGAGCATTTTGCGCCGGTGGCATTGCAACGTCGCACGAGCGAAGAACGCCGGCAGAGGTACGAAAGAATCTACGGAGATTTGGGCGCGCTCGCATTGTATCGTGTGACAGAGGCTTCCGACCGTGCAATTACGATTCAAGTGCATTCGCAAAAAGGCGAAGCCGCAGAGTTTCGCTTTGAATTTACGCCGCAACCGCCGCACAAAATTGCCGGTCTGCGCGTCGAGTTGATGCCGAGCGAGGCGCTCACGGAAAACGATGATACCAAGCCGCCTTCAACCGAAGCGGAATTACTCGTGCAGGCCAGGGCTTATCTTGATGAGCAAGTTCGTGCCGATGAGTTTGCCGGCGCGGTGCTCATCGCGCGCAATGGCAACATTCTTATGCAGGAAGCTTGCGGCTTCGCGAGCAGAGAGTATGAAGCGCCTAATCGTATCGACACGAAATTCTGCCTTGGCTCAATCAACAAAGTTTTCACGCAGATCGCAATCTGCCAACTCATGCAACAGGGCAAGCTCGCGCCGAACGACGTGCTCGGAAAATATTTGCCCGACTATCCCAATCGCGAAGCCGCGGCGAAAGTGACGATTCATCATTTGCTCACGCATCGCTCCGGCCTCGGCGATTTTTTCAATGATAAATTCGAAAACACGCCGAAGGACAAAATTCGCACGTTGCAAGATTACTTCACGCTCTTTGCCGATGCGCCTCTGCTTTTTGCGCCGGGCACGCAAGAGCGCTATTCCAACGGCGGCTATATCGCGCTCGGCTTGATCATTGAAAAAGTGAGCGGGCAAAACTATTTCGACTACGTGCGCGAGCACATCTATCAACCCGCGGGCATGACGCAAACGGAAGCATATGAGTTGGATGCAGTCGTCCCGAATTTGGCCACAGGCTACACGCGCAATGCGCGGCAACTTCCCAACGGCGAGCGCACGAAGAACATTTACACCAAGCCCGCACGCGGCAGTTCCGCGGGCGGCGGCTATTCAACGCTCGGCGACATGCACAACTTCAGCCTCGCGTTGCTCAACAATAAGCTGCTCGAGAGCAAATACACCGCTTGGCTTTTGAATGGAACGGAAACGCCGCAGCCGTTGCAAGCGGGCAATGCGCGTCGCGAAGGCGGCTATGGCATCGCCGGCGGCGCGCCCGGCATGAATGCTTTTTTAGAAATCGATTTCGAAAGCGGCTATACGATCATCGTGTTGTCAAACTACGATCCGCCCAGCGCCGGCAATGTTGCGCGCAAGCTTTTGTCATGGGCGAAAAACGCGGAGAAGTGAGTGAATGATGAAAAAATGCTTTCAGCAAATTTCCCCCTTGAAGAGGGCCAGAGGGATGTTGGTCGGCGACGCATATTTCCACAAGAACACTCGCCTCGCGGGGGGAATTATTCGAGGGTGCGTGCTCCTCATGCTCGCCACGCTTGTAACCATCTCTTCCGCGCAAGTGAACTACAACCAGCGCGATGATCAATATCGTTTGCTCGGCCTCAAGCGCGCGAAGGAAGCGTATGAAGTCGCGCGCGCGGAGTATGAGCGGCAAAAAAGTCTGTTCGAGAAAGGCTTGATCTCGCAAGTGGAATTGAACGGCATGCGCAATCGCTTTGCCGACGCCGAGGTGAATTATCAGCAATCGCTGCTCGCCGTGCTGTTCGAAAAGCAATACGTCTCGGTCAATCGCGCAGTGAAATTTCAAACCAAAGACGGACGCAAGCGCGTGCGCGTGCAGCTTGCCAACACTTCCGGCGGCTCCGCGGAATTTCGCAAACTCGTCAATCTCGACGACGAACTGTTTCGCTCGCTCCAACCGGACATGATCAACGACGTTTATGTTTCTTTGTTAAATGATCAAAACACGATCATCAGCAATCCTTATGAACGCAAGATTGAAGAGTTGGAATTTGGCAAGCCGGTTGAGATCGAGTTCGAGTTGCTGCAAGATTTGGATGCCGTGACCGTGAGCATCACTTATGGCAGCGGCACGCAGCGCACGCCGAAAATCTTTTTGCAGAAAGACAGCAGCGTCAACAAAGTGCTGTTGCAATCCGAGCAGTTCTCACAAGAAGCGGAACTCGGCGGCTCCGCGACTTTCACGATGAGCTTGGAATTGTTCAGCGGCGTGAACAACACCTTCAAGCTCGAAGTCGTCAACCTGCCGCAACAGATCACGCGCTACTTCACCGACCCCGCGAGCCAAGCGCGTCTCAGCCAATTCAAATTCACGGAAAGCTCCAACACGAGGCGCGCGGCGTTGCAAGTGTTTCTGCCCGACCGCCCTTCTGATGAAGTGGTGATGGACAAGCCCATTCCGTTTTACGTGCTCGTGCTGCCGCAAGATCAAACCGAAAGCTTCGCAGGCAGCAACGGCAAAGTGTGGACGCAGGAAGAGATTGAAAGCCTCAACGCCGGTTTTATTCGTTTGGAATTGGTGCCGCGTGGGAAAGGCAAGCTGCTCGTGCGCGCGCCGCAACTCTTTCACACGAGCAAGGCCGACGACGCGATCTCATTCACAATGGACGTGGTGAATGAAGGCACGCGCCGCCTCGACAACGTGCTCGTGCAAGTCGATCCGCCCATGAATTGGGACAAGAACGTCGAGCCTGCGGTGATTACGGCGCTGAATATCGCGGAAGAGAAGCGCGTCGCGATCAACATTAATCCGCCGCAAAACGTTTCCGCAGGCCGTTATGAAATTCGCGTGCGCACCACCGCGCTCTCCGACAATCAACCGGTGATTGCGGAAGACAAAACTTTCACGGTCGAGATTCAATCCGAGACGAACCTGCTTGGCGTCTCGTTGATCACAATGCTCGTGCTCGGTTTGGTATTGGGGATTGTGGTGTTCGGAGTGAAGTTGTCGCGGAGATGAGAATGACTTGGATTAATGGATTGTTGGATTTCTGGATTAATGGTTTGCTGGAGTTTCGGAATCTCAACAATCAATAATTAATCCATCAATCCAACAATCCAGCAATCCACTACTCCAACAATCCATTGATCCAGTAATTCATCAAGGAGTCAATATGTCGCAAGTCAATGCCAATGGCAGCGCCATGCTTGAAGCGCGCAATCTCACCAAACGCTACGAAGACGGCGTGTTGGGATTGGATCATGTTTCGTTCAGCGTGCCCGTGGGACAAATCTACGCCATGCTCGGCGCGAATGGCGCGGGCAAAACCACGACCATCAATCTCTTTCTCAACTTCATTGAGCCGACCGAGGGCGAAGCGAGCATTGCCGGATTCATCACACATCGCGAGCCGCTCGCAGCCAAAGCGCGAGTGGCGTTCGTCTCGGAAAACGTGATGCTCTATCCGCAATTCACCGCGCTGCAAAACGTCGATTACTTTGCGCGGCTCGGCGGCAAAACCGAATACACCAAAGACGATTATCGCCGCGTGCTTTTGCGCGTGGGCTTGCAGGAAGAAGCGCATAACAAGCGGCTCAAAGGCTTCTCCAAAGGCATGCGCCAAAAGTGCGGCATCGCCATCGCCATTCTCAAAGACGCGCCCGCGATTCTGCTCGACGAGCCGACTTCCGGCCTCGATCCCAAAGCCGGTTTCGAGTTCATGCAATTGCTGCACTCCTTGCGCGAAGAGGGCAAAGCGATTCTCATGTCCACGCACGACATCTTCCGCGCGAAAGAAGTTGCCGATACTGTCGGCATCATGAAGCAAGGCCGGCTCGTCATGCAACGCACGCACGCGGAGCTCGCCGGCGAAAATTTGGAAGAGCTGTACATGCACTACATGGCTGGGCATGTGGAAGCAGCGTAGGGCGTGGAGCTTGGGGCAAAGAGCGAAGCCCTTCCTCATTGTCATTCAGTAGGAATCTTTTCAAGCACTGGCAGCAGACTTCAGAATGAAAAATTTTTACGGGTTGATTTGTAAGCCCCTTGAACGTGTCATTCTGGAAGAATCTTCCCTCGTGCTCGGACGAGCCCCATGCTCTAAAGCGTGTCGCGAGCAATAGGGAAGCTCCTTACAGGATGGCATTGTTGTGGAGTTGAATTACAAATCAACCCGAAAGCAATGTACAACCCCCAATCCTCGAGCAGAAAAATGAATCGCGCAACTCCTCAACTCAAACGCCTTTTATTCGCCGCGCTCTGCTTTCTTCTTCTATTCATAAACACAGGCGAAGCGCAAGACCTTACCCTCGACGCGAAGACGCGCACTGCCGTGATCGAAAGCGCGATTCGCGCGCTCAATGAGAACTATGTCTTCCCCGAAGTCGCCAAGCAAATGGAGCAAGCCGTGCGCGCACGCATGAAACGCAAAGAGTATGACGCGATCACGGACGCGCGCACGTTTGCCAACACACTCACACAACACTTGCAGGAAGTGAGTCGCGACAAACATCTCCGCGTGCGCTATTCTTTTGAGAAACTGCCGGACTTTAAAGCGGATTACGAATCGCCGGAAGAGCGCGAGCGCCGCGAGAGTTTTCAGCGCCAAGTCAATTTCGGGTTCGAAAAGATCGAGCGTCTCCGCGGCAATGTCGGCTATATTGATTTGCGCGGCTTCATGAGCGCCGAAGCCGGCAGCGCCACCGTTGCTGCGGCGATGAACTTTCTCGCCAATACCGACGCGCTGATTTTCGATCTGCGGCAAAACAACGGCGGCCAACCTGAGATGGTCGCGCTCATTTCGAGCTATCTTTTCGAGCAACCCACGCATCTCAATGACATTTACTCGCGTCCCGAAAACCGCACGCAAGAATTTTGGACGCATGCAAACGTGCTCGGCAAGCGTTATCTCAACCGAGAAGTTTACGTGCTCACGAGCAGCCGGACTTTTTCCGCGGGCGAAGAGTTCACGTACAATCTCAAGCACCTGAAACGTGCAACGATTGTCGGCGAAGTGACGGGCGGCGGCGCGCATCCCACGCAGCCGCATCGTATTCACCATCATTTCTCCCTCGGCGTGCCGTTCGCGCGCGCCATCAATCCCATCACCAAAACCAATTGGGAAGGCACGGGCGTGCAACCGGACGTGGCCGTGCCCGCAGCACAAGCGTTGCACGTCGCCCATATCGCTGCGTTGAAAAACATTTTATCGAATGCGACGGACGCGGAGATGCGCGAGCAATTGCAGAGCGCGAGCGCTTCACTGCAGCGCGAGTTGGAAGAGATGAAAGCTCCGGCTTCTGCCGCTGTTTCTTCGTCAATGATTGACGATGTTGCCCTGCCCAATACGGCCGCAGCAAAAACATTGCGCGCATTTCTAGCCGCATTCAACACCGGCGAACTTCCCGCATTGCAACGCTTCCACGAAGAGCACGGCGGCAATCCGAACAACGCGGACATGGATATGAATTTTTTTCGGCAATGCGGCGGTTTGAAGCTGCACAGCGTGACTCGTTCGAGCGAATATGAAATTGAAACGCTCGCGCAAGCGAAGAATGATCAACGCTGGCTGAGTCTTGGCATTACGGTGACGCAGAGCGCGCCGCACGGCATCGATGATATTCGCGTGCGCCCCGCAAGCGCGCCGAGTGAAAAGACAGAAAAAGATTAATGCGATACCAGCTCTCCACGAATTGTCATCCTGTAAGGAACTTCCCAAGTGCTCGGCTCTCTTCCAAGTGCGAGGAAAGATTCTTCCAGAATGACAATCAAAGGGATTTGCAAGATATTCAAATCACGAGGTCATCATGTTCAAACTGATCGTTGAAAAAGAGCTGCGCGAGATCATCGGCTCCGCGAAGTTCGCGGTGACGTTCGGCGTGGCGGCGGTGCTCATTCTGCTCACGTTTTACGTGGGCGCGAAAAATTATCAAGTGAGCCGCGCGCAGTACGAAGCCGCGAAGAAGGAGAACCTGCGCAAGATGGAAGGCCAGACCGATTGGATTATGGTGCGCAATCATCGCATCTTTTTGCCGCCGCAGCCGCTCGCCATTCTCGTCACCGGCGTTTCGAACGACGTGGGCCGCACCATCGAAGTCGCGGGTCGCGGCGAATTGGTTGCGCAAGAGAGCCGCTTCAACGAAGACCCCATTTTCGCAGTGTTCCGCTTTTTGGATTTGGATTTCATTTTCCAAATCGTGCTCTCGCTGTTTGCCATTCTCTTTGCATATGATGCGATCAACGGCGAGAAGGAGCGCGGCACGTTGCGTTTGTCGTTCGCGAATAATCTGCCGCGCGGCACGTTCATTCTCGGAAAAATTTTCGGCTCATTCGTCGCGCTCGCGGTGCCGCTGCTCATTCCCATCTTGCTTGGTTGTATGTTGCTGCCGTTATTAGGCGCGCCGATGACGAGCGATGATTGGATCAAACTTACGCTCGTCGTTCTCGCCGGCTTGCTGTACTTCGGCGTGTTTCTCACGCTCTCGGTTTTCATGTCGGCGCTCACGCAGCGTTCGTCACACTCGTTCTTGCTGCTATTGGTGACGTGGGTGTTTGCGGTGCTCATCATTCCGCGCGCGTCGGTGTTGATCGCTGGCCGCGCGGTGGACGTGCCCTCGGTCGATCAAATCGCGGCGCAGAAAAATCGTTTGCGTTCGCAGTTGTGGGCCGAGGATCGCAAACGCATGAGCGAGTTCAAGCCCACGCCGAGTACGAATCCCGCGGACATGATGAAGGAGTTCAACGAGTTCATGCAAAAGAACGCGGAAGAGCGCGACAAGAAAATGCGCGAGCTGACTTCGCGTTTGAACGAAGAGCGCCGCAATCGCCAACTCGTGCAGGAGCGCGTGGCGTTCAGCCTTGCGCGCGTCTCTCCGAGCGCCGTGTTCTCGCTTGCTTCCACCACGTTGGCGAGCACGGGGCTTGATCTCAAAGAGCATTTTGTGAATGAAGCCACGGCGTATCAACAATCCTATGCGAGCTTCATCAAAGAAAAGACCGGCATGAATCTCGGCGGCGGGTTTATGGTCATGCGCGTGACCACCGGCAATGAGCAAGAGAAGAAGCCGATTGACCCGCTTGAATTGCCGGAGTTCACGTATCACCAACAAGAGCGCTCGCGTGTGATTCAAGCTTCGTTGTTTGATTTCGGTTTGTTGGCGGGGTTCAATCTGCTGTTCTTCGCGGGCGCGTTTGTGGCGTTTTTGAGGTATGATTTGAGGTGAGTGGGCGAGGGGCAACAGCAACACTCGGGCGAAGTCGGGCTTGCGCGCGAGGACGTTTGCAATCATTTCACACTCTTTGGCGCAGGTCCGACTTCAACGGGCAAACGTGCGCGGTTTGAATTTCTCGTCGTTCAAGATGCGGATGTTGTCGCCGGACTCGCCGAAGACGAAGATACCGCGTTTGTATGCGAAGCGCTCAACGTCTGCTTCGATGCTCATGCCCGCAGCGCCGCCGTAAAGTTTGGAGCGGCGAAGATGAGGAAAGAATTTGAAAACGTCCGGCATCTTGGCGATCAAGTCTTCGACGTCCTTTTTCTTTAGCTTTAATTTTACTTCGATCAAGATCGCGGCCTCGGGGCCCGCGCCGACAATGTCGAACTCGACGTTGTCGCCATTGCGACGGCCTTTCAAGCCGGTATAAAGTTCTTTAATGTTGATGCCGCGCGTTTTTAGGAGACGATCAACCGCAGGAAAGACCGATTGCTCCGCGAAAAGACCTAAGGAGTCCGTGACGCCCGCGATTTGTTTTGCCAAGCGATCCAATCTTTCATCGGTTCGTTTAGATTGGCGTTCGGTTTCTTGATGGCTTTCACGCAGAATGCGCTCGGTTTCCTTGAGAGATTGGCGCGTTTCCGCAATAGATTCTCGCGTTTCGCGAAAACCGTGATAGACCAGTTCTTCAAGTTTTTCAAGTGTACTCATAGCAGCCCCTTTCAGTTTAATCAACAACCTGCTTTAAATTTCACGCGCCAATATAAGGGTTCAAACGCCAAAGTCAAGATTGGAGACAACCATGCTGCGCACAATCATTGAAAAAGAACTCAAAGCCATTTTGCTCAGTCCGAAATTCGTCGTCACGTTTGCGGCGTGCTCGCTGCTCATTCTCTTGAGCGTATTCGTCGGCGTGCAAGAGTATCGCGCGATGGTGCGGCAATATGAAACTGCGACGCAGCTTGCGGAGCAACAATTGCGCGAGGCCTCGGGCTGGATGGGCATTTCGAGTTCCGCATATCGCAAACCCGATCCCATGCAGATTTTCGTTTCGGGCGTGAATAACGACATCGGCCGGCTCTCGACCATTAGCAGCTTCGAAGGTGTGCGCTTGCGCAACAGCATTTATTCCGACGATCCGATCTTCGCGGTGTTCCGTTTCATCGACTTGACGTTCATTTTTCAAGTCGTGCTCTCGCTCTTTGCGATCCTCTTCACGTATGACGCGATCAACGGCGAGCGCGAGAACGGCACGCTGCAATTGAGTTTCGCGAACGCGATCCCGCGGCCGCAATATCTGCTCGGCAAATTCATCGGCGCGTTGTTGGGATTGATTGTGCCGCTGCTCATTCCCATTCTGCTCGGTGTTGTGCTCGTAATGTTCTTTCAAATTCCGCTCACGGCTTTGCACTGGACGAAACTCGCGGCGCTGCTCGGCATTTCATTGCTCTTCTTCACGTGTTTTGTAGCAATGGGCTTGCTCATTTCCGCGCTCACGAAACGGTCTTCGATTTCATTTCTCGTCGCGCTCGTGGCGTGGGTATTGTTTGTTTTGATCATTCCGCGCGGCGCGGTGATGGCTGCCGGACAACTTGTGCCCGTGCCGACGGTGGCGGAGATTGAAGCGCAACGCGATGGTTATGAAAAAGAGAAATGGCAGGAGCTGACCACAGGCTTGCAAGAACGCTGGCGACAACGGAACGCTCTCACTGAAGGCATGAGCGCGGAAGAGCGCAGAGCTTACATGGATGAACACGAATGGGAATGGATGGAAGAGGAAGACAAAAATCGAAAGCAGGTGCAAAAAGACATCGAAGCGTTTTCACTAAAGCTGCGCGAGGAGTTGCGCAATCGTAAGATCACGCAAGAGCGCTTGGCGTTCTCGCTTTCGCGCTTCTCGCCGGCCTCGGCGTATCAACTTGCGGCGATGAATTTGGCGGGCACGGATATCGCAATGAAGACGCGCTACGAAGACACGATGCAACTCTATCGCACAGCGTTCAATGACGCAGTGGAAAAGAAACGCAAGGCCGAGGGCGGGCAGGACGGCATTCAAATGCGCTGGAGCAGCGACACGGGCATGAAGATTTCGTTTGGTCGAGAAGGCGGCGCACTCGAAGTCTCCGATTTGCCGCGCTTCACCGCGCCGGAGCCTGCTTTTGCGCAAGCCTTCGCGCCGACGATTTTGGATTTCGGCTTGCTCGCGGTGTATACGATGCTCGCGTTCGCAGGCGCGTTCGTGGCATTTTTGAAGTATGATGTGAGGTAGATGGCTTTGATTTGCCGCAGCAAGCAAATGCCTGCGCAGCGATGAGCACCAATGCGATCCTATGCGTCATTGGGCTGCGTCACTCCGCAGGCTATTCATGTCGTCCCAGCGATTTCGTTGTTTGCATTTTTCCCCTCCTCGCATTATCTTGCTCATATCAAATCATTCACAGCGCCGCAATACATGCAAACTTCGCTCACCTCGCATGCGCTATATCAACGCAATCTACACGACCACGCTCGGCCACCCGATCGAAAACGCAGAGTTGCTCGCCGCTTATGAAGCCCATCTTGAAAAACTCCCGTTGGAAGAAGCTCGCCTCGCTGAGTTGCGCAGCTTTGTGCAGTACTCTTTGGTGGGGCAGCGCACGCGATACATGTTCGCGCCCAGTTTGGAAGACGCGCACGATTTTGCGAGCCGCGCGCAGTTGTTTCAAGACGGCGTAGAGCAAGCGTTGGATATTCTTGCCCAGCAAATAAGACCCGCAGCGGAAGCGGCCCAGATCACTTTCGATGCGGTGCTCACCACCACCTCGACCGGCAATCTCATGCCGGGCATGAGCTATCGCCTCGCGCACCGTTTGCAGGGATTGTTGCGCGCCAACTGTATGATGATCGATTTGGGCAACGTGGGTTGTACGGGCAGCACGAAAGCACTCAACCTTGCGCGCGCGTTGGATGATTCCTTTAAAAATATTCTGATCGTAGCGGTGGAATTGCCCACAACGCTGCTGGATATGACCAGCGCGCGCACGGATATTTGGCAAGGCAACTGCACGTTCGGCGACGGCGCGGCCGCGCTATGGGTTTCCAATCAACGCGAGCAAGGCGACATGGCGCTCGCTTTGGAAGAGTTGCAATACCGGCCACAAGTCGATTCCGGCCTCGATTTGATTCGCTGGGATTATCGCCGCTACTACACTTTTGCGCTTGCGGATGAAAAGACTTTCAACAACGAAGTGCGCGATTTCGTAGCGCAAGCCTTGAGCGAAACCGTCGCGGGCTGGAAAGCCGAGCCGCGCTGGGCGATTCATCCTGCCGGTATCTCATTGCTGGTGCGGCTCGCGCGCAAGCTGGGCATTCCACCCGAAGCTTTGCAGCCTTCCGTCGAACATTTTCGCAAATACTCCAACATGAGCAGCGCGAGTATTATGCATATTCTCAAAGAGGTCGCCAGCGCCGCACCGCGGCATGCAGCCCTCAATTTGATCACCATGGGCGCGGGTTTCAACGTCATTTACGGTCGCGTACGCAAGGAGGCTTAAAATGGATCACCATCTCATCCTGAGTTTAATGGAAAAGTATTTCGCGGACAAAAAGCCGGAATTTGCAAACGCGGCGTTACGTGAGCAGCCCGTGACCGCGCTTTTACAGGACAGCTTGGACTTGGTCGATTTTCTCGTGTATCTCGAAGAAGCGCTGCAACTCGAGCGCGAGATCGACATGAATCAATTCGGCCCCAGCGTGATGAACAAAAATTTCGGCGAGCTGGCAGAGTTGATCGCGAAGTTTTTAGCGGGGGGCATGCAATTTCCCGCGGGCACTCCTTCTACAAACGCGTAACAGGGAACTGCAAGCTGCAATCGAATCTCAGCTCGCGCCCCAAAATGTTCTTGCCCTTTCCGCATTTTCCCGCCTCTGAGGGTATTCTCTGGTCAACGTCGTCGTCATAGCTCACTTCTATCTTCCGCCTAGGCCGGCCAGTATGCTGACGCTTGCTTACGTTGCCGGAGGTTTCACCTTTGCCCCCGATTGAAGGCCGTCCCTGGCTTGCGCTGGCGCCCGTTGTACCAAGAAGAGATAATCCATGACCATTCATGCTCACTCTTGAATGGAAGGAACATCATGCGGGCTTTGCTCAAACTCGCCAGAGATCTTTTCAACGCCAAGTTCTATCGTCCTTCGCATTTGCGTATCGGTTTGCGCGACTATTTCAACCTGCGCGAGCCGCAACATTTGCTGCAGCCGAATGCCGTTCACGTTGCCGCAGCCATGGCCTGGCTGTGCGCAGCGCATGATGCCACGCGCGACAGCGGCGTTTCCGCGCGCTATCGTTTGGATCGCGGTTGGGCGCCCTCTTATCCGGAAACCTCGGGTTACATCATTCCCACTTTTTTCAACTATGCGCGCAAAGTGGACGCGGTAATATATCACGAGCGCGCGCTGCGCATCGCCGATTGGTTGCTGTCATTGCAGCTTGAGAATGGCGCCTTCCCCGGGCATGACGTCGGCACAGCGCCGCAGCCCATCGTCTTCAACACCGGCCAGGTCATGCTGGGATTGCTCTCCGCTTTTCGCGAAACCGGGCATCACAAATATTTGCGCGCTGCGCTTCGCGCCGGCGATTGGCTCGTCAAGATTCAAGAGCCTAACGGCTCGTGGTTGAAGCACACGTACTTGAATCGCGTGCATACTTATCACACCCGCGTGGCGTGGCCGCTGCTCGAACTATGGGAGGCGACGGGCAACGAACAATATCTCGACGCGGCGCGCAAGCATCTCGATTGGGCGCTTGGCAACCAACTTCCGAACGGCTGGTTTCGTGATAACGGTTTCAGTGACAATGAAAATCCGTATTTGCACACGATTGCATACACCACGCGGGGCTTTCTGGCCTCGGCGGAAATATTGCGCCGGCGCGCGCTCGCAGGCCACGAGCGCTACTTTGCCGCGGCCATACTCGCCTCGGAAGCGCTCATGCACCGGTTCGAAATTCGCCGCTTTCCTTTTGCAAAATACAATCGCGAGTGGCAGAGTTCGGAACGCTTTAGCTGTTTGACCGGCGACGTGCAGCTTGCGAAGACCTGGCTGAACATTTATCAAGTCAATGGTGACGGGCGTTTTCTGAATGCCGCGCTAAAGATAAATGATTTCGTCAAGTCTACGCAGGATTTACGCTCGCGCAATCCCGGTATCCGCGGGGGCATCAAAGGCTCGCATCCGATATGGGGGCGCTACATTCGTTATAGTTATCCCAACTGGGCCGCGAAATTTTTCGTCGATGCGCTCATGCTCGAAGACGAAATCATGTCGCAGCTCGATCATGAGATGGAAAATGAATCTTGTACTGCTCTGCAAGCGGCATAATCATCGCAAAGTTTTGGAGATTCTTGCTGCGCTGCGCGCGCAGAATTTACCCGTGCGTGGCATCGTCGCGCTCGAACGCCGCGAAGCCCGGCCTTCGTGCAGTGCGATCGTGCGCAAAATTTATTATCGCAGACAAGTACGAAACACGCCGCAGAAGCCGGCGGGTTTGCCGCTTTTTGCCGCGAATGGTAAACTGCACCTCGAGAGTGCTCGTAATGGCGAAAGCCCGGTTGCGCAGCCATCTTTGCAATCGTGCGACACTTATAAATCTGTAGTTGAATACGCGCGCGCGCATCGCATTTCACTCATCGCCGTGGCGGACTTGAACGGCGCGGAATGCGTTGCGGCTTTGCAGAAATTTCAAACGGATTTGCTGCTGCTCGGCGGGACCCCAATCATTCGCGCGCATGTGCTGGCCGTGCCGAAGGTGGGAACGCTGAACGTGCACATGGCATGGCTGCCCGGCATTCGCGGGATGAACGTTGCGGAATGGTCGGTGTACTGCAACGCACCGGTCGCGGTGACTGTGCATTTCGTCGATGCCGGTGTGGATACGGGCGCGGTGCTTTATCGTGAGCGGGTTGATATTTCGGATTGCCGCAGCATTGCCGCGCTGCGACAAAAATTGAGCACGCAACAACATGTCACACTCGCACGCGCGGCGAGGCTTTTCATCGACAAGAAAATTGAACCGCAAGCGCAATCGAAAGCTTCGGGTAAGCAATACTATATTATGCACGAGAGACTAAGGCAGGTAGTGGAAAGGAAATTGCAGGGAGGGTAAGTAAACGCAACTGTTCCGCCCGATAACAAAATTCGTGTAAAACAAAAAGCCCTCTCCGAATCATTCATTGAGGGCTTTTTTCTATGGGTGGAAAAGCGGAGAGGTGATCTCCGTATTTTGAGACAGCTCAACCACGGCATGGCCGTAGTTTCAGTTATTGTCGAATCATGCCACGGCCAGGCCGGGGCAGATCATTTTCGTAATATCCAATCAACCGCGGCGCTCAAATCTTCTGCAACAAAATCCGCGCGGAATTTGCCCTCGGCAAGCGTTTGCTCGCCATAGCCGGTTTTTACGAGCACGCGCAGCAGCCCGGCATTTTCTCCCGTCTCCAAATCACTCACGCGGTCGCCGATCATCACGCCGCGCAGTTCCATTTTGAAATCTCGCGCGGCTTGTTCGAGCATGCCGAGCCGCGGTTTGCGGCACGTACAATCGACTTCCGGCGCGTGCGGGCAGAAATAAAACGCATCGAGGTGCGCTCCGTGCTCGGCAAGATGCGCGCGCAGCGCTTCGTGGGTGAGCTGCACGAAAGCCTCGGTGAAATATCCTCGCCCCACGCCGGATTGATTGCTGATCACCACCACTTTGACGCCCGCCTGATTCAAGCGCGCGACCGCGGCTTCACTTCCCGAAATGAAGGCAATGTCATCAAGCTTGCTGAGATAATTCTTCTCTTCGATCAACGTCCCGTCGCGATCGAGGAATGCGAAGAATGGAGCCGTGAGATTGCGTTCAACCGAAGAGTTCATGCTCGATCAGCTCCATCCAAATGTGCCCGATGAGAATATGGCACTCTTGAATGCGTTGCGTGTCATCTTCCGGCGCGATGATAGGGTAATCGACTTCGCTTGCAAGCGGCCCGCCGTCTTTGCCGAGCAAACCAAACGTGATCATGCCTTTGCTCTTCGCCGCCGAAACAGCCACACGCACGTTTTCGGATTTGCCGGAGGTGCTGATGCCCACGAGAGCATCGCCTTGCGCACCGAGCGCGAGAACTTGCCGCGCAAAGATCTCGCGAAAGCCGAAGTCATTGCCCGCCGCAGTTAGTATTGAAGTATCAGTCGTCAACGCGAGCGCAGGCAATGGCCGTCGATCATGGTGCAGTTTCACGACCAGTTCGGTTGTGAGATGCTGTGCATCTGCGGCGCTGCCGCCATTGCCGCAGAACATGATTTTGTTGCCCGCTTGGAGCACCTGCACCAAGCGCTGGCCCGCCGCGAGAATTTCATGCGTGCGTTGTTCGAGCAGTTTAGTTTTCGCGGCGATGCTGCTTTGAATGCGTTGTTGAACGAAACTTGCGTTGCTTTTCATGAGGTGGTGATTAGGTTCGTTCGCAGCGGATGAAGCTACGATTAAAAGCCTTACAAATTTTCAATGCTTCTCGATTGTTCAGTCCAATCCCAGCAACCACGCCTTCTCCAGCCACAGTTTCACAAAAAAACTGTTCTCAGTTTTATTCACGCCCGCTTGGTTCTCGAAGTCGCGATAGCGCGAGTGCGTTGTATTGAGCGAAAGATAAAACGCTGCGCGCGGATGCCAGCGCAATTCAAGCTGCATGTGCGTGCTGTGTTCGATCACGCCGCTGGGAAAATTTTCGGAATAACTTTGCCCGTCTTCCACTTCCAGCCATGGCTGATTGAACGTGGAGTCGATGCGGCCCTCGCCGCGGCGGCGCTTCTCGAATACGGCATGCAATTCAATGTTTCCGCCGAAATACCTGTGCCCATGCACGAGCCAACGATCAAAATCATTGCCGAGAAAATGCGCGAGCGGGCGATTGCGATGCGTGAATTTTTCCCATGGCGCCAAAGCATTGTAGGTGCGATTCGCAACGCGCGTGTATTCCACGCCCAAAGATGCGCCGGTTAGCTTGAACGGCTCGGCGATTTCTCCGCCGAGCAGATAGCCGATCTCACTAGGCTCCAGATCGCGTTTGCCGGTGCGTTCGATTTGATAATCGTCGATCAAAAGCTGGCCATAAAGTTCCGTCTTATTGCGCGGCCGCAGCGTGAAATCAAACGCGAGAAACGTGTTGCTCTTGCGCTGCTCGTTCACTTGCTCGCCGTGATAGATGAGCAAAGGATTGAGATAGTACCACTCGAACCCGCGATTAGCGCCGCCGTAAACTGCCATTTGCGTTGCCGCCACGGTGAGCACGCGCGGATTGAACACAAGCTCCGCACGCACCGCGGAAAGATAGCGCTCGGCAAAATTCAAAATCGGCGAGCCTTGCAAAGAGTCCGGCAAAGTCACGGGATCGAGTTTGGCCGCAACGTAGTGCAAACGAAGTTTGTTGAACGACATGCGTCCGTAAAACTGATCCAGCGGCCTGGAGTAATCCGAGAGCAAGAGCGTCGCATCATAACCTCGTCCCCACCATAAAAAATCACGGCCGAATTTAGCCATATACTTGTCGAAATGCAATAACGCATAAGCCTGCTCCGTGTAACCTGCAAAGCCGCGCCAACGTTTGCCGAGATAATTCGGATCGTCGCGCAGCTCTTGATCGACGCGAATCGCGTTGACAAAAGCGAGGCGCCGGTTCGGAAAGAAGCCGAGCTGCGTCAACACCGCCGCGCGCGAGCGTGTTGATTCGCCAAGTTTGCCGCTTTTCTCAATAACTCTGCCGCCGATTTGTAGCGTCGTATTTTCTTCATCATTTGCCTTGCAATACTCGCGCAAACGCTTTGCCCAAAACTTTTCTGCAGAAGAAGCTTCGGTTTGAGGAAAAGCCTTCATGAACGAGAGCGCTTCGCGGCCATTGAACGGCAGCCGCTCGAACGTCACACCTGCCTCGCGCTGCCGCAACGCGAGACGTTGCAGATATTGATTGGACCAATGATACGTCGGCGTCGTGGCGAGGTCTTGCGCAAATGAGCGAGAGACGCATAGTAGCATAAGCAACCACGCGGCTCGCCAAAACAATTCCCCCCTTGAGGGGGGCAGGGGGGTGTTTTTTAGAGCGTCCATACTGATCAAAGTCCTCATCCCGAGTATTAATCTTTTTCAACCTGCATTTCACTTTGCTTGCGATGCCGAGTGACACCCCCCTGGCCCCCCTCAAGGGGGGAATTTTCGTGAACGCCATTGGCATGCTTCGGCGGCGCAGTAATTTTGCGCTTCAAATACTCTTGTTTGAGCTCTGCCAATTCCCTCTCCGCTTGCGAACTCGGTTTGCGCGAGAAAAGCCGTGCGAACCAATGTGGCGCAGGTTCCATCGCGCAATGTTGTCGAATCACATCGGCGTATTGCTGCGCAATCACTTCCAAGCTATAATGCTCTTCGAACTCTCGGCGCGCGCGGCGACCCGCTTCACTGCACGCTTCACGATTGCGCAATAGCTCGCGCAGCTTCGCAACAATCGCGTCGCGATCATGATCTTCATCAAACGTCCAACCACATTGGTGCTCGTTGATCATGTCGATCACTTCGCACGGCTCGCCCGCCAGGCCGAGCAGCGCGCGGCCGCTGGCCATGTACGTATAAATTTTCGAGGGCACACCGAAGCCGATCACTTCACGCTCTTGCGAGACCACTGAAAGATCAGCAGCCGCGAGTGAGTGCTCCATCAATTCACGCGGTTGATAAGGAAAGAACAGCACGTTCTTCAAGCCGCGTTGCTGTGCAGTTTCGTGCAGCTTCGCTTTCTTCGCGCCTTCGCCGATGAACACGAAACGAATCGGCGTATCTTGCACCTCTGCTGCAACGTCGAGCAAAATTTCCAAACGCTGCCGCCAGCCCATATTGCCGGAAAAGAGCACCACGAATTTATCGAGCAAATCATGTTCACGCGCGAAGCGGCTCTCTTCTTTCTTCAAACAACGCACGGTCTTGGCATCGCACCAATTGTGCATGATGAGCGTCGGCACGGTGGCGCAGCGTGCTTTGATCGACTGCGTCATGTACGGCCCGAGGCTGAGCGCGAGATCGGCGTGGCGCAACGCCCATGAATTGACGCGCCGCCAAACGCGATCAACCCAACTGCCTTTGCGCAACACGCCCACCGCGCACGAAAGCTCGGGGTGCAAATCATAAAACAGCGCAATGAACCGCTGGCCTTTGAGAATTTTCATGAGCGCGCCGACGATATGCGCCATGGGCGGATTGGTTCCGACAATCAGCGGCGTGCTGCGCGGAATCCACAAGGCCATCCATGAAAGGCACGCCGTTGCCCACACCCAATTCAGCGCCTCGCCGATGCGATTGGTGCGCGCGAACGGCAAACGCGGCATGCGCCACACACGCACGCCCTTGCGCATTTCTTTGAGCGGCGCGCGCGCGACATTTTTGATATAGCCCGGCGTCATCGCGCACGCAGTCGTTTCAATGCCGCGAGCAGCCAGCTCATGCAACAACTCTTCGAATAATTGCGCCGTGGAAGACATGTCCGGCGCGTATTGCTCGCTGATGAGGGCGACGCGAGGGCTTGGAGTTGTGGAGTCGTGGAGCCATGGAGTGCTGGCGTGTCGCTTCAAAACTCCATCACTCCACCACTCCATTACTCCATCCATCCAACCGCTACGCATTCTCATTCACCATCCCCTTGAACAGCGTGAGCATGATGATCTTCAAATCAAAGCCGAAAGACCAATTCTCGATGTAATACAAATCGTGCTCGATGCGATCCTCAATCGAAGTGTCGCCGCGCAAGCCGTTCACTTGCGCCCAGCCTGTGATGCCCGCCTTGACTTGATGCCGAATCATGTAGTTCGGAATTTGCGTTTTGAATTGATGCACGTGATACGTGCGTTCCGGCCGCGGCCCGACGATGCTCATATCGCCGCGCAGCACATTCCAAAATTGCGGCAGCTCATCCAAGCTCCAGCGCCGCAAAAATCCGCCGAGCCAGGTGACGCGCGGATCATTGCGCGAGCCCAATCCGGCTTGTTGATCATGCTTTTCGGAACCCGCGCTCATCGAACGAAACTTGAGCATGTTGAAACGCCGGCGATTGATACCGATGCGTTCTTGTTTGAAGATGATTGGGCCGGGCGAGGTGAGCTTCACTGCGAGTGCAATGAGCGCAAGCAAAGGCGCGCAGAGCAACAATGCGCACGCTGCAAAAAGGATATCGAAGCCGCGCTTGCCGATGCGATACCCCCACGATTCAATGGGCGTGAAGCGCACGCTGATGAGCGGCAAGCCCGCAAAATCATACACGCGCGTGCGCGGCTGCACGATATTAAAAAGGTCGGGCACGATGTCCGTTGACACGCCTTCTTTCTCGCACGCCGTGACCACGCGCTCGACTTTGTGCAACGCGCGAATGGGCAATGCGATGATGACTTTGTCGATTTGTTGGGCTTCGACGATTTCGCTAACGGAGCCGAGTTTGCCGAGCACTTCGAGGCCCAGCTCTTTTTTATAAACGCCATTGGCGTGGAAGTCATCGAGGAAGCCGACGACTTGAAAACCCATCTCCGGATGGCTGAGCATGCGTTGCGCCACGCGGCGGCCCAGCTCGCCCGCGCCAACGATGAGCACACGCCGCAAATTGTAGCCGCGCTTGCGCATCATTTGCAATGTGATGCGCAACATAATGCGCTCGACAAACAGAAACGCAAAGTTCAACCCGCCGAAGAGCAGGAAGGTGAGGCGCGAATAACTAATCTCTCGATAAAAGAAGGTGAAGGCGCTGACGAACACGACGCCGGTGGAAATGCTATAGAGCAAGGGCAAAAAATCCGCGAAGATGCCTTGATGCCGGCGTGAAATATAAAGCCGAAAAAAGGAGAACAAGCTCGGCCACAATGGTAAAATGCAAGCGAGCACAATCAAATACTGTGTGAGCTCGGTATGCGTCGCGCGCCAAATGCCGGACTCAAAGCGGAGCCAGAAGGCGAGATAAAAGGCCAGCGCGGTTAAAAGCAAGTCGCCGAGAATAAGAAAAAATTTCTGCGACCGGGAATTCAGTTTCAACATAGCTATCGCGAAGTTGCAGGTGCGAAGAGGAATTTGCTAATGCGATTATTCTGTCACTCAAAAGGCTTCTTTTTGCTTGCTGGGGACGCTGCCGTGAGCGCTTTGCGTTCAGTGGTTGCTGTGCGAATGCATGTATTCTCTCGACATGAACGCAGAGCGTTCCGTGCTGCGTTCCGCCGCAGAGCAGCGGAACGAAAGGCTAAATTAGATCATCGCTGCAAAAAGAAAATCGGTTGCCCCGTCAACGTCACGTTCCCGCCGCGCGGCGCAGCGCTGCGATTTCCGAATACATCGAACGCCTCCGCTTGTTGCAACGCCGCGGGCAGCGCAAATTGCGAAGAACCGGTTGCCTGCCAGAGCACGCTGACACGCCGTTGATCGGCGCGGCGAAAGTGCAGCAAATAAATTTCGGGGTTTTGCAAATGCTCGCGCTCTTCATAATTCGCATCGCCGAGAAGCTGCGCGAGCGCGAGATAAGCGAGCAACGCAGGCTTGGGCACGCCCTGCCAGCTCTCTTCCAACAACCCGAACAAATCCGAGCTGCGATTCACGCGCTCGCTATCCATGGCATAACAGAAAAAATATTTCACGCCCGCGAGCTTGGCCAGACACGCGGTGCGCACGAGATAGCTCGCGGCGGTCAATTCATCAAGCAAGTGCGGCCGCAACGCGGGTTGATACGCGAGCGTCGGGTTCATCACTTCCGTGTTTTGATGGCCATACTCCGTGATCCAAAAAACCGGATTGTTGCCGCGCTGCGTTTCGAAGAGCTCGCTCACTTGGCCGATGCGCTGCACCAGCCCGGCGATCTCCGGCGTATTATTGAAATAAGGATGAAACGAAAGCGCGGCGACGCGCAAATCCGGCTGCGAGGTGAGGGCTTGTTGAAAAAAGTCCATGGTCTCCGGTTTGTAAAATTTCGCCACGGAGAAACCCGCCACTTCCGCGCGCGGCTGCACGGCCTTGATTTCAGCAATGGCCGTTGCGAGCAACTCGCCGTATTGCGCCGGCGTGCCCGCAAAGTAGCGCGTCAAATTCGGCTCATTCCAAATTTCCCAGCACGACATGCGGTCGCCATAGTGCGAGACCACTTCGCGAATGTACGCGCGAAACGCATTCGTCGAAGCAGGCATTTGATTTTGAATCGGCCAACCTTTGGCTTTCTCCGGCGAAACCGCCCACTTGGGCGTGAAGCCCAATTTACCGAGCACGGTGAAGCCTTGCGCATAAAGATGATCGATCATTTCATCCGGCCATTGCCATTTTTGTGGAGCTGGTTGCACTGCCTCCCAGTGCAAGCTCGTCACGTTGCGCAAGTGGCGAATGCCCGCTGCGCGCAGTGTTGGCAACACTGCTTCGAGATTATTGCTGTTGAGGTGCATGCCCCACACCGGCGTGCCTTCACGTGCGGGCGGCAAATCTTGGCTGCGCGCCGCCAAACGAATTTTATCTTTGTGAAGAGGCTTGCCGCTCTCATCGTTCAATTCCCAAGCTACGTCATAAACGTCGCCGAACGGCAGCTCGAACGGCACGCGTTCGATATGAGATTGCTCTGCAGCGAGCACAAGAGATTTCTCCTGCATCGGCGCATAGTCGTGCACACGCGCCTTCATCTTGGCAACGAAGCGCACGCGGCGTTGCTGTTGGGTGTGATTGACCACGCGCAACAATGCTTCGACTTTACCGAGTGGTTGGAACAAATTTTTCGCATTCACGGGCGGCAAGAGCGCGGCTTCGATCTCAGGCCGCACGGTGAGTGGCCGGCCATTGCGGAGAATCGCTATTTCATCAATCCAATAAACCGCGGGCGCATCGAAGCGCAGGCCGAAGCGGTAGTTGCTTTTTTCAGCAACGGGCAATTGGCCTTCGAGCACGTAACGTTGCCACGCGCTCGTGCACGTGAATTCTCTGCCAAGCGTCTTCAATTCCTGCGCGCCGCTGCTCAAGCCTTCGGGCGAGGTGGCGCTGAAAACCCGCATGAGAATTTTCGCTTGAGGCGCGTCGCTGCGCGCATAGACCGAGAATGAATAGCTTCCGCCCTGCTCGAGCGCGAGCCACGGCGTGAGCAGAAAAAATGCGGCGTCATCTTCCAGACGCTGGCTATTTTGCAAATCGATTTTGAGCGAGCGTTGGCCCTGGTGTGCAATGGTGGAATCCGAGTTGACGCGCGCACCGAGCATTGCGGAGGCAACACTTTTCCAATAGGCCTGCCCCAGCTCGAAGCCGGCGTTTTGCACTTCCATGGGCGGCTTGCGCACACGCGGCACTTTGCTCATGGCGCCTTCTTCTTGCGGCGTGCAGGAAGAGGCGCTTGTTGCGCAGAAGAGCATGGCGATGAAGAGTGCGAGACTGCTCGGGTATTTCAACCCAGCACAGAGATAGCGAAGAACACCCCCCTGGCCCCCCTCAAGGGGGGAATTGTGCGGGTCCTCTCTAAAAAATTCCCCCCTTGAGGAGGGCAGGGGAGTGTTCTGAGAGGAGGCGATGATATTCAATTTCATCATAATAGGTTTGCCGACAATGGTTTTGTCTTCGAGAACATGCTCACTGCATCCCTTGCAGCGATGATTTCAAATAGAGCATCTTCTTGCGCGCCACGGGCCGCCCATTCAACTTGAGCTGATAGAAGTAAACACCCGCGGGTAACTCCTCGCCGACAAGCTTGGTGAGGAAATTGCCTTGCGGTTGATGCCCTTTGACCAACGTCGCAACCGATTGTCCCACGACATTATAGAGCGTCAACTCCACGAAAGCGGGCTCCGCCAGCTCATACGCGAAGAGCGTGGCATCATAAAACGGATTGGGAAAATTTTGATGCAAAGCATATCCTTCGGGAAGCTCGCCCACCGTGTTGCCGATCGCGTTGACGAACACCCATGCGGTATCGCGCAACACGCCATTGGTCGCGACATAATAAAAGCGCTCGCTGCCGTCGAAGTCGACGCGCGGAATATAATGCACGCGGCGCCGATCCTCGTCGATGCGGACTTCGCCGTGCATGGCGGGCCCCACCGCAGCCACCCAAATGGAATCTCCTTGAGAGGCCAGGTCATTCTGCAAAACGGCAAAGGGATAGTCGCTGCCTTGCAACACTTGCCAGAAATTATGCGGAATCGTGCTGTAATCGTGATTGACGGACAGCCCACTACGATAATTGGGATCGGGCGCAAATAAATCTTTGAATGTCAAAAAAGTGAAGCCCAAGGAATCCGCGGTGCGCACCAAGTTTTGCGCATCGCGGAGCAGCGTGACTTCGCTGCCCCGATATGCGGCTGAGGGCCGCGTCACAATCGCGCCAAAATCAAAAATCAGCAGCCCCTTGAGGTTGAAGGCTTCCACGATCTCGGCCTCCATCTCCGTAAAAGTGCGCGGCGTGCCGGCGAGATTCGGGCCGGCATCGGCAGAAGTGGGGCGGAAGAAACGAAGTTGTTGCGGCTCGTCAATCGGCAACTCGTTCGGGCGTTTATCGCCCTGCCTTCGCACCGAAGAGAAACGATGCAGCCCGAGTAATTCCGCATAAAGCTCGGGTGAAATCTCGTCGCTCGGAATCGAAAAACACCACTGCGCTTCGAAGCCGGATTGTTGAAACGGCGCGAGAGAGTAAACCTGTTGCCGTTCTTCGCCCGAAAGCTTCCGGAGATCCTTGTAGAACACACCATGGTGCGTCGTGCTCCAACCGTAGCGCTGCACCAGTTCGGTGATGCGTGCGAAGCCGATGTAGCGCGTCTCGAGACCGGCATTGTTGCGGTTGTCTTGCAGCTCTTTCTCCGCATATTCATAGGTGAAATCAAGATTCGCGCGATAGCCGTTTGCGAGCAGCCAGGGCGTGAGCAAGCTGTCCGCGGAATTGCGATAGTGATTGAAATGAATGATGCATGCCGGGCCGCGCGGGCGAAGGTATTTGATTTCATCGATCCACAAAACTTGCTCGACCTCGGCTTTGAACGCGCGAAACTGCAAGCTGCGCACGTGCGCAAGCTCGTCATGCGTTGCGCCGCCATAGGGCGCAAGCGAAGTCGTGCGCCCGCGCTGTTGCCAATTATCAACCGGCAGATGTTTGCCGGATTGATGCACGTATACCGGCTCCTGCAAACGAAAGCCCCGACCCGGCGCCGTGCTCAGAAAGGCGACGATCGCGCCCGCGTAGTTGTTGCGTTTGCACGTGGTGTAAAGCACGTAATCGCGCAAATCGAGATCGACGAGACGCAGCTCCAATGAGGCGCCGCTGGTGTTCGGAGGAATCGTCCACTTGATCGATCCACCGGCCGTGAAAAAACTCGTGGTATCGACTTCGACGCGCGTGCCAACCGACGCGACCCATTGCGCCAAGTTGGTGCCGCGGCTCAGATAGCGATACGCCGTCGAGTCCGGCGACCAATAGTTTTGCGCGCGAGCGGCGGCGCAGCAAAACATAATGGCGAGGCATGCCCAAAGCGATTTCATGACCACACCTCAACGTTCCTTAATCAACACGAGCTTTTGTGTCGCCACCTCGCCAGCCGTTTTGAGGTGAATGAAATAAATGCCCTGCGCCAAATCGAAACCGGTGATGCGCAGATTGTGCCAGCCTTCGTTTTGAAAATCGCGCAGCAACGGCTGCACGAGTTGTCCGAGTACGTTATACAAATTCGCCTCCACTGCTCCGCCGTGCGGAAGATAATAACGCAGAATCGTGCTCTCTTGAAAAGGGTTGGGGAAGCCGCGCTCCAATTCCAAGCGCCGCGGCAATACGTTGGTTTCCGCAGTGTCGAGCGACCGCGCATCATTCACCCAAATTGGGCTGGTCCATGCCCACACTTCGCGATTCCTTTTTTGGCGCGGCACAAACACATGATTCTTCTGCTTCGCGCGCACGTAATAAATCGCAGTGCCGCTATAGCTGCTGTCCACGTATTGCATTGCCAGTTGCGGCCCATGGCCCTCGCGGCGATGAATGACTTCGAAACGTGGATGCGCTCCTTGCCACTGGCCGCGACGCTGATCCCATTTCAAAACTTCGACAAATTCTAAATCCTCCGTACCGGCCACGCGCACGTTGAGCTGCGGGCGATAGGGCGGCTCTTTCACAAGTTGCGAACCCATCAGCGCGCCGTCGATATCGAAATGCACGAGCATGCGTTGGCCGGTGGTGGCATACGTATGCCGCTTTTTGAGCGCTTCGAAAATTGCGCTGCGGGTCAGTTCTTTGGCATAGACCGCGGCGAGGCCGTTGAAATGCTGCCCCGGCCGCGAACCGTGATCATCGCTGGAAGCAATCACGCCGAGCATTTCCTTTGCGGCCCAAGCATCTTGCGCGTAATGCGGGCCGCGCGAGCTTTCCTTGCCGCTTTCCGGCGAAAGATTTTTGTAAGACAATGGGTGCTCCGGCGCATACGCTTCACTCAAGCCGTGACTCGAAAAAATTTCAATCAACGGCCGCAGCTTGGTATCGCCAAAACCGCGACCGAAACTTACCATTGAACCCAAACCCTCAATGCCGTTCCACAAAATGCCGGTGTGATGCGGGGCCGTGATCATTTCCGCACCCGGCGGCAGCACGTTGTCTTTAATCTGCCAAACATTTTGAATCTGTTCGTAATCTTCATCGCGCAAGAGCGGCAGTTGTGGCACGACTTCATCCGCCGCATTGAAGTAAACATTATGATGCCCCGAAGGCGGCATCGCGCTGAACTCATACGCCGGAATCGTCACAAATTTGCCGGGTTGATTGAAGCGCACGACTTCGCGTTTCGTTGCCTCCCATTCGATGGGCAGCAAACCGCTATTGCCTTTTAGGAAAAAGGAAGCGTGATCCGTGAGCGAATAAAAATCGAGCGCCGCAATTTCGCGCGCTGCGAAGAATGCCTCGCGGCCATAGCCGTCATAACTGAAGCCGGAATGGCTGTGCAAATCGCCCCAATAAATTTGCAGGCTTTCTGCCTCAACCGTCACCTCCGCGGGATTCGATCGCACTTCCCAAAGATAACGCGGCATGCGATTGCGCGCGTTGGCGATCATCGTGTGAACGCCGGGCGTTTGAAAAATCACGTCGATATTTTTGCGTCCACTATCACTGGCCGCAAACTCCATCGCGCTCGGAAAGCTCGCAGCCATGTCGGTCGAGCTGAGTTGCACTATTCCAGTGAAAGCGGCGGCAAGATTGTTCATCTCATCCAGCACGACGAGCTTCAGCGCCGTGGGCATACCAACTGGAATGCTCGAAGACAGATAAGCCGCGAGGCGATATGGCGCGCGCGTCTCCACGGTCAGCACCGGCGCAGGCGCCATGTCAGTATAAACTCCATTGCCATTCGGATCGCACGCCACACGAATGCTGTCGCTGTAATTCGAGTACGGCGCTTTGATTTCTCCCGCCGGCGGATTTGCGCCGAAGGTGATTTGTAGCGTATCGCCGCGATAAAGCACATGATCTTTCACCACCGCCGTGACCGTCCATGCGTTGTTTTCCGCGCTCCATTGCACCTGTGGGTCAACGCGCGAGATTTGTGTGAGCATGGCGGTGGCTTTGGGATTCGAAACACGCGCGGCGACGAAATTCGCGGCGTTGGAGTCGAAGCTTTGCGGCTGCGCAAAGCCTTTGGGCAATCGCACTTTCACACCGCCGTTGATTTGAATGCTATCGACTGCGACAATGAATGACACGTGCATGGTCGCTTTCGAGCCTGCCGTCACCGTATTCGGCGCGAGCACGACATTCATTGCGCCTTGCGTGCGATGCTCCTGCGTTGCGCCGCTCCACAACAATGGCAGCAGCACGAGGCCGAATAACGCGCGCAAAACCCAAACGGGTTTCGGCGTCTGCTTGAAAATTCCCCCCTTGAGGGGGGTGTCGCTTTTCATCTTTATCACATCGAAACGCATGTTGAAAAAAACTCACTCGATGAATATAAACCTGAGTCGCATTGTCGCGCTGAAAAACACCCCCCTGGCCCTCCTCAAGGGGGGGAATGCTCACAAATACCCCAAGCTGCGCAAATGATTCTTCAATTCTTCCGTCGTTTCTTCTTCGTCTTTGAGGAATTGCGGCGTGGCGCTTTCCCAGGTGTCGATGAACTGTGCGGGCGGCACGTTCATGAACATCTCTTCCAACACGCGCCCGTCCATGTCGCGGCCAACCGGCAAACCCATAAGCGCGAGCATGGTCGGCGTCATATCGAGCACGCTGGCGTTTTCGATTTTGTGGCCGCGACGAATGCCCGAGCCGGCAGCGATCAAAACGCCGTCGGGGTGGTGATCGCCCGAAATGCCGCCGGTATCGCCTTCGATGATTTTGTTCGCGGCAATGACGCGGCCTTCGGGCAAACGCACCGCGAGATCGTCGAGTTCTTCGATTTCATCCCGCAAGCGAATCTCGAGGTTGTGGGAAGGGTCGCGACTCACTTCGAAGAGCGGGGCCTCCGAAGCCGCAACGCGAATGGCGCGGAGCTCGTCTTCCATTTTTTGAATCCGTGCGGCGTTTTCTTCGCGATCACGAAAGAACGTCGAGCCGCGAATGTTGAACGTGCGCACGTGGTCGAGATTCCAATTCAAAGTCGCCATCAGCACTTCCGGCAAAATGCGCACGGTGCGATCGGGTTTGCGGCCTTGCGCTTCCGGCACGGATTGAAAGCCGTGATCCGAAAGCACGAGCACGACGGTGTTTTCATCCCACAGATTTTTGAGAATGTACCCGAGCGCCGCATCCGAGCTTTCGTAGGCTTGATAAATCGTGTCACGGTACTTGGCAACTTCGCCGGCCTCCACTTCGGCGAAACGCTCCGGCTCCATGAACTTCCAATAATTGTGCGAGGTAGCGTCAATCAGCATCGTGACGTACATCGACAGCTCGGTTCGAAACGCGCGCGCTTGTTGCACAAACACGTCCGCATAAAATTGCGCGCCGAGCCTCCGCGTCGTAAAAAACTTCGAAAGGAATGCGCCATTCATTTTGATCTGCGCAAGCACGCGGCCCGCTTCGAGGAAAGAAGTCGTGCGCACACCGAGACGCCGGCACTGCCACGCGAGTTTGAGCAACTCCGCCGGCGCTTTGCGGTGCTCGGAGCGTTGCATCATATCCAGCTCGCGAATCGGCTGCAACGAGGCCGGATGCGTTTCCACGCCGCGCGAAAACGAACCGGGAATGACGAAGCCATTCACCTGCGGCGGCGGCCAGGTTACCATATATCCGCACAGGCCGGTTTTAATGCCGCGCTCGGTAGCCATATCCCAAATGCGCTTGCAGCGCACATTTTTAGAAGCCACCACGAAATCCCACACGCCGTGCTTCTCGGGCGTTTTGCCCGAAGCAATGCTCGTCCAAATCGTGGGCGAGACCATCGGCTCGAGCGATTTCAAAATACCGGAACTGCCTTCGTTGATGAGGCGCTGCAGATTGGGCAGCCGGCCTTGTTGCAGCATCGGATTGATGATGCGCCATGTCGCGCCGTCAAGGCCGAGGAGGAGAATTTTGCGCTTGGCTTGAGTTGTCATGTTTAACTTTAACTGTTGGAGTGATGGAGTGTTGGAGTGCTGTGCTGGCATCACTCCAGCGCTCCATCACTTCATCACTCCGTTTTCAAAACTTCATCATAGATGTTATTCACCGCGGCAGCGTCATCTTTGAACTTCGCATACACCGCTTTGCGCGCCGCTTTGCCGATGCGCTCTCGTTGTGGCGCGTCTTTGAGCAATGCGATGATCCGTTGCGCGATGCCGTGACCGTCGCGCGGATCAACGAGAAAGCCGTTCACGCCATCGTCGATCTGCTCGGGAATGCCGCCGAGGCGGCTCGCGAGCACGGGTTTCTCCATGGCCATGCCTTGCAACACCACGCCCGGAAAAGGATCTGCGAAGATCGACGCTTGCACCATCACATCGGAAGCGGCGAGGAGCGCAGGCACATCGCTGCGAAAGCCGGTGAAGATCAAATTATTTTGAATGCCCAACTCTCGCGCCAGGCGTTGCAGCTCTTGCGCATATTCTTCGTGGCCTGCCACCGCGCCGCCCACAATGACGAGTTTCGTGTTCGGCGCTTGCTCGATAACGTGCTTGCCCGCGCGCATGAAATATTCATGGCCCTTCAAGCGCACGAGCTTGCCCACCATGCCCACAACAAAGTCTGTTGATGCAATGCCGAGTGACTGCCGAACGGCGTGCTTTGCTTCCGCCAAATATTTTTGCGGATCAAAAACCTTCGCATCCGGCGGACTGTCATAAACCACCGTGACTTTGCGAAACGTTTTGCCGAGCATTTTATTCGCAGTCGCTTGCGAAACGGACAGCACCCGCGTGGACAGCGCGCGCATGAGAAAGAGAAACGGCGCGACCATCCACTTGGGCCGCACGGTGCGCAGGTGCCAAATCACTTTGCTGCCCGCGAGCCGGCCTGCAAGCGCCGCGTGAAAATCGAGCAAGTCGTTCGCATGCACAATTGCCACCGGGTTCTTTTTCAACCAACGATAAAGCTGAGCCACGCCTCGAATCGTGTCGATCACATACTTCAGCGGATGAGAACGCTTCGAGAGTTTATAAGTGTGGCGATTGGTGTAAATCGCTGCGAAGCTGCTTTGCGCGGTTGGAAACTTTTCCAGCTCGTGGTGGTCTTGTTCCGGCAAAGCGAGCAACACTTCTTTCCAACCTTGCCGCGCGATTTCCTGCGCCGTGTGCAGCATGCAGTGCGTTGCGCCGCTTTGTTGTGAAAAACTCGAGGTGTAAAATAAAACGCGATGCAAGAGTTCGTCCTGAAATGACGGCGTTTATTGTTTAAGAGAGCGGACCTCGCAATTGTCATTCTGGAAGAATCTTCCCTAGTGCTCGATACACCGCTTATTTTGAGAGGTGTGCCGAGTGCGAGGGAAGATTCTTACAGAATGACATTGAAGGAGAGATGCGCATACAAAGTTCGCGCTTCGGCTTCTTCAAGTTGCAACTTCTGATGATGCGAGCGACACCCCCCTGGCCCCCCGCAAGGGGGGAATTGTTGACGCATCTTTACTCAAAGTGGGAATTTCTGAACCGCACTCGATTTCATACCCCAACTGCTTTGCCAGCGGCGCGACTAACTCTGCAATTTGCGCCAACTGTTGCGGCGTAAACTGGTTTTTGAATTTGAAGTTCATGCTTTGCAATGCGAAGCTTGCAACAAAACGCTCGAAGCCGTTCGTCCATTTCAAATCGCAAAAATCGAGCACGTGCTGCAAAACTTGTTTGGGCTGGCGAATGAATTCCTCATAGCGCACTTCCAAATACTGCTGCGGCGCCAGCGCGGCTTTGTCTTCCAGCACACGCCGTACTTCTGTGGCCCAAAGTTGCGTCGCCAGCAGCGCCGGATCTTTGCCCTGCTCCGCCCATTGCTGCGCCGTGATTTGATTGTGGCACCACACCTTCATGGTGGGCCACCACTCCACTTTCAACAATGAGGCAATGGCGGCGCGCGGATCGCGGATCACGTGGATGAAAATGGCGTCATGAAAAATGCTCTGCAGATAACGCATGCGCCGAGTGTTGCGCGTGTTCTTATTCAGAAAACGCGTTTTGCCATGATGCTTCAAATTCGCGGCAACGAGGCGGCGGGTGTGCTCGCGCTCCATGGCGGTGACGTGCGATTCGTCCAGCGGCGGATCGCAGGGACTATCCAGCACCGGTCGCGCCAGATCCCAAACCGCATATGCCTCCGAGGGCACGGGCAATCCTTTGCCGCGCCATTCCCGCAATTGCGGCAACGTGTACAACCAAGACCATGACGCGACTTGCGGAACGCGCGGCCATCTCTCGTTGTAATTCGAGAGCCACGCGAGTTGCGGGTGGCCGCACAGCACATGATAAAGAATCGTAGTGCCGGAACGACCGCTGCCGACGAGAAAGATGGGGCGGTCGATTTTTATATTCGTGTTTTTCATACTTGCACGGCTTGCGGAACCGGAGACAATGCCGCCTTGGCCGCAGCGCTGTTTTCTTTTTTCGATGCGAGGACGCGGCGTTGCAGGTTCGAGCTCACGCCCAACGCGGCTCCTACCAGCAGCATGATGAGCGGAAACTCGGATTCATTGAACATGCCCACGTACCACAACATGGCGAATCCCAATCCGACAAAGCCGCCGATGAAACCGATGGCGTTGTCGAGCGTCTCGCGCGGCAGGCTGGCATTGAAGTAGCGCGTCATTTTGAGGATTCTAAAAAACGGCCAGAGATTGAGCATGACAAACAGAACGAATCCTATAATCCCGGACTCGGTGGCCACGATGAGGTAGATGTTGTGAACCGTGGCGCGAAACCAGCTCGGAATGAAGGGATTGCTCTCCATAATCATGATTTTCGAGTTGCCCAAACCGACGCCAGTGACGTAATTTTCTCCCAACACCGTCCATGCGCCGGTGAGCAAATCCGAACGAATGTTCGAGCTTTTGTCATCGAACGTGCGCTCGGCGCGCGCATAAACCAGCTCCATCAAAAAACCGATCTCCTCGGGAAACAGGGCGTAGGCCATTCCCACGAGCAGAAACGGCGTGATGATGTACGCCATCAAGCGTCGCTGGTTCGACCACAGTCTGCGATAGCGCCGTTCCGCAAAGAGCACGGCGAGCGAGCCGAGCATGAACGCCATCCAGTTCGCGCGCGACAGCGTTAAGATGAGCGAGGCCAAACAACCGAACCACCAGAGCGTGTAACCACGGCGGAGTCTTTGGTTGCTGTCCGTGATGCGCGCCTGCAGAAACGGCATGAGCATGACCAACCAGTTGCCGAAAAAGTTTGTGTGCATGAACGTGCCTTGCGCCCGCGTCACGCGACTGCCTTCGTAAAGCCAGCCCGATTCGCGCGCTTTGAGCACGCCGAAGTATTGCTGCACCACGCCGAAACTGGACTGTGTGACGGTTTGAATAATGGCCAGCCCCGGCTCGACGATTAAGCTGAGGCCGATCATGGCAAACAACAGTTTCTCGGAAACGAAACCGCCGACCACGTGGCGCATGTAAAAGATGATGAAATAGCCGCGCAGCCACAACCACAACCACGGGATGCTGTTTTCAAAATTTTCGCCAATTATGGAACAGTAAAAGCTCCATGAAAAAAACAGCAGAAAGACGAAATCGAAGGCGCCGAAATGCAGATGTGCGCGCCTCATGCACGTGCGCATGAAGAGGCAGACGTACAAAGCGAACAGTGGAAAATCGAACAAATAAATTCTAAAGCCCGGCGCCACTTCCATTGAAAGCGGCGCCATCAGCGTTACAAAAAAAACGATGAAGAAAAAGTTTTCGAGTTTTTTTTCCATGATTGAATTTATGTTAGCAGGAGGCTCGCTACTGCATGTCGATCAATGTGTTTTATCCAGCTTCAAGAACCCTGCCTTTGCAAAATGTGCTGATAGTCATCCAACGTGCACCGCGCGATCTTGTCCCAAGCCAGCTCACGTTGCGCCCATGCGTGGGCTTGTTGCCCCATCGCCCGCCGCTCGTTTGAATGGCGGAGCAGCCGCACGATCGCGCGCGCGAACGCAGTTTCATGATCGGGTGTGACGAGCAGCCCGGTTTCATTGGGCACAACGCTCTCGCCAAGATCGCCGACATTATATGCGACCACCGGCTTGCGGAAAGCATAGGCCACGGGGATCACGCCGCTTTGGCTCGCTTCTTCATAAGGCAGAATCACCAGCGCGCTGCGGCGAAAGAGCGCTTCAACTTCATCATCGGGGATGAAACGATCATGCACTTCAAAGTTGCTTTCCGTTTTCAGCGCCGCAATGGCATGCTGCACCTTTTCCCTCGCCGCGCGTTGCGGCAGCTTCGTGCACTTGCCGGCCACGATGAATCTGGCTTGCGGCAAAACTTCGTGCACCATCCGTGCGATCGCAGCCAAGCGGTGCACGCCTTTATTCGGCCGCAGCTCGCCGAAAAATAAAACCGTGTGCTGCTCCTCAAGAATCTCGGGATGGCGATTTTGATCGTAGGTCGCAAAACTGCCGTGGCGGTTGATCGAAATTCTCTGTGCTGCAATGCCCGCGTCCAACATGGCTTGCCGGCAATTTTTGCCATGCACGATGAAGTGCTGGGCGCTTTGCCAAGCGGTGCGTCGCGTCATTTGCGCGAAGAACCCGTCCATGCCCGGGTGCGGTTGCGGATCATGCTCGGTGATCACCAACGGCCAGCGCCGCGAGAGCATGGGCCACAAACCAAACGACCATTTGAAAGCGTTGCCCGCGGTGTCGTGCACAACCTCCGGCGCAAATTCTTCAATCATGCGCAACACCCGGCGATAGCTTTTCGGATGCGGCATGCCGAAAATTTTTTCTTTGCGAATGACCACCACGTCCAGACGCGGCGCAAACGGGAAATCTTTCATCTCCTCGCAAATGATCGCGCGCACGTGCGCATGCGCGCTGAGCGCATTTGCCAGCAGCGCGCCGTAATAAGCGATGCCCGCCGGTGGCGGCAGCGTGAGAATAACGACGCGCGGCTTGCTGCTCTCCGCAATCAAAGAACGGCTGGCGGTCGTGGGTGGGGTCGTTGTATCATTCATCGAGCATCAAGCGTCAAGCAACCAGCATCCAGCAACTAAACTTATTTGAGATACAGCATCTTCTTCATCTGCACCACGTCCTCCACGTGCAACTTCGCGAGATAAACACCCGTGGCCAATTCGGCTGAAGGTTGCCACGTCAGTGTATGATAGCCTGCAGGCAGCGCGCCATCTTGCAATGTTGCAACCAGCCGCCCGTTTGTGTCATACACCTGCAAGCGCACCAGCGTGTTGCGCCGCAGCGTGAATGAAATCTTTGTGCCGGCGTTGAAGGGGTTGGGATAATTCGGATGCAGCAAATAACGCGTCGGGCGTTCGCGCTCTACCTTGCCGGTCACAGACGTGAGGGGCGTAGGTTGATCGACGGTGAACCATTGCACGTCGTCATAACTCACACCGACTTTTGCCGTCGTTTGATCCGGCGAGTAATTGTCGTTGAGCACACCGAGGGTGATCACGAGATTGTCGAACCCCAATCGCTCCCAATTCAACTCGGGAAAATAGCGTTTGAAATCACTGCGCGGATAAATGGTCAGCTCGCGCCATTCGTTCAACACGGGCTTGAGCTCGAGGCTGGCGAATGCACCGCGCAACAAGCGCATCTCAAACGTGCGCCCGAAGCTGTAAGCGAGGGCGAACTGTCGCCCGCGAATGCCTTTGCGATAACCCGCGACTTCGATGAAAGCGTTGCACACCGTGGGGTTTTGATAATCCGTCGAGTCGATTTTGTATTTGACCTTCAACACCGGCCATTTGTCCGAGCTCGGCTTGCTCACCGCTTGCCGCACTTGTGAGATGATGTAGCTTTCCGAATCATCGGGAATGTGGCTTGCTTCAGTGTAGAGATAAAGAAAGTGATTGTTGCCGTTGCGCGGATCCTGCCGGAGCTCGCGGCGCAACACCGGCGGCTTGTCATATGGCAAGAGCGGACTGAGGAACCAGCCCGGATTGAGCGGCAGTTCGAAATTGCCGTTGGCAATCGTTGCGGAAGGCGGCAGCTCGCCCTCGGGCGTCAAATAGCCATAAGCGGCTTCGTCATATTCCGGCAAAGTTCTGGGATCGATGGCAATCACTTCGCCGGCGAGCGTGTGAAACGCAATCCCTTCGCAAAACGGCCCGTTGAGTTTCACCATGCCCACGCCCCAGGAAGATTGTGCGCTCTCTTGATAATCGTTCAAGCGCACGGAGTTCGCGGCATTGGGCAGAACGATGAATGCGGTGTTCTGGTATTGCCACGAGATCAATGGGATGGAAGACACGGTGTTGTGCACGTGCCCGAAGAATGCCAGCTTCACGTTGCCGTAGTGCGTGAGAATTTCCGCCAGCTTCGCGCGATAAATCGGGCCTGGCCCGTAATGATCGAAGCGCACGTGTCCCGCGGGCAACAAGGGATGATGCGTGAAAAAAATCGTCGGGCGAAACTGATTCGCGGCGAGATCGGCTTCGAGCCATTCGAGAAATTCGGGATGGCGTGTGAGATACTCATCAATGCCATAACCATCGCCGCCGGGTTGAGAAAAGAGCACGAGATGCCAATCGCCGGCATCGAAAGAATAATTCACCAGCTCCGGTGCGTTGAGCCGTTTTTGTGCGGAGAGAAAATTGGCAAACTCGACGTTCTTCACGGGATTGGTCGCGAACGTGTCGGCTTTCGGCACGTGATCGTGATTGCCCATCAACATATACAACGGCGGCTGCAATGCTTGCACGGCCTCGAGCAGCACTTGATAATTTTCCCACTCGCCGGTGTTGTGAATATTGTCCCCGAGCGTCACCACGAATTCCGGCTGCAAAGTATTCGTCAGCGAAACGGCGCGGCGCAAACGCGGCGTCACCACTTCGTACTTCGACTTGTTCGAAGGATTATCGAACTTCGTATTCGGCGCCCAATACGCCACTTGCGGATCGCCCCAAATCGCAAACGAGAACGAGATCTTTTTCGTGCCGATGTTCGGCACGTAACCGCAATTCTTGGGCTGCGCCGCAACACTCACAACGCATACGAACGACGCGAGCAATGCGGCAAACAAAGCAACTCGCACGAGACGATCAATTCCCCCCTTGAGGGGGGCCAGGGGGGTGTTTTCAGCGACCACGTTCATACTCAAACCCATCATACGACGTTTTTAAACTCATGACAGTTTGGTTTACGACTCCCCGCAATTGTCATTCAAAAGGAAGCCTTTTACTCGCTGGAGAATCCGTCGAGTGCTTAAAAAGACTTTTCCAAATGACAGTCTTAGAGACGTGAAGTGTAACTTGTTTTGTGCTTCGAGCAGTAAAGCTAATGGGCGCCCGCCAGGACGCGCTCGCTTGCGCAGCCCTCGCCCCTTGTGGGCGACTGATGAAGCAAATCGTTCGTGTTCCTCTAATGCCCCACAAAGGGGCAAGGCTCAATGCCGTTTCCTTTGTAGCCTTGCCCCCTTGTGGGGCAATGAAAATGTTGAACGTTCATCGGCCCACAAGGGGCCGGGACTACGAAATATCGCCTAAGGAAACGGCATTGGGGCAGGGCTACGGCTCATCACAAATACCCCAATGCCTGCAGCCTTTGCTCAAGCTCCTGCTGCTCATCCTCGCTCAACTTCACTTCGTCTTTCAAATCTATTTTTGCATTGGTATAAACCACGTCGTGCTCACGCTGAGCGGAAGAGAACCACTCATTGCGCACGCTGCCATCGCAATATTCCGGAACCGGCAAGCCGAGCCAGTGCAGCAGCGTCGGCATCATGTCTTGCAAATGCGCCTCGGATCCCTCACACAATTCCGAACGCTCGATCTCCGGTCCCGCCATCAGAAAAATTCCTTCGCGCGCGTGCGTGCCCGTTTGAAAATCCTCTTCCGATACGGGTACGAGTACATTGCCCGAGTTGAAATAAGTCTTCGTCGCGAACGTATAGCCCGGCATCGGCTCGATGATCAACTGCGGCAAACGCTCCAACACTTCGCCCGCAAAACAATCCTCGCGGCGATGGATTTTTTTGACAATGGGCTGCTCGGTTTCAGGATCGCGCCACGCTTTGAGTTTCGTTTCGAGCGCCTGCACGTCTTGCGAAGTGGCGTTCGGGCCGAGATACACATAGCCCCAAAACGCGCTCACCGCAAAGAAACGCGAACGCTCATGATCGATGCGTTGCGCGCGCAGTTTATTGCCCAACGCATTGCGCCGCGACTTCGGCAGCCAACGCTTGCGCAAATGCCACACGTCCGCTTTGCGAATCACTTCGGCCCAACGCATCCACGAGGTATGTCCATGATCCGCGGGAACGAGAAACCCTTGCGCGTGCAACCAGTGATTCAACTCCACGCGTTTGTAATGCCGTTGAAAACCGTGATCGGAAACGATAACGCACAACGTTTCTTCGCCGAGATATTTTTTTGCGGCTGTTATTAAGCGGCCGAGCGCTTGATCTAAAGGAACAAAAAATTGCTGCACCACTTGCTCGTGCCTCGCACGCGAAAATGCCGGATGACTCTCCTCCAAATACTTCCACATGGGATGCTGCAAAAAATCCACACACTGCCATTGCAAAAAGCTGAAATCCCACGACTCTTTTTTGAAGAGATAGAGCATGGCTTCAGTGCGGCTTTGCAAGAAGCGCTGCATCAATTTCAGAAAGGCATTGAAGTCATCATGCAAACCGCCGCGCTCTTCTTCTTCTTTCAACAACGGCCATTCATAACCGAGATGCTGCTCGATCTCGGCGAGCACATTCGCCGGATACGTAAATGTCGATTGCCGGCTCGGCGTCATGAGTCCGCTCACCACCACGCCGTTGATTTCCGGCGGCGGATAGGTGACGGGCATATCCACAACTGCAACGCGCTTTCCAAATTGACTGAGCACTTGCCAAAGCGTGGGCACACGCAGCGAAGTCGCGTTCACGAAATGCGTGTGATGCGTTTTGTGATCATACGCCATGAAATCGAACACGCCGTGTTTGCCGGCATTGCAGCCGGTCATGAAGGTGCTCCACGCTGCGGGCGTAATCGGCGGAATGGTGGAGTGCAGCACGCCGCTCACGCCGCTTTGCGCGAGCTTGGTGAGATTCGGCATGCGGCCCGCTTCCATCAAAGGCCGTAACACGGTCCACGTGCCGCCGTCAAAGCCAAGACAAAAGACGCGGCGATGTTGTTGAGAGCTTATGAGCATTTTTTGTTGCAATTCGAGAATGGGTTTCTTATTTCTTGCCGCGCATGAGCGCAGGCCTAGTCATTTTTTAAGGAGCCTGATCATGGAAAATTCTTATGTCGAAAAACGAGACGACGGTTATTGGATCGCTTCGAGCCGCGTCTCGCTCGATTCCATTGTTTACGGTTTTTGGAGCGGTCAAACCGCCGAGAGCATCAAGCAGGATTTTCCTGTGCTCACGCTCGAGGAAGTCTATGGCGCTATCGCGTACTACTTGGCGCACCGTCATGAGATCGACGGGTATTTGCAGTCGCGTCATCATGACTATGAAAGCCGCCGCCAAGCAGCACGCGACGC
The DNA here is from genome assembly GCA_037444905.1 of bacterium. Classification (GTDB taxonomy): domain Bacteria; phylum Zhuqueibacterota; class Zhuqueibacteria; order Zhuqueibacterales; family Zhuqueibacteraceae; genus JABWAN01. The sequence goes on along the minus strand of JBBILN010000028.1, from coordinate 3,483 downwards.
GGATCCGGCTTTCTATCAAAAAATAACCGAGGCCAAACGCAAGCTTGAAACGGCGAGATTCTGAAAATCGGATTTCAAGCCGATGCCGACCTAAGAACGGCAATCGTAAACGCCACTATTCGAAACGAACCGCTGATAGATTTTCAACGTGCTGACACTGCAAAGCTCCGTGGCTTGGGCGATGATGTAGTGCTCAAACTTGTCGCAAAGCAAAAGCGAATCCTGGTGAGTCATGATCATAGCACTATGCCGACGCACTTTTCGAAGTTTATTTTACATGAAACGCGTTGGGGCGTTTTGATCGTTCCACAACACTTGCCGACACAAGTCGTCACCGATGAGTTGGTTTTGATCTGGCTCGCGACGGAAGCAGAAGAATGGCTGAATCGCATCGCCTATATCACACTTTAAGAAAACCGCCTTGCCTTCATACTCTTCCCCACCCTCTCCAACATCGCGCGATCATCCTCGTGCAAACAAAAGAATCGCATGCCCACCACGTAGAGCACGAGCAAGATCATTGCTTGCGCGAAGATTCCGAGCGGAGCCGCGAGCCAAGCCAGTGCTCCGGCACACGAGCTCGTGACTAACAAGCGCAGCGTCAACCGGCTATAAGGAAACACGCCGAGGAATTTTCGCAGGGCGAGCAAACGACCGAGATTGAGCAGCGCCAATCCGATTCCCGTTCCCATGGCTGCGCCAACGGCACCGTACTTCGGAATGAGCCACACGTTTAATCCCACCGTTAATAATGCAGTGATGATCACGAGCGCGGAGGCCGCACGTTCGCGTCCGATCATTTGCAGAAACTGGCCCGCAGGCCCGACGCCGGCATCGATGAATGAAGCGAGCGTCACGATGAACAACACCGGCAATGCCGCTTCGAACTCTGCGCCGAACAAGTGCAAAAGATTTCGCCCGAACACGAGGCAAATCAAACCAATCGGCATGGTCACGAGCAATGCCCATCGCACCACGAGGCGATAGTAGTAGATGATCGTCGCGCGATCGTCGCGCGCGTGTGCTTCGGCAATCGCCGTGCTGAACATGGGCACGAACGAATTCATCGCCAGACTTTGAAACGCGGCGAGGCGATAGGCCGCATGGTACAAGCCCACTTGCGCGACCGTGCTGAATGCGCCGATCATTAAACGATCCCCCTGGCTCATCGTGGTTGTGAATAGACGACTGAACCAAATCGGAATTGAGAAGCGCCGCATTTCTTTGCCGAGATTGCGTTCTATCACCTCACCATTCCCCCCTTGAGGGGGGCCAGGGGGGTGTTCTCCGCCGCGTGTGTTCATTTCAAAAGCACGCCCCCCTTTATCCCCCCTCACGGGGGGAATATTCCGATAAGGTCTCAAGCACTTTCGCAAACGCGTGAGGCCATAGCTCAATGCGATAACGGTGCTAATCAACAACGCGAGCCACGCAACCGCCGGCGACAAAATTTTGAAGCCCATCGCGGGCAGGCAGAGCAAGAGAAAAACACCGGGGTTCGCAATCTCGCGCATGATCGATTCCGCCGTCACGGCACGAAAACCGCGCAAGGCAAAGCCGAGCCATGTCAATCCGCACAAGAACGGCAGCACGATGCCAACCCAAAAGAGTGTTGCTGCAATCGCAGCATCGCGAAAGACGTGGATTGCAATCGCCTCGCGGAAAAAAACGAGAGCTGCGCCCAATAAAATCGAAACAATCACGACTCGTATTGCAGCGAAACGCACGGCGCCGCGCACCATCTCCGGTTGTTCTTTCGCGCGCCCGATAGCAATGAAGCGCACGGTGGCTTGATGCAAGCCGGCTTGGCTCATTGCGCTGAGGAAACTGAGCACAGAAAAGCCGAGCGTGTATGCGCCAAACGCTGCGACGCCTAAAACATTCGCGAGCACGAGCTGCGTGAGAAAGTGAAAGACTCTACCCGCCGCGGTGCTGAGGAAGACGAGGCCGCTGCGCTTCGCCATCATCGCAGATTGTTTGGTTCTAGTTGGTGCGGGCGTTTGAATTTCAGTTTCGATCACGTTGCTCTCAGTCTTTGGCAAGGGGCTTGGCGCATGGGGCGCGGCGCGTGAAGCATACAATGAAATTCGCTCCATGCCCTCTGCGTTTCATAGCCGCGCATCCGCTTCGGCTTTGTTCGCTTCATACCAGCGAACGGTTTTTTCCAATCCCTCGCGCAAGCCCGTGGGCGGTTGCCATTGCAACACGCGGCGCATCTTCTCAGTGGCGAGCACTTTTCTGAGCTGGCCATCCGGCTTTTCCGTATTCCAACGAATGCTGCCTTGATAGCCGCTCGCTTGCTGCACGGTCTCCGCAAGCTCACGAATGCTCGTGCCCACGCCCGTGCCGAGGTTCATCGGCTCAAGCGCGTTGTATTTTTCCGCAGCGAGCAAAATCGCTTCGGCGCAATCCTCGACATACAGAAATTCGCGAATGGGCTGGCCTGTGCCCCAGACTTCGACTTCAGCCGCGTTATTCATTTTTGCTTCAACAAACTTGCGAATGAGCGCCGCGGCCACATGCGAGCGGTCGGGATGATAGGTGTCGCGCGGGCCGTAGAGATTCGTGAGAATGAGATGAATGCTGTTCAAGCCGTATTGCTTTTTGTACGCCGCGCCTTGAATGTTCATGATCTTTTTCGTGATGCCGTAGTTCACGACCGTCTCGTGCGGCAAGCCGTTCCACAAATCTTTTTCAGCAAGCTCGTTCTCCAAATAGCCGGGATACGAGCACGCGGTGCCGATCTGCACGACCTTTTCGACTTTATGGCGCTGCGCCGCTTCCATGACGTTTGCGCCCATCACGAGATTCTCATAATAAATGCGGCCGGGGTAAAGTTGGTTGATCCAAATGCCGCCGTAATACGCCGCGGAATGAATCACGATCTCCGGCTTGTAGGTCGCAAAGCAAAGCTCGGTCGCATCGAGGCGCGTGAAATCATATTGCTTCTTGCGCGGCACGAAAAACTCGCAGCTCATCGTCTTCAAACGATCGACGATATGACTGCCGAGAAACCCGCTGCCGCCGGTGATCAAGACTCTTTTATTTTTCCAAAAACTCATGACAACTCCAATCAACTTTTTCTGCTGTCATTCTGGAAAAACCTTCCCTCGTGCTCGACACACTTCTGTGAAGGGACGATGTCGCGAGCGTTAGGGAAGTTCCTTTCAGGATGACATTTTTAGAAGTGATTCGCCCGAATGCGAGCACGCCAACAACTCCCCCCTCAAGGGGGGAATTATGACTCACACATTCGCATACGGATTCTTCACATCAATCACTTGATACGCTTTGATCAATTCCGCAATGCCGTCTTCGACGGAGATGGAAGTCGTGTAGCCGAGGCGATTGATCTTTTCATACGAGACTTCATAGTTGCGTTGATCCTCATCCTTGCCCACGTCCGCGAAATGCAAATAGAAATCAACCACCTAATGTGCAACTCTTATTTGAAGGATAAGTGGGTTCTTTCGTATTTTCGGG
>JBBILN010000027.1:0-95719 GCA_037444905.1 bacterium | reverse complement strand
ATTGATGGATTGATGGATTGATGGATTGATGGATTGATGGATTGATGGATTGATGAGGCGATGTTCCTGTTTGGAATGTCATTCTGGAAGAACCTTCCCTATCGCTCGGTACACAGCACGTTTGAGAGTTGTACCCAGTACGAGTGAAGTTTCTTGCAGAATGACATTAAGCAGGGCGCACTCGGCTACAACATTGTTGCATGAGAGTTAATTGCAACAAAGCTCTCTCACTCCAATACTCCACCAATCCAACAATCCATCCCTCCCAATTTTGCAGAGCTGAAGTTTAAATCAAGGAGTGATTTAAAATGCTGTCCCGTCTCAGGACGACCTCATGGTTGCACCGCGATTGCCTGAAACTCAGTTTGCTACACGTATTCTTTGTTTGCCTCGGCGTCTTGATACTCGTGAGCCTGGGTTGTAATTCTGCGAGCATTCCCACTGCGCCGCCGCCGACCGGCACTTCGACGCTCACCGTGCAAGACGTGCAAACGCTCATGGCGCAAGCCGTGGAGCAGGCCGTGCGTTTGAATGAGCGCATCAACGTTGCAGTGGTGGATCGCGAAGGCAATGTGCTCGGCGTGTATAACATGAACAACGCGCAAGTCATCATTCCCGCTTCGCAAGCGTTGTTCGGCGAGATTGCGAAGGCGCGCACCGCGGCCTATACGAGCAGCAATCAACAAGCATTCACGACGCTCACCGGTTGCTTTATCACGCGCAGCCATTTTCCTCCCGGACAAAACAACACGCCTGCAGGTCCGTTGTTTGGCGTGCCCTTTTCCAGCCGCAGTGATAGTGACATTCAACCGAACGGCGGGCCGCGCCCTCCGCTCGGACCGCCGCAACCGCCCGCGCCTGGCCAACCCGGCTTGACCAACATTCCCGGCGGCGTGCCGATTTATAAAAACGGTTTGCTCGCCGGCGGCCTCGGCATCAGCGGCGGCTCCGATACGTTTATTTTGCTCAATGGCATCAACGATGGTTGTGTCGGTGTCACGAAGGATGAGATGATCGCGCTTGGCGCGTTGGGCAATTATGCCGCGCCCGCAAACATACGCGGGGACAATGTTTTTCTCGACGGCATTCAATTGCTCTATTCCAATCAGCCCGCGCCGCCGGGAAATTTTACCTTCACGTTCGACAGCCTCACTGCGCGCGGCAGCGTGAACGCGAACTATCCCGTGCGCGCCACACCGCCGCCGAATTTTCCCCAGCAAGGTTATGTGACTTTCGCCGACGGCTCCCGCGATTTCAGCGCGCGCGGCGGACAAGTGCTCACCGCGGCAGACGTGCAGCAAATCATCGCCAACGCCGTGAATCGCGCGAGCAACACGCGCGCGGCGATTCGGCGGCCGATTGGCAGCGCGGCGCAAGTGTTCATTTGCGTGGCCGATCTCGACGGCACAATTCTCGGCATGTATCGCACGCCGGATGCGCCCACTTTTAGTTATGATGTCGCCGCACAGAAAGCGCGCACGGTCGTTGCGTTCAGCGATCCCAACGACGGCATGGGCATCATTCTGCGCACGTTGTTGAACGTGCCCAACGGCGCGCCGCTCGCTGCTTCCACACGCGCGATTGGATTTTTGAGCCAGCGATTTTTTCCGCCCGGCATCGATCAAGGCACGGGTCCGCGCACACAACCGCCGGAGATGGGCCCGCTTTATACCTATGTCGACGGCCAATTTGATTTTCAATATATGCGCCTGCTCACACCGCGCCCGCCGTTTCAAAACGGCATTCAGATTTTCGCCGGCGGCATTCCGCTTTATAAAAACGGCGTGCTCGCCGGCGGCATCGGCGTGAGCGGCGACGGCGTGGATCAAGACGATTACATCGCCGCGGGCGGTGCCGCGGGTTTCGACGCGCCCGCCAACATTCGCACGGATCAAATGCGCTACAACAATACCGTGTTGCCGTACGTGAAATTTCCAAGACAGCCGAATTTGAAGTAAAGCTGAAAATCAAAAACTCACGCAAAGACGCAAAGGCGCAAAGAACTGACAAAGATTTTCTTTGCGGTCACTCTGCGGCTTTGCGTCCCGGCGTGAAGGCTTTTGTTTCAGGTGATATGAAAGAAAATAAAAGAATTTTCTGCCGCTTATTGCTGCAATCGTTCTGCTTCTTGATGTTGTTTTGCTCCCTCGCGTGGAGCCAAACCGCAAGCGATTCTTCCGCAGCGAAAAAGAGCAAGCCGGCGTTGAAAAAAACGTCTTCACCAAAGCGCAACCTGCGCCCGCCCGTGAAGAAAAGCGACGCCACCGCAACGCCGCGCAAGCGTGTTGCGAATGAGAGCAGGCGCGAAGCGGAAGCAACCGCGGAAGAGCCGAAGTTGGAGAAAGAAAAAGAAACCGCAGAAACGCCGCACTTCGTGCCCATCACCGACCGCTGGCGCGACATTACGCCGCCGCCGTATGAGTTGAATGTGAAGGGAAGATGGCACGATCCTTACAATCAAAACGTGCTCAAAGGCGATTATCCCATTCTCGGCCGCAATACGTTTCTCTTGCTCACTGCGACGACGGACAACTTGGTCGAAGCCGCAAATTTGCCCACGCCCAGCGGCGTGAGCACTGCGGCGCCGCAGTCACCCAATTTTTTCGGCACGGGTGATCGCATTGTGTTGATCGAGAACTTGCGCTTCACGGCAGAGCTGTATCACGGCAGCGCCGCGTATCGACCTCGCGATTGGGAGTTTCGCGTCACGCCCGTGTTCAATGTGAACTTCGTCGATTTGCGCGAGCGCAACAATCTCAACATCAGCGCGCGCCGCACCACGAATCGCACCGATCGCCAGTTCGCGCTGCAAGAACTGTCGCTCGAAAAGAAGCTGTTCGATCTCAGCGATTATTACGACTTCGTTTCGCTGCGCGCGGGCATTCTGCGTTTCGGCAGCGATTTTCGCGGCTTCATTTTTAGCGAAAACAATCTCGGCGTGCGTTTGTTCGGCAATCTCAACTCGAATCGCTATCAATTCAACGCCGCTTATTTCGGTTTGTTGGAAAAAGACACGAACAGCGAATTGAATACGCTCTTCGAAGACCGCAATCAAGAAGTGTACGTCGCGAATTTGTATCGGCAGGATTTGTTCGTGCTCGGTTACACGGGCCAGTTGAGTTTTCATTACAACAAAGATCGCGCGAGCATTTATTACGACACGAATGATTTTCCCGTGCGGCCTGCGCTCATCGGCGCGAATCGTCCGCACGAAGTGAATGCGTATTATCTCGGCTGGACCGGCGACGGGCATTTCGGGCGTTTGAATATCAATCACGCGCTCTATCAAGTGCTTGGCCGCGACGACTGGAATCAAATTGCAAATCGCCCGACCACGATCAACGCGCAAATGGCTGCGCTCGAGTTGTCCGTCGATGTTGATTGGAAGCGCTATAAAGTCTCCGCGTTTTATGCTTCGGGCGATCCCAAGCCCATGGACGGCGCGGCGAACGGCTTTGATACGATTGTCGATCAACCGCTGTTTGCCGGAGGGCCGTTTAGCTATTGGAATTTTCAGGGCATCAATTTGCTCGGCGTGCGCTTGGTGAATCGCAACAGTCTTGTGCCGAACTTGCGTCCGAGCAAAACCGAAGGGCAAGCGAATTTCGTGAACCCCGGCGTGTTGATCTTCAACGCAGCGTTCGATGCGGAGTGGACGCCGAAGCTGAAATCGGTGTTGAACGCGAACTATCTGCGCTTTGTGAATACGAGCACGTTGCAACAGTTTCTCAATCAACCCAACGTGCGCAACGACCTCGGCCTCGATTATGGTCTCGGCTTGATCTATCGCCCCTTTCTGAATAATCAAGCCATCATCACCTTGTCCGCCACGGCATTGACGCCGCTCGGCGGGTTTCAAGACATTTATCAATCGAAGCGCACGCTGTACTCGCTGTTTGCGTCGGTGGTGTTGACGTATTGAAGAAAGATATTGTAAAGAAAGGCATCCCGTTATCATTCTGAAAGAATCTTCCCTCGTGCTGGGATTAAGCCTTATAAGAAGTGTGCCGAGCACGAGGAAAGCTCCTTACAGAATGACAATTCAGATTTCGTCATTGCAAATTCACTCGAAAGAGATACATCAACACACATCTTCAAGCACTCATGCTGAAAACTAAAATACATTTGCTGCTTCTTCTATTCGCCGCACAAGCCTTCGCGCAATCCGACTTGCTGCGCCAATCGCAGGCCGAGGCGGACCGCAAGAGCAAGGGCTGCGTGAAGTGTCACGCGGGCGTGGAGAGCATGCACAAGTCGCCTGCGGTGAAGCTCGGTTGCATCGATTGCCATCTCGGCAATCCCGAGGGCGAGACGCGCGAAGAGGCGCATGTGAAGCCGCGCTTTCCCGAACGCTGGCCCACCTCCGCGAATCCCGAGCGCACGTATACTTTGTTGAATGAAGAGAATCCCGACTTCATTCAGTTCGTCAATCCGGGTGATTTGCGCGTGGCGCAGGAAGCCTGTGGCTCGTGTCACGCCGAGGAAGTTTTGCGCGTGAAGAAGAGCATGATGACCACGACGCCGTTGTTGTGGGGCGGGGCAGCTTATAACAACGGCATTCTCTCCACGAAGAACTATATCCTCGGCGAAAGCTACAGCCGCGACGGCAAGCCGCAAATGATCAACACCGTGCCGCCGCCCACCGCGGAAGAGATGCTGAAGAAGGGCGTGCTGAAATTTCTCGCGCCGCTGCCGCGCTGGGAGATCACGCAGCCGGGCGACAATTTTCGCAGCTTCGAGCGCGGCGGCCGCATTCCGCGCATCAATCCTTCGGATATCGGCATTCCGAATTTTCTCGAAGAGCCGGGCCGGCCCGATAACAAGCTCAGCGACCGCGGACTCGGCACGCAATTGCTCATCAGCTCGCCGGTGTTGAATCTGCAAAAGACGAGATTGAACGATCCGCATCTTTCCTTTCTCGGCACGAACGATCACTCCGGCGATTATCGTTCGAGCGGCTGCACCGCGTGTCACGTGGTATATGCCAATGATCGTTCGATCACGCATGCCGGCCCGTATGCGAAGTTCGGCAATCGCGGCTTCAGTTATTCCGCGGATGAAAAAATTTCAAAGCGCGAGTCCGGCCACCCCATCACGCATCAATTCACGCGCGTGATTCCCACGAGCCAGTGCATGTCGTGTCACATGCATCAGCCCAACGGCTTCATCAACACCTATCTCGGTTTTCAAATGTGGGATTATGAAACCGACGGCAAGTGGATGTATCCTTCCAAGCAAAAAGAGCTTTCTTCCGCGGAGAAGTTCGCGCGTTTGGAGGCGAACCCCGAAGAGGCGGTTTTGCGCGGCAATTGGGGCGATCCGGATTTTCTGCGCACGGTGACGAAGCTCAATCCGAAGTTGAAGAACACGCAGTTCGCGGATTATCACGGCCACGGCTGGGTGTTTCGCGCGGTGTTCAAAAAAGATCGCAAAGGCAATTTGCTCGATAAAGACGGCAAGATCATTCCGCCGGAGTCGAAGCACAAGTTTCACGGCGTGGTGCCGCTCGAAAATCCCGAAGACGACATTTGCGACGAGCAATGCCGCACTGCGCAAAAGGCCGTGCATCTCAAGGACATTCACGCGGAGAAGGGCATGCACTGCATCGATTGCCATTTCGAGCAGGATAATCACGGCAACGGCAAGCTCTACGGCGAATTTCATAACGCCCTCGAGATTCGCTGTCAGGATTGCCACGGCACGGTGACGCAGCGCGCCACACTGCTCACATCCGGCAATGCCGCGCCCGCAGGCGGCACGCCCCTGCTCGAAACGTTCACGCCTTTTAAAGAAAAACGTTTTGTGAAACGCGGTGAAAGAATTTTTCAGCGCTCGATGATGTATGATTCACTGATGTGGGAGATTCCGCAAGTGGCGGATGTCGTCAATCCCAATTCGCCGAAGTATAATGCCAAAGCGCGCGCGGCGAAGCTGGTGGCAAAGGGCGGCGCGCAATGGGTCAGCCCGATGAGCACGAGCATGCTCGCGCATTCCGAAGAGAAGATGGAATGCTACACGTGCCATACTTCATGGGTGACGAATTGTTTCGGTTGCCATTTGCCGCAGCAAGCGAATTGGAAGAAGGATATGAATCACTATGAGGGCGAGACTTCGCGCAATTGGACGACGTACAATCCGCAAGTTTTACGAGACGACGGTTTCATGCTCGGCATCAGCGGCTCGACGAAGGGCCACAAAACTTTGCCGGTGCGCTCTTCCAGCGCGGTGATGCTCAGTTCGCGCAACGCGAATCGCGAGCAGATTTACAATCAACAAGCGCCGATCTCCGCGCCGGGCTTCAGCAGCCAGGCGTTCAACACACACGCGCCACACACCGTGCGCGCGAAGGAGACGAAAACGTGCAGCGATTGCCATCTTTCCGAGAAGAACGACAACAACGCATGGATGGCGCAAGTGCTTCTGCACGGCACGAACTTCGTGAACTTCATGGGCAAGTACGTTTACGTCGCCACCGGCAAGGACGGTTTCGAGGCCGTGCAAGTGACCGAGGGCGACGAGCCGCAATCCGTCATCGGCAGTTATCAACACAAATTGGCTTACGCGAATAACTACCGCAAGCTTCTGCGCAATCGCCGGCAGCTTGAGACCGCGTATCATCACGGCGGCACGGAGATTTTGAGCGTGCAGCAACGCGGCGAGTATTTGTACACGGCGAACGGCAGCGACGGCTTTCGTGTGTACGATATTGCGAACGTCGATAACAAAGGCTTCTCCGAGCGCATTGTTTCCGCTCCGGTTTCGCCGCTCGGGCAAGACACGCAAGTGAAGACGAAGTATGCGACCGCGGTGGCGCTGCCCACAAACATGCCGATTGATGCGACGCGCGAGTATATTCCGGCGAATCAAGAGCAGGGCCCGCTGCATCCTTTATACAAGTATGCCTATATCACCGACAAGTATGAAGGCCTGATACTCGTCGATGTGATGACGCTGGTGGACAACAATCCGCGCAACAATTTTCTCAAACGCGCGCTCACGTTCAATCCCAACGGCGCATTGAACGGCGCGATCAGTTTGACGATTGCGGGCGAGTATGTTTATATCGGTTGTGATGCGGGTTTGGTGGTCGTGCGCATCACTGATCCGCTCAAGCCGAAGATCGTGGCGCGCGTTCCCGCGCCGCAAATTAAAACGGCCAGGGCGATAGCGATTCAGTTTCGTTACGCGTTCGTGTGCGATGCCGAGGGGGTGAAAGTGCTCGACGTGACTTTCCCCGAAAAGCCGGAACTCGTGAAGCAAAGTTTTGTGCCGTTGAAGGAAGCGCATGATATCTATGTGGCGCGCACGTATGCATACGTCGCTGCGGGCAGGCAGGGCCTGGTGATTATCGACGCGGAAAATCCCGAAGCGTTGAAGATCGATCAAGTTTATAATGCCAACGGCAGAATGAACGATGTGCGCGGCGTGAAAGTGGGTGCGAGCTACGCGAGCATTTATGCGTATGTGGCCGACGGCAAAAACGGTTTGCGCGTTTTGCAGCTTGCTTCGCCCGCGGGTGATAATCCCAATTATCTCGGTTTCAGTCCGCGACCCACGCCGCGTTTGATTGCCACGCGCCACACGCACGGCGTTGCGCTCGCGCTTTCGAAAGGCATGGATCGCGACCGCGCGGTGGATGAAAGCGGTCATCAGGTGAGTGTATTCGGCAGACTCGGCTCGCGGCCTTTCACATTGGAAGAGCAGCAACGTTTGTATTTGCGCGACGGGAAGGTGTGGAAGGTTTCGGATGACGGGAAGATTGAGATCACGGAGAAGTGAGTTGAAGCGCGGCCTCCTCTTTCTGTCATTCTGGAAGAACCTTCCCTCGCGCTCGGCACAATGTTCAAACAGGATGTATCTCAAGCACGAGGGAAGGTTCTTACAGAATGACATTACACTAATCTCCTCCGCCGATTTTCTTCCTCGCCAGCAGCGCCAAAAAATCAAACGCGAGATTCGCGGCGAGTATCGCGGTGATGTCGCCGTGATCATACGGCGGGGAGACTTCGACGAGATCGCAGCCGACGAGATCAAGTCCCGCGAGGCCGCGCACGAGTTGCAGAAGTTGATAGCTCGTGAAGCCTCCCACTTCCGGCGTGCCCGTGCCGGGCGCGTATGCAGGATCAGCGGCGTCGATGTCGAGGGAAACATATACTCGGCGATTGCCGACACGCTCGCGAATCTCTTTGATGATTGCGGGCATGCCGATCTCGAACGCTTCCTCAATCGTGATGACTCTCGCGCCGAGCGCTTGCGCCTCGCTGCGATAGGTCGCGCGGCTGCTCGGTCCGCGAATGCCGATTTGCAAATACGCGCTTTTGTCGATCAAGCCTTCTGCGAGCGCATAGCGAAACGGCGTGCCGTGGCTGTAAGGCCTTCCGGAAAATTCCGGCGAGCCGGTGTCGCAATGCGAATCGAAATGCACGACCGCGAGCGCGCCGTGTTGCGCCGCATGCGCGCGCAGCAGCGGCAGCGTAATGGAATGATCGCCGCCGAGCGCAATGACCCGCGCGCCGGCTTTGAGCACGCGGGCAACTTCATTGGTGATGGCATCGTTGTTCGCTTTAATATCAACCGGCGAAACATCGACGTCGCCGTAATCAATCACGCGCAACACTTCCAACGGCGCGACTTGCTGCGGGTGATGATAGCCCCAGAGCATGAGCGAGGCTTCACGAATTTTGCGCGGCCCGAAGCGCGTGCCGCTGCGATGGCTCGTGCCGCCGTCATAGGGAATGCCGATGATGGCGACGTCGATGCCGTCGAGTTCGCGCGTCGCGGGTTGGCGCATGAAAGAAGGAATGCCGGCAAAGGGTTGCAAATGGGCGCCGAAGGCGGGGGTGGGGTTCATAGATTTTTTTGAGAAGACTTTTCAGAATCATCGCCCCTCTCTCTGCCATCCTGGAAGGAACTTCTCTAATGCTCGGTTTTCTTCCTAGTGCGAGGGAAGGTTCTTGCAGAATGACAATGAATAGAAGGTGGCTTTGCTGGAAGAAGCAACGTGAATCACAGCGGGCCGAAGTAGAAAACGTTTTCGGCAGGATCGACGGCGTAGCGGATGCGATTGAGAAAGCCGTCCAGCCCGAGGAAGTTGGGATAATTCCAAATCTCGAATGATTGAATTGCGGGGATGAAGAAGGTCGCGGCGACGATCAGGCTTTCGCCGTCGTCGGCTTTGAGAATGAGATTCGTGCGCGTCAAGTGCCCGAGCCATCTCATGCCGCGAATCCACATCGCATGGGCAGGCTCATAGTCTTTTTCGAACTCCAACCCCCAAGCGTCATAGAATTCGGGATTGATCAAACACCAGGGCGCGCCGCTGTCTACGATCATATCAACATCGGCAAAAGCCCTGCGCTCAGGCGCGATGCTCAAGACCATGCGATTTTGCCGATCATCGCCGAGATAGTGATCCTCGTAATGCATCGCGCCGATTGCAAAGCCGGCGTTAAAGAGTAACGAGCCGAACCTGGTCATTAGTTCAAAGCCTTCACGACAATTGTGCCGGCAGTGTTATTCTCCGGTCCGATGAGTTCAATAAGTTTTTTGAGCGTGGGCGCCGTGCCAAGTAATTTTCCTTCGCGCACGGCAACCCATACGCCGTGATATTTGCCGGCATTCTCACGAAACCATTTTCTCGAAGGCTCGAGTTTGATCCGGCCTGCGGGCTGCGTGCCCACGACTTGCGGCGGCGCGATGACGTATGCGGCGCGCGCGAAAATTTCGTTTTCGGGAAAAAGCTGCACACCGAGATCGGCAAGCTCGCGTGCGAGCGGCACCATGTCGAGCGACAGGCTGAGATCGAGAGCTTCGCGCAACTCTTCGGGCGTGCGCGTTTGCCAATCGGTTTTTTCAACGAGACCGACAAATGTTGAGCGCGCGTTGTTCTCGGCCGCGGCGAGCATATCGGCGACGAGGGCATCGGGTTGTGCGGTTTGGCGTGGAAGCGTTGCTTGCGCGTGATCGGTCGTTATGGTTGCCATTTTTTCTCCTGCTGACATTGAATCAATCGGAATGATTCTCATATGAATGTATCGAACTCACTGCCAAAGTCAAGTGGTTTGTTGCCGGTTGAACAACAACATCGCCCTGGCCCCCCTCCACGGGGGAATGTTGAGCGCGCGAGGCTATGCAAACATGTTTTGCAACTTTGCCTCGCCGGTGTTGTTTGCGCCTCGGCAACGAACGCGCGCGCGCAACACCAAACCCTCGGCCCGGGCAGTTGCGGCCTGGCGCAGAACAATTGCCACGTGAATGAGAATAATTGGTGGAAAGACGATGCGCACAAAGTTACGGTCGATGCGTTTTACGACGACCCGGCGGCGTATGAAAAAATCGCCAAGCTTGCGGGCGTTCCCACGGACGCGATGCTCAAAGGCAATCAAACGTGCATGACTTGTCACGGCACGATCGTCTCCGGCAAGGAAAGCCGCGAGGTGGAAGACGGCGTGAGTTGCGAAAGTTGCCACGGTCCGGGCAGCGGTTACAAAGACCCGCACTCCGAAGGCGATCGCAATCTCGGCGTGCAGCGTCCGGGGTATATCAAAGGCCTGCAACTCGGCATGGTGGAATTGAAGAACGTGGACAAGCGCGGCACGGCGTGCGTGAAGTGCCATTACATCACGGATCAAAAACTCATCTCTGCCGGACATCCGAGCGGCGCGAATTTCAATTATGTCTCGGGCATTAAAAAGGTCGCGAAGCATTGGCGGCGCGCGCCTGCAGATGCGGATTTGAGCAAAGCGCCGTTCGAAAAAGCGATGAGCGCAAAAGGTCCGATTGCGCAAATGGTTAAAGTGGAAGCGCCGCCGCCCGCGCCAATGCCCACGGCAACACCAACTCCAGAGCCGATGGCAGTTGAGGCGGCGCCGCAAGCCGCTTCGATTGCAACGCCGCCTCCTGTTGCGCCGGTTGTGACGCGAGCTCCCGCTACGCGCGCAACGAGAGCGAGCGCGCCTTCGAAAGAAGAGCCGAGTGAGATGCAGCAACCCATGATGCCGCTCATGTTACCGCCGTTTCCGCAAGTGAGCGACACGGCCTCGGTGCCGCAACTTTTATTGCTGCTCAAACAGCGGCTCGATTTGCTTTATGAAAAGACAAAGGGAAGATAATGTATCGCAACGGCAATCACGGCAGAACCGAAATCAAGCGCCTCGAGCAGCACCAAGATCGCTGGCACGCCTTCGGCAGGAGCGCGGGGCTGCTCGGCCTTTCGGAAAAACTTTCACCGGGCGAATTGCGCAAGCTCGATTTCTTCCGCGAGTTCGATGACGACTTTCTCGAAGAACTGAGTCCCGACCTCGCGCTCGCGAAGTGGAGAAACAACGCGATCTTGTTTGAAGAAGGCGCGTATCTCGATCTCGCGTTCTTCATCGTCAAGGGCAACGTCGACGTTTATTTGAATCATCTCCAAAAATCTCACCAAACGCAAAAGCCGAACAAATCCGAAATCACTTTTTTGTCGAGTGTGGATTTCGATCTGCCCGCGAGCGGCGGCATGCAGCTCGGGTCCGGAGATTTCCTCGGCGAGATCGGCGCGATGAACGGTTGGCCGCAATCGGTCACCGCGCGCACGGCCACGGAATGCGTGCTCCTGCAAATTCGCGTGCCGGCATTGCGCAAAATGAAGCGCCGCTCCGAGGCGTTTCAGCAACGTTTGGATAAAGTCTATCGCGAGCGCGCGCTGCTCACGCAATTGAAGACCGCGCCCCTGCTGCGCGAGTGCGAGGAAAAATTTATTGCGGCTTTGGCACAGCGCGTGGAACTGGTCTCGTGCGAGCCGGGCGAAGTGATCGCGCAAGAAGGCGAGACTGCGGAGGCGCTGTATCTCGTGCGCGCGGGTTTTATCAAACTCACGCAGCGTTTGGGTGAAGGCGAAGTGGTGGTTTCGTATCTCTCCAAAGGCAAGACCATGGGCGAGATCGAGTTGTTGATCGAGGGCATTGCGGGGTGGACGTGCACCGCGACCTCGGTCGAGTTCTCCGATCTCGTAAAAATCTCGCGCGCCGATTTGCAGGTGTTGCTCAAGCGCTATCCGCAAACGGGCAAGATGTTGATGGAAACCGCGGTGGCGCGCATCAAAGCGCGCGGGGCGAACAAAAAAAATCTGCGCGCTTCCGAGTTTCTCACCACGGCTTTGGAAAAAGGCTTGGTGGAGGGGAACAGCATTTTGGTGATCGACCTCGATCGCTGCACGCGCTGCGACGACTGTGTGCGCGGCTGCGCGGACGTGCACGAGGGGCGGCCGCGTTTTGTGCGCGAAGGCGACAAATATAAAAACTTGCTCATCGCGAAGTCGTGTTATCATTGCCACGATCCCGTGTGTTTGGTGGGGTGCCCGACCGGCGCGATTCATCGCGCGCGTGTGGGTGAGGTGGTGGAAATCATCGACGACCTTTGCATCGGCTGCAAGGCGTGCGCGAACAATTGTCCGTATGATGCGATCGTGATGCACGAAACCGGCGCGATTTGGCCGCAAGATATGCTGCCGGAGATGCTGCGCGGCCGGCCGCAGTTGCTCGCGAGCAAATGCGATCTCTGTTATAAAACGAATCACGGTCCCGCGTGCGTGGCGAACTGTCCTCACGGTTGCGCCGTGCGCGTGGGAAGCTTGGAGGAGTTTCAGAGAATGTAAGCACGGCGCGATAAAGAATGATTTCATTCACACGGTGCTTCGCTGCTGGCAATAAGACGAGTGAGTGGTCTGTAAATAATTTCGATGTGCAAAAACTTTTCTGGGGAATGGAAAAGTTGGGCGCAGGAAAAAAACGTTTAAGGGGGACTCTCGTGCGGCATTTGTCATATACAGATTTGAAAGTGCGCGCCACAAGTTCGTAAGCTTGTGCGGGCGCAATGCCAGGACGAGGCGACATTTTTTTTTCTCTGTCGTTTCTTTGCGTTCGGAGAGCATTTGTTTGCAAAGCTTGCCTGGCAAAGAGCGGATTTCTACAGGCTTTTAAAGTTCAGCACCGCCTCTGGCAATAACTTTGCTAGTTGTTGGTGGTATTCATTCGGCATTTTCAACCGCGACTTCCCGCTCACACGGACGTTCGGGAGTCATCCTTTACGATTACTCAAGCGGCGCGTATCAATATCATGACTCGATTTTTGTTTTGTACCGCCATGTTGTTGCTTGGCCCGGCTGTGGACCTTTCGGCGCAGGCGGTCATTAAAGTGCTTCGTTTTGATAAAAGCACCGGCCTCATCGACCATGGTGAGGATGCCGACGTTCACGTCGGTGAAATTTTCGAAGTGAATCGTTATGACGGTGATTTTGTGTATTGGGTAGGCCGCGTGGAAGTCTTCACCGTACGGCCCAAGATTGCAGGCATTAAGCTGCTCGCCAAAGCGGAGAACGCGGTGATCCAAAAGGGCGACGTGCTGGAGCTGCAGCGCAGCGAATACGATCCCATGCAGGACAAGCTCGAAGCAAAACGCACGGCGATGCCCGGCCCGCAAAGCGCCAAAGTACGCGCGCCAGGCGCGATCGCAAAGAAGAGCGACCCGCTTGCGACAAATTTGTCCGCGCGTTCGATACTTTTCAACTTGATGACCGGAGCCGTTTACTCCTTGCCCGGAGCCTCGCGTGCAATGGGCATGAGTATGACACTGCAAGTCATCGATAGACAGAACGGTATCAGCGAAATCGACATGTCACGCGCGTACACGAACGGTTTGGCGCTGCAAACCGGTTTTACGCTGCCGTTTTCGAACACACTGTCTTTGGATCTGAATTACGCTTATCTCGCCTTGCGCACGCGCAATGCAACGGAATCCAACTTATTGCGCTTCGGCTTGAAAAGCACGGCTTCGCTGGCGCAGATTAACGCGTGCGTGAATTATCGTTTCGCGCCGCATTGGCAGGCCGGTTTGGGAACGGGATTTTTTCTGCCGCAAGTGCGCATCAAAGGCGGCCGCCAAGATGTGACGCTCTCGGAGCGGCAATGGGGATGGATGCTCTCGATTTCACACTTATTGGAGCTGGGGCAATCGCTCTGGCTCAAATCCACGCTCGCGCACAATGTGTTCCTGGACAACGGCCCGGCCATACATTTCTTCACGCTGCAAGTGGGACCGAGTTTCGCAATTAGACGATGATGAAGACGACGATCAAAACGTGTACACGCTGTTCCGCCGCCTATGATCCGACGACCACGCACGTGTGCTCGGCGCGCACGATGGAAAACTTCGGTCGCATACCGCTGCCTAAAGTCGGAATGGTCCTCGACAAAAAATATCGTTTGATCAGCAAATTGGGCGAAGGCGGCATGGGCAGCGTGTTTCGCGCACGGCGAATGTTTATCGACGATTTCGTGGCGATCAAGTTCATGCGCCCGGAGGTGGTGGCGAACGAAGACATTCGCCAGCGTTTTTATCACGAAGCGCGCGTCGCGGCGCGCATGCAGCATCCGAACGTCGTCGCCGTGTATGATTTCGGCGAAACCGCAGAAGGCTTGGCCTACCTCGTCATGGAATTTCTCGAGGGCCAGTCACTCGGTGAGTTGTTGCACCAACGCGGGCCGCTCGAGCTTGAACAAGTGCTCGAGCTGGGCATTCAGATTTGCGAAGCGCTCAACTGCATGCTCGAAAACAATGTGATTCATCGCGACCTCAAACCCGACAACATCATGCTGGTGCCCGACAATCAATCCGGGTGGATGGTGAAAGTCGTGGATTTTGGAGTCGCCAAAATTTTGGAGTCCGATTATCAGCTTACACGCGTGCAAGCGCGCATCGGCTCGCCGGTGTACTCCTCGCCTGAACAATATCTCGGCAAATACGTCGATCACCGCACGGACCTGTATGGGCTCGGCGTCATTTTCTATGAGTGCCTTACCGGCCACGTGCCTTTCGAAGCGCTCACGCAAAACGAGCTGCTCGCTGCGATCGTGCACAAAATGCCGCAGCGGCTGGATGAAAAGATCGACGGCTTCACCACGTTGATGGCGGATTTGGTGCAATGGCTGTTGGCGAAAGATCCCAATGACCGGCCGCACGATGCCACAGAGGTGAGCCGCTGCTTGCAGACTTTGCGCGACGGCAAAAAATCATTATTGCTTTATGAAGACGAACGCCGCGTGGAGAGCCGCAGAGACGCGGGCGTTCCCGTAAAAACCGTGCGTTCGAAAGAACCTTCGCAACCTCGTAGCAAAAATGAATCGGCCCAAAGAAAAAATGCGAGCAGTAAATCGCCACGCGTTGCTCCGGTAGCGGCGAACGTGGCGCCGATTTTTCGTCCGCGTTCTGTGCGCCGCAGAATAAAGCGCAAAATAAAAAGCTTGGCGCGTCCGGTGTTCATTGCGGGTGCGGCGACGTTTTCCGTTATGCTGGGATGGTGGGTGCTGAGCGGCATGCCGGCCGTGCAGGATTTTGTGCCGGTGGCGGCGATTTACTCTTTCTTGCCGCAAAAATCCGCGCCGCCGAGATTGCCGCCGCAAACGAGAACGACCGTTGCAATACCCATGAAGGCGCGCCTCGACTCGACCAACACGGCGCAAATGCCGCTAACAAATGGCACGACGGTTCCCAATGATTCGTTAAATCAGAAAGTGGCAAATAAGCCCGCACGCGCCACTGCCGCGCGCACCTCAGACGGCATCGTGCCGGTGCGTGCTGAGACGAAAAAGGTTGTCGCGAATCGCAATGCAACCGGCATTAAGCCGCAAGCCGCGCGCAGGCCGGCAGATGAAATCGCGCTGCCGGCAAACATGGTTTTCGTGAAAGACTCGTCCTATCAGCGCGGCGATATTTTCGGCGAGGGCGCTTCAAACGAAAGGCCGGTCCATTGGGTGCGCCTCAACGGCTTCTACATCAGTAAGTTCGAAGTTACCAACGAAGAATACCTGGCCTTTGTAACGGCGACCAAAGCCAATTTGCCGGAATGGATGGACCCCGCGAGCAAGTATTATTATCAAAGCGGCAATGATAATTTCTACAAAAAACTCGGCGCGGCTTTGTATGACCCCAAGCATCCCGTCGTCGGCATATCGTGGCATGATGCGAAAAAGTATTGTGAATGGCTCTCGCAAAAGGGGCCGTGGCAATATCGTTTGCCCACGGAGGCGGAATGGGAAGCAGCCGCACGCGGCGGCAGGAGCAGACTCAAATACAGTTGGGGCGAAGGTGCGCCCCAGCCTGGCAAAGGCGGAAACATTGCGGATGAGTCGCTCAAGGAAGTGCTGCCCAACTTGTCCATGATTTGGCGCGCATACAACGATACCTACATCTATACGGCCCCGGTCGGCAAATTCGGCGCGAACGGTTTCGGGCTTTATGACATGACCGGCAATGTTTGGGAATGGTGCAGCGATTGGTTTGGTGCAAATGAATATGAAAAGCGCGACGGCAACAATCCCATGGGACCGAGCAACGGCACGGAAAAAGTGATACGCGGCGGCTCGTGGAGCGACACCCCCGACAAGCTGCGCCTTTCCTATCGCCGCGGCGTGCCGCCGACCTTTCGCAGCAATAATCTCGGGTTTCGCATCGTGGCCGTCATGCCGCAGGCTTTGGTCAACAAAACTCCCGCGCGCAAATAAAGCATCTTCAGAATTCTCTCCGCAACGCGTGCAAGCCGAAGCCAAAGAAACGCCAACCGCGAATGGTCACGAATTAACACGCTTGAAAAAATTCTATAAAAGCTCCGAGGTGATCTAAAGCCAATGCCGTTCATTTAAGAACTCCGTAGTCCGGCCCCTTGTGGGCCGTTGTTGCTGTACACGTTCCAGCACCCCATAAGGGTGTGGGGCCACTAAGTGAACGGTATTGGATTTAAAGCCTTCCTAACTTTTAACCCCCCCAGCGCTTCCCGCAAACCTTCACGGCATTGGCTGCTTGAAATCAATCTCCTGTCAATTCCTGCGAATCATAAAAAGTGTGAGAGGATTTTCATTTTGAAGGTGCCTTTGGTAGCAGAAGCACAAACTCGTACGAGCAAACGCCGCGCGGCCAGCACTATATTCGTGAACGGCTGCTTTTTCGCTCGATCTTTCTTTGCAAACGCATTGTCTTGACTTCATTCCTTTGCCGCCAAAGGGAGGCCTCCAAGTGTGCTTGCCATGATGTGAATGGAGCGGGAGGGCCGCACTTTATCTTTTCCAACCTAAAAACGAATCAGGAGGTTCGTCATGAGTCATCAGAATGAACGTGAGAAAGACGTCCGCAACGATCTGTACAAGTTGCGGCGCGACAGCCGCGAACGTTATCTAAAGCTGCTGGGCGTGGACGTCGGCAAATTGCGCGATCTGGAGCGCACGGTAGACAACGGCTTCAGCGAATTGGCGGCCAAACTGCAGGAAGTCAGACGTGAAGACGGCAAAGCCAGAGCCGAGCGCCAAGCCAAAATTTTGCGCGCCGCGCAATCCGCCCTCGGCGCGGACGCCGAACGCGCGCTGCACGCCGATCTTTCGTCCTCGAATGCGATTTTAAGCCATTTGAGCCTCGACCGAATCGATCCTAGCATCGTCTCGCCGTTATGGTTTTGCCATTGCCATTATACCACGTGGTTGTTCAACAATGTCGGCAATGGCGATGAAATCATTATCGATCCGCCCATCGGAGGCACGGGCGCGGCCTCGGTGAACTACGAAGCCGCCATCAACGAGGCGCAGCCTTATGCCGACGTGCATGGCGGAGGCACCGGCACACTCAACACCGCGACGGCGAAAACCTTTTACAAGTTCGCTTTCACGCCTGCAAGCGACGGCACGTATTGCATTCGTCCGTTCGCGGCGATGAGCGGCTGGTGGCTGTTGTGGACGTGGGGCGCGTGCGGAGGCACTTCGGAAGACCTCGGCGACGGCACGGTTCAGATCAAGCTGCGCGTGCGCGTGGATCAGCTTTCCGAGACCGTCAAAGAAAGAGAGCACGTCGTTTTGGAAGAGCACCGCGCCGGCGGTTTCGATGGCGAAGGCGCGGTCGATTACGTCTCGACCTCGGACAACGGCGGCGATGTTTCCGTCTATTTGCAGGGCGGGCACGAAGCCGTGATTTTCGTTGAGTGCGAGCTTTTTGCGCAAATGAGCAATCACGGCCGCGCCATTATCGACATGCAAAGCGGTAGCGGGTTTTATTTCCGCGTGTACAACGTCGCGATTGGAAAACGCCACTGCCATTGGCCGTGGCCGCTGATCGATGATTTCACCGTCCGGCCGGTGTTGCCGAGACTGCCGCAATGAGCGTGAGTCGATTAAAAGAGCCTCGCCGGAATTCGCAGGGCCTGCTTGCGAGTCCGGCGTGCGGTTTCGCTTGCGCTTGCAAAAATTATCCAGAACCATGACCCTCGAACTCAAATTTCTCCTCGCGGCCCTCGCCACGTGGCGCGTTACGCATCTCTTGGCGAACGAGGACGGGCCTGCGGAAATTGTCGCACGTTTCCGAGCGCGCTTAGGACAGAGCGTGCTCGGAAAATTGTTGGACTGCTTTTACTGTCTCAGCATGTGGATCGCCGCGCCGTTCGCGCTGTTGGTATCCAAGCAACTTTGGGATGGGCTGCTCGCGTGGTTGGCGCTTTCCGGCGCGGCGTGTTTGTTGGAAAGAATCACGGAGAAGCCGGCGCTCATCTCGCCGCTTTCTCAGAACAATGAAGGAGAAACAAACGATGTCATGTTGCGGCCAGAAACGCGAACAACTCAAGACTCCCATTAACCGCGGAAGTACCACGCAAACGGCGAATTGGATTCCGCCGCAGCCGCAAAGAGTTGCGGCCTCTTCCTCCTCTGTGAAACTGCGCTATTTGGCGGACGCGCGCATTCGCGTCACCGGCGCGGCCACGGGAAGGCAATACGAGTTCTCCTCCGCCGCGGCGCTGCAAAACGTCGATGCGCGCGATGTTGAGGCTTTGCTGCGCAGCAATTTTTTTCGGCGCGAGGGATGAAAAACCGGAGTTCTTCCGAGCGGCACACGGATCAACAACGCACGCGAAAAAGCTTCCGGTTTTTCAGCGTGCGTTTTGATCCGTGCGTGCCCTCAAAACTTTTGAATCTTATTCCAACTTTGGAGTGCGTTATGATAAAAGCGCAGTATTCTCTCTTGCTGCTTGCGAGTTTGTTGATGCTCGCGGGCGTGCTCGGTTGCGCACGATCGGCGCGTGTGACCAGCATTGAGCCCGCAGCCGCAAGCCCGGGGATGATCGTTCAAGTAACCACTGATAAGGCCGTTTTTCAGTCCCGCGAAGCCGCACACGTTGAGATCGGCGAGCAAGTTGCGGTGATACAAAACGTGCTGAGTGCAACTTCGGTGGAAGTTATCGTGCCCAACGTGGCGGCCGGAGAAGCGGAGGTGCGGGTAATCGAAAGAGGCAAAAGGGCCGAGAGGTCTTCGGTGCGTTTGCGCATTCTGCCGGCGCGCAGCCAGCAGCTCGTGCTCTCTTTTCAAAACAACAATGTGAGCCTGCTCAGCTCAAGCCTGCGCGGCGGCGAAGCTCTGCGAACCGCAGAGCCGGATCAACGCCGGCTGTCCTATGACGTGTTCAACGAGCAAGGCGGTTTTGTTTATTCGGGCGCACTTGTGCACCCCGCGTATGGGCGCATGGAGGTTTATGATGAGACGCAAACCGGTGATCGTGTTGTGCGCGGCGACAAACCGCACGAGCACGCCGTGTTCGCCGTCAAAATTCCCAACGTGCCGGGCGGCAAGCTCACGATCAAATTTTATGATGCGCCCGCGGGCGTTGATTTGAGCACGGATTCCGGCCGCGCCGCGCGGCAGTTCCTCAACGAAATCACCATCAATCGCTAGGAGAGAGAGAGAGATGAGAACACTCAAGTTTTCTGTGCTGCTGTTGAGCTTGTGGGCAACAGCCGCTTCGAGCGCCGTCAACGTGCAAAGGAACAGCGACGGCTCTTATTATACGGCCGTGCTTTCCAACGGCTCGACCTCGTTAAAATATGATATCGTTTTCATCGGCGACGGTTTCACTTCCGCGCAGCAGGCCGCTTTCAATGCCAGAGTCACCGACGCGGTTGCGGCGTTGCAAGCCATGATTCCATACTCGCAACGCATGTGCGGCCTCAACATTTGGCGTGTGAATGTCATTTCCGCGCAGTCTGGCGTCGATCATCCCAAAGACGGCGTTTTTCGCAACACGGAATTGGATTGCCGCTATGGCAACCCCGCGGTCGGCGAGGCCGAGCGCTGTATTCGCAGCGATTCGCCCGCGAAATGTTATGAAGCCGCGGATTATGCGCCCGATTATGACGCCGTGTTTGTGTTGGTGAATGATACGCAATGGGGCGGTTGCGCTGGAGGCTTGGTGTTCTCCTCCATTGCGCCGGGTTTTGCCGCCACCATTACGCACGAGTTGGGGCATAAGATCGGCGCGTTGGCGGATGAATACGATTATTATGTGGGCGACGGCTCGGATGATAATCGCACCTACCTGGGGCCGGAACCTGGCTCTGCAAATCTTACCAAACAGACGGCACGCGCCTCCATCAAATGGAATGCTTTGATCGCGCCGACTACGCCTTTGCCGACGACGGTCGATACGCCTCCCGGCGTCGTTGGCATTTGGGAGGGCGGAGGGTACTATCGCTTTGGCATCTATCGTCCACAGTTGCGCTGCCATATGCGTTCGACAGGCAATCCGTTTTGCGCCGTGTGCGAGGGCGAGATGCGAACCATCTTGGGAAACAATTGCACGTTCTGCGAGCTGAATCCCGGCAGCCTCATTTGCTATATTCGGGATTGGAGCAAATACACTCTCGTGTGGCAAAGGCCCTTTCGGTTGCGCTGGCCTTTTCCGCCTTGCTTGACGTGTCCGCCCGATCGACTCTTCGATGATATCATCATCGTGCTGGAGCAGTTGCCGCTCGGTTTTAGATTGCAGGTTGTTGATGAACGCGGCCAGGTTATCGCAGAGAGCCGGCCTTCCGAAAAAGGGTTGCAGGTTGAATTCAAGGCGAATCGCACGCAACAATATTTTGTCGAAGTGTTGAGCAGCGAGCAAGCCACGGGCGAAAAGCTGACCCTTGCGCCGCAGTTGTTTCGCAACGGCCAAATAGAGCCTTTGCCGGAATGAGCGTGAATCAAGATTGCCGTGCCGGCGCGCGATTTGTGGGAGGCGCCGCGAACCGCGAGTTTTATTCGAAAGAGACGGTCTTTCCAAAATTCTGCCGGATGCAGTGTGTGGCGCAGCCTCTTGCTTGCAAGCGGGAAGGCTGCGCTGCGTTTTTCTGATTTTTGTTTCTCCCTTCTTTTTTTCACTCCAAGAAAGCATTTGCGCTTGCTGAGACAAAATCTTATGTTTCTCCCACCAAGCATGCGATCACTGATTTTTATCCAGCCTATTGTCTCAGCCGGAATGCCGTTCCCATGTCGAGCTACCTTTTTCAGAACGCCCTGCTCGTTACCATGAACCCGGGCCGCGAGCTCTTTCGCGGCAACCTGCTCGTGGTCGATGATCGCATCGCTGCCATTCAGCAAAATGATGCGAGCGTGGGCGAAGCCTTCGTGCGCGCATCGGCTTCGCCGCAACCGCCGCAGCTCATTGAAGCCTCGGACTATGTTCTCCTGCCCGGCTTCGTGCAAACGCACATCCATCTTTGCCAAACGCTCTTTCGCAATCACGCCGAAGACTTGACGCTGCTTGATTGGTTGCGCAGAAAAATTTGGCCATTCGAAGCGGCGCACAGCGAAAGTTCGATGCGCATCTCGGCGCGTCTGGGCATTGCGGAATTGCTGGCCGGTGGCAGCACGACGATTTTGGACATGGGCAGCGTGCATCACTATCATGCAGTATTCGAAGAAGCCGAGCAACTCGGCATTCGCATGGTAGGCGGGAAGTGCATGATGGACGCCGGCGACGACATTCCGCTAGGCTTGCGCGAGACTACGGAGGAATCCTTGCGGGAAAGCGCGCAGCTCCTGCTGCAATGGCATGGCGCGGCGCGCGGACGGTTACGTTATGCTTATGCTCCGCGTTTTGCGTTGTCGTGTTCCGAACGATTGCTGCGTGAAGTCGGCGAACGCGCGCGTTCGGAAGGCTGCATGGTGCACACGCACGCCGCGGAAACCGTGCAAGAAGAAGAGTTGTTGTTGAAAGCGAAACGGCAACGGAGCGTGCCTTATTTCAAGGCGGCCGGAATCGCCGGCGCGCATTGCTGTTTTGCTCATGGCGTGCAGTTGCACGAAGGAGAACGCCTGGCGTTGGCGCAGGACGGCACTGCGCTCGCGCACTGTCCCGGCTCGAACGCGAAATTGGCGAGCGGCATTGCGCCGATTCTCGAGCTGCGCCGCGCGGGCGTCAAAGTTGGGTTGGGCGCCGACGGGGCGCCGTGCAACAACAACCTCGATATGTTTCATGAAATGCGGCTTGCGGGCTTTCTGCAAAAGCTGCGGCATGGCGCGCATGCTTTTCCCGCGCAGCAGATTGTGGAGATGGCGACGATCGTGGGCGCGGCGTGCTTGGGATGGGAGCGCGAAATCGGCAGTCTTGAGATCGGCAAGAAAGCAGATCTCATTTTGCTCCGGCGCGATCAGCCACACTCGGCGCCGAGCAATGGCGAGGACATTTACGCGCAGATTGTTTATGCAGCGCAGGCGCGCGACGTGTACCTTACGATGGTCGAGGGCCGAGTTTGTTATCAAAGCGGCGAACTCGGTGGTTTGGATATTGCGCAAATGCTCGCGCGCGCAAACCAAGAGTTGCAACAACTCTTGCAACGGACTCATTTATGAAAGCGACGAACTTGAACGTTGCCATCGGCTCGATTCGTCCGCCCAAGGTGGAAGCGGTCCGCACCGTGATCGAACAGGTCGCGCCGCTGTTGGAGATCAAGCCCAGCAACATCAACTATATTGCGCGTGAAGTGCCAAGCGGCGTCTCAATGGTGCCGCTTTCCATTCATGAGATTCGGCGCGGCGCATATAATCGCGCGCTCCAAGTGCGCCGCCTCATCGAAGAAGAATGCGGGCCGGTGGATTTCGCCGTGGGCTTGGAAGGGGGGCTCTTCATTCTGAGCGGGGAAAATAGTGAGCGCGTGCATTTGCAGAGCTGGGTCTACGTTGAGCACAACGGTGAAGGCCATTACGGCAGCTCGATGAGCATGCCGATTCCTAAAAGCATGGCGCACGCCGTCATCGAACAGAAGCAGGATTTGAGCGACGTCGTCGATCACTACGCCGGCCGCCAAAATGTGCGCAGCCACGACGGCGTATTTGGATTTTTGAGCTGTGGCTTCCTCGATCGCCAGCGCGCTTTCGAGCTGGCATTGTTTGGCGCGTTGGCGCCGTTTTATCATGCACAAATTTACGAACGCCCATGAGCCATTGGGCCTGGAAAGCTCCGCTGTACTCCTTCGTTCGCACTCTTCCTCCCTTTAAAAATTTTTTAGAGGCAGAATCAGCCAATCTCTCCCGCGTGCTTGCATTAATGGCAGCAGCGCCGATGCGGCACCTCGATATCGGCAGCGGCACGGGCGATTCGTTAGCGCTGTTTCGAGCCAGCGCGCAATTGATTTGTTCGGATGCCTCTGCCGCGATGTTGCGCCGCTTGTCCATTCCCCATCCTAAATTGGTCGCTTATGCTGAAGCCCTGCCTTTCGCGGAGGCGACGTTCGATTTCGTCTCGGCCATCGGAGTGTTGGAATACGTGCAAGAAGCCGATCGTTTTTTTAATGAAGCCCGGCGCGTTTTGCAGCCGGGCGGCTATTTTCTTTTCACCTCCGCGCCGCGCGTGCCTGCGAATTATTTGCGCGCGCTGTGGGGTGAGCGGCTTTATCTGCGTAATGAAGAGGACGTGCGAGGCGTTTTATCTGTGACACGATGGCGCGTGGTCGCGCACCAGCGCACGTTTTTGCAAGAACAGTGGCTGGCGCAGCGCGTGTGAAGAGGCAACGAATAAGGCCGCTTCAGTTGGCGACGCACCGATCACATGCCCCGCAACGGTCGTCGTGCAGCAGGCCAAAATATTCGTGAATGAAGGCCTTGCGGCAGCCCTCCGTTTTCACGTATTGCACGAGCGCGTAGAGCTTTTTCTGTTCGCGTTTCAGCTTGTCGTTTAAATAGTCCTCGTTGGTCAATTGCTCCGGCAAGTCGCCGCACACAACGAGATTCTTTTCCTCCAAACTCCCTTCAGTTGCGCCGTAGCGCTCGAGCATGCCGAGCGCGGTTTCCAAACGAAAATCATGTGTGTTTTTGAAGTGCAGCTTCTCTTTCAAGCCTTCCACGCCGTAAGCATTCACTTGCTCGATATCTTCGCGCAAAAAGTTATAGAGCCGGTCATAAAACGCCGCGCCGGGGTTGTTCCACCGAATGAACTCCATTTGGATGAGCAGGTCTTGTTCATCGTACAGCAGAATGCAATCCGAGCGTTCGCCGTCGCGGCCCGCGCGGCCGATTTCCTGATAGTAGGCTTCCATTGAGCCGGGCGTTTCGGCATGCAGCACGAAGCGAATATTGTCTTTGTCAATGCCCATGCCGAAGGCATTGGTGGCAAGCACGAGCTTGCCTTCGCCCTGCATAAAATGATTCTGCACGCGTTTGCGTTCGCCGGCGTCGAGATCGCCGTGATAGCGCAGATGCGCGACACGTTGGGAGTGAAGCAGCTCGCTCATCGCGTGCAACGATTTGATCAACGCGAAATACACGATGCCGTTGCCCGGTTGCGCGCGGCGCGCTTTGAGAATGTGCTCGCGCTTTTGCTGCTCTCCGAAAACTTCCTCGACTGTTAGATGAAGATTCGGCCGCGCGATGCCTTCGTGAAAGATTTTCATTTGCGGCCGCGATAGTCCGAGTTGTGCGATGATGTCATCTTGCACTTCGGGCGTGGCCGTGGCCGTCAACGCGATGGTGGTGGGATTGCCCAAAACTTTTCGGAACTCGCGCAGCCGCGTATAATCGGGGCGAAAATCGTGGCCCCACGCGCTGATGCAATGCGCCTCATCCACCGCGAGCAAATCGACGCGGCGCTTGGCAATCAATTCCACGAATTCGGATTTGCGGAAGCGTTCGGGCGTAACGTAGAGCAGGCGATATTTGCCCGCGGCCACGGCCGCATATCTCGCTTCGCGCTCGGCGCGATTCAACGAAGAATTGATATAAGCCGCGTCGATTCCTTTTTCCACCAAGCCATCGACTTGATCTTTCATCAACGCGATGAGCGGCGAGATGACGACCGTCAATCCTTGTTGCGCGAGCGCGGGAATTTGATAGCACAAAGACTTGCCCATGCCGGTCGGCATGATCACGAGCGCGTGTTGTTTATCCAAAACGCGCCGGATAATCGTTTCCTGCTGGCCGCGAAAGGCGGAATAGCCGAAGTATCGCGCTAAAATTTCGTGAAGATTTACATTCATTTGTTCTTTGCGTTCAACCGCGGGTGGTTTTGAATTACAGCATTTTTAATGGAGTTTCTCGAACAAGAAGCAAATCAACACTCCACTACTTTATGCCATGGGCCACTGTTCAATGGGTGCGCCGGGCGGCGCAACCGAAGGCAACGTGCGAGCGTATCGGCGTTCGGGACTGTTGAGCACGCGTTGAACGTCGCGCCGCGTCAGTTTGAGGTGCGCTTCCTTGGCCGTGGGCTGCGAATATTGCAAAGCAGACTGAATGTGAGCAACCAACTCTTCCAGCTTTAGCATGATAATCGCGCGGGCTTCCGGGCGTGCGTTGCGAGGTTGATCATGCGATCCCAAACCACGCGCTCGATGCCGCGTTTCACCGCGGCGCGTGTATCATTGCCCTCCGGCGCTTTTCAAGAGCGTTCATGCTCCTCACTCCTGCGGCTAAACGTACCCGTGCAAGCTGAGTCTGTGCCGCCACATTTATGTTGTGATGCGTGAAATTACGCTCCCTAATTTACCTTCAAGAGTTTGCCAATTGTCTTAAAATGGCGGCTCCGGCGGCGGCACCGTGATGTGCACGGGCCACGGGCCGTGAAAAGTTTCGACGGTGATTTCTGCCGCGCAAACTTTGCCGGTTTTGATTTTGGTTTTGTGTTTGCTCAGAAAAGCGGGCAAGGCGAGCAATCCCGCCTCGAAGACTTGCACCATGGCAAAGGAAGGCGCACGCATTGGCGGCTTGCGTTTGGGAGAGAGCTTGAAGAGATGCGGATATGCCTGCGGCGCGGCGATTTCCCAACCGTGCTGCTCGATGGCATCGAGATCTTCGAAGGAAACAAAAGTGGGGTCGGAGAACAGCAAGCTGGCCGTGCGCACGTCCGGAAGCTCTTCGCCCTTGGGAATGCCGACGGCATAGAGCATGACAATTTCTTCCAAATTGGGGAACAGCCCAAGGCCGTATTCCATGCCGGCGTTACCCATCACGACAAAGTATAGCGGGCTCCGGAAGAAGTGTGGGCACTCGACCTGCAGCGGAATATGGTCGCTGATGTATTGCCAAGGCGCTTGCCGATGAAACTGCGCGGCGACCTGAAAGAAGTGTTCCGCGTATTCGTGAGTCACGCCTCCGATACTGAGCAAACCGGGAAATGCTTCCGCACTATCCTCTTCCCGCATGGATTCCATCACCATCTCCATGACTTTGTCGAGGGCAATGAAGCGATCGATCACTTCCACGGTGATGCCGAGGCCCGCAAGCGGTTCGCGCAGATGTTCTGCGAGCGCAGCATCTTGCAAGCACAGATGGGTGGGCCGCCGCGGCGAGCCGATCTGGGGCTTCGCCATGATGGTGAGAAGCTGCTTCAAAAAAAATTTCGGCGTGAGCGGCTTGGAATTAAGCTCATGACCGACGATCGTGCCGCTTTGCAAATCAAGACAGATTGCCATGAGCGGGCGAATGGGCTGTTGTTTTTCATCCATCACCCAAGAGCGCAGTTTGATGATACCACCTTCCCAAACTTCGCGCTCGGCTTGCGGCAGTTTCAGACAGGCCTTACGAGTGCTCATCTCATCTCCTTACCTTAAGCAAAAACTTTTTGCCAAGCGAATCTTACTGTAAGCGGATACTGCTTTTGCCTTATCCACTTACAGTAAAATGAGCTTGCAGAAAACTCTTGTGCTGCGACGCGTCTTGTGAAGACCCCGCAAAGAGGAATCTTATGAATTGACCCAGAATGGCATTGCGAAGCTCACTTGACATCCAGCAACTCGACGTCGAACACCAACTCTGCGTTCGGCGGAATCGGACCGGCGCCGGATTCCCCATAACCGAGTGCGGGCGGAATGATGAGTTTGCGCT
The DNA here is from genome assembly GCA_037444905.1 of bacterium. Lineage (GTDB taxonomy): Bacteria > Zhuqueibacterota > Zhuqueibacteria > Zhuqueibacterales > Zhuqueibacteraceae > JABWAN01. The sequence continues at coordinate 68,578 of JBBILN010000027.1, read as the reverse complement.
TGCCGCCGACTTTCATGCCGGCTATGCCTTCATCCCAACCTCTGATCACATGCCTAGCGCCCAGCGGAAAGGCATAAGCCACATCGCGGTCCACTGAGCTGTCGAACTTGAAGCCGTTGGTGAGATAACCGGTGTAGTGCACCACGACTTCTTTGCCGGCTTCGGCTGTTGCACCGCTGCCCACCACGAGATCTATATACTTCAAGCCGGAAGGCATGGAGGCCGGCTCCGCGGAAGTAGCAGCGCCGGGATAAGAGGGCGCTGCCGGCTCGGCAGCCGCAGATTTTTCTTCTGCAGGCTTGGCCTGTTCCGAGCTTTTGTTGCAGCCCATGATGAACAGAGCCGTTAATGCACAGATTGTGAATCTCATTGTCATGTGTTCTCCTTGAAATCTATTATTGATTTGGGGGTTGATTGGTGCAGCTAGTCGATTTTTGAATACCCACTCTTCCCAGAGGGCCATTTTGAGGGATTCTTCTCGTGCATTGGAATCGCCTCTCATTTACGAGGGAAGGCTTCTTCCGAGCGCCATTTCAAAGAAGAGAATTTCAGCTTACTTCGAAATGATCGCCATTAGAAAATCGGCAATCGCTTCGATCCGCAATTCCTTCACGGTGAAAATATTTTTGCCCGGCCCCCAAACACACGTGGGCACTTTGTTGGTCGTGTGCGTCTTCACGCCGAGGTCTTCGAAATTGCCGTGATCGCTGCTCAATACCACCGTTGTATCTGTTAGATCGAGCGAGGTGAGCACGGTTTCCAATAGCGTGTCGAGGCGCGCTACGATTTCTTGCGCTTGTGCCATGTCCTGGCTATGCCCAACGGCGTCAGTAAGAATGAATTCAAACAAAGTAAAGTCTGCCGCGCGCGCGAGGTCCGCCACGATTTGTGCGCTTTCCATGGGCGCCCGTTGCGGCGCGGCAAACCCCATTTGATTGAGAAACTCGTTGGTGAGATCGTGCGAGACGGCGCGACCGGCGCGCAAATCGTCCATCGTCAGCCACGGAAAGCCGCCGGCCAGTAGTGCGCGCGTCGTTGCTGAAATCCAATCGCCGCGCTGCTTAAAATATTCTTCCGAAAGCGCATTGGCGAATACGCCGCGTTTGCCCAGTGCTTGCACTTGTTTGAAAATGCTCGCCTCATTCAAAAGCCGGCGCAACGTGGGCGTGGGCATGCCGGAAACATGATGCCCTACGGCGCGTGCGGCATTGCGACCGGTGAGCAGAGCGGTTTGCCCGGTAGCACTTTGCGGCAATCCGGGCATGCCCATATCGGCGAGCGTGGGAATCACAACGCCGTTATAAGGAAGAAGAGGCAGCGGCTCGTCTGCAAAGATCGATAAAAAGCGCGAAGCGTACCGTGCGAAGGGATTGCGCTCGGGGTCGCGCGGGCCAATGCCGATGCCGTCAACGAAGAGAAGCAGAGTGCGCATGTTTGCGAAGATTCAAAAACCACAATCCGGAACCAAGAAATAGCCACGGAATCACACAGAAGCACGCGGAAATTTTCACAGTTCCTTTTAGGACTTTTATTCTGAGTTTGGTTCTTTAACGGGCTTATGCTCTTGCTGCTGTGGCCGGTGCGGCGAAACCCGCCATGTCATGAATAATGCGAACAATGATGCGACGACACACGTGAGAAAGACCGCGCGCATGGCGCCGGCCAGGCCGCGCTGCAATTGCACGAGCAGCTCCGGGGAGATTTTCGTGCGCATTTCGCGCAGCAGCAGCGCGCGAATTTCCGAAATAGCGGAACCGTTGTTCTGCGGAAAGAGGTTTTTGAGATCATGCGCGACGCGCAGCGCGAGAATCGCGCCCAATGTGCCCGTGCCGATAGCCGCGCCTAGTGAGCGCGAAAAGATCGTGGAAGCCGTGGCCACGCCGATTTCGTTTGGCGCCACGGTGTTTTGCACCGAAACGGTGATCGCCGTGGTCACCATGCCCATGCCGAGCCCGGCGGCGAGGCAAGCGAGCGCGGCTTGGTGCAAAGCTGCGCCCGCGCCCAATGTGCTCTGATACACAAAACTGCCAAGCATGAACACGGCGCCGAGCATGGCCATATTGCGATAGCCCAGTCGATTGACCATGTGTCCGGAAGCCATGCTTCCGCCCGCCCATCCGAAGCTGAAGGGCAGCAGCACGAGACCCGCATCGGTTGCGGGCCGCAACATCACGCCTTGCACAAAAAGAGGCGCGAATAGAATCAAACCGAAAGCGCCGATGCCGGTGCTGAACGTCGCCAAATTTGCCGCGGCGATTTCTCTGCGACGCAACAAGCGCAGGGGCAATATTGGCGCAACGGCTTTGTGCTCGATCTTGACCAGCAAGAAAACCAGTGCGACGATGATCGCCACGACGAGCGCGAGCAGAAGCGGCGCGAGCTGGTCGGAATTGGTAACGAGGTAGAGCAAGCCCATCACGGTGAGTGAGAGCACAGCCGCGCCGGAGTAATCAACCTGTTGCTTTTCCACATGTCGCTCCGGCTCGTGCAAATAGCGGCTGATAAACACCAATGCCAGAATGCCGATCGGGAGATTGAGATAGAAAGTCCAGCGCCACGAAAAATGTTCGACGACATAGCCGCCCAAGACCGGACCGATGATGCTTGCAATGGCCCACAATGAGCTGATGAAACCTTGCACTCTGCCGCGCTGGTGGGGCGGATAGAGCACGGCGGTCAAGCTCAACGAGATGGCGAACATTGTGCCCGCAGCCAGCCCTTGCGCGGCGCGCGCCAAAATCAGCCACGTCATGTTGCGCGCCAGTCCGCACAGCATGGAGGCGAGCAAAAAGGCGGCAATGCTGATCAGATAGATACGCTTGCGGCTGAATTGATCCGAAAGCTTACCCGCAATCGGCGTGGCGATGGTGCTCGCCATCAAATAGGCCGAGAATACCCAACTATACCAACGCATGCCGCCGAGCGCGGCAATTACGGTGGGCATGGCCGTGCTTATGATGGTATTATCCAGTGCGGACAAGAAGACTTGTAGAAATACCGCCAGTGTTAGCAAAATGAGAGTGCGTTTTTCTTGCGGCTCAGTGCTCACGAGAGGATTCAAGATTTTTCTGCTGCGGCGAAGAAAGTGTGGCAGGATGGTCGTGCAACTGGCCGTTGTTCACAGCAGAAGGAGGTACTTGTTTGGCTTCGCTGAGATTGATTTCTTGCTTGTAGTAATAATACAGCCCGACCAAAGTAACCGGAACGAAATTGGCAATGTGCAGAATGACGGCGAAACTCAATGATTCGCTTTTGGGCACATTGAACAACATCAAGGCTTGCTGGCAGATCCAATGAAAAGAGCCGACAAAGCCAGGGGCCGCGGGCACCATAATGCCGAGACTGACCATCACCAAAACTACCAAACTCGCGCCGAGCGGCAAAGCAAAGCGTTGGTTAAAGCTAAAGGCCTCCAGCGTGAAATAGATAATGACGGCATAGAACAGCCAAATCAGCACGGATTGCCAGGTGATCGTCCAAAAGTGCTCGGATTTTTTGAAGATGGAGAAACCGTCCAAAAACGAGTGCAGCAGCTTGTGCACCAGGTCGCGTGCGCGTTGTGGAAACGGCTTCATGAAAAAATCGACGATTTTGAGCGTATCGTGGGTGCGCAACATGAGAAAGACGATGAATATCGTGCAGCCGAGCGTGCCCAAAAAAATGACGAGCGCGCCCTTTTCGATCCAATCCGGATAGTCGTGAAAGAACACCGAAAAGGCGAGCAACAGCAAGAGCGAGAGCACGTCGAGAAGCCTTTCGACGAAGATCGTGCCAAAGGTGGACATGCGCGAAACGCCAGTGGCTTTCCCGAGGGCATAGGGCCGCAGAATTTCACCCAAACGCAAAGGGAAAACGTTGTTGGCATAGTAACCGATCATCACCGCGGAGAAGAGCGTGGGGGTGTCGATTTTTTTGATGGGCGCCATGAAGTAGCCCCAACGAACGGCGCGCAGCCAATGGCTGACAAACATGAACGCGATGCCGGGGATAAGCAGCCAATAGTTGGCTTGCCGCAGCGCCTCGAGCATCATGCGATAGTCGATGCCGCGAAAGGCGAGATAGATAAAAATGCTGCTGATTGCAAGGCTGAGAAGAAGTTTTAGACGCATGAGCAAAAAGTCATCGAAAATTCGTAGCAGAACAAGCGAGGTGCGAACAAAAAGCCCCACCCGTCTTCACGTGGCATATCTTCCATGAAGAGAGGTGGGGCCTCACCATTTGTAGTTCACGCGCCGTTACGTGTCGGAGCGTTTTGCGGGAGGGGCGCAACAATCGGTTCCAACTCCGGAGGGTTTCTCCGTCTCGCATTGCTTTTCTTCCGGCGCGCAAGACTTGGCTTTGAAATTTGCCGTGCCGAAACCGAGTTTGGAGATTTCGCTTTCCATGGCCGCAACCGTAATGAGCGTGGGATCATATTCAACGTGCGCCCGCCCCTCTGTGACGCTGACTTTCGCGGTAGACACACCTTCCAATTTTTCCAGCATGGTTTGAATCTTATCGGCGCATGCCGGACAACTCATGCCGGAAACCGCAATTTGGGCGCTGCTTACAGCCGCGCTATCGGAAAATAAAAAATACGCAGATCCTAAAAGAACGCCGAAAACGGCGACGATTCCCACAAAAACTTTTTTCATAAGACACGCTCGCTTGTGTTGGTTGGCTTGAAAAAGTTGCGGCGAATATAAGGCTTCACTCTTCGATTGTCAATATGGATTTTCGCTTGACTTTCGCAGGAGACGGAGATATTTTGCGCGCGATTAACAGGAGAGTTTCATGCGTGCGCGATTTGAATCTTCAAATTTTTGCAGAGGAATCCTCGCCGCTGCCTGCCTAACGATGAGTGCGTGCAGCGCCGGCGATGAGGCGCAGGAAGTGGCCGAAGCTTTTTGCCATCGTTACTTCGTGGAAATGAACCAAGCGCATGCGCTGGAAATCGCCAATGGGCTTGCTGCGGAAAAGTTGCGCAAGGAGATCGCGTTGCTCAAAGGCTCGGCGCGCGCATTCGAAGGCGGCGAACGCGAGTTTCATCAACTCAAACCGTTCATGGATTATACCCTTCAAAATCGCGATCCGCTTAAGGATGAAGGCGCGGAGAAGGTGCTCTTCATTTATGAAATCCGCGCCGAAGCCCGGCAAGATGCTGCCACGATGAAAAGCGAGCTGGTTCTCAATCTCGTCCGCGAGAACGGACGCTGGCTCGTGAATAACTACGACCTCGCCTCGCGATGAGCAAATTGTACCGCAACATTCATGTTGCACGAGTTGGCGACTTCAAGCGCCACCATGCCATCTAACGTATACCCCGCTAGTACAATCCAGCCAACGCCGGATTGAATCCCCCAAAACAAAAACGGCGGAAACTAGTGCTGTGCGCACACCCTCCGCCGTAAATCCCTCGGACTGAAACTGCGAAGCATTATTCTTTGGCTATGCCGATAACGCCACACGCAATACGCGCCCCGGCTGCGCCCGTCGGTTGCGTTTTCAGATCATCGGGTTGCGCGTGCAGAATTAGTCCGCGGCCGAGGATGGAATTGGGCCCAGCGAAAGCAAGATGCTGATCGACGTAATCGAGCTGCGCTTTGCCTTCTGCATTCGCGGTGACGTTGCCGAGATCACCAATGTGCCGCTTTTCCGCCATTGGCCCGGCATGGTCCATCTTCGTGGGATTGAAATGGCCGCCCGCGGAAGTGCCGTCCGCGGCGCTGCAATCGCCGAACTCATGAATGTGAAAACCGTGATCGCCCGGCGGCACGTTCGTGAGATTGACAACCACGCGCACGCCGCCCTCCACTTTTGTAAAGGTCACCACTCCGCTTGCCGTGTTGCCTTGCGTCGGCGTTAAAACCGCCACGGCTTTGTGAATGGACATCAACTCCGTTTTGGGCATGGACTGCGCTTGCGCGTTGTGCTCGTGCTGCGCGCACGCATTCGTGATCCACACGCCGGCCGCGAACAAGGCGAACACACCTCGACCGAAATTGCGTTTCATGTTTGCAGTTCTCCTGAAATTTGAAATTTGAACCAAGACTGAACATGTGCGGAATGAACAGCGGCAATGAACATACACACTTTTCCTTCGATTGTCAACCGCGGAGACGGTTGCAAACACTGCTCGGCCGTATCGTGCTGTTAACATTTTCTCATACCGGTAAAACCTCTTGCATTTCGGATTTTTTTTCCTACATTGCCGCCAATTAGTTGAGCAGAAATTTTGTGGAGACACTGCACATGAATGAGCGTGTCGTGGAAATTCTGGTGTATATCATGACTGAAATGAACGGCATGAATTCTCAGTCAGACAAATTAGAAGTGATTTCACGCGATCTACTGCAACGCGGCTACTCACAACACGAAATCAGTTTTGCGTTTTCATGGTTGTTCGAGCGCTACAACGGCGAGACCGAAGAGTTGCAGCGCAATACCGGCGCCTCGCAGGCGGCGGCATTTCGCGTGTTGCATGAAGCCGAGCGCATCATCATTGCGCGTGAAGCATACGGGTATCTGCTGCAATTGAAGCAACTACGCCTGCTCAACGACATGCAAATCGAATTCGTCATCGAGCGCGCCATGATGGCCGGCCTCAGCCGCATAAACGAAGCGGAGATCAAAGCGCTGGTGGCCGCGGTGTTGTTCAGCCCGGAAGGCGCTAGCGAAGGCGCGTTTTTCTTTCACGAAGAAAACAAAACCATTCATTAACAGGCTCAAGAACGTTTCGTCGATGGCGCCCGTTCCGGTGGCCTGTTCCAACCCTTTCATCTTCATTCGGCCAAACGGAAACGGGCGGAAACATGCTCCGGTTCCATCTCGCGCCGGTCGGAATTTTTCCCGCAGCAGATTTGATCGTCAGAGGTTTTATGAAGAGATTTCTTCTCGTTTCCGCCGCTTTGCTGTTTAGAAGAATTCTGCCAACAGCAGCCATTTTTATTCTGTTTTCGCGATGCAATCATTCAACCCCCCTTGACCATTCTAAAATTACTCACTCCTCTCCGGCAAGTATAATTAAAAGCCTACAAGGTGGGTACAACGAAAAAAAATTGAATCTTTATTTAAGTTGCTTCGACCCGAATTCTATGTTTACGAACGGCGCTAGTTATTCATGGGACTTGCAAGAAGAAAGCCGAATCCACAGCAATATGTTTGCGACGGCTAAAAGTATTGTTATAGAACTGAATGAAGATTTGAATGTTTCGGCCTATGCGGCGGACACAATTCGAACCTATATGTATAAAGTGATTATTGAATTGCCGACGAATAAATCCTTAGAAGCAAATGGACGAATCGAAATAGAATTTGCAAACTACGATTCTTTAGGTTGGCTTATAACTTCTATGAACGATACGAAAACAGGCTTCTCTAAAGCGCTAAGTTCTGAAGTAAAGCAACTAGCAATAAATGACAGCCTCGACTATTTTCCCTTGCGAGTCGGGAATCGCTGGATTTATAAAGAACAAAATTTCATGACAACGCCGATTCAAGCTTCCGTGATCGACTCTATTGTGATTGGGGGTAATCTTTATTATGGCATGGACAACTTCATTTTCCCTGTTTGGGGTGAAAAAAGTTATGTTCGAATAGATTCTCTTCAGCAACTAAAAATGCTTGTTACCCCTGATTCTTCAGAAATCACGATCTTTAAGTTTGCTGCGGCTGTAAGCGAGACTTGGCAGTATCAAATTCCCGGAGAAGCGACACCTGTAGAGGTTACTCTTTTGAAGGTTGACTCTAGTAGTGTGCCTGCGGGGATATTTTCGAATGTTCTTTTTTTCCAATCAATTTTTCCCCCTCATGTTTTTATCGATGAATTTGCCCCCGACATAGGCCGCATTCGTTTTCAGGGTGAAAATTCAAATCTGTTCCTTCAATCAGCTCATATTAATGGAAAAGATTATCCGATAAAAACTAGTGTAGAAACCGATGACCTCTCATGGACCAAATTGAAGCTTGCTTTTCGTCCATAGCGGCAAAAACGAACTTACCAAAACACGCTATCTTTAGGAGGATAACATGATTTCCAGGAACAGAATCTTAGTTATCGTCGCGAGTCTGTGGAGCGTCCACGGCTGCTTATTATATAGTCAAACGCCGGTATGTGGAGGCACTGGGAGCACTTCTTTGATCCTTCCCTCTAGACCGAGTGTGAACGGCTTGATCATATATACCGCCTTTCCGAGTGGGGGATTTTCTGGTACTGAGAACGTCCCGAGCTTTGCCGTAACTATCGCGCAGAATCTGTCCGATTATTACGATGAGATGTCTTACAATGCTCATCATCTCAATGTTCAAGTCATACAAAGACCCAGCCCCAATCAAGGCAAAGCCTTTATGGCAAATAACTCAGTGAGTTCCTACCAAAGCAATCTGCCCGCCTTGAACACAGAGATTCTCGATAAGGCATGGAATGAAAACAATAACGTTTTTAATGGAGTTGATATTGTTTTTATGTTTTATGGTGGGAATCCAATAACTTTCGGTACCGGATGGGCTGCACTTCCCCATACCTCCACTCATTATTTAGGCTGTGGCGCAATGTTGGAATGGGGAGGGTTTGGTGCCGACGAAGAAAACATTCATTTGTGGAATTTATCTCATGAATATGGGCATATGTTGTCTCCAGATGGAACAACGGGCAATCGCATCTATGATCAACTAACGAATGTCACCGGTATCTATAATATCATGTACAATAACTATCAGTCCGGTACTCAATCTATGCCCGCGTATCTTCAAATATATCTGGGCTGGATACAAAATTCATGGATCAGAGAAATAGACCCGGATATACACGGCAACCAAATTGGTGTAATAATCAAAGACACTCGTATTTTGCCTGCTTCGGGTTTTAACGCCGCGAGAATCGCATTTCCAGGAGCCTCGTCTGAGCATTTCATTATCGAGAATCGACAAGGTACTGGATCTGACGATGTGCTGAGTGGCACCGGCTTGATAATTTGGCACATGCAGAATTATTCTTACAATCAGACTACTGGAAAAGACGTTGAAATCGCAGTTCCACTAGGGGCTCATGGTCAAGATTGGCTGGATGATGGCATCCAAAGCGGCGAGAAAGAGGGATTTGCCGCTGACTTTTTCAATCCAACAAATAAGCCTCAATTTACATTATGGACGAACCCCAATACAGAGACGGGGTATCGATATGCTTTCGCGCATACACGCACCAATCTTGCCGTCACCAATATTGCTTACGACACCGGCACAGATATGAGATTTGACCTGATAGCAAACTTTAGCTCAGGTAATATCACCGCAAATTCTTGGTGGGATGCCAATGAAGTTATCACAGGAAATGTTACTGTCGTGCCCAGCGTTACTTTAACGATTTCATCCGGAGCCAATGTAACGCTAAACCCCGGAGTGGTTGTAACGGTACAAGGAACCCTCTCCATCGCTTCCAATGTTACTATCTCCGGCAGCGGCACAATTGTCACGAGCGGCAGCGGCAAAATTTATGTGACCAGCAGCGCAGACGCCACCGCCTTCAACAACAGCCGCAAGCTCGTGCGTGACTCCGCAGGCAATTATCATCTTGTGTTCGAGAGCGACGGCGAAATCTGCTATGAGAAATGGATCAGCAGCGGCACAGCGTTGAGTGAATTTAGGCGGCTCAGTTCCGGCTCAGGCAATAACAAATTTCCCAGTATCGCCGAACGCTCTGGAAAACTTTATGTCGTGTGGCAACGCTACGACGGCAGCTCGCACGATATATTTTTTAGCAAGAGCACCAATGGCGGAACAACATGGTCGGCGCCTCCTACAGAAATAGCTTCCAATGTTGGTAGCTCTTCCCCGCTCCCCGTGATTATCAGTTCAGCAACGGATAACCTCACTGTCATTTATCGCACCAGCACGAATTTAAGTTCGCGCATTTCTACAAATGACGGCGTCAATTGGAGCAGTGGCTTCGTTCCTTCAACCAACAGCAGCGACAATACTCCGAGCTTGGCGATGTCAACGACTTATTGGGGCAGCAATTCCCGTTCGTGCTTGGCCTATGCAAGAGCCCCGAACACGATTTACTACACGTATTATCGCAACGGAACGGATTCTTCCGGCTGGGGCAGCACGAGAAATCTTTCTCAAATCGTGCCCGGTACCTATACCGACCACAAGAACCCTTCCATTGCGCACAGCGGCACTTCCGGCAACAAACGTTTGCACGTGGCGTGGGAAGCTCGCAATACCTCTTCAAATTATCGTGTCGTCATTCATCGCAAAGCCACGGATTGGTTCACGTGGCCGAGTGTTTATTCGCTCACATATTATCAAGAACAGCAACTCCCCAGCATCACCGGCCTGCAAAACGATTCTGCGGAACTGCTCTTTCAGATGATTTCACAAAGCAGCATTTACAAAATTCATTACGACGGAGCGTACTGGGGCAATCCGGTTTATGTTGCCGCCGGACGCAATCCTTCCGCTTCAATCGGCAACACGCAGGCAAAATACGTTTGGTCTCAAGGCAGCACCGCGCCTTATGAAGTCAAAATAAGCGCCGAAACATTGAGCAAAGCCGCAGCGGATTCTCTTCAAACGACCTACCATCGTTCAGTTGCCATTCTCGACACTGCGCAAGCAGCATGGCTTGAGATTCGATTGGATAACATGTCGATTAAAACCGTGAAGGGAGAAGAGTGGCTGATTCCATTTGCGCAGGCGAGGGAAGACTCCTCGGCGCTTACCGTTGGCAATGCTTTCGCTAATCTGGCTTCGGAATTGGTCAATCTACCCGCAGATGCCGAGAGTTTATCCGTGCAATACACGGTCAGCGGAAAGGGTTTATCGGCAATCAAAAATTTTTCTACCGACATCGACGTCGCTCTCGCTCTGATTGAGCAAAGCGGCAATACGACCACAGTACCGCTGTTCAAAATCACCACTGAGAATTTGCAGGAAACCAAACAGATTGCTTCTGTAAACGTGGCGGGAATGTCAAACAAACAAAGCAGCTTGCAGATGCAAATCTCTGGCGTCACGAATAAATCGTCTCTTGTCGCCAGCCTCGGACACGTTTATGAGGTGAGCGAGAAGAACTTGGCGAAATTTTTAGCGCGGGCAGAAGTGAACGCCTCGCTGGTTCATTTTGATCTAACCGTCCACCCGAACCCATTCAATCCCTCCACACAGGTTCGTTTCTACGTTCCGAGCGAGGGGATGGTAACGGTGCGCGTGTACGACGTGAGCGGCAGAATGGTCAAAGAACTGAGTCACGGTTTTCGCGCTGCGGGCGAGCACGGCGTCGTTTGGGATGGCCGCGATCATCTCGGCAAAACTGTTGCAAGTGGAACCTATTTTTCCGAAGTTCGTTTTGGAGATGAACGCAAAGTGGCGAAGATGATGTTGGTGCGCTAGTTCTCCGTTGTCCTAATTTTGTAGTCCCCGCCCCTTTGTGGGCGGCTGTTGCAATCAATCAATTCGTGGTTGCGACAATGCCCCACAAGGGGGCAAGGCTACTTTGAAATTGAAGAAAAGAAAGAACCCTCGGTATTTGAAATCATGGCCAAAGCATTAGTCATTGTTGAATCCGTTGCAAAAACCAAAACCATCGGCAAATTTTTGGGGAAGGATTTTACGGTCAAATCTTCCGTGGGGCACGTCAAAGATCTCCCCAAACAACGGCTCGGCGTTTCGTTGGACGACGGGTTCGAGCCGGAGTACATCACCATTCGCGGCAAAGGAAAAATTCTCACCGAGCTGCGCAAAACCGCGAGCAGCGTCGATAAAGTTTATATCGCCACCGACCCGGACCGCGAAGGCGAAGCCATTGCCAATCACCTCGCGGAAGAAATCGGCAATCACAACGAGAACATCACGCGTGTGATGTTCAACGAGATTACCGAGAACGCGGTGAAGCAGGCGTTGCACCATCCGCAAAAGATCAACGTGAATCTCGTTGACGCGCAAAAAGCCCGGCGCGTGGTCGATCGGCTCGTGGGCTATCAAGTCAGCCCGATCTTGTGGCGCACGATTTATCGCGGCCTCAGCGCGGGCCGCGTGCAGTCCGTCGCGTTGCGTTTGATTTGCGAGCGCGAGGCTGCGATTGACGCGTTCATTCCCGAAGAGTATTGGAGCATCGACGCGGAGCTGAAAGGCAAGAAGACCGCACCGTTTCTCGCAAGCTTGGTGAAGATCGGCGAAGACAAGCCCGAGATTCACACTGAAAGCGAGAGCCAGGCAATCGCGAACGAGTTGCGTCAGCAAACCTTCAAAGTTGCAGATATAAAGAAGAAGAAAGTCAATCGCCAGCCCGCGCCACCCTTCACCACGAGCACGATGCAACAAGAGGCAGCGAAACGTTTGGGCTACACCGCGAAGCGCATCATGATGATCGCACAGCAGCTTTATGAAGGCGTGGAGCTTGGCGACGCCGGCAGCGTGGGATTGATCACCTACATGCGTACCGACTCTGTGCGCGTCGCCGAAGAGGCGCTCACCGCAGTGCGTGAATTGATCGCCAAAGACTACGGCATGGAATATTTGCCGAAAGCACCGCGGCGCTATAAAGTCAAATCCGGCGCGCAAGATGCGCACGAGGCCATTCGTCCCACTTCGATGAAGTATTCGCCCAAATCTATCAAGCGTTATTTGACCGCCGAGCAATTCCGCTTGTATGAATTGATTTGGCAACGCTTCGTGGCGAGCCAAATGGAGGCGGCCGTACAAGAGCAAACTTCCATCGACATCGAAGCCGGAAAGTTTTTACTGCGCGTCACCGGCACGGTCACGCTCTTTCGCGGCTTCTTGCAGGCGTTCGATGATTTCAAAGATGAAGATGAGGAAGCCAATGGCAGCAACTCCACAATGCCCACTGCTTTGGAAATCGGCGAAGTGCTCACGCTCTTGGATATTCATCCCGCGCAACATTTCACCAAACCGCCCGCGCGCTTTAGTGAGAGCAGCTTGGTGAAGGAACTCGATGCGCTTGGCATCGGCCGCCCGAGCACGTATGCGATGATCATCAGCACGCTCACCGCGCGCAAATACGTCGAGAAGCAAGGCCGGCAGCTTGCGCCGACCGATCTTGGCAAAACCGTGAATAAAATTTTGGTGCAGCAGTTCCCGCAAATTTTCAACGTGCAGTTCACGGCGTTCATGGAAGACGAGTTGGACAAGATCGAGACCGGCAAGAAAAAATTCCTGCAAGTCGTTCATGAGTTTTACGAGCCTTTCAATCAAGTCGTCACCGCCGCCGAGGAGAACAAAGACTCGATCAAAGAGACGTTGCAGGAAACGACCGAGGAGATTTGTCCGAAGTGCGGCAAGCAGCTCATCATTCGCTGGGGCCGCAATGGCAAGTTCATGGCGTGCAGCGGCTATCCCGATTGCAAGCACACGAAACCGCTCGAGGTGCAGGAAGTCGCGACCGGCGAGAAGTGCGAGAACTGCGGCAAAGACATGGTGGTGAAGGTCGGGCGTTACGGCCGCTTCATCGCGTGCAGCGGCTATCCCGATTGCAAGAACGCAAAGCCGTTCCCGATCGGCGTGCCGTGTTTGAAAGAAGGCTGCATCGGCCAAGTGGTGGAAAGAAGATCGAAACGCGGCCGCACGTTTTACGGCTGTAATAGATATCCCGAGTGCGATTTCGTGAGCTGGAACAAGCCGGTGAAGACTCCGTGCCCGCAATGCGGCTCGCCTTATACCGAAGAGCGCTACACGCAAGCCAAAGGCGCGCACGTGCGCTGCCCCAAGTGCAAGCACGAGTTGGAAGGCTCGGTGGAAGATTTCAATGAATCAGCCGCTCTCAATTGAAAACTTCGCGGCGTGGTGCGAGAGTTTTTTGTTGTATCTCAAAGCCGAGCGCCGCGCCGCGCCGCTTACCGTGACGTCGCGACAAATCGAGTTGCGGCTTTTCGGGGAGTTTTGGCAAAGGCAGGCGAACGCACCCGTGGTCACACGCGCGTTGATTCGCAGTTACATTAGTACACTGGCGCAAAACGGCATGGCGCCCGCAACCATCAATCGCAAGCTCGCCGGTTTGCGGGTATTCTTTAAATACCTCGTGCGCGAAGGCGCGCTCGCTTCCAATCCGACGGCGAATCTTGTCTCGCTGAAGAACGCGCGCAAGCTGCCGCGCTTCCTCACGCCGGACAAAATCGAAAAGGCGTTGCAATTGCCGGATCTCAGCACGCCGATCGGCATGCGCGATCGCGCGATTTTAGAGATGTTCTACAGTTCGGGTTTGCGCCGGCAGGAACTGGTTGATCTCAACCTCGAGGCGATCGATTTTTCCAACAGCCAAGTGCGTGTGCTCGGCAAGCGTTCGCGCGAGCGCGTAGTTCCGCTTGGCCGCGCCGCGAAACAGGCATTGGAACAATGGTGCCTGGTTCGGCGTGAGTTGATTAGAGAAGCCGGCGAGCCCGCATTGTTCCTTGCGCCGAACGGCCGGCGGGTTTCTGCAGGTGAAATTTACAGTATGGTGCGGCATTATCTTGGCCAGGTTGCGGATGCGGAGAAGGCTCATCCGCACGTTTTACGGCACAGCTTCGCCACGCATTTGTTGGATGCCGGCGCCGATCTCATGGCGGTCAAGGAAATGCTTGGCCATACCAGTTTGAGCACGACACAAATCTACACCCACGTTACGCCCCAACGTTTGAAGGCCATTTACAATTTAGCCCATCCTCGCGCCGAAAACGCGAGGCAACCGAGTACGAGCAGCAGTCGTAAGAGTTGACAGGAAGGAGGAAGCTCAAGCGAACTTGCCTGCATTTTTAATCCAGATGGCAGGACATAATCCATCTTAGCCTGGAGGCTAACAATGCACCTTGAACCTCTTAATGCAAGGAGAAGGTCGAAATGAAACTCCACATCACGGCCCGGCACTTCAAAGCGACGGACGACATCAAGGCGTACACGGAAACCGAGGTGGCGCGACTTAAGAAGTATTACGACGGCATTATTGAAGGTGAAGTCATTCTAGCGTGGGAAAAGCAAACGCAGGTTGCGGAAGTCAATCTCAAGGTGTATGGTCAACGTTTGACCGCCAAAGAAACGAGCGAGACGATGCAAAAATCGATCACGCTGGCGGTGGACAAGCTGGAACGTCAACTGAAGAAGTACAAAGAGAAACGTCACAAGAAAGGTAATATCAAGGCCGGTTTGGCTTTCGCGGAAGAAGGCCAATTGGCACAAGCTATATAATCCTTGCGGCCTCCATGAAAGCTGCCCGGCTTCAGGGCAGCTTTCTTTTTTGGTGATGGCAAGGACGGGTTTGCAGCGAGCACATACTGCGTGTCATTCAAGCAAGGAAGTTGATTATGGAAAACCTCACCGTCGGGGCGCTGTATAACGCGATGCAGCGCTCTCTGGCTTTGGAAATTGTCAACGGCACATACAGCTTTCGCAAAGTGATCAAAGAAGGCGAATTGCATCGCCCGGGGCTGGCGCTTTCGGGCTTCATAAAGGTTTTCACATACGACCGCGTACAACTTCTTGGCAACACAGAGCTGCACTTTCTCGAAGAGATGACGCCGGAAGAGCGGCAGAAAGCCCTGCGCCCCGTGCTGAACTTTGACATGCCGTGCCTGATCGTGACCAACAACAATCAAGTCCCGCAGGAGTTGGTGGAGTTGGCAAACAAGCGCGGTATTTCCATTTTCCGCAGCTCAAAAACCACGTCCGCGGTCACGCACATTCTCAGCGAGTTTCTCGATGAAAAGTTTGCGCCGAAGATTACAGTGCACGGCTCGCTCGTGGACGTGTACGGCATTGGTGTGCTGTTGACGGGCCGCAGCGGCATCGGCAAAAGCGAGATTGCACTCGATCTCGTCGAACGCGGCCATCGTCTTGTGGCGGACGATGTCGTCGTCATCAGCCGCAAAACCGCGGGCATTTTGTTGGGGCAAGGCACCGAGTTGTTGCAGCATCACATGGAGATTCGCGGCCTTGGCATCATCGACGTGCGCAGCATGTTCGGCATTCGCGCCGTGCGCGCGCAAAAACGCATCGAAGTGGAAGTGCACTTGGAGGAATGGGACAACAAAGTGGATTACGAGCGCGTGGGCTTGGTGGAGCAGCCGACTAAAATCCTCGAAGTCGATATTCCCTACGTGCGGCTGCCGATCTTTCCCGGCAAGAATATTACGGTTATCGCCGAGGTCATTGCATTGAATCAATTGTTGAAAATTGCCGGCACGCACCCCGCGCGTGAATTCAACGAACGCCTCGTGCGCAAGATTCAGGAGAAGACGGAAGATCATCTCGAACTGGAGCGGTATTTACAAAGAGATTTCGAGTAACATTCTCGTGCCGTCATTCGGCATGAGCCTTTTTGAGTGCTGAGCGCAACGTCGAAATGATGCGCCTCCCCAAAATTCCTTCTGCATGACACGCTATTTGATGGTTGCATAAACCTTCAAAAGTATCCGGATGGAGAAAAATGTCGCTAGAACGCCGTACTACTGAATTGCAGGTCGGCATTACCGTCATTGCCGCGATTTTGATTCTAGTTTTAGGCATTATTTGGGGAAAGAATTACAATCTCGCCTCCGATCAATATCACGTCAAATTTTCATTTCCGAATACAGGCGGCTTGCGCACGAATGAGATGGTTTCTGTCAATGGCGTGCGCAAAGGCAGCGTCGCGAGCATTGCACTGCAAAAAAATCGCGCGATCATCGAAGTGGCATTAAGCCGTGACGTGGAATTGTACACCGACTATCGCGCCACGATCGCGCCGATTGAAATGATGGGCGGGAAAAAAATCGAAATTATGCCCGGCGGCAACGGCGAAAGAATTCTTCCCGAGAATTTGACAGCACCCTTGCCCGGCACTTCGAGCGGAGGCATGTCCGAAGCGCTCGTGGGCGTCAGCGAATTGGCCGTGCAAGTGATTCATCTCTCCAAACGCGTGGACACGACTTTGACGCTGGTGCACCGCATGTTGGATGAAGCCACGGTGCGGCGCCCCATAGTGCACAGCCTCGCCGATTTGGAAGCCACGACTTCCGCGTTGCGCGAGTTGGTGTCGAGCAACGATCTTCTCGTGCGCCGCACGCTTAGCAACGTTGATTATGCTTCCGGGCAATTGCGCGAAGTCGTCGAACAACGGCGTTCCGAGCTGGACAGCACGTTGCTCTCATTCAACCGTGCCATGCAACGCCTCGATAATTTTACCGCAACTCTGGAAGACATTTCCCAACGCATTAACAATCGCGAAGGAAACCTGGGCCAGCTTATTTACGATGACGAGATCGCCGTACGGTTGCGCTCGACTTTGTCCAACATCGATTCGACGACGACGGAACTGCGCACGAATCTCGGAAAGTTTTTGAGCTCGAGCAATTTTAACTTAATTAGCGTGCTGAGCTTCTGATATTTTCGGACACCCTCTGATGCCCCACGATATTTTTCCACTCCTGCTCTCCACCCAAGCTCTGGAAATCGCGCCATTGCGCCAACCATTTTGGTACACTTCCGGAACCATTGGGCCTTTTTATCTCAACGGCCATTTTCTGTATGGCAATCGCCAAAAGGCCGAGGAGTTGCTGGACTTTATCGATCAACATCAGAGTGATCGTCGCGGACTGTTGCGCGCCTTGCAGGAACGGGTGGAACAAAACTATGCGGAAGATGCCGGGTATCGCGCCGTCGTTGATGGTGCGGTGGAGGTGGCACAAGCGCAAATCGGCGGCGAAAAAATTGACTATGTATCGGGCGGCGAGCGGCGCGATTGGTTCTTCTCTTTGATGATTGCGCAACGATTGCAAAAGCCGGCGCTGTCTTTTTTCAAAGACCAAGCAGCATTTTCGTTTTCGCGCTCTCAATGGCAGGAAGTCTCAGATCTCGCCGGCGCCAAAGTTTTGCACGTCGCTGATTTGGTGACGGAGGCTTCTAGTTATATTCGTGCTTGGCTGCCGGCCGTGCAGAAGCGCAAGGGGAGATTATGCTGGGCCATCAATATTGTAGACCGCGGGCAAGGTGGAAGTGAGGTGCTCCGGCAGCAAGGCATTGCAGCGTTTCATTTAATTCAGCTTGGTCCGCCTTTTTTTGAGCGGCTAAAGCAAACCGGTTATCTCGATGAGCCGACCACACAAATGCTGATTGCCTATCACCGCGCGCCGCGCGAAAGCATGAAGCGAATGTTGGAAGAACATCCTGAAATTTTGCGCGATGCTCTCCATTCACCTGATGCAAAAATTCGCCAGCGAGCGGAACAGCTCAGGCAGACGAATACCTACGGTTTCAATTCAGACTATTGGGAAAGGCTGAAAAGTTAAAGAATCTTTTTTGCGAAACTTGCAAGCCTGCGTGAACAATTCGCACCCCGATGCCGCGCAAACCGCACAGAAATAATACTTCTCTTGTCGCGCTTTTGTGATTTCGTGAGCCGAGAAAGCTGTTGACTTTTTGGCTTCGAATCTCTATAATTCGGCCTTCTTTGTAGGGGCTGGGAGCAAAATTTTCGAGAGGCAAGCGCTTTGAACTTGCGACAAAAGTGAACCTAACCTGTGAGAGAGTGGCAGTGTGCTCGATTTTTTGAAGAAGTGGAATTGGTTCGACCGCGAGCGCGAGGTTAGGAGATTTAAGTTTATGGCAAAGAAACGGCAACGCCGAATCTCCGTTTTGCTCATCCCCGATGATAATGCCGAGCCGTACAGTTTTCGACTAAATTGGTCGATCGCGCGTGTGCTGCTTGTCATTGGAGCCGTAATCATTTTGCATCTCATTGGGGGCGCAATCGGTTATGTGAAACTCTACAATACGTATCGTGAAAACGTCGAGTTGGAGCGTTCCAACACCCGCCTGCTGGAAGACAACAAGCGCGTGTATCGTCTTGCAGCCCAACTCGAGGATATGGATAAAGATCAGAATAAGATCATGAATCTCTTGGGGGTCGAGAGCCGCAACGGAAATCGCAGCGGCGCCGGTCTCGCGGCTGCTGCTACGGAATCGGCAGCGGCGCAAGAAGAACCGATTGTTTCCAACTCCGGTTCTGCTCCCGCAAATGAAACAGTCGCGCTGCCCGTAGTCAAAGGCAATTTTCTCCGCGCGCGGAAGAAAGAGGAAGCAAAAGTCTCGCCCATGTGGCCGTCGCTCTTGCCGGTCGAAGGTTATCTCTCGCGTGAGTTTGCGCAAGACGCTTTGGTCGCTTCGAATTCGCATGAGGGTATTGATATAGCAGCCAAGCACGGCTCACCTGTGCTGGCCGCGGGCGAAGGCTATGTGGTATACGCCGGATGGCATCAAGAATTGGGTAATTTGGTGATTCTGCATCATGGCGATGATCTTTTTTCAACGTACGGACACAACGATCGGATCTTGGTGCGTGAGCGCGAGCAGGTCAAACGCGGAGAAACGATTGCTTTGGTGGGCAGCTCGGGTCGCAGTTCGGGGCCGCATCTGCATTTTGAAATCTGGCATGAGGGCAAGGCGGTCGATCCTTTACAATTCCTGTTGACCTTGCGCGACAACGCGCCGGAAACGCAGCGTGGTAATTCTAACGACAATACGGTGTTGAGGTAAAGATGCTGGGCAAAAAAGAAATGGAAGACTTTGACAGAAGCGGCGATCTTAATACGATTATCGGCAAAGGCTCGGTCATAGAGGGCAATGTCAAGGTCCAAAATAGCATGCGCGTTGACGGTCGGGTTAAAGGCCAGGTGATGGCCAGTGATTCGATCGTCGTCGGCAAGGAAGGGGAAATTGAAGGCGAGTTGCGCGTCAAGAATATCATTATTGGCGGGCGCGTGAGAGGAAAAATATTTGCCAGCGGCAAGGTGGTGCTGGAGGCGCGCTCCGTTTTTCAAGGCGAATTAAAAACCTCGAAGCTGGTGATTGATGACGGCGCCGTCTTCGATGGCACTTGTTCGATGAGCGAGGGCGGCAAGATTCTGGCTCTGCCGGAAACCGCTGATGGACGGCAGGCTTTGTCCGAGCGCCCCGTGCAAAGGGAAGCCGTCGCTAATCGTTGATGCTCGTTATGAGCAAAGATGGCACAAAAGATTATGCCTCCACGCTGCGCAATGCCGCGCCATATATGGATTTGGGTTTGCGTTTTGCGCTGGCAGCGGCAGTCGGCGGCTGGGGCGGATACTGGCTCGATGGCAAGCTGGGTACGCATCCGCTCCTTTTGATTTGCGGAGTCATGTTAGGCGGTACGGCGGGTTTTATCAGTCTCTATCGCACCGTTATGCGGCTTACACGGTCCGAGTCACAGCGCAAAAAAGAAAAATAGCTCGCGCTTCCTGGCTGGCTTGAGGTGGAGTTGATTCGTTGAAAAACTTGGTGCTCTCAGGAGTTTTGTATGGCGTGCTGGTAAGCGTGTTATTGGCTGGAATCAGTTTCCTCTCTTTATCCTGGGCTGCAAACAAATCGCATAAAACTTTTCAAGGGGTGCTTTTCGGCGGCCTGCTATTGCGTCTGATCGCTGCAGGGGTAGCCGTTATGTGGGTTTGGAAGTTTACGGCGCTCGAGGGCACTTCTTTCGTGGTCGGTTTGTTGGGTTCATATTTCATCCTGCAAGTGATTGAAACGGTATTTTTGCAACGACTATTGAAACGCACAGCGAAGAGGACTTGACAGCTTGTTGCTCAACGTATCGTCCACTTTTTTACGGTTCTTCGACGAGCCCCAGCATGGCGAAAAAAGCGGCGAAGAAAATATCGGCGACGTCATCATTCACCATATCAGCGATAGCAATAAGCTGGAGCTGCCCATTATTGGTGAAATTCATCTTCCCCACCTCGAATTCTTCGGCATCGATTTCTCCATTACGAAACATGTTGTGATGATGATGGTTGCGGCGGTGTTGCTCGTGATCATCATGCGCGCTGCCGCGCGCCGCAAACCCGGCGAAGTTCCCACGGGTTGGGCCGCCGCAGTGGAAGCCGTGCTCGAATTCATTCGTGATCAAATCGCGATTCCCAATCTCGGCGAAAGAATGGCGGGCGTTTTTATGCCGTATCTTTGCACGGCCTTCTTTTTCATTCTCACCTGCAATCTGCTCGGTTTGGTTCCTTTTGCAGGCACAGCCACAGCCAACATAAGCGTGACGGCCGCCCTCGCCACTATGACTTTTATTTTGATTCAACTCGCAGGCATCAAAGCAAACGGCCTCGGCGGCTATTTAAAACATCTCACTGGCGGCGTGCATCCGGCGATGTGGCTCATTATGGTGCCGGTGGAGTTTCTCGGTTTGTTCACGAAGCCCTTTGCGCTGTGCATTCGTCTCTATGCGAACATGACCGCGGGCCACGTCGTTATCACTTCACTCATCTGTTTGATCTTTGTGTTCGGCAAGGGCGGTGCGAATCCCGTGGCGGGATTCAGTATCGCGCCGGTCTCGGTCGCGTTTAGTCTCTTTGTCAATCTTTTGGAAATCTTAGTCGCTTTCCTGCAAGCCTACATTTTTACCCTGCTTTCGGCGGTCTTCATCGGCATCTCCTCGCATTCCGAACATGGACACGAAGAGGCGCATTCTCCCTCCCACTGAGGCAGATTTCCGAACAAAGCATGAGGAAAAGGGAAGCGTGTTGCTCATCCAACGCTATAGGATGAGTGTGATTGTTTGAAAAGAAAGCCGCACACACAAATTAGGGCAAGTTTCATGCGTGGTGTGGTCTCGTTTTGAAGAAGCAAAATAAACGCACTGTACTGCAATTTAACTCACAACATCTCATCTAAGGAGGAAACCTCAATGGGTGAATTCAGTTTTGCGCATCTTGCCGCGGGCTTTGGCGCCGGTATCGTGGCGTTGAGCGCCGGTTTTGGCATCGGTAAAATCGCGAGCGCAGCCATGGACGCTATCGGCCGCCAGCCGGAAGCCGCGGCGGACGTGCGCGGTTCCATGATTATCGCCGCAGCTTTGATTGAAGGCGTGGCATTGTTTGGCGAAGTTATTTGCGTGTTGCTGGCGCTGAAATAATCGGTGCGTGACGGTTCCATGCGTCACGCTGCGTCCTTGACGTTTCGCTATCACATCGAGTCCCTATGTTAGATATTCATATCGGTCTCAGTATTTGGACGGTCATCATCTTCCTTTTGCTGCTGGCGGTTTTGTACAAGCTGGCGTGGAAGCCGATTCTTGCGGCGTTGGATGAGCGCACCCGCACGATTAAGGATTCCCTGCAACACGCCGAACACGCGAAGAAGGAAGCCGAGCGCGCAAAGGAAGAATATGAAAAGATGCTGGCCGCTGCGCGGCAAGAGTCGCAAGATTTGATCGCGAAAGGCCGCAAAACCGCGGAGACGGTGCGCCATGAGCTGGTGGACAAAGCGCAGAAGGAAGCTGAAGTGTTGATGGAGCGCGCCAAACGTGAAATCAGTTTGGAGCGTGAGAAGGCCCTCGAAGAAATCAAACGCACGGCCGGCGAACTCTCCGTGAACATTGCGACCAAAATCATCGGCAAGTCTCTCAGCGCGAAGGACCATCAGGATTTGATTCGCCAAGCGCTCGTAGACATGCGGCCGCTCCTCGGCGAACCGAATTAAGGCATACTATGAAAGAAGGCATTCTCGCGCAGCGGTACGCCAAAGCCCTGTTCTCCGTCGCGCTCGAAAAAAAGCTCCTCGAGAAAGTGCGCGGCGAGCTTTATGATTTTGTGACGCGCTTGGAAGACAGCGCGGAGCTTTCCTATTTTTTGCGTTCGCCCGAAAGAAGTCGCGCCGAAAAGCGGCAGCTTGTGGAACGTGTTTTTCAAGACCGCGCTTCGAGCATCTTCTTCAACTTTTTGCTGTTGTTGATCGAGAAGGGCCGTATGCCGTTGTATCGTGAAGTGCAACAGGCCTTTGGCGGGTTGTATGATCAGCATCATCGCAAAGTACGCGCACTCGCCATCACCGCGATGCCGATGGACAAGCGCGAGCTGGAAACGCTGCAATCCGATCTTGCCAAGGCCATGAACCGCACTCTTGAAATCGAGAACCGTGTCGATCCTGCGATTCTCGGCGGCATTGTGTTGGATATCGATGGCAAAATTCTCGACGGCTCCGTGCGCCGGCAGTTGGAGCGCTTGCGCGAAGTGGTGGCGAGCCGGAGGAATTAGCTTCGGGCGTTGATTCAATGCAGGTAGAAAGCAGATGAACACTCGGCGAAAAAAACTTGTGCGTGAGACGGTTGGCGGCGAACCATATGAGTATTATCCACTCGGCCGTTACATCGTGCGCGCCCCTGGAATTTGCGGCGGTCGTCCGACTTTCAAATACACGCGCATTGACGTTCGGCATGCTTTGGGATTGCTCTCGGCCGGTCGTAGCATTGCTACTGTGGCCCAAAGTTATAAAGTCCCAGTGGCTGCAATACAAGAAGCCGTTCAATTGGCATCGAAGGCTTTGGATCGAATGGATAAAGAGCTTGCGAAAGCCGCATGATCGTCTTGGACGAGCATCTTTATGACGCACGTTTGGAAGACGCCATCGCGCGTTGGTACCCAGGGAAAATTATCTATTTTTGTTTTGCCTTGAGCCTGAACCAGGTTGACGAATTGCCTGATCTTTTGAGAACCGTTTTCAAGCTCGAACCATTTAAAACTCAAAACAGCCGTATGGGAAAAGTTGCGCGTGTGATTAAGGCTGCGGTTCAATTTTACGGCGTACACGATCCCACAATCTATTCCATGAAAATCCGTTAGCATGATGAAGGAGCCTGCGTTCGCATGGACATTCGCCCAGACGAAATCACCTCGATTCTGAAAAAACAAATCGAGGGTTTTGAAAAACAAATCGACATCTCCGAAGTCGGCGAAGTCATCCAAGTGGGTGACGGCATCGCCCGCGTTTACGGCTTGCAAAACGTGCAAGCGGGCGAGCTTGTCGAATTTCCCAAGAGCGTGATGGGCATGGCCCTGAACCTCGAAACGGATAACGTCGGCGTTATTCTCTTCGGACGCGAAACCGAAATCAAAGAAGGCGATACGGTGAAACGCACCGGTCGTGTTATGGACGTGCCGGTCGGTCCGGAGCTGCTCGGACGCGTGGTTGATCCGCTCGGCAATCCGCTCGACGGCAAAGGCCCGGTCACTACACAAAAGCGCGGTTTGCTCGAACGCAAAGCGCTCGGCGTCGTGCAGCGCCAGCCCGTGAAGGAGCCTTTGCAGACCGGCCTGAAAGCCATTGACGGCATGATTCCGATCGGTCGCGGCCAGCGCGAGTTGATTATTGGCGATCGCGGCACCGGAAAAAGCGCGGTGGCGATCGACACGATCATCAACCAAAAAGGCGGCGACGTAAAATGTATCTATGTTGCCATCGGCCAGAAAGGCTCGTCCGTTGCACGCGTCGTCAAGACGCTCGAAGACGCAGGCGCAATGGATTACTCCATTGTCGTGGCCGCGAATGCGAGCGATCCGGCGCCGATGCAATACATCGCGCCGTATGCCGGCGTGGCCATGGGCGAATATTTTCGCGATCAGGGCGAGCATGCTTTGATCGTTTATGATGATCTTTCCAAACACGCGTGGGCATACCGTCAGGTTTCGCTTTTGTTGCGACGCCCGCCCGGCCGTGAAGCCTATCCCGGCGACGTTTTCTATCTGCATTCGCGCTTGTTGGAACGCGCCTCGAAACTGACTGACGACATGAGCGCGCTCGAAAAATTCGGCGTGACCAAAGGCGGCGGCTCGCTCACCGCATTGCCGATCATCGAAACGCAAGCCGGCGACGTTTCCGCGTACATTCCCACGAACGTAATCTCGATCACGGACGGCCAAATCTTTTTGGAGACCGATTTGTTCTACGCGGGCGTGCGTCCGGCCATCAACGTCGGCATCTCCGTGAGCCGCGTCGGCGGCAGCGCGCAGATCAAGGCCATGAAGCAAGTGGCGGGGCGCTTGCGTTTGGATTTGGCGCAGTATCGTGAATTGGCCGCGTTCGCAAAGTTCGGCTCCGATCTGGATAAGGCCACGCAACAACAGCTTACGCGCGGCGAGCGCATGGTGGAGTTGTTAAAGCAGAATCAATTTCAACCCCTGCCGGTTGAAAAACAAATCGCCATGATCTTCGTCGGCGTCAATGGCTATCTCGATAGCGTTCCAGCCGAGCACGTCAAACGCTTCGAAGCCGAATACCTCTCGTATTTGGAATCGAATTCTCCCGAGCTGTTGCGCGACATTCGCACGAAGAAGCAGATCGACGATGAGCTCCGCAAGAAGCTGGTAAGTGCGGTGGAAGACTTTCTCAAAATTTTCGACGGGAAAAAGTAAGTGGCCACATTACGTGACATTCGACGCCGCATTTCGAGCGTCAAAAGCACGCAGCAAATCACCAAGGCCATGAAGATGGTCGCCGCCGCCAAGCTGCGCCGCGCGCAAGAGCGCATGCAAAAGGCGCGCGCCTATGCGCACAGCTTGGATGAAATGATGGGCCACGTCAGCGCGAAGGTCGATCATGCGCTGCACCCGTTGCTCGCCGAGCGTGAGCCGCGCAAAGTGGCGGTCGTGGTGATGAGCGGTGATCGCGGTTTGGCCGGCAGCTTCAATACGAATATCATTCGCCGCGCCGCCAACGAAGTGCAAAGCTTGCGTGAAAGCGGTGCGGAGGTGCAGTTGATCTGTGTGGGCCGCAAGGGCTATGAGTTCTTCAATAAGCGCAATTATCCGCTGCTGGCGCATTACATCAATTTCTTCAACAATCTCGATTTTGTGCACGCTCAGGATATTGCGCAGTTAATCAGCGGGAAATATGTGGCGGCTGAATTGGATCGCGTCTTTCTCGTATACAACGAATTCAAATCCGTCATTCAACAAAAGCTCGTGGTGCAACAGCTATTGCCCATCGTGCCGCGCCCGCCGGAAAGCGAGAAGTATCCCGCAGATTATTTGTTCGAGCCTTCACCGGTCAGATTGCTGGACAGCCTGTGCCCGCGCTATTTGAATATCGAAGTGTGGCAAGCGTTGTTGGAATCTTACGCCGCGGAATTGGGCGCGCGCATGTCGGCGATGGATGCCGCCACCGAAAACGCGCAAGAAGTGTTGGAGCGATTACGCCTGCACTACAATAAGGCGCGACAAGCCTCGATCACGAAAGAATTGCTCGACATCGTCGGCGGCGCGGAAGCGTTGCAGAAATGAAAAAGTAAAACGATTTTCGGCAAGACTATTTTAAAAATAAATTGCTTTGCCGAAAAATAGTTTTGTCTTATTAAAAAGTCCTCGAATAGTTTTGCCCCAAATCGTTTTGCAATAATCTTTGTGCTCTTGATTGCGAAAGGTAATATCCGAATGAACGAAGGCAGAGTTTCCCAAGTCATCGGCGCGGTGGTGGACGTTTCGTTTGAAGGCGCCGAGCTTCCCGCAATTTTGAACGCGCTTGAAGTTTCGAAAACCGGCGACCGTCTCGTGCTCGAAGTGCAACAGCATCTCGGCGAGAATACTGTGCGCTGCATCGCGATGGATTCGACCGACGGCTTGGTGCGCGGCACGAAAGTGAGAAACACCGGCCGCCCGATCGCGATGCCCGTGGGCGCCGCGACGCTCGGTCGCGTGCTGAATGTTATCGGCGAGCCGATCGATGAAAAAGGCGCAGTGCAAACCGATCAATATCTGCCGATTCACCGCCCCGCGCCGACATTCGACAATTTGGACCCGCGCTCGGAAGTGCTTGAAACCGGCATCAAAGTCATCGATCTGCTCGAGCCGTATTCCAAAGGCGGCAAGACCGGACTCTTCGGCGGCGCCGGCGTGGGCAAAACGGTTTTGATTCAAGAGCTCATCCGTAACATTGCCACGGAGCACGGCGGTTATTCCGTGTTCGGCGGCGTGGGCGAGCGCACGCGCGAAGGCAACGATTTGTTGATTGAAATGACAAACTCGGGCGTGATCAGCAAAACCAGCATGGTGTTTGGGCAGATGAACGAGCCGCCCGGCGCGCGCGCGCGTGTTGGCCTCTCCGCGTTGACGATTGCCGAGTACTTCCGCGATGCCGAAGGCAAAGACGTGCTGCTCTTCATCGACAACATCTTTCGTTTCACGCAGGCCGGCTCGGAGGTTTCCGCGTTGCTCGGCCGTATGCCCTCTGCAGTCGGTTATCAACCCACACTCGCCACGGAAATGGGCGCCATGCAAGAGCGCATCACCTCCACGAAAAAAGGCTCGGTCACTTCCGTGCAAGCGATCTATGTCCCTGCAGATGATTTGACCGATCCCGCGCCCGCAACTACGTTCTCGCATCTCGATGCGACCACGGTGCTCTCGCGACAGATTTCGGAATTGGGCATTTATCCTGCGGTCGATCCGCTCGATTCGACTTCGCGCATTCTCACGCCGCAAGTGGTCGGCGAAGAGCACTACTACGTCGCGCGCAAAGTGCAGCAGATTTTGCAGAAGTACAAAGACCTGCAAGACATCATTGCGATTCTCGGCATGGAAGAGCTTTCGGATGACGACAAGGTCGTGGTTAATCGCGCGCGCCGCATTCAAAAGTTTTTGAGCCAACCGTTTTTTGTCGCGCAGGAATTTACCGGCACACCGGGCAAGTACGTACGCTTGGAAGACACCATTCGCGGTTTCAAGGGCATCGTTGAAGGCGAGCACGACGATCTGCCCGAGCAGGCCTTCTATATGGTCGGCACGATTGAAGAGGCCGTGGCGCAAGCGAAGAAGATGAAGAATTAGTTGTTGGTCGTTGGTTGTTGGTTGTTGACTGCTGGTTCAAATCTCGCTAGCACCCGACGGCCATGAATCAACGACTAACAACCAACGACCCATAACCAGCATGAAAACCTTTCTACTCGAAATCGTCACGCCCACGCGTAAAGCTTTTTCCGAGCGCGTGAATGCCATCGTCGCGCCCGGCGAAGAAGGCTACTTCGGCGTTCTGCCTGGGCACACGCCTTTTCTCACTAGCCTGAAGATTGGCGATGTGAAAATTGAAATCGGCGATAAAACGAAGCACTATGCCATCTCCGGCGGCTTCGCGGAAGTATATCCCGGGGGTGTGCGCATACTCGCCGAGACTGCGGAAGAAGCTTCCGAGATCGATGCCGAGCGCGCAAAACAATCCAAAGAACGCGCCGAGCGCCGCCTCGCGCTAAGCCGCAAAGAAATCAATGTGGACCGAGCGCAGCTCGCACTGGCACGCGCGGTGAACCGGTTGAAGATTGCAGAATTTTTGAAAGCCTAGAGGATTTTTCCCAGCCCATCCTTTGTTCGATGGGTTTTTTATTTCAACAAACTTCCTTCTTGATTTTCTCCCCCCCCGCTTACTATCATGCCGTTGGGATAAACAACTCGCCATTTTTTCATCTTCCCACTCCAATTCACTCACCGTGCGCTGCCCCCTTTGACCACAGCCTTGTGGCTCTCCTTAAAGCACTGCACCTTCGCCGCCGAACAGGCTGAGAAGCTTTTTATTCTCACAGATGGAGGTGCTTTATGTTTTCATTCCGGCGTTGTTTCGCAGTGTTGTTTGCGATTGGCTTTTTAACGAGCATCGCTTCCGCGCAAGATCCTTTCTCATGGTCGCAATCCACAATTGGCGGCGGCGGTTATTGCATGGAGATTCGCTTCGCGCCGCGCGACGATTTCTTCGGCAAGACCGCGCAGCAGAAGCTTTATCTCGCTACGGATATTTCGGGAATATATCGCTCCGAGGCCATTGATGCCGTTGGCGAAGTCACGCAATGGAAGAGGTTGATTGATGCGAACCCGGCGAGCGAAGACGACGCCCTGCCTGCTTATACCACCACACTCGCATTCACGGATCGTTTTCTCGGCCAGCAAAATCAGGAGAGATTGATCGTCGGAACCCAGGAAGGCATTTTCATTTGGAATGAAAGCAATCAAAGTTGGCGAAGAGCGCAACAGCCCACACGCAGCACACTCGATCCCAACAATCTGCACAAGACGGACGGCAAATATTCGTGGATCAGCATCATTAGGCAATGCCCGCCCAATGCCCAATATCTTGCCGCGGGTATTGGCGATATTCGCATTGACAACGCGCAAACAGACTACAGCAAACACGGCTTGAGCACGATTCTGCGTTCGAGCGACGGCGGCAACAGTTGGACGGCGTTTAAAATCCCGCAAGGCATTGCCGTGGCCGACACCGAAGAAGTTTTCGATATCGATTATAGCATCATGCCCAACTCGCTTAATCAAACGCTTGATTATATCTTCGTCGCCACGGATTTCGGCATCTATGTAATCTGGGATTCAGTGAATACCCAAACTGGCCAGGTTTTCAAGACCTCGTTTCGAAGAATCTCCAACCTCAGCGGGATTGCAGATTGGCGTGCGGTGATTGTCTTGGGAGACGCTGCCGGCACCGTACAAACGACCGACAACCTGCTCATTTTCGCGAGCCGCATCATCAAGCAAGGCGTCGGCAAAAGCGCGTATCGTTTGAACACGACCATGGCCTCTTTGCTCAATCCCAACTATACTCCCGTCTGGCAAGAGGAGGATCCGGGCAGCGATACGAACATGGGGCAAATGGCTGCGAAACCGGGTAGCCGCATAAGTTCTTTTCAAGTATTCCTGGGCAAGAACAACCAGCCCTCGGCCTTGTGCGTGCGCGCGGATGCCACGCTCGACCCGGCGCAAGCGTGGTACAAAATTTATAAAGCTCCCAACACCAATAACATCGACAACGGCTATCGTGAGGACAAAACCGAGATGGCGTTCGGAAGTTTGGATATTAACCCGAGCGATACGCAAGCGAACCCCACGGTTTATGGTTGTGCGCGCTACGGCCCGATGCTCGCCAAAGGGAATAACGGCTCGCAAGCTTTCAACGCCACGCGCCAAATCGAGCAAATGTTTACTACGCTCGTAACCACACCCGGAGACGGCGACAGTTATTTTGCCAGCCGTGGCGCTTTGGACGAAGTGGATTTCAAAGGTTGCCCGCCGGTGTTTCATCCAAACGCTTCGGACACAATCATGATTGGCTGTTATGACAACGGCATATTGCGCAGCTTTAATGGCGGCCAAAGTTGGTCGCAGCGCCGGCTGCGCGATAGCGATTTATGGAAAGGGGACGCGAGCAATCCCGGTTATGGTACCAAGCGACAAGGCGTATTTCACATTGCGTATCATCCGAGCAATCGCAATCTCGTGATTGCTTCCGCTGGCCCGGTGGAGCCTGAGGGCCAAGGCGAGTTGGCGTTCAATCTCAAAGGCGGAAGAGGCAAGGAGGATGATTGGAGCACGCTGGCTGGAGGGCCGCAGGCAGGCACAGGAACGTGGAATGGTTTGCCGAACGCACAGATTCGAGCTTTTGTGTTTGATGAAGGCAGCCCGGTCAAAGTCGATCGTAACGGCATTTTTGCTACGGTACACAACAGTGGCCTTTACTACGGCAAAGTGGACGGCAACGGCAACGTGACCCAGGCGTTTCAAAGAATCACGGACGCGACTTTAACTGCGGTCATTCCTTTGCCGGGCGTTACCCGGCAACATCATTATACGCGCTTGCTGTTCGATCCCCATGATAGCAGCCGCAACACGCTCTACTTGGCGCGCGAAGGCCCGGGCGGAGGGGTGTTCCGCATTCAGCTCGATTCGATTCGAGCGAACTTGAGCATCAGCAATTGCATCGCGCGTGTGGATGAAGTAATCAAAGGAAGATACGTTGGCGTCAATCCGGGAGCTTATAGCTCGAATCACGCGATCGAGGTGAACGAGCTTTTGGTTACACCCACGCACGTTTTTGCCGGCGTGTCGCCGTATGTGGACGTTTTGCGCAATGAGCATTACGCGGGAGGGTTGGTGCTTTGGGCAAAAAATGACAGCTTGAATCCAAGCTCAAATACTTGGCGCATAGGAGGGCCAACCTCACTTCCAAATAACTCGACTAAAACTACCGTCAGCATCGGCGGTATAGCAAGAGATCCAGAAGATGGTTCGATCTACGCCGTTACCTATCGCTATGTCATGAAAGACACCAATGGGCTTGATCCGAACAATACAAGACGCCACGGCGAAGAGAATTACAAGCTCATGAAGCTATGGCGTAGCAGCAACGAAGGTCAGTCTTTTGCTGAGGTGCAAAATACCGGCTTGCTGTTTCCGAACGCAGTGAGCATGGCGTTTTTCTATGCGCCGCAAAGCAAGCTCAAACTGCTGGTGCCGACCAAAGGCAACGGTGTTTGGATCGGCGAGAGGATATATATCCCTCTGCAAAAGCAATTGAATTCTCCGGACTCTGCCGCTACGGATGAAAACCTGCCCAAGCGCTTCGCCTTGCACGCGAATTTTCCGAATCCGTTTAACCCGGCGACCATGATCAAATACGATTTGCCGCGAAACACGGAGGTGCGGCTGGTGATTATTGATGTGCTAGGCCGCGTGGTACGCACGCTTGTGGATGAAAAGCAAAAAGCCGGTTATCATGCGAAGCATTGGGATGGGAAGAACGAACGTGGCGCGCCGATGGCTTCCGGCGTTTATTTTTACCGAATGCAGACACCGGAATTTTCCAAGGTGCGCAAGATGACTTTCTTGCGCTAGCGCAAGAGGGAAAGACGATCCACAAAAAGGTCTAGCGGAGTTTGCAGCAATGCGTGAAAGGAGAAAGCTCGAATAGAGCTTTCTCCTTTTTGTTTGTGGATGAACTGCAAAACAATATTCGGATTAGCGAATCGCGTATGATGAAAACGAATTTTCTGCGAAATAACCCACTTGAGGTTATATCAATCACTCTTTGAGGCCGGTGCAGCAATTCACATGAGGATAACCAGATCATGACGAAATATTTTTTGAACAAAGCCGCCAATTGCAGCAAAGCAGAATCGATCGGGCTGCGTTGGTATATGTTAATCGCCCCACTTCTATTGAGCGGCCTTTCGCTTGGCTATGGCCAAGATGCTCGCTTAGTCGCGTTCAACAGCGATACGGATTTTAGCCTATGCATAAACTGCTCGCCGGACGGCAAAAATGTATATGCAGGAGGCGAGCGCACATTGGCCGTTTTTGAGCGTCTGGAAAATGGTGGTTTGAGGACGGCACAAGTATTCAACAACCATCATGAAGGCGTCGAGCACGTTGAGCACATCATCGATATTGTGATCACACCCGATGGACGGCACGTATATGCGCTCAGTATCGTGAATCAGGCTTTGTTGCTCTACGCTCGCGACACGACGGCCGGCGCACTTTCTTTGGTCGAAGTTTTCCATGACAGCGTTTTTGCAAGCCGGTACGGCTTTCCGGCGATTGAAGAGGATTATGAATTACTTGTTTCGCCGGATGGCTTGCACCTCTATTGGCTGTATCAGGATTTGGGCGTACTGGCTGTTTTTGAGCGCGATTCCGAAAGTGGGCGCATTACGAAAGTCCAAGTTCTCAGAAACGGCGATCCCTCTTTGGTACAATTGACGGTTCCAACCTCTCTTGCGATTGCGCCGGACGGCGAGCATCTCTATGGCCCGAACCAAAATGGATATGTTCTAACTTTTGTGCGCAATGAGGAAACCGGCAAAATCGCATTGCAAAACTCTTATCCGACCAACATTACTTGGTGGCCCAAGAGCAGCATTGCCGTTTTACCGGATGGCGCTTGGGTTTGTGCCACTAGTTTTGATGAAAGCAAATTAATCATATTTCAGCGAGATGTGCAAAACGGCCGAA
Organism: bacterium; assembly: GCA_037444905.1. GTDB lineage: Bacteria > Zhuqueibacterota > Zhuqueibacteria > Zhuqueibacterales > Zhuqueibacteraceae > JABWAN01. The sequence continues at coordinate 36,053 of JBBILN010000027.1, read as the reverse complement.
TAACATTATTTCAAGAGCTTTTTCAGCATCCTGCTCCCCTCGCCCTTTTGCCCTCACCCCAAAGTTCCCAAGTTTATGTTGGCCGTAATGGAGATTTAGCTTTGGTGGCACGCAATCTTACAAGTGGGCAGTTTGAATTTGTTTCTGCGGTTGGAGCGGCATTCACATTTCCCGCAGGTATAACTATTTCTCCAGATGGGGAAGAAGTTTTTACAACTTATGAAAGATATCAATGGTTGACCATCTATCAGCGTGAACTGACTACCGGCAAACTAGCGATTCTCCAAAGACGTAATCACAACCTCGGCGGCACGGATCGCCTCTATACTTCGCACGCGGTCGAAGTTTCGCCGGAGGGTGCGCACTTGTACGTCGCAGCTCGAGAACCGGCGCGCGGGATCGGCGATGCCGGCGTCAGTCTCTTCAAACGCAATCAGAGCGAGGGCCGCATCACCTTCGCGGCGTTCGATACCCTCACCGATATTGGCGGCATGCTGCTCTCGCCCGAGGGCCAGCACCTCTACGTGCAAAGCGCCGCGAGCAACGCCGTTCACGTGTTCGCGCGCGATTCTCAAACCGGCGTTTTGCAAATGACGCAAACCGTGCAACCGCTGCCAAAGACTCGCGACACGATTCTTTATACACTCTCGCCGGGCATGATGGCGTTCTCCGATGAGGGCGAGCATTTTTATTTCAACACCTCCGAGCATTTGTTGGTTTATGATCGCGAGACGAGCACCGGGCAATTGACGTTGCAACAGACCGTTCAAATAGACGACCATCAGCTTGGCTCGAAATCGGCGTTCGCGCTTTCGCCGGAAGGCACGCACGTTTATTGGGGCGGGTACGAGCGGAACGTGAGCCTGCACAACCCGCGTTATGAAATGGCCATTCTCGCGCGCGATCCGGCTTCGGGCTTGCTCACGTTTCTCAAGCGCACGAGTTTCGAGGGCATGTTCCCCGGCTATACGATCAAAGTTTCGCGCGATGGTCGCCACGTTTACGCGGGCTTGCTCGCCGCGAACTACGAGCAGAACACCGGCGAAATGCTCGGCGTGTTTGCGCGCGATCCTCAATCCGGCGAGTTGCGCTTGCAGGAAGTCATGCGTTACAGCGGCTATGAAAACTGCGTGGACTTGGCAATCGCGCCGAATGACAGCGACGTCTATGCCGTGTTCGATGATCCGGGCTGGAGCGGGTCCGCGCTGGCGATGTTCGAGCGCGACCGCGCCACCGGCAAATTGCAGCAGCGCAAACTTTTTCGCTCTTGGCGCGAGGGCGTGTATGGCCTTTATGATCCGGTAGATTTTTCCCTTTCACCCGACGGGAGGTTTATCTACATCGCGGATTTGCAGGGCGTGGTGACGTTTGCCACGGGCAGGGAGAATACGACTGCGGTTCATGGAAACGAGACCTTCGCCTCGCTCCCGCGCGCCCTCACATTAGAACAAAACTATCCCAACCCCTTCTCTTCTTCTTCAACTCCCACTGCGCAACACACGACAATCATTCATTACGAAATCGCCGCCACGCAGAGCAACGCGCAACCCGTTGAACTGACGATCTACAACACCCAAGGCCAACTCGTGAACACGCTTGTCCATGAAACGCAAACTTCGGGCAAGCACGAAGCAACTTGGAACGGCGCGAATGCACAAGGCTGGCGCGTGCCGGCCGGTGTTTATTTTTATCGACTCAAAATGGGCGAGCAAGTAGCAACGAAAAAAATGGTGGTCGTGCAATAACCCCCCATTAAATTTTCTTCACGAATGCCGATACGCGCGGGCAAAATTTCTGCGCGTTTCGGCATTCGTGTTTTTGGTAGGTATTCTAGACGAGAAAGAGAAGCTTGATGCCGGTGGCGGGTTGCTGATTGCGAGCCACGAGCGGCCAGCAACGTGCACACTGTAAAAATTCCTTCCGTAATCGCCTAGTATTGGGAGTACATAACAGCATGCTAGGCGGTGGAATTCGAAACATCGGAATCGGCAAGCAGACCAACCCTTTCAAAGGTTTTAACTTTCGCAAGGTTCTCCCATAAGGACGACCATGAGTTTTCATGGAATAAAAAAAGATCGCGTTGGAATTATCGCAAGGACTCTCGGACTTGCCTGCGCGTTTGGCTTCTGGCTCGGAACGGCTGCACCGGCGTTCGCGCAGGAGAGCAACGTTTTCGATAAAGACAAGATCGTGAAGTACGACGAGCGGCTCAAATTCTATCTCGATCAGCAGACCAAAGATTATCTCGTGGAGACCGCGGCGCAAGAGCGCTTGCTGTATGAGGACATCAAAAATCTCACCACGGAAGTCAAGCAACGCGGGCTCAAAGGAAATATTAGAGACGACGCGGGCTTTGGCCAGATCTATGGCGATATGCAGCGCCTCGTGGATAACTACGCCGCGGAGCTGGACGCCGTGCTCGCCATTCTCGATGAAATCAAATCGCTCTCGCGCACGCTCGAGACCGACCGGCGCGAGGATTTGGTCGAGCAATTCGACACGTTGCGGGATAGCTTGACCACGGTATTGGAAAGCCGCAAGCTGCACAGTGAAGCGCCCAAGACCGGCAGCTACAAAACCGCACTCGTGCGTGAATACAACGTCGAGATTGATTCGCTGCTGCGCATCTACAAGCGTCTCGAAAAATTTGAGCGCGCGGCGCTGGTGCGGAACGACACCGCCGCGGTGCGCATGACCAAAGCGCAAATGAGCAAACTGCAAACCGTGCTCGCGGGCATGCGCACGAATGAAGCGAGCCAGGCCGCGACCGCTTCGGCCTATCTCAAGGAAGTCGATCAATTCGTCGCGTTGTTGAATCAGCTTGAAAAAGTCGAGAAGCCGGCGCACGCCAGTTTGGATAAAGCCCTCGACGTGGAAGCCCTGCGGCGCGAAATCATCGCGAGCCTGGACAAAAATTTGCTCAAGCTTTTTGGTTATCCCAGCCTCGATCCGCAGAATAAAATTACGATTGAGCAATCGCTGCAAACCTGGCGCGCTGATCGCGTGGCCGCGTTCGAAGTGCGACGCACGCAGTACACCATCCTCAAAAGAAATTTGATACAAAGCGGCACGGTGAAAGAGCGCAGCCGCATGCTCAACCGCGATCTTGCCGACGCATTGCTCAATTACGCGGCCGAGCGTTATCTCGTCGCCGAGCAGCAGCTTGCGAAGATTCAGGAAGAATACGGCAAATACTTTTCCAATTGGGACGCGGTGCGTTTCTATCAAGCCGAGTGCATTTACGCGCGCGGCGTGTTGAACGAAGCCTTTTCCGCGCACGAGAGCGTACTGCGCGACTATCCCGAAAGCAAATTTCGGAATATGATGTTGCTGCGTCTGATCACGATCGCGCATGTGCTCAATCGCCCCGAGCCTTTTTTTAAATACTATCAGCAGTTGGAAACGAACGCGAGCGCGGTGGAGACGAAGATTTTGGAGCGCGCGCGCTATTTGGCCGGCTACTATAACCTCAGCCTCGCGCGTTTTGGCGCAGCGGATTCCGTGCTCGGCCTGATTTCCACAGAAGCGAAATACGGATTGGCAGCCCGCTATTTGCAAGGCATCGCGCAGGTCAATCGCGGCAACAGCGCCTCGGCGTTGGTGTTGTTCAAGGAAATCATCTCCAAAGAATCTCTGCCGTGGTCCACGCCGGCAATCACGACGATTCGCAACAACGCTTTGTTGAAACTGGGATTCATTTATTATGAGCGCGGCGAGCTGGAAGAAGCGCTGCGATACTTTGACCAAGTTTCGCGCGGCGCGGAGAACTATGATCAAACCTTGATGGGCAAAGCGTGGACTTCGCTCAAGCTCGGCAGCGTCGAGCAATCACTCGCACAGATCCAGACCCTCGGCCAAAGCTATCTCGTTTCGGATTACACGTACGAAGCAAAGGTGTTGAGCGCCCATTGCAAGCGTTTGCTCGATCAGCCCGAAGCCGCGATGCAGGATTTGCGTTACGTCAGCAATGCCCACGGTATTCTCGAAGCCTCGCGCGACTACAACGAAGAGCGCGCACAGATTGTGGCGCAGATGAATGAACTGGAGCGCATGGAGCGCGAAGTGTTGGAGCGGCAAGACGCCTCGCTTTACGATATCGTCGCCCGCGCGCGGCAAAATTTGCAGGCCACTTTGCTGAACGTCAATTATCGCGGCCCCAAAGGCGATATGCAGGGCGAGGAATTCACCGAAGAGCGGCAAAAGATTCTGGTCCAACTGCAAGCATTGGACGAAGTGATTGCAGACGCGCAAAAGATGGGCATGGCAGAAGTCGCGCAGAGCGCGCTGCAACGCCGCAATCGTCTCATCAAAACTTTGGAAAGCTACCAGGCGGACCGCTCGATCGAAAAAGTGAATTATCTCGTCGAGTATCCGCTGGCCATCAAAGAAAGCGGCGCGGAGTATCGCAAAGAGATTGTGGGCAATCTCCTGGCGCATTTGGAAAGCGAGCAGGAGATTATCAAGGCCGACATCGACAGCTTGCGCGCGTTGGCTTCCGCTTCCAATGAAAATGCCGCGAGCCTGACCATCGACCTCGGCATTCTGCAAGAGAATTTGCAGAATTTGCGGCGGCGCATGGAACGTTTTCAAGCCTGGCTCGCGAGTTATGAAGTGGAAGAGGTGCAAAGCGATTTCGAGCAATGGGCGGATTTTTCCGGCTTCGGGATGAGCGATTTAACGCTGCAAGAATTGGATCGCCGCGAGCACAAGATCAATTCGGATTCGCGCAACCTGACTTCCATCGATCAAGTCTTGCGCGAGCGCCGCGCCGATCTTGAACTGCGCATCAAGCGCTTCGACGCCGAGATGAAGCGCATCGAAGAAGAACTGCTGGAAGAGCAGGTGCGCCTGGACAAGCTGGAGCACGAAAAGTATTTCGAAAATGTTTACTTCGATAAATCCGATTCGGAAGTGCCGGCCACGAACACGACGATTCCGGACGATTTTTCGAATGAGTTAGTGCCACCGGAATAAACACGGCGTCGCGACGGGCGGAATTGGTGGCGGGAGGGGCTAGCGAGTATTGGAGTGACGGCTTCGACTGCGGCTTGATGCCCGCTTTATATAGAACTCCAAGAAGCTCGCGCGGCAAGACGCCAACAATTCAACTATGATATTGCATCACAACCAATCTCACCTCCGGCGCGACCAGGCTCTGTGGATCGAGCCTATCCCGCACAGTCGGGGCGCGATGCGCTCATGCTGGAAGTGTGTGCGAATCGGACGATTATCTCTTCGACTGACCTTGAGTATCGTAAGCAGAATGACATCGACTCTCCCTGTCTCTAACCGGAGCAGATTACTGCCTGCGCGGCGCGGCACACTTGCACTGACGCTGCTGTTTCTTCTTTCGGTCGCGGTGCTGCTGAGTGTGAAGCGCGTACAGGCACAATCACGTCCGGAAACAAACGCGCCGCGCGCCTCTTCTTCCGGGCGCACCGCGCCTCCGCCAGTAGTGGGGGCCAAGCGTGACTCCGTACTGAAATCCTACAGCATTGATGATCTGCTCGAATACAAAGACTTCTACGAGCGGCAACGCGTGCGCGTCGAAAGCGAGCGCGTGGGTTTGCGCGAGAAAGGCATCCGCGACATGGAAGCTTTTCTCACCAATCATCCGGAGAGCAAGATTCTCGACAAGGTCATCGTGCGCCTGGCCGAATTGTATTATGAAAGCGCGCTGGAGTATTACACGCTGAGCCAGGATCAATACAGCAAACAGCTCGAATTGCTCGACGCGGGCCAGCTTGCGCAAGCGCCGCCGGAGCCGCACAAGGATTTTAGCCGAAGTCTGAAACTCTACCAACGCGTGATCGAGGAGTATCCACAAAGCGCGTTTCAAGACGATGCGCACTATAACATCGCATTCTTGCGGGAAGACATGGGGCAGCGCGAAGAGGCGGTGAAGCTGTACGAGAATTTCATTGCGCAATTTCCGGAAAGCCGCTATCTGCCCGACGCGTTGTTTCGCATCGGCGAATATTACTTCAATCCGCCGTTGAACGATCTCGAAGCCGCGATTCCGATTTACAAGCGCGTGCTGCAGTACACCGAAAGCCCGAAATACGGCGAAGCGCTGTACCGGTTGGGCTGGTCGTATTACAAAAAGAGCCAGTACCCCGAGGCGATTTCTTACTTCACGCTTTTGGCCGACGACGTGAAGCGCTCCGAGCAGCTCGATCCCGAGAACAAGATTACGAATCCCGCGTTGGTCAATGAATCAATCGAATATATTGGCATTTCATTTCTCGAATACCAGGGCGTCGACGGCGTGGCGGATTATCTGGCCAAGCTCGGCGGTCGCGATTACGGCCTCGAGGTTTTGCAGCACATCGGCAACATTTACATGACGGTGAAAGAGGAATACGACAACGCCATTCAGGCTTTTCGTTTGCTGTTGCAGCTTTATCCGTATTCTGCGGAAGCGCCGGTCGCGCGCGCGAAGATCGCCGAATCCTATCGCGCATTGGAGGAAGAAGAATTTGCTTATTTGAATCGCGATACCTTGTTCATGGATTATCGCGAAGGCTCAGCATGGTGGGAGAAAAATACCAAAGACGAAGTGCGTGCCAACGGCCGCAGCTTGGCGGAGCGCGCGTTGCGCGAAAATATCAACTTGCTGCTGCGGCTTGCGGAGCAGCAAAACGATCCGAGTTATTATCACCAATCCGTCAAGGATAGCCGCAAGTATTTGGAGGCGTTTCCCAAAGACACCACCGCGGCGCAGATTCATTGGAACATGGCGCTGACATTGGACGCGCGTTTGCACGCCGGCGATGACGCGTACGAAGAATATCTCAAGATCAGCAATCAATATTGGGGCAGCCGTTTTCAACGCATGGCTGCGGAAAATGCCGTCGCGCTCGCGCAAGAGTTGGCGCAGGTCGATACCGCGCAAGCCAAACCCGCATTTCTGCCGTTGAATCTTGGCCAAATGAAAGACATGGTGGAAGAAGACGAGAACGCGGCGCGCAAGGCTTTGAATCTCGAGCGCACTCCGCTTTCGCCCGGGGAAGAGAAACTCGCGAAGGCGCTGGACAATTATGTGAAGCTCTTTCCGCATGAATTGCCGACGGCCGAACGCTTGGCGCAAGCCGGGGCATTGCACTACAATAAAAATGACTTCACGCTGGCGCTGAAGTATTTCAAAACGCTGCTGCGCCATTTTCCGGAAAGCCCGGATTTTGAGTATGCGCACTATCTCACCATGGAAAGCTACTTCGGCAAGCTGGATTACAAGAGCTGTGAGATCGTCGCGAAACGTATTCGCATTGCCGGCGGCAATCCGGAGTTCGTGGCAAAGGCGGAACAGCGCCTCGCGGAGTCGATCTTTTTGCAAGCCGAAGGCTTGGCCAATGCGGAACAGCACACGCGCGCCGGTGAGGAATATCGTCGCGTATACGAGGAAGTTCCGAAAGCCGAGTTTGCGGATTTGGCGCTCTTCAACGCCGGCTTGGAGTTTGACAAAGCCCGCGAGTATCGCCGCGCCGTCGAAACGTATGCGATCATCAAAGAGAAATTCGAAAGCTCGCCGCATTATCTGGGTGCGCTCAATAATATGGCGTATGATTTCGGCGAGCTGGACGATCATCTCAACGCCGCGATTACGTTTGAATTGTTGGCGGATAAAGAACCCGATTCCTCCAAAGCCGAAGTGAGCCTGTTCAACGCCAGCGTATTCTCCGTGCGCGCCACGGATTGGGAGCGCGCCATTCGCGTGAACCGCAAATTTGTGGAAAAATATCCCGCTTCGAAAGACGCCGATGATTTGTTTTACGACGTCGCAAATTACCATTTGAAGTTGAACGAGTGGGAAAAGGCGAACGAGATTTACGGCGAGTATGCCCAAAAATTTCCCGACTCACCGCGCACGGTGGAAACTTTCTATCGGCGCGGCGAATTTTATGAAGGCCGCAATGACCTCACACAAGCGCGCGCCGAGTATGAGAAGGCGATGGCGAAGAGTGCGGAGTTCAAACAGCGCGAGGCGGATTACAATCCCTTCTTCTCCGGGGAAGCCTTGTTCCGCTTGACGGAATTGAAGTATCGCAACTACGCGCTCATGCGTTTTCGTTTGCCCAAAAATGCGTTGGACGAGAGCAAGGAGCGCAAGAAGAACGCGTTGATCGAAATCGTCGACGGTTACACCCGCGTGACGAGCTACGGCACCTTGCGCCTGTATGAGGCGACGCACAAGATCGGCGTGGCTTATGAGGAGTTCGCGCAAACGTGGGCCGATCAGGAAATTCCCGAGGTCGATGATACCCGCCGCATCGTCGCCAAAAAAGAGATCAATCAAACCGCGACGCAGCTTTACGAGCGCGCTTTGGATTCCTACAAACACGGCGCGATTGCGCTCGCGCGCCTTGCCAATAGCTACAGCGTACCCGACTCGGATTCCACGGCAATTGAGCGTGACGCAAAAGTGGCGCAACAAGACTCCACCACGCAAGTGGCATGGCGCTGGATCAACAAGAGCAAAGACAAGGCTTCCGAAGTGCTCTATGACATTGCCGAGCTCAACCACGAATCCATGCAGCATCTGTTGAGCGCGCCGGCGCCGGAAAACATCACGCGCATCGCGAGCTTCGAATTTCGCAAGCAGCTATTGGGCAAGTTTGTCAAACCGATTGCCGTTCAAATCTTGCGGGCCCATCAACGCAATATTCAAGAGTGCGACTCGCTCGGCATTCAAAGCGTGTGGGTGGAGCAATCGCGCAATAAAATCGTGGAGACGAACAACACGTTGGCGCGAGAATACGTGAAGCTCGCACAGCAGGGCCTGGCGCTGTATGCGAGCGACATCGAGGTCTATAAACGCGCCGTAGCCAATAATGACATGCAGATCGTTGACTGGCAGGAAGAGATGGCCAACGCCGTGGATTTCAGCCGGACTTTTGCGAAGGCGGCCCTGGCCGCTTATGTGGAAACCTTGCAGGAAGCGCAAAAAAGCGACATTCAGCCGGAAGCTCTGGAAGAAACCAAGGATCAAATGCTGGCTTTCGCTTTTCTCACTGCGCGCACGTGCGACTCGCTGGCGATCATTGCCAACAACGAGCGCCGCGCCTTCGAAGAAAAATTCAAGCAGGAGAACCGGCAAGAGTTTCAAGACGCCGTTTTCGCGTGCGAGGACCAAGCGTATGCGCTGGCGGACGGCAAGAAAGAATTGCTCGCTGCCGGGTTCGACGCCATGCGCAGCTATACGATTCGCAATTCGTGGTCGGAAAAAATTACGCTCGCATTGGTGCGCAGCGATCCCGTCAAGTATGCCGGCGAGCTTGGGTTGACCATTGCGGACACCACGATTGCGACGGACACGACGTGGCACGCTAGCAACAAATATTTTGCAGGCTGGACGGAACGCTCGCACATAAACGGCAATTGGCAACCCGCAAAATATATGAGTGCGGGTATACAATTCTCCGGATATAACGCACAAAAATTGTGGGCGAACGCCACTGTGGATTCCTCGCACATGGCGGCTAAGGATTCTTCCACTCAGGCTGCGGATACCGCGGGCAAGGCCAAGCCGAGCGACACTGCCTATTTTCGCAAGATTTTGGTGATTCAGGGCCTGCCGGTGTCGGCGCAAATGCAGATGCAAGCCGACGATTCGTACAATCTGTTCGTAAACGGCGAATTCATCTCGCAACAGATTTCAGCGAAGCATGAGAATCAAGCGGCGCACGTCCATGATATTGTGAATTTCTTGCAGACCGGCGAAAATGTCATTGCCGTGGAAGTGCGCGATACCGACGACAGCGGCGGCGGTTTGGAGGCCGTGCTTTTCCTCAAAACGTTGCCGGGCTGGCAGCAGCAGACTGAAACACCTCAGAAGAATGAGCTCGAAGACGAGACCCAGGTTTTCAAACGCGGCGTTTTGCCCAAACAGTGACGCATTACATTCAAGCAGATTCTGAGGCACCATTATGCGCAAATATCTTTTTACCTGCCTGTTGATTTTTGTGTGGGCGGCTGCGGCGCGCGCGCAAGCACAGTCGCCCGCCGCGCCCGCAGATACCACACGCGGCAAACCGGTTGCGCCGAATCAAGGCGGCGCCGCGGCTGCCACAGCATCGGAAACTCCGAGCGGCGACGATCTAGAGCTGGAGACGATCGAGATTCAAGCCGTGATCGAAAAACCCAATGTCGACATCATTCCCAAACGCACCAAGCCGGAATGGGAAGAAACCCGTTTCATCGAGCGCAGCTTCGAAACCGAATTGAAGCAAGCGCCCAAAGGTTTGATGCTCGTGGATGACGAATTGGATCGCGCGCAAAAACTAGACACTTTGAAAAAGAACGAGCCGCCGAAAAAATAGTGTGGCGCAATAAGACCTCAAGTTTTCAACCACCATAACCGTTAATCACTGGAGACTTTTCATGGAAGCTTTTTGGCAGGAACTGATCAACTCCTTTCGTTGGGACGACGATGGCTCGACGTTCATGTATTCCATTTTGATCGTGGGCGCCTTCGCCATTGCAATTGCAGTCGAACGCTTTTACTTCCTCATGGTGCGTTCCAATGTCAACGCGCCCAAATTCATGTCCGAGATTCGCAAGCTGGTGAATGCCGGAGAAATCAAGCAAGCGCTTGCTTTGTGTGATGCGGCTCCGCAAAAGGCGCTGCCCCGGGTCGTGGGCGCCAGCCTGCGTAAAGTCGCGGAAAACGAGCAAGTCGATTTTCGCGCGATCCAAAACAGCGTTGACGAATGCACGCTCGAAATCATCCCGAGTCTGCACCAACGCACCAACTACTTGTCCTCATTCGCGAATGTCGCCACGCTGCTGGGATTGATGGGCACGGTCTATGGCTTCATCATCTCCTTCAAAGCCGTATCGGCCGCGGGTATTGACGCCGCGGAAAAAGCGCGCATGCTGGCCGCGGGCATCAGCGCCTCCATGACCGCGACGTTCTGCGGCTTGGTGGTCGCGATTCCCTCGGTGCTGCTCTACACCTACTTATACAACAAGACCGCGAAGATCATCGATGAGATCGACGAGCACACCGTGAAGCTCATCAATCTTTTAACCAGGAACAAGTAAGCATGGCTTTCAGACCTTCTCTGCGCCGTCATCGCAAGGAACCGAACACGGAGTTGAACCTCAACCCCTTGCTCGACGTGATGACGGTGTTGATCCCTCTGCTGCTCGCCAATGCGCAGTTTGCAAAGATCGGTGTGATCGAGCTGAATCTGCCGCCGGCCGCGGGCGCCGCAGGTGTGGCGCAAAGCGCTTCCGGTTTGCCCAAAGAGAATGAGCGGCATTTGGATTTGGTGGTGACGATCACCGACAAAGGCTTTTACGTTGCCAGCGCCATATCGGCGCCCGAGGAGATGGCGAATGGCGGTCCGACCATCCCCGTCAACAGCAATGGCGAATACGATATGTCCGGCCTGTCGCAAAAGCTTTATGAGATCAAGAGCAAGGTCGGCAGTAATTTTGCCGACCCGGACGCGATCGTGATTCAGGCTGAACCCAAAATCAGCTATCAAATCTTGGTCAGCGCGATGGACGCGGCGCGCCGCATTCGCGTGGACGGGAGAAATGTGACCCTGTTTCCGAACGTCGCTTTGAGCGCGGGAATTCTATAAAGTGTTTATGGGCACACGCGCCCGCAGCGTGCGTCATCTAACTGGTTCAAACTTATTTCTGAACGCATATGGCTTTCATACCTTCCCGAATCAAGAAGCACAAAACCGCGATGCCCGAAGCCACGTTGAATTTGACTTCGATGCTCGACACCTTTACGGTCTTGTTGATTTTCTTGCTGCAGATGTATTCGACTGACGGCCAGCTCATCTCGCCTTCGCAGTACTTAACCCTGCCCAATTCCAGCGTCGAACAGCCGCCGGAAGTGGGATTGGACGTCGTGGTCTCCAGAAACATGATTCTCGTCAACAACGAGAAAGTGGTCATTATGGAGGATGTCACTTCGAATAATGCCGCAGTGGTAGAGAATGGCATCATCAAGCCGCTCAAAGAACGCTTGTTGTTCTACAGCTCGCAAGCCAAGAAAATGGAAACCGATTACGGTGTGAAGTTTTCCGGCAAAGTCGTCATTCAAGGCGACAAAGATTTGACGTATTACGAGTTGGTGAAGGTGATGCGGACTTGCGGTGTGGGCGGGTATCCCAACATGCGGTTGGCAGTTTACCGCCCCGAATGATAGCGGTCGCTCTTCCGCTTGCATCACAAGCGGCTGAACCTTTCCGGCGCGCGAAGGCGCACTTCCGCGCTGCGATTGCAAACTGATGTTTATGGACGAAAACAGAACGATAGTGTGAGATGATTCCTCCCATGCCTCAAAATCACATCTCGACCGGGGCCAACCCGTGGTTGGAAAGCTACAAAGCGGACACCGCGCCGATTCATATCGAACGTTTTCCAAAACAATTTGAAGGCAGTTTCTGGGAAACCCTCGATCGCCGCTTTGCCGGCATACTCACGAGCAGCTTGCTCGCCAATCTCTTGATGGTCCTTTATCTGCTGAACAATCCCATTGTGCGCGAGCCGGAGAAGCACGCCGAGGCCGTGCAGGATCGTTTTGCTCGTTTGATTTTGGAGAAATCTGAAACTCCGAGCGAACCCGCGCCGGTTGATAATAACGAGCCAATGGTGGGCGACGAACCCGCGGCGCGTAAAAAGGCTCCTGCGGGCCGCGCCACTTCCGCGGCGAAAAGCGCAGGCCGCGCCGGAGGCGGGCGAAACACCGGTGCTGGAGAAGCCGGCGCAAGCGGCCCTGGCCGTTTGGGCGGAACGCCCACTCGCGGCAAGGTTGACGTAGGCCGCGCCGGGATTTTGGGATTACTCTCGAGCAGTAGTGAGATGGCGAGTGGCGAAGGCGTCGAAGATATTTTAGGCGAGGGCAATGTCGCTTCCGACATGGACAAGGCGCTCTCTGCCGGCCTCGCGCGCGCCGGAAGTGGCGGCGGCCGTGAACAATTGCAGGGCGAAATCGGGGCGGGCACAAGCAGCGGCGGCGGTTTGCGCGGTGTGCGCGGCGGACGCGAAACCGGCGGCGGCAATATCGATACGATGGTCGAAGGCTTGGGCGAAGGCAAATCCAAAGGCGTCGCGCGTTCCGGCAATATCGAATTTCAAGAAAGCGAACCGCTGATCGAGGTGGAAGAAGGCAGCGGCGGCGGCGGGCGTTCGCAAGATGCGGTGGCGGAGATTGTGGCGCGGCATACGGCTGCGATTCAATCGTGTTATCAAAGCGAGGTGCGCCGCACGCCGGAATTGAAAGGCAAAATCGTCGTGCGCTTCGTGATCACCCCGCAAGGCACGGTGGAAAGCGCCACGATTATTTCTTCCACACTCAATAACCCGCGCGTGGAAAAATGTGTGATCAGCCGCATTCTGCGTTGGGATGACTTCGGCGCCGTCGCACCCGACAAAGGCAAAACGACCATTCGGCAGGTGTATACTTTCGGATATTGATCAACCCGCACAAAAATTTATTCCCAGATTGAAGAAGCCCAGTGGATAAAAACTCCATTGGGCTTTGCTTTTTTTGGCGACAAACATTCTACGCCAGATTTTTAGTCAAGCTGAAAACTGCAGCCCTTCAGGCAATACACGCGGAAAGAGCTTTTCGCTTTTCAGTGTGAGCTTTTGATCCGTGTGTAGCTCCAAAAAACTTTTAGAATTTTATTTTAGCTTTCAGCGCCTATCGTTCTTCAATTTTAGAGCTACGGCTGCTTCTCTTCAATCCCCAACGCTTTCATTTTCTTATAAAGATTGCTGCGCTCGATGCCGAGCAGTTCCGCGGCTTGTGACATGTTGCCCGCAGTTGCGGCAAGGCACGATTGAATGTATTCGCGCTCAATGCGATCGCGAATGTTGCGCAAGGTCACGCCGGGTTGGAACGCGCCGAGCTTGCTGGCCGCCGGTGTTTGCAACGACAACGGCAGATCGCTTGCCGCAATGTAGTCGCCGGGCGTCATAATCACCATGCGTTCGACGGTGTTGCGCAATTCGCGCACATTGCCCGGCCAGGAATATTCGCGCAAACGCGCCAACGCTTCGGGCGCGAAGGTTTTGAGGCGAAAGCCGTTTTCCTTGCAGTAATGCGCGGTGAAATGTTGAATGAGCGTGGCAATATCCTCTTTGCGTTCGCGCAACGGCGGCAAATAAATCGGCACAACGTTCAAACGAAACAGCAAGTCTTCGCGGAACTTTCCAGTCTTCGCTTCTTCTTCAAGATTCTTATTGGTGGCCGCGATCACCCGCACATCCACACAAAAAGTCTGGCTGCCGCCCACGCGCTCGAGCTCCCCTTCTTGCAAAACGCGCAAGACTTTCGCTTGCGCCTTCAAACTCATGTCGCCGACTTCATCCAAAAATAAAGTGCCGAGATGCGCTTGCTGAAATTTGCCTTCACGCGTCGCCGTCGCGCCCGTGAACGAGCCTTTCTCGTGGCCGAATAGTTCGCTTTCAATCAAATCTTCCGGAATCGCCGCGCAGTTTACTTTGACGAAGGGCTGTTTCGCGCGTTCGCTGGCTTCATGAATCGCGCGCGCGACCAGTTCTTTGCCCGTGCCGCTTTCCCCGAGAATGAGCACGCGCGTGTTGGCCGGCGCGACGCGGCTAATTTGTTCATGAATTTTTTTGAGCGCGGGACCTGCGCCGATCATCTCAAAGCGGCTGGTCATCTCACGCCGCAGCCGCACGTTTTCTTCCGCAAGCTGCTTTTGCGCGAGCGCGTTTTTGATCGTGAGCAGCAGCTTGTCTTTGGTGATGGGCTTTTCGATGAAATCATACGCGCCCTCGCGCGTGGCCGCCACGGCATTCTCAATCGTCGCATTGCCGGAGATCATGATGACGGTCGGGCGCGCCGGCAGCTCACGCGTGCGTTTGAGAAACTCAAGACCATCCATCTCCGGCATCACGATGTCGAGAAGCAGCAAGTCGAAATGCTGACCGGCGAGCTTTTGCTCCGCTTCGTGCGCGGAAGCGGCTTCCTCACTCGCATATCCGGCCGAGCGCAGAATCATTTCCAGCGAGCGCCTGATATTGGGCTCGTCATCAACGAGGAGAATTTTGGCAGTGGGCATGTGAGAATGGCGACTCGTGTTATGATTGGAGTTTGAAACCCGGGGCGTCTGCTAGGGGAGAAAACTTACAATTTTTTTGTGACAGTCTTCCCCCTGCTCGCAAAGACTTTTCTCGTGACAAAACTCTGGCGATGAGTCGGCGGCTCGGCTAGAAACTGAGGCTCATGCGCGCGCCCATAGCATCAAAACCGGCGCGGACTTGCCATTTGGCGGAATGAGAATAGAGCGAGCGCCGCTGGCGCGGATACACGAAATAGCTGATCAAAGCGCCGGAGAGCGCACCGCTGATGACGTCGGTGGGATAATGCTTGCGATCGTGTACGCGCGCATAGCCGACGTAAGAGGCCCAGCCAAACAATGCTGTTGCTGATAACAACTTCCATTGTTGCTCGGACAACAGCGGCAATTTTCCGCTGGCCGCGGCGTTGCTGAAATAGTCGCGCAATTCGAGATAGAGAAAAGTCGAAGTTGCGAACACGGTGGAAGTATGTCCCGAAAAAAAGGATTGCGTATCCGAACCATCCGGGCGCGCGCGGCTGAGATTGCGTTTGGCCAAATGGGTGAAGGCGGTGTTATAGAATAACGCTTGCTGAAAGCGCAGGAGCTTGAAATAAGTGGCGGGCGCATAATCCTGGCCGCCGATCGCATCAAGGAGCAGCACGCCCGCAAGGCGAAAGGTCGCGACCGTGCGAGGGTAATACTTCGGACTGATGGAGCCGAAACATTCTTTGCCGTCCGAGCGTGACAATTGGGAAGATAACGTAAGATCCAAACGGGTTGGCGGCAAAGACAGGCCTTGCCATTTGTCCTGTTGCTCGAGAAGAAGGCCGGCGGTGAGTAAAGTGAGATCGGCCGGCTGCAGGCTCATGCGCAGGCCGTCGTAGAAGTTTTGATAAAATCGCCGTCCGGTGTCGGCGCTTTCAAAAGCCTGCTGCACTGCAGAGGTGGGAATGTTGGGCCGTAGAGCGCCTTGCGCCGAAAGCGTCGGAATGTATAAGCAGTAAAGAAATGGGCAGCACAAAGCGCTTGCCTTCAAAGCGCGCATACGACCTCCGAAACGATCACAAATTGAAGGGGTGGTTCTGGATTCGAAAGAACGCAATTTCAACCGAAAGTGCAACAAAAAGCTCCGGCATTGCAAAGGGCTTTGGGATGCAATATATTTGCTGCCGGGAAATCAAAAGGAACGACAGACATGCGCATTACTGAAATTTTTTATTCGATCCAAGGCGAGTCGACGTTTAGCGGCTTGCCTTGCGTCTTCATTCGCACCACCGGCTGCAACTTGCGTTGCACGTGGTGCGATACGGAATATTCATTCTACGGCGGCGTCGAAATGACGCTCGACGAGATTGCTGCGAAGGTAGAAACTTTCGGTTGCAGGCTCGTCGAGTTGACCGGCGGAGAGCCGATGCTGCAGAAGGACATCTATGCTTTGAGTGCGCGGCTGCTCGCCCGGGGCTACACTGTGTTGTTGGAAACCGGCGGCAGCTTGGATTTGTCGCAACTCGACGCGCGCGTGATCAAAATTATGGATCTCAAATGCCCGGGCAGCGGTGAGGCCGAGAAAAACTACTGGCCGAATCTCGAGGTTTTGCAGCCGCACGACCAAATCAAGTTCGTCATTAAAGACCGCCGCGACTATGAATGGAGTTTGGAAAAGATGCGCGAGCACCGTCTCGCCGAGCGCTTCCCAATTTTGTTCTCGCCGGTGTTCAATGTGATGAATTATCGCACGCTTGCCGAGTGGATGCTGGCAGATCGGGTACCGGCGCGATTTCAAGTGCAATTGCACAAGTATATTTGGCCGCCGGAAATGCGCGGGGTGTAAACGCGCCTCATCCCGGCGAAGTATCCCACAACTCCGGCCGATGATGCGAGCGCGAGAAGTGTTCGTGCACGATCTTCCATTGGCCGTTCTTTTCGACGAAAACGTGGCTGCCGCGGCCGGGAATTTCATGCTCGCCTTTGCTCGTGGTCACGGTGACGGACCAGTAGAAGGTCGAAACCGCGACGGGGCCGAAACTCTGCACCTTGATTTCATCTAAAGCAAATTCGACTTTCTCCGATTGCTGCAAATAGTATTGGAAGGTTTTGCGCAGTGCTTCCAAGCCATGCAAGCGCTCATGCTTTGTGGATGAGAAGCCGATCATTCCCTCCTCGAAAAAGGCCAGAATCCCAGCCATGTCGCGGCGATTGAAAGCCGCGGCGATCTCTTGTTCAATCTTGATGATTTGTTTTTCAATCTCGGCCATCGCACTCTCCTCTCATTGAAAAGTTCGCTGGGGCACTCGGTACATCGATGCAACTGCTACAAGGTTTCGTTCAAGTTCGCGAGGCTTTCGTGTTGGGTGTTTTGATCGCGGGCCGCACACGTTTGGGGCGGCCTTGCGCCGCCTTCGTGCGCTGGGCCTCTTGCTGCTCAAATTCTGCGGCGACTTCATGGATGAACTGCACGACTTCATCCTCCGGATTGAGCGCCATGGCTTCTTCGCTGCAAATGACTGCGGCGCCGGCATTCCCGGCCATCATGTAGGCGAAAGCGAGATCGGCCAGAAAGCGCTCGTTGTGCGGGTCCAATTTGACCGCTTCTTTCATCAATGCCAGGCCGCGTTCATGTTCGCCGCGCTCATCCAGCAGTTTGCCGAAATAATGGATCGCTGCGGGGTGTTCGGGATGGCGCTGATAGAGCCATTGAATCATTTCCCATGCTTCTTGGTTTTTTTCGGCCAGACACAAACAATTGGCAAGCTGAACGTAATGATCGACGTCGTCGGGCTCCATGGCCACGGCTTGCCGCAGAAATTTCTCTGCTTGGGAAAGCTGGCCGATGCCGATGCAGAGCCGGCCGATATACTCGCAGACGAGGGCGCGCGCGATTTTCGGCAACGACTCATCTTGCAGTATATCTTGATAAACCGCCATGGCCTTTTTGAACTCTCGCTCCTCCCAAAGCTGCTCTGCGAGTGCAAAGCGGTCATCGTGCATGCGCATATTTTTCTCGAGGTGGGTTGAATGAGGTAGCCTGCAGCATGGAATTAGTCGAAGCGGTGCGGCTCAAATACAAAGGTTGAGATGCTTATATAAAATGCAAAGCCGGCAAGGCAAGACGCATTGCGAGACGCCGCCAATCGCGATGAGATTGGGTTCGCGAGGCATGCTGATGCCGGGCCTGTGTGCCATATTGGTGGGGAGCTTTTCTTGCGCGCGATTTCGTGCACTCGGTATTGCGAACACGGCCAACGATACTAAAAAAACTCTACGGAGTCAAGTTCATGATTGTGACATTTGCGCAAACACCGCCGCGATGACGATTATTTAATCTTCCGAAAATAAAAAAGCCAAAACCATTTCTGATTTTGGCTGTTCGTGCCGAAGGGGGGATTCGAACCCCCACGGACTTGCGTCCACTGCGCCCTGAACGCAGCGCGTCTACCAGTTTCACCACTTCGGCGTTTCAAAAAGCGCGGCAAAATAAAAAATGAGCCTCTGAAAGTCAAGCCATTTGTCCGCAAATACCGAACTTTTGCTTGCTTCTCTGGAGGCAAATCTTTACAATTGGCCTTCAATTTTTTGATAAGTCTGCGTCAAGGATGCATTCGTGGCCGCACCTCTCAACAAATTTGCTGAATACAAAAATCTCGTCAATGTCCATCTGGAAATTTTTTTGGATCATCATGCGAGCCTCGATTCTGCTGCACTGCCGCGTAGTTTGTATGAGCCGGTGCGCTATGCGATGGAAGGTAATGGCAAGCGCATTCGCCCGGCGCTGGTGTTGATGAGTTGCACCGCGTTCGGCGGCGCGCTGCAGAAGGCGTTGCCTGCGGCTGCGGCAGTCGAGCTCGTGCACAACTTCACGCTGGTGCACGACGATATTATGGATCGCGATGACACTCGGCGCGGCCGGCCGACGGTCCATCGCAAGTGGGATACTGACACCGCGCTTTTGGCGGGCGACGCGCTCGTCGCATTAGCATATCAAAGCCTTTTGCAAACCGACAGCCCTCACCTCAATCGCATTTGCCGGATTTTTACCGACGGGATTCTCAAAATTTGCGAAGGCCAGGCGCTTGATCGTGAGTTCGAGCACGATGACGGCGTGACGCCGGCGCGCTATCAAGACATGATCTTGAAAAAGACTGCGTGGCTGCTGATCATGTGCGCGCAGATGGGCGCGATTTTGGGTGACGCCAATTCCGCGCAAGTCGAAAACTTGGGCCGTTTTGCGGAGCACGTGGGTTTGGCCTTTCAAATTCAGGATGATTTGCTCGACATCACTATTGCCCAGGAAATTCTCGGAAAGGATTTCGGCAGCGATGTGCGGCGGCATAAGCGCACTTTTTTGTATGTGCACGCGCTGCAGCACGGCGAAAAATTTGCACGGGCTGCGCTGCGTGAAATTTTCATGAAGCCGGAAATCGCGCCGAGCGACATCTTATCCGCACAGAGAATTTTTGCCGACACCGGCGCGCTGGCCGCGGCAGAAAGCGCCGTGCGCGAACATCTCTCCCAAGCGCATGCCCGCCTGACAGAATTGGGCCCCGGCGTTGAGATCGCAGAGTTGCGCGACTTGGTGCATCTGATTTTACACCGCAACGCTTGATGCGGCAATTGGTCCGCGTACACGGCTATACAATGTTCAAGTAGCGCGCCGGCTCATCTCGCTAGCAAAGCATGTGAGTGTTTTTTGGCTAATCTTGTTTGATGCGCCGTGGGATTATCTATTCTTTTGACACTATAACTCAAACGCCGTATGGTGGAAGAAAAAGTTGTCGTCAAAAACAAGCTAGGATTGCACGCTCGCCCTTCGGCATTGTTGGTGAAGACCGCTTCCAGTTTTCGTTCGTGCCATGTTTTTCTGTCGCGCGATGGTCAGGTCATTAACGGTAAAAGTATCATGGGGGTGATGATGCTCGCCGCCAACCTCGGAAGCGAAGTCACCATTACGGTGCAAGGCGAAGGCGAGGAACAGGCGCTTACGGCCCTGGTCAAGCTCTTTGAAGAGAAATTTGGAGAGGACTGAAGCGGGGCAGAGTCTGTGTATGAAGAAATTCGAACCCAAAGCCGACACTATTTTGCAGGGCGAAGCTGTCTCACCCGGCATCGCCATTGGACGAGTGCTCTTGTACTCCGGCATGCAGCTCGTTGTTGCCAAGCGCGAATTACCTGTCGAAGCCATTCCCGCCGAGAGCGCGAAATTTCATAGCGCCATCGCGAAAACCAAACTCGAAGTCAGCCGTGATCGCGAGGTTGCATTCGAGCAAATCGGCGAAGCTGCAGCCCAGGTTTTTGAAGTGTATCACATGATTTTGGAAGATCCCGATCTGCTGGCGGAGGTCGAGCGCACAATAGCCAATGAACAGTGCAACGCGGATTATGCCTTTCATGCCGTGATGCACGGGTTTCTCGCGCGGATGAATCAAGGCGCGTTTGCGGATCGCCGCGTGGATTTGGAGGATCTGGCCCGGCGCGTCATTCGGAATTTGCAGGGCGAGCGGCGCGAACCCCTCAATCACGTCGATGGCGAGACGATCGTCATTGCGGGCGATTTGGCGCCCTCGGCCGTGCTTTTGCTCAATCGCCATCGCATTCGTGGCGTGGCCACGGATTTGGGCGGAAAAACTTCGCACACCGCATTGATGCTGCATTCCTATGGCTTGCCCGCGGTGGTCGGCTTGCGCGAAGCCACCAAGCGCACGCAAACCGACGATCGTATCATCGTCGATGGGCATGAAGGTTTGGTGCTCATCAATCCCGATGAAGACACGCTCAACCGTTATCAGCGCCAATACGATGCGTGGATGCAAAAGAAAAAACGTTTGGGGCATCTGCGCGAGCTGCCCTCCCGCACACGGGATGGCCGCGAAGTCGAGCTGGCGGCCAATCTCGAGTTTGCCGATGAAGTCAAACTCGTGCAGTCCAACGGCGCGCGCGGCGTTGGATTGCTGCGGAGCGAGTACCTCTATTTCGAGCGTTCCGAGCCTCCTTCAGAAGATTTCCAATACCAAGAATACTCTCGCATCGCCTCGGCCTTGCACCCCGAGCCGGTGGTGATTCGCACCATGGATTTGGGCGGCGATAAAAGCCCGGATTGCATTGACATCCCGCCGGAAGCGAATCCATTTCTCGGTTGGCGCGCGATTCGCATTTGCCTCGAAATGCCCGAGTTGTTCAAAGAACAGATTCGCGCCATTCTGCGCGCGAACACTTTGGGCAACGTGAAAATTTTGCTGCCCATGATTTCCGGTGTGCATGAATTGGAGCAAGCTCTGGCGCTGATTGAAAACGCGAAGCGCGAATTAAAAAAAATGGGGAAAGCCTTCGCGGCGGACACCGAAGTCGGCGTGATGATCGAAGTGCCTTCCGCGGCCATCCTCGCAGACCTGATTGCAGAGCGCGTGGATTTCCTCAGCATCGGCACGAACGATTTGATGCAATATGCGATTGCCGCGGATCGCGGCAACCAGCACGTCTCGCATCTTTTGACGCATTTGCACCCGGCCGTGCTGCGCCTGGTTCGCAATGTCATCCACGCCGGCCACAGCCGCGGCGTGTGGGTGAGCATGTGCGGCGCGATGGCCGCTGATCCGCTGGCCACGATGTTGCTCGTCGGCATGGAGATCGATCAGCTCAGCATGAGCCCGGTCGACGTGCCGGAAATCAAGAGCATCATACGCAATCTCAATTTCCGCGAAGCCAAAGAAGTCGTCGAGCAAGCATTGGCCTTTTCCACCTCGCAAGAGATTTATGATTTCTTGCGGCCGATTATGCGAAGAAGATTTAAAGACGTGATGGTGTGAGTGTTTTAAAGCGATGTTTTGAAAATCCTTATTCGGAACGCCTATTCAAAAAACGCGAATTGTGCTATGGTAACCATCACCTTTCCTGATCGCAAAACCGAAAAACGCGCGCTCGCTTTTTTGCTCGGACGTTTTTCGGGTCGAGTGCTTCGTTCGGGTGAGCATCTAGTGCCGGAAGCTGCGCTGGAAGCTCTTGCTGACCAAAATATTCTTTTTACCGTTAAGGGCAAGGCAACCTATGAGCAGCAAATGGCGGCGATTCGAGGTGTTGCTTCCTCTTCAGTTCAATGATGGATGAGAGGTGCCGGCGGAATGGCTTGCCGAAGCGGTATTGGAGATAGTTGATCACTTTGGCGCGGCCAGTTACGAAACTCAGAAAGTCGAAGGTCACTGGCGCTCTGGCGGGGTCCTTTACCGAGATAATTTGGTGCGCATCGTTGTTGATGTGCCCGACTCGGCCAAGAATCGTCAATGGATGAAAAAGTTTAAAGGTCGATGGAAAGATCGACTTGAGCAACTGGAGCTTTGGATGGTGAGTTATCGCATTGATGTCGATTAACATGAGGCGGCATGAGCAAAAACAGGTGACCGGTTGGAAATGCCCATCATGCGGCGAAGATTTTTTTGATTTGTACGCCATGGACCAAATCGCTGAGTTCCGCCGGCAGCATCAACAAAAGAAAGCGAGCGGTCGCGCAATCAAAAGAGCGGTTGCAGCGTGATACTAACTTGCCTGTGGTCATGACCCGGGCACTTTGTTTCATCGAACTCTTTTCCCTCAAAGACGATTACAAATTCTTTGTTCAACATGAAGCCTCTTTCAACCGAACACATCTCTTCCCACGACAAATCCGACATGCTCGGCCGCGTGCTGGCCATGCCGCAACATTTCAGCGAAGCACTCGCGCGCGCACAAGGCGTTGCGCTGAATATTTCCGCATCTTCGCTTAACGGCATCATGGTCGCAGGCATGGGCGGATCAGCTATGAGTGGCGACGTTGCGCGTGGCTTGACTTTGGATTCCCTCGCGCTGCCTTTGCAAGTTTCGCGCTCCTATGAATTGCCCGGCTGGGTGAGCGCGAATTCGCTCGTGATCATTTCAAGCTACTCCGGCAACACGGAAGAAGCGCTCGCAGCTTTTGAAATGGCGCGTGCGCGCGGCGCGAAAATTATTTGCATCACCTCCGGCGGCAAATTGCAGGCGCAGGCACAAAGCGACAAGCTGACGGTCTTCTCTTTGCCTGCGGGATTCCCGCCGCGCTCCGCGCTCGCGCATTTGACGGTGCCGCTCTTGATGATCTTGCATCGCCTCGGCTTGACGCCGGATCCTGCCGCCGACATTAATGAAACGTGTTTGCTATTGGAGAAACTCGGACAGCAATGGGGACCAAGTGCGGAGGGGCCGCAAAATCTTGCTAAAAATCTCGCGCAAGCCTTGACGCAGCGCTTGCCAATCATTTACGCCTCTTATGGCCTCTTTGAAGTCGCGGCGTGGCGTTGGAAAGAACAATTCTGTGAGAATGCGGAAATCTTGGCGTGGCACAATGCCTTTCCGGAAATGAATCACAACGAATTGGTCGGGTGGGGTTTGCGGCGCGCGCTTGATCAAAACTTGCAGGCGCTCTATTTGCGCGATCGCCAAGATCATGCGCGGATACAAAAACGCATGGAAGTGACGCGCACATTGATCGCGCAGAGCAGTGCGCCGGTGCTCGAGGTGTGGAGCGAGGGACATTCGCTGTTGGCGCGCCTCTTCTCGCTTATTTTTTTGGGAGATTTGGTGAGCGTCTACCTAGCCATTTTAAACGGCGTCGATCCCACGCCGGTGAAGAAGATCGATTTTTTAAAAGAACGGCTGGAGCAATTTCACGGTTGATTCAGCCAGAGCGTTCATCCTCTATTATAAAGGAACGACGATGACTTCCTCCATGCTCTTCACCTCCGAATCCGTCACCGAAGGTCATCCGGATAAAATCGCGGATCAGATTTCTGACGCCGTGTTGGATGCGATCTTTGCCCAGGATCCCAAAGGCCGTGTTGCATGCGAGACCTTTGTTACCACCGGCATGGCCGTGGTGGGCGGTGAAATCACCACGAACTGCTACGTCCACGTGCCGGACATCGTGCGCGAGACGATCAAAGACATCGGCTACGTCGATGCGCAATATGGTTTCGATTATCAAACCTGCGCCGTGCTCACTTCGATCGACCGGCAATCTCCGGACATTGCGATGGGTGTCGATCGCGAAGGCGCGGGCGATCAAGGCATGATGTTCGGCTATGCCACCAATGAGACCAAAGAATTCATGCCCATGCCGATCATGCTCGCGCATAAGCTCACGCGGCGCCTGGCCGAAGCGCGCAAGAAAAACCTCATTCCGTTTTTGCGCCCCGATGGCAAGGCCCAAGTCTCCGTGCGTTACATTGATGGCAAACCTCGAAACGTGGAGGCCGTCGTGGTCTCTACCCAGCATCATCCGGAAGCTTCGCAGGAAGAAATTCGCCATGAAATTTTGGAAAAGGTGATCAAACACGTCATTCCGAAAGAGATGATTGACGAGCGCAAGATCACGTATCACATCAACCCCACGGGCCGCTTCGTCATTGGCGGTCCGCAAGGCGACGCCGGTTTGACGGGTCGCAAGATCATCGTCGATACCTATGGCGGCTTTGGTCGTCACGGCGGCGGCGCATTCTCGGGCAAAGATCCCACGAAGGTGGATCGCTCCGCCGCGTATGCCGCGCGCCATGTTGCGAAGAATATCGTGGCCGCGGGCTTAGCCGAGCGTTGCGAGCTGCAGATTGCTTACGCGATCGGCGTCGCGGAGCCGGTTTCCATTTATGTTGAAACTTTCGGCACGGGCAAAATGCCGAACGAAGAAATTGAAAAGCTCGTGCGGAAAAATTGGAATCTCACGCCGCGCGGGATCATCGAATACCTCAAGCTGCGCCGCCCGATTTACAAAGCCACTGCGGCTTACGGCCACTTCGGGCGCGACGGCGAAGGCTTCACGTGGGAAAACACCGAGAAGGCGAACGATTTGGCGAGATGATATTTGCGGGGCAGGTGGGAATCACCTGCTCCGTTTTATTTTTGAAGGGGAGGTGGTTGTGGAACATGATAGCCCGTGGAAGGAAGTGTTGGAGGATTTGTTCGAAGAGTTCCTCGCATTCTTCTTTCCGGAATTGCACCATGCTATTGATTTCACACAACCGCCGGAATTTTTAGAAAACGAGTTGCGGCAAATCGCGGTGGAGGGTGAAACCGGCAAACGCGTGGTCGATAAGCTGGTCAAAGTCTTTCTGCAAAATGGGGCGGAACGATGGCTGTTGATACACATCGAGATTCAGGGTTATCAAGAGCAGAATTTTCCGGAGAGGATGTTCATCTACTTTTATCGCCTTTTCGATAAACACCGGAAGCACGTGATCAGCCTGGCGGTGTTGACGGATGACAATCCCAATTTCCGCCCGAGGGAATACACGCGTTCGGGCTGGGGTTGTGAAGTCGTGTTCCGCTATCCCGTGGTCAAACTCATTGATTACCGCGAGCGCATGGCGGAGTTGGAAGCCGACCCCAGGCCCTTCGCGACGATCGTTCGAACTTACCTGCGGACATTGCAAACGCAGGGCAACACGCAGGAACGCTACACTTGGAAGAAGCGTTTTCTGTTGGAACTCCATGAAGTCGGCATGCCGCACGAAACCATTCGGGCGCTTTATAAGTTCATAGATTGGATCATGCGATTGCCGGAAGGCCTGGAGCAAAAGCTCGTCGGTGAGATCGAAAAACTTAAGGAGGACAATGCGATGTCTTACATTACTGCCGCCGAACGTGTCGGCCTCGCTAAAGGTATGGCGCAAGGTATGGCGCAAGGTATCGCGCAGAGCATCGCCATCGTGCTGGAAATCAAATTCGGCGAAGCGGGCGAGAGCTTAACCCGGCGCGTACAGCAAACGCAACGCGCGGACATTCTGCAAAAATTTTTGGAGAGCTTGAAGCATGCTTCAAGCTTGTTGGAAGCGGAGAAAACGTTCGAGGTCATCGAGCGGGAGGCTGCACAACCGGCTACGTGATCGTTGCGCTAACCACGCGTTATCCCTCTCCGTGCCGCCGTTTTCTATCCGCCTTTTCAGCGGGAAGAAAGCTCTTGACTTGTGCCGTACTCGCCAATATATTCTTTTTGCTGCTCATGATTTTTTAATTTGGGCCCTTAGCTCAGTCGGTTAGAGCAGCGGACTCATAATCCGCGGGTCGTAGGTTCGAGCCCTACAGGGCCCACACTCATTCCGCGGCGCAGCCGCAAGCAATAGCAATTCAAAATTTCGACTGCAAATTTACGATTTAAAATTTGCAAGCCGGGCGCTGAACGTGCTTCTTCGCGCGATATTTCGATCGTTCAAGTTTGCCCGCGTGCACAGCGTCACCGAGATGCCAGCATTGTGTTTTGATCTTCCTCATTGCACTGCAACCTACTCTTGGCTGAATCTTCTTTTCTCGTCTATGCAAAAGTTTTCCAAGCTATTGGAAAGGATTTGCACCTCACGCCATCAACTTTCACATTCATTGCTTGACCGCAATTCGAAAGTCATGAGTGCGAGCACTTTTAAATGACTTAGATATCGGATCTGTTGTGTTCTGAGATGATTAGGTGGAAAATCGCGACTCGAGGCCATGGCTGCGCTGGTATGAGGTTTGCGTGAAATCATAGATGCTAGTGGCAATTCAAAGCGAACCCGTCATTCGCTCGTGAGTGACGAACTCTCTTCCCGCCAAAACCGAATACTGTAAACTGTGATGAATTGAATAAACCTTGAGCAGTTGAACCCAAGCAGTGGAGGGTTGTTATGATTAAGTTGAAACACCAATCTATGTGGACAGCGCTGTTGGCGCTCACATTGAGTTGGGCTATGGCCTTTGCCGGCACCACCGGCAAAATCGCCGGCAAGGTGACCGACAAAGAAACCGGCGAGCCGATGCCTGGCGCAAACGTTGTTGTCGTCGGCACAACACTCGGAGCTGCAACGGATATTAACGGCGAGTACTTCATTCTAAACGTGCCGCCGGGTTCTTACGATGTTCGTGCTTCGGTGATCGGCTATACGCAGATGGTCGAAAAAGGCGTGCGTGTCAACGCCGACCTTACGGTAAAAGTCAATTTTGCGCTTCCGTCCGAAACCTTGCAATTGGGTGAGGTTGTCGAAGTCGTGGCAGAGCGGCCATTGATTCAAAAAGACGTAACGGCTTCATCAAAGATTTCCAGTGAAGAGCAAATTCAAGCTTTGCCGGTCACGACGTTTCAAGATGCGGTTTCCTTGAGCGCGGGCACACAAGGCAGCGGCAACAATCTTCACATCCGCGGAAGCCGTGCGGGTGAAGTGGCGTATTTGGTGGATGGCTTAAGCATCGAAGATCCGCAAAACCGGAGCATCGGCCTGAATGTCGGCCGCTCGGCTTTGAGTGAGCTGCAAATTATTTCCGGCGGTTTCAATGCGGAATATGGCAATGCGCAAGCCGGGGTGATTTTGCTGAACACGCAGGAAGGCCGGCAGAAATTCTCCGGTCGATTCTTCTATCAGACCGATCATTTCGGTGATAGCGGCCTGGGCGATAGCTTTGCAAATTTCGATTGGTATGAAGGCAGCATCAGCGGATCCGAGCCGATCACCACACACTTCCTGCCCAAAATCGGCGTGAAAATTCCCGGCTATGTGACCTTCTTCCTGCAAGGCGAAAGCCGCATGTCCGATCGCGCCACTTTTCATGAAGAGGCGCTGGCGGATTTGAACGCAAAATCGCTAGTGCCGGAATCCGCGGCAATCAGAACTTCGACGCGGTTGCGCAACGAAACGATTTTCGAGAAGCTTTTCGGGATTGGCGATCCACGCGAGAACGTACAACAGAACTGGGACGGCAAGCTGGTCTGGCAATTGGCGGCGAATAAGAAGCTGTCCTTCGGTTATCGCGGCAATGACGACGAAACCCAAGGCTGGTCTTTCCTTTTTGGCCGCGACATTCGTGAAGTCGTTTCCGCGGCGCAACGCGCGGGCATCAGTGATTTGATCGACCAAGACGGCGACGGCAATCGCGATGAAGAAATTTTGAACGGCGAGGACGACGACGGTGACGGCCAGATTGACGAAGACACCCGTTTGGATGAAACCCGCTATCTCGGCGACTTTGCTTGGGGCCTGGATAACGACGGCGACGGCCGTACCGACGAAGAGGCCCTCAATAACATCGATGACGACGGCGACGGCCGTACCGATGAAGATTTGCAGCCCTATGATTGGAAGGGTTATGATCAAATCAATCGCAATGAGAATCGCGCCAACCAACTCAATTTGAGCTGGACGCACACGCTTAACAGCAACACTTTTTACGAAGTCAAGCTCGGGCGTTTCTATACTTTCACCGGCAGCTTGCCGAAAATCGGCAGAGACGGCGTCTCGCGCTCCAGCTTTGAAGAGTTGGAGGGCTGGCTGCGCGAATATGAAGCCGCGCTTGCTTCCGGCGTTGCGGTGGTGGATTTGCCGAAATATATCGATCCGTATCTCGGCTTTGGCAATGCTTTCGAGCCGTTCGTGGATGCCGATAATGACGGTGTGTATGATAAGGGCGAAAGCTTCACGGACCGGGACGGCGACGGCCTGTGGGACCTGAACGGCAATCGCACCAATCAGATTTGGATTTTCCGCGGCGCGAACCATCCCTTCCGCGGCCAGCGCTTTAACGGCGCCTATTGGGCCGCGGATCGCTCCGGCTTCAATAAACGCTCCTCTACGATTTACACTTTGAAATTCGATCTCACCAGCCAAGCCACCAATCATCACCAAATCAAAACCGGCCTCGAGGCGAGTTATTTCGATTTGCAGAACCTCAGCCGGCAGTTGACGGCGCCTTTTGACGGCCGAGGCTTGTTCGGCAATGAGTATCATGTCTTCCCGAATTGGCAGGCGGTTTATCTGCAAGACAAGATGGAATTCACCACCGCGATCGTCAATCTTGGGCTGCGGCTGGAGCGCTTCGATCAAGGCGAGCAAGTTGCAATCAACGACACTTCCAGTCCATTCATTCCGAGCTTCGATCCACCCAAAGCGAAATATAGTTTCTTGCCGCGTATCGGATTCTCGTTTCCGGTCACGGAAAAAGATCTGTTCTACTTCAACTACGGCCGCTTCTTCCAACGCCCGATTCTGGTTAATGTGTACAACCAGGTCAATCAGCAGATTGAAAGCTCGAACTCAATTGTGGGCAATCCCAATCTTGATCCGGAAGAGACGGTGCAATATGAATTCGGCGTGCGCCATCAATTCGGCTTGAACACCTTGTTCACGATCACGGGTTTCTTTAAGGACATTGACAATCTGCTGCAGATCAACCAGAAGTTCGATGAGAACGGCTTGGTGTATCGCACGTACTTTAATGACACCTACGGCACGGTAAAGGGACTGGAGATTCAGCTCAATCAACGCGCGGGCCGCTATTTATCCGGCGACGCGGTGTACACGTTCCAAGTGGCGAAAACCACCTTCTCGGGCGCGGCTGATACCTACACCAACGAGAATATCTTTGCGGCGTTGCCGGGCACCGAGTATCCGGCGGACTGGGATGAGCGCCACAACCTCGTATTGAATTTGGATTATCATTATGGCAAGGGCGAGGGTCCGAGCTTCGGCAGTTTCCGCCCATTGGAAAATTGGAATCTCAACGTGCTGGCGCAAGTTTCTAGCGGCTTGCCTTATACGCCCGAAGCCTTTAATGGCACTGAGCGCTTCGAGCTGGCGAATACGCAGCGCGTCAATTCTTCGTTCAACATCGATTTGCGCTCACGCCGGTATTTTAATCTCTCCGGCAATCTGCGCGCGGGCCTCGTATTGGAAGTGCGCAATCTGCTCAATCGCCGCAACGTGATCGGTCCGGATAACGGTGGAATCGTCGACGCTTATCGCAATCTCGTCGGCTTCGTAAACGCCGGCTCGCCGGACGGCACGCGCAATTTTGGCGGATATGCGAATGCCGCGCCCAACCCCAATGCCTGGTCCAGTGGCCGCATCATTCGTCTCGGTTTTTCGGTGGAGTATTGATCAACGCGGCCTTCCGGGCTTACAAAGCCTGGAAGGTCTGTGTGATTGATACGGATTGAAATTTCTTGACACAGTAAGAGGAAAGGAAGATTCATGCGAATATTCAGAGCATTTGGCTTAACCATGCTCATCACCATGCTGGTTGCCTTGCTGTTTGCGCCGCCAACCCATGGTCGTGAGCGCAAAGAGCGGCGCCAAGCCGCGCAAGAGCGTTTTGATCGGCCCTGGACCATGTCAGAAATGCTGGGCAAACCCGGCGGCCTCAACAGCATCGTCCCGATTCGTTTTGCGGCGCATTCCAAAGGTTTGCAATTGTTGTTCATGGCGAACCACGGCGAATTGTCGAACCCGGATACTCGCCCAGCGGGTCCTCCCACACCTTTTCATCCCCTTTCTCAGCAGATCAATTCGGAGTTGGAGTATCCCGCCGGCTCTGGAACGGTGTTCTTGTTTTCTGGCGGCTTGTGGGTTGGCGCTAAAAAAATCGTCGGGCAAACCGAGCAAAAGATCGTTTCAACCGTTACCGACGGCGATAACGGCACGCGTGAATACGGTCCCGTCAGCAGTTGGCAATATCAATCGAAAGATGACATCGCAAAAGAAGTTGATGATGACGGCGATTGGACCACCGCCGACGATCTGAACGGCGACGGCTTGCCCAGCAGTGATTGGGACGGCCCCTCTGCGGACGCTAATGGCGATGGCATTTTGAATTACGATCCCGAGCCGCATATTGATGAAGATCCAATCGGCGATATGTCTGCCGACTATCTGGACAATGATTTCGACGGCAAAATCGACGCGGCCGATGCGGATTTGGATGGCGATAAAGTCCCCGGGTCGCTTGATGACGACGGCGACGGAGAAAACGATGAAGACGGCACTGCCCGCGCCGGGCAAGAGTGGTACACGGCTTACGAAGACACGTGCGCCAATTGTTTGGACTCTCCGGATGTCGACGGTTTCACGCCTTTGGGAGTTCGCGTGGTTCAACACTCTTATGCGTGGTCCGAAAGCTTTGCCGATGACTTTTTGATCTTCGAGTATTTTGTCACCAATATCGGCAACGACAATCTGAAAGATGTGTGGCTGGCCACGTTCTTCGATTTTGACGTCGGCCACATTACGCAAGAAGGCAACACGCGCTCCGAAGATGACATCACGTTTTTCATTGATTCTTTACAGACCGCGGTGGGCGGCGACAATGACGGCGATGATGGACTTTTGTCGGCCCAATATTTCGGCGTGCGCGTATTGAAGGCGCCGCGTCCGAATATCACCATCAGTTATTTGAACTTCGGACGTTTGGGCGGCGGCGATCCCAATGATAACCTCGAAAAGTACGATAAAATGTCCAGCGGTGTGCGCGACCCCGATCAACTGAATGACGAAGACTGGCGTTTCCTGTTTTCGTTCGGTCCTTTGGGCGACTTGGCTCCGGGTGAAACTCTGCCGGTTACGCTGGCAATCGTCAACGGCTTCAATCTCAATTTGATCAACGTCAATTCGCGCCAAGCATTGGCCATGTTTCAGGCGGACTTTCGCGGACCCGCTTCGCCGGACGCGCCGAGGTTTGAGGTTGAGCCGTTGGATCGCGCCGTGAAGATCGCCTGGGAGGCGAACGCTGAAAACTCTCTGGATCCGATTTCCAAGACCAAGGATTTCGAAGGCTATCGCGTTTGGCGCACGCAGAACAAGCTGGATTACACGCTCGTTGCGGATTTTGATTTGGTCAACGGTCTGGGCTTCGATCGCGGCCTGCCGGAACGCAATGCGCAGGGCAAATATGAATTCATTGATCGCGGCCTGCCGGCCCTAACGCAGGTTTTCTATGTGGTCACGGCTTACGATAACGGCGATAACGGCGACGGCATCGGCCATCCCGAATTTGACCGCGCAAAAAGCAACGTGGGCGAGCTAGAAAGCTCGCGCGGTAGCGAGCGCCAGAAAGCCGCCATACCAAATTCCGCAACAGTGAATAGCCTTGACGAAATTTACGTCGCGCCCAACCCGTATGTCGGCAGCTCGGAATTTGAGCGCGCCGGCCGTTTTGACGCCGCGGGCAACGTTTCGTATCCGAAGGTGATTCAATTCGTCAAATTGCCGGCGCGCGCCACGATCGAAATCTACACCCTAGCCGGCAATCTCGTGCAAACGCTCGAGCACACCGATGGAACGGGTATAGAACTTTGGAACTTGCGCACGCGATTGAATCAGGAAATCGTGGGCGGGATTTACCTTTATCGTGTTTCCACGCCCGAGGGCAATGAGAAAATCGGCAAGTTTTTGGTGGTGAAATAATCAGTCGTTCACGATCGGCGCCGGTGTTCGGCACCAACAAAGCACTGCGCGCGGTTCACGGAAGGCTGAACGCTAACCACTGCAACGGACAATGGAGAAAGATTATGAAAAGAGTGTATATATTTCTGGTGATCCTTCTGATCGCCCTGCCGTTGACGGTTTTCGGCATTGAGCGCGTCGGAACTACGGCATTTCAATTCTTGAAATTGCCAGTTGGGGTGCGCGGCATTGGGATGGGCAATGCCTTCGTGGCCGGGGCCGCGGACGCTTCGGCAGTGTACTGGAACCCCGCGGGCTTGGGCTGGGCGACGAACAGCCGCGAAGTCATGCTCGCTCATATCAATCTACCGGCAGACATCAAATATGATAACATTGCCTTCCTGCTGCCGATTTCATCCACCGTCGGTACGTTCGCATTGAGCGCGAGCGTTTTGAGCCTCGATGACATTTTGGTGCGTACCGCAGAAAATCCGGAAGGCAATGGCTCATACGTCACGGCTTCCGACATTGCGTTGGGTCTCAGTTATGCACGCCAAATCAGCGATCGTTTCACTTTTGGCGGCACGGTGCGCTACATTCGCGAAGACCTGGCGGATTACATTTCGAGCAATGTCAGCTTTGACGCCGGCTTGCAATATCGCACGGATTTTCGCTCCATGCGGCTCGGCATGTTGATTCAAAACTTCGGCCCGGACGCCGGTTTTGACGGCCAGTTTTTGGATTTGCGCACCTCTGCGGGAACTTCCGGACGGCCGGCGAGCCGCAGTTTCGAAAAAGCGCCTATGCCCATTACTTTCAAATTTGGCGTTATGGCGGATTTGGCGACCATGGCCGGCGTGGATTTGGGCGAGAGTCTCAAAGGCAACATTGCCGCACAGTTCGAGCATCCTTCCGATGCGCAAGAGCGCGTCAATAGCGGCGTCGAATTGATGATCAACGAACGCTTCGCATTGCGCGGCGGCTACAACTTCAACTACGACTCCGACCGCTTCACGCTGGGTTTCGGCGTTAATGTGCCCATGGGATCGCAAAATAAACTGAACTTGGATTACGCGTATGCCGATCAAGGCGATTTGACGGATACCAGTTCATTCTTAAACCAACCGCATCGCTTTTCGCTGTCGTTTCAATGGTAAGAATTTGACCTTCCAGAATCGCAAAAATCTGGAAGGTCTCAAACCCGAAATTCGTTTCTGGAGGAGCTATGGGAAATAGATTTTTGCAAATTATGAGAGTGGCGGCGCTTGCGTTGAGCGGGTTCGCATTGCTTGGCCTCGCAGGTTGCGATTTGCTTGAGCCGGGCGATACCACGCCCAACGAGAATCAAGCGCCGGACACGGAAATTACTTCCGGGCCGCGCGCGAACGCGACCAATAGCTATGCCGTGCGAATCGCGTGGAAGGGACTAGACTATGATGGCTTGGTTGTCGCCTATGAATTAAAAGTGGACGGCGGCTCCGCGGTCCGCGTCACACGGGCAGACTCCAGTTTTCTATTCACTGCCGCGAATAAGGACGAGCAGCACAGCGTCTCCGTGGCCGCAATTGACAATGTTGGCGCCATAGATCCCACGCCGGCGACGCTCATCTTCACGGCCACGAACACGCCGCCGAACACGAAATTGTCGATTCAAGGGGATCCTGCACCAGGCGCGACCTTCGGGCGCGGCGGTGTCTTCACCATTGTTGCGGCCGACGACCCCGACAATGGCCCCGATTACACCTATCGGTTTAAGATTGATGACGGCGGACAATGGTCGGAGTGGTTGAATACCAGTGAAATCGAGTTCGGCACGACCTCCAGGTTTGGTTTGCTGCCGGAAGGCTCGCACAAATTCATTGCGCAAGTCCGCGACGCCGCGCTGGCCGTTGACGAAACGCCGGTGGAATTTCTTTTCAATTCTTCCAACGCAGTCAAGCCCGTGGCCTCGGTGACGGCGCTAGTCAACAATCAGAACTTTTATGAAGACAAATCCGCCTTTTCATTGCCGTCCGGCAACACCGTAGCCTTCACGTGGTCGGTGGCCTTCAACTATGCGGGCGCAAAGTCCGGAGGCAGCCGTTATCGCATTGATGGCGGCGCTTGGACCGAATATAGCACGGCCGCTTCTGCGCTGAGCTTGAGCAATGTCGCAGCAGGAGCACATTCCCTTGAAGTGGAATATCGCGACATTGGCGGTGCGTTGAGCGATGTGGTCAAGTTTGATTATGAAATCGTAGCCGCCACTTTGAATCAAGGGATTTTGGTGGTGGATGACCGCAATGGCGGGCGCGCGACCGACACGAACGTCGATAATTTTTATGCCCAAATCCTCGCCGGCGCGGGCGCGGCCAAAGTCACCCAGTGGGACGTGGTCACCAGCGGGAACCTCACGCCGAAAAAAGGCATCGGCAACTATTCGCTCGTGATTTGGGAAAGCGATGAAGACTTCTTCCGTAGTCTGCCGGATCAAACCCAGCTTGTTACTGAGTATCTGGCGTTGAATGGCAAGTTGTGGTTGTCGGGCTGGCGAACGCTGCAAAACATCTCGAAATCCAACAGCTTTAGCAATAACTATACACCCAATTTTCCCACGCGACCGGCCAATGCGGACTTCGTGTATAACGTTCTCAAAATCGCAACTTCCAATCAAACGTCGCAAGCCGCTTTTGACATGTCCGGTGCAACTGGCGAAGCCGGCTACCCTGCCATCAATGTTGATCGTCCCAAAACGTTCCCGGCCAATCGCGCGGGTATTTCGCCGGTGGAGGTGATGACGCTGCGCGAAGGCGCTTCGCCTATTTACAACTATGCCTCAGTTACGAGCAATCCGGATTTTCAAGGCAAGCCCGTCGGCATGAAATATTTGGGAACAGACTACAAGCTTGTGGTCTTGGGCTTCCCGTTCTATACGATTAAAACGGACGAAGCCACCGAGGCGGCAAAAACGATTCTGAAGGACCTGGGCGAGCTTTGAGCCGTTGGGCGTTGCGCGCTGAAAATTTTTAGAAAACTGCACACGGATAAAAAAGCGCACGCTGAAATACCAGAAGCTTTTTCGCGTGCGTTATTGATCCGTGTGCTGCGCGCAAAGGCTCCAGTTCTTAGCTTGTCTGAAAACCTGGCGTAGAGTTCTCATGCGGTACGAAAAAACAAAAATCGTCTACACGGAGAAAACAGAGTACACGGAGCTTACGAAGCTATCTCTGCGGGCTCTGTTTCCTCCGTGTTCATCTTTTGGGTTGCGCGCTCGCTTTCCCAAAAAAAGGGTTGACATTCCGATCAGGGTTTTTATCTTGTGTCGTCCGCTTCTGTGAATGAAGCAATAGTGTGGGAAGTGCGTTGCGACGGCCCTGTTGCGCGAAGGTATAATCGTCCTGCACAGTTTTCACACATTTCGATATTCTAGCCTCAGGCTTGGCCTCGCGAACCGAGCCTCAATTCATCCACTGTGGTTGCCTGTTCCAAAGTCTGCTCGTTATTTTAGGCGCAGCAACATCATGCACAAACCTCTCTGGTAATCATCACACGTAGGCTTATTTGTTTGCCATGTCCGTCTCAATCCGAGGCTCGGCCTCGGAGCGCGAGCGACTGGCGCTTTAGATTTTTGTATCCCAAAAACTTCACTAAACTTTTCAAGTTTAGTGCCTGAATTTTGCACGGCGGTTGTCCTGCCATTCCGCCAAAATCAACGGCACGCCGCACACGCAACTCCGCTAGGAGTGAAATGTGTATATACTGCTTTCGGGTTGATTTGTAATTCTACTCTACAGAAATACGTAATGTGCGACTCTTTTGAGGCGTTATACTGTGACCAGGCCGTCGAGAT
>JBBILN010000026.1:0-100220 GCA_037444905.1 bacterium | reverse complement strand
TACTTCATCGGGCACGGTGCAATCAACTCACACGACACCCACGAATTTATTGCACGCAATCGCACGCTGCATTTCGTGTTGGCACATCGTGCTCGCAAGATATTCCGGCGAGAGCACGAGCACGCTGAGGTCCGAAGCCTCTTGCTCGGCATCCATCTGAGCAATCACTTCTTTGCCCGCGCGAAAACGCTCAATGTCAATGCGCACCTCCGCGCCGCCCGCGCGCAGGCAGGGCACTAAGTTTTTCCACACCCACTCGCCTTGCTTGTGGCTGTAGCTGAGGAAGACGGTTTTCGGCATTGCGGCTTACACTCAATAAAGATCAAATTCCAAGCCCCTTGCGGGCTTCATCAAAGGGATTTCCGTTTTTGCGTTTGCGTGCAGCGAGAAGCCGCTGTTTCATATTTTTGCTGCGAAGCAAATAGGCCGTTTCTTTGGCGGTCTCGATTTCGCGCCACAGTGCCAGCAACACGATCACCGCGGTGGTTGCTCCATTCTCGTCGGAGACGTATTGGAGGTTCATAGGATTCATGGAAACTCTCTCAGTTTGTAGACGCACGAACTTTTCCGCAATTGATGATTTTCCACATTTCCTCCCTCACTTGATCGTGCGAATAAACTCTGCCTTCCTCGACCGCGCGCAGGCCTTGCGCGACTTTCCATCTCACATAAATTTCATAGAGCAACTTATCGGCATTAATCTTTGGCGGTCGCATTTTGATCATGGCAACAATTTTTTCGGCGTACTCGAATGTGGTCATGGTTTTCTCCTTAAACAAACGCGGCACGCGTTTTTTGTCGGCGCCGTTTCCGAGTTTCATTTTGCACGAGGATGATGGGTCGTGGATTAGGCTTGGGTACGGGCAGGCGTTTTTCTTTCAAAAGCGCCACGTGCTCTGCCACGGCCCATTTGGCTTGATCTAAACAGTTCTCAATC
Source organism: bacterium (assembly GCA_037444905.1). Lineage (GTDB taxonomy): Bacteria > Zhuqueibacterota > Zhuqueibacteria > Zhuqueibacterales > Zhuqueibacteraceae > JABWAN01. The sequence goes on along the minus strand of JBBILN010000026.1, from coordinate 99,283 downwards.
GAATGGCCGATGCCGGTGAAACCTTCCAATTCGGGAGAATAAAAGCCGGAGAAAGTCAGATCTTCGGTGGCTTCAATAACGAGAGAATATTTTAGATCGAGCATATTGGTGCTTGTTTAGAGGCTTTCGTAATCAATCGCATCCTTTCGGCGCACGCGCAAAATCCCAACACGCTTTGCGTCTTCGTCAAGCGTATACACGATTCGCCAATTTTTCGCCAGCCAAATGCGATAGATATCAGGTTTGTCGCGCAATTCTTTTGAGCGGGCCGGGCGCGGGTCGGATTGAGCGCTCGAAGAATCTGCAACGCTTCAGCGCGAACATATCCGGACAACGCCTTGATCTCCTTTTGTGCCTCCGGCGAGATTTCAACGCGGTAGCTCATGCTTCACCTCGGCCTCCGCCAACTCGGCTTCGAATTCCTCTAAAGTTTTCCATCCTGTGCGATTGGTCTCGTACTTTTGCAGCAAGGCCAGAGCGTCAGCGAGCAATTGTTGATCGCCAATGGGATCATCGGGTCCCTCGTGCTCCCAATAATCAATCACCGCGCGATTGGGTCTGCGCAAAAGGTGCAGGATTTCTTCTCGCACGACGCGGCGGATGAGGTTCTCGAGGTCGGATGCATTGGCTGAATTGTTTATCGAAAGCAGGGCATCAGTCATAGCGCAACTCCATTTCTAAATGTGGCCGAACATAATGAAGTGACGAGTGCGACACAAGCATATTTCCGTACCGAAAGGCCCGCGACACTGGAAGTCGAATAGCGCGTTTTTCTAAAATCGAATGAGCCGGAACGAGAACTTTACTAAACTTGAAAAATTTAGTAAAGTGCTTTGCTTTTGAATGGTTTTGCCGAAAATCGTTTTGCCTTTCAGAAATACGAGATCAACTCAACGGAATCATCTGCGGCGCGCGCACCCATACGTGCTCGGTTAGGTAGATGCCGAGGAGCACGAGGCCGCCGGCGAGCGCGAAGAGCAACGGGCCGCCGAAGCCGATGAAAATGAGCGGCAGCGCGTTGCCGCAAAACATTGCGCCGAGCCAAAACGTTTTTGCAAAGCGTCCGGAGATGATCATCCGGAGCGTGGCTTTCGCGTCGGCTGTGGGATGCGGCGTCATCAACTCCGCGGTGATGACGAGCAGATTGAGCACGATGCTGACATAGAGCGTGGTTTGCAGATACGCATGCCACTGCTCCGGCAATTCGAGAAAGAGCGAGCACACACCGAGACTCGCGGCGCCGGCCATGAACGCATGCACGAGCATGTGCAATGGCAGCGTCGGGCTTTGCCAAAAGTCGCGGCCCTTTGCTTGCGCAAAAAGAAAGGCAGTGTAAACTGCCGTGATGATTGCGAACACTGCGCCGCTCCACAATGCGAAGAGCTCGAGATTGGGCCACGCGAAAATTTTGCTCGCAGCCCAAAGCGTGAGCAACGCGCCATAAATTGTGAGCGCGTAGCCGCCTTTCACGAGCCACGATTTCCATTGCGGCCGGAGCAATACATAAACAAAACGCTTCGCTTGATCCAAATCTTTCACGAGCAGCGCGGTGGTGGCGATTAAAAAGAAGAGACTCACGCCCCAACTCAGCCATTGCATTGCGGGCGTGACCTCCGCAAAATTTCCGACGAGCGCAATGAACATGACGAGAAACGCGCCGGTGGCAATGGCCTTCGTCCACACATACGCGGAAACTTCCCAACCCCAGAGCACGCCTTTGCCGGGGGCATCATAAACGCGCCGCGCTTTTTCGCGAATCACGTCGTGCGCTTTTTCCTGCAGCTTGTTTTGATCATCGCCACGCGGCACGAACACTTCGGTGTCGTTTTCTTTTTCATCTTTCAACCACTCGCCCTGCGCGAGTTGCGCCGCCATTTTTGCGGGATCGGCTTGGCTTATGCGCGCTTCGGCATAATGCGCGAAGTGGCCGACGCCCGTGGCTTGCGAACTCCACATATATTGACTCACCGCCTCGGTGGCAATTGGTTTGAGCGAAGCTTCGTCGCCTTCGATATAAAATAATTTCGGGCGCGTGCCTTTTTCCACTTTGCGCGCAGTGACTTGCTCGCGCGCGAGCAGTTGCGAAATTTCCGAGAGTGGATTATCGAGATTGCCGGAGATGATGGCGTGCTCGGGACACACATTGACGCACGCAGGCTCGAGGCCAATATCGACGCGATGCGCGCAGTAGTTGCACTTCGCGGCGGTGTGCGTTTCGGGGTCGATGTAAAGCGCGTCATACGGGCACGCTTGCATGCAGCCTTTGCAACCGATGCAGCGGCGATTGTCAAAATCCACGATGCCGTCGCTGCGTTTATAGAGCGCGGTCACGGGGCAAATCTCCACGCACGGCGCGTCTTCGCAATGATTGCAGCGCAGCACGGAGAAGAGCCGGCGCGTGTGCGGAAATTCGCCTTTCTCGATGTACTTCACCCACGTGCGATTCACGCCAATGGGCACGTCGTGTTCGGCTTTGCAGGCAACGGTGCACGCATGGCAGCCGATACATTTGCGGTTGTCAATAATGAAACCGAAGTTCATTCCTTCCTCGCTGCGAATGTGGGAGAGGTTTCAGAGGTTTGATGATAGGCAAGATATAAAAAACGGTTTGAATTGCAAGGCGAGATTGAAAGGAGAAAGCGCAACAGCCGCAGACGCGTTGGCACCCATGACGGATACCGCTCAAGCGCAAAGAATTTTTGCCGCGAGAGGAAATTTGTTACGAAAACAGCTTCTGCAATTGAAACAAGAAGGGGGGGAGCTGATCGGAGATGCAGCAAATCATACGTCGGACCGCTTGCGTTTTGCAGTTTTCTAAAGAAGCAGCGATGCGACGCGCGTTGAAAAAGTAACGCAGGCTAAACTTTCTGCAAGCCGTGGGATGCTTATAATTGTAGCACTATTTCTTTTTCAGGACTCCGGCTTGGGGTTGTACGCGCAACGCTTCTTCTTCGGAGAAGCCCCAGTGTGTGTGCTCATTGGGCCGCAAGTGCAGCACGAGTATGAGCAGTGCGGAGAGCGCGGCCATCGCGAAGTATCCGACATATTCGAGCACGTTCGCATCGCCGGAAAAGGGTCGATAGATGCTGACCATGCAGAGCACAGCCAGAACGATTTCGACGGGGCGCTTCATAGGACTCTCCTCAGTTGAATAATGAGACGAATATTTTCCTGCTGGGTAGGTTTGCCGGATGGTAGCGCATGCGCGTGCATGCCGCTCGCGTTGAGAAACAACAATGACATTCTCAATCCTAATTTTGCAACGGGGACGTTAACGAGTTGCCATGCCAGGGTGAGATTCCCGTCCTCACAACTTTGCGATTGCCAGGCGCGGCCGGCAATCTTTTTTATCGGCGCGGAATAATGCAAATTTGTTCTCCCACATGCAAGAAAAATTTGGTTGCAAATGGAATCCGGGCTTGACAATCTCTGCTCCGTGTTATATTTTGCGCCCACCTTCCAACGCGCGCATGCCTCAGTAGGTCAGTCACGGATGCCAGCGCCGTGCCACTTTGCGAGAGTCTTGTTAAACACTCCAAATGGGACGGCAGCGCGTCCGCTTGGGTTGAGGATTTTCAGCCGAAACATGGTGACGCATGGACGAAGAATAGACCGTCGCATTCTTTGTCGTGAAAACTTTGTTGCACCTGCTCGCTGTTCTGCTTTGCTTCCCACCCGCAAGTGCTTTGCAAAACCTCGATAACCTCATCTCGCTTTGCACTGTTAAAGTTTGGCAACAAAAAAGCGGCTTTTCATGTTCGCTTCATGAAGAAGTCGCTTCTTGTTGGAGCGCACACGCGACGTACGGTTAAAGTGCGTCGCGTGTTTTTATGAGGTCAACCGGTTTTTGCTTATTCCTCAAACATGAGTCTACCACCGCGTTTGGTTGTCAGCGCCACAGGGAATTTGCCGAATATGTATGTGAAATCTTCGTCAAATGCGGAAGTCCGCTGGAAAATTTCTGCACCTCATCTCACGAGACGGCCGCCTCATTGCCCCGCGGCTTGGGACCGCTTGCCGACTTTTCCTGCCATTCCAACGAATAGCGGATGCCGGCCTCGGGCGTAACCTCGATGCGATACTCGTGATCATCCGCGTCAAACCCGATCGGCAATCCCTTCTTCACTTCCCAATCCGCATCATAATGAATCAAGAACACGTCGCGTTCGACTTCGTCTTCCGGAAATGAGAGGCGCGCGATAAGCTTGCTGCAGCCTGCAACGTGCGCATACGAAATCAAATGATACGGCTCGGATTCGTTCGCGCGATCGGGCAGCTCATAATGCAAAATCACGTCGCGCTTTTCCCCGGGGCGCAAAATATTTTGAAAGCGCACATCGTAGCGATGCCAGCTTTTTTGCACCTTCGGGCTGGTGATGCGAATCAACGTATCGTCCGTGCCCGCCAAATTCACCTTCACATATTCCGAACCCGACCAGCGCAATTTAAAACGATAGCGCTCTACTTTCTTTTTGGCTTTGAATACATAACGCCGCTCGACGACGCGCCGGTTCGAGTAGACTTGCACTTTCAACTCATCGCGCTCGATCCATAATCCCGGATTGATCAACACCCGCTGGCGGTCCGAAAACACGTTGCGCGTGAGGAGGATGACGCCGAGAAACAACAACGCCATGCCGATGAAAACAATCGCCCATTCATTGCGGCTAAAATAAGCGAAGATGATGCCTGCTGCGGTGCTGATAATCGGAATGAACTGAATGAAACTTCGGATGAAATCCAAAGTCTTTTGACTCACCTCAAGCCAGCTCGAGTATTTGCTTTCTTTGGGATCCATCGTTGCCTTTCCATGATGCCGATTCGAAATGAAGCACCAAAACTTTTGTGTGCTTCATACTTTCCAATATGCCTGGCTGAACAAGAATATTCCCACAGAAACGAAAATGTAATCCTTGCGGATCGCTTGTGTGATTTTTGACGGGGGCAATATAGACTCTTTGTTCAGTTTTGTCAAGAAGCATGATACTTTCTAAAAAATTTTCAAAAGATTTTCTTGCACTTGAAACTTTTCGAGAGTACAATTCGTTGTAGGCTGCAACTATTGCAATAGTCAATCAAGGTGTGAATGATGAATCAATCTCAAAAACTCAGTGAACAAGCGGAACGGATGCAACGCCTCACGCAGAGTCTCTTGCGACGTTATCAAATGCGTGATCGCAACGAGATTTCGTGCTGCGGCGTGACGGTGTCGCAATGTTATGCGCTCGACGTTTTAGGTGAACAAGGTGAAATTTCGATGGTGCAACTCGCGCGGCATCTTTTTTTGGATAAAAGCACGGCGACGCGCACAATCGATCCACTCGTCAAACGCGGTTTGGTCGAAAGAAGATTCAGCGAACAAGATCGCCGCGGCATTTTAGTTCGCCTCACCGCCGAGGGCGAAAAGCTCCGGCAAGAAATTCTAACCGGATTGCGCGCCAGCCAGGAACACATTCTCGCGCAAATCCCCGAAGAAAAACGTGAATCCGTTTTAGAAAGTTTGGAATTACTCTCCGGCGCCGTGCACGAGTGGCTCGCCGCTTGTTGCGCGCCGGGCAAAGTTCTCGTCCCTCTTAATCGAAAAACCGAAGAAAGGAAATTATCATGACCGAAACTTTGAGCAAGCCCATTTCCCTGCCGGTGAATACCGGCTGTTGCGGCGGCAGTGTGCCGACGAAAGATACTTCCAACAAAAACGTCAAAAAGATGGTGCAAGAATACTACGGCAATGCAGTGCAGAAAAAATCCGGCTGCTGTTCAAAATCTCCGGCGGGCACTGGCGTTTCCGTGCCCGATCTCGCGGGTTATCAAAGCGAAGTGCTCGCTTCCATTCCGCAAGCTGCCGCGGAAAGCAGCTTTGGTTGCGGCGATCCGCTCGCGTTCGCGGGCGTCAAACCCGGTGAAACGGTTTTGGATCTCGGCTCCGGCGCGGGCATTGATTGCTTCATTGCCGCGCAGAAAGTCGGGCCAACCGGAAAAGTCATCGGCCTGGATATGACGCCCGCCATGCTCGAAGCCGCGCGCCGCAATGCCAAGGCCGGCGGCTACACCAACGTCGAGTTTCGCAAAGGCGAGGCGGAAGACATGCCCATCGAAAGCGGCAGCGTCGATTGGGTGATTTCGAATTGCGTCATCAATCTTTCGCCCGACAAGCCGCGCGTGTTTGCGGAAATCAATCGCGTGCTCAAACCCGGCGGCCGTCTCTCCATCAGTGACATCGTCGCGGACGCGCTGCCCGATTTCGTGCGTAATGATTCGAGTTCTTATTGTGGCTGCGTCGGCGGCGCGATTCCCGCGGAAGATTATCTGCGCGGCTTAACGCAAGCCGGTTTGGTGGATGTTAAAGCCGAATCGCGTTTGGATTACACGCCCGAGATGATTCGCGGCTTTCTGCTTGGCGATGAGGATTTGCGCGCGCGTTACGGCGCAATCGTCGAAGCCAATCCGGCATTGTTGGAAAGCGTGAAAATTGCGAGTCTCAAAATTGTCGGCCGCAAGCCCTTGCGCAATGAAAAAGTTGATTTCGATATTCGTGTTGCACACAAAAACGATCGTCCGGCGATTTCACAATTGCTCGCTGCCAGCGGCTTGCCGGAAAACGGCTTGGAAAAAGCTTTTGCAGATACATTTGTCGCAGAACAAAATGGCGCCGTCACTGGCGTGATTGCAATGGAACGCTACGGGCGTGACGCGCTGGTGCGCTCGTTTGCCGTTGCCGAAGGCTGGCGCGGCCGCAATCTCGGCAAGCAGCTTTGGAATACACTTCATCAGCATGCAAAACAAAACGGCGTCACGGCTTTCTATTTGTTGACCACGACGATTCCCGAAATGGCCGCACGCGCCGGATTCCAGAAAATCGCGCGCGAGGAGGTCCCCGCCGCGGTGCGCTCGTCCGTTGAGTTTGAGCTAGCGGGCTGTGCGAGCGCCGAAACTATGCGCTTGGCGATTTAAAACTGGCCCCGCTAGCTTTCTAAAATCTAGCGGGGCTTGCGTTTCTAAAATTTCTTTATTACCATGCGCACATGAAATGTCAATCCTGTGGCCACACGGTTACGCGGCGCGCGCAATTTTGTCCACATTGCGGCGCGCGCGTGGTCTTGCGCACTAATGAACACAAAGCCGTTCCCGAAAAACCGCGCTGGCCCCTTTATGCCTCGCTCATTCTCGGCGGCATTCTCGCCGGTGCTTTGCTCGTGTATTTCCTCACGCAACCTCAAAACGCCGCCAAGGGCCACACCCACTTTGATGGCACGTTGCGCGGCGCAGCTTTGGCGCAGCAATACCCCGACGTATACGAAGTCGCTTCACAATTCATTTGCCCGTGCGGCACATGCACCGACGGCCTGGAAATTTGTGATTGCGATATGCCCAAAGGCTCGACTGAAGTGCGGACGTTGATTTTTGAATTGCTCCAACAGCATCACGTCCCGCACGTCATTGAGTTGATTGACAAGCAGTACGGCTATCGCAAAAATAGCGCAACGCCAACCTTGCCCACGCCCTCATCCAACGTACCCAACAGCACAGGGTGGGTGCGTCCGCGTTGAAACGAACGCGTATCCATTGCCGCAATAATCCAATACTCCACCAATCCTAACAGACCTCATGCATCCCAACATCTTCAGCATCGATCTGCCTCTCGTCGGCACGTTCACGTTACATAGCTTTGGTTTAATGGCCATGCTCGGTTTTCTCGTGCCCACCCTCTTCATGCGCCGTGAGTTTCAAGCGCAGAACATCGATCCGGATTTGGCGAGCACGATCTCCGTCTCGGCTATCATCGGCGGCTTCATCGGCGCGCGGCTCTATTTTATCATTGAACATTGGGGCGAGTTTTCACGTGCGCCCTTCTCCACGATCTTTAGCGGCGCGGGTCTCGTGTGGTACGGCGGCCTGCTTGGCGGCGTGCTGGCCGTGGCGTGGACGGTCAAACATTATAAAATGCCGTTTTGGAAAACTGCGGATATCGTTTCCGTGCTCGTGCTGCTCGGCCAAGCTTTCGGCCGCATGGGATGTTTGCTCGCCGCAGACGGTGATTACGGCCCGCCCACGGATGTGCCTTGGGCCATGTCCTTTCCGAACGGCGTTGTGCCCACCACTGAGCGTGTGCATCCTACGCCGCTTTACGACATCATCATCCTGTTGACGTTTTTCGGAATCCTATGGAGCATGCGCCGCCGCAAATTCGTGCCGGGCACATTTTTCGGATTGTACTTCGTGGCCGTGGGCGTGGGCAGATTCATCACCGAGTTTTGGCGCAACACGCCCAAACTGCTTTTTGGTTGGATGACGCTCGCGCAAATTATCAGCATCGTGCTCATTCTCTGCGGCCTCTTTTTGATTTACTACCGCCAGCGCGCAAAAAACTCCTTTTGAGTAATGGATTGTTGGAGTCCTGGAGTGTTGGTTCTCAGTTATCCAGCAATCCATGAATCCATAAATCCAACAATCCAATATTCAATTGCTCCATTACTCAAATCCCTTTGCTATGAAACCTTCTCAACTCACTCTCGAAATCGAAGGCATGCACTGCGCCGGGTGTGTTGCCAATGTGGAAAGAAGCTTGAAAGCGCAACCCGGCGTGGCCGAAGCCGTCGTCAATCTCGCCACGAAAAAAGCGCTCGTCACTGCTTCGGATAGCCAACTCAATCCACAACAACTCGTGCAAGCCGTGCGGGACGCCGGTTATGAAGCGAAAGTCCCGGCAACGCAAATCACACTCAATATCTCGGGCATGACCTGCGCGGGTTGCGTAGCCTCGGTTGAAAAAGCGCTGCGCCATGTCGCAGGCGTGTCGGCGGCCACGGTGAATTTGGCCACGAATCGCGCGCTCGTGGAATTGCAGCCGCAAGTGCCGGTGCAAAGCTTGATCACTGCGGTGCAAAACGCCGGTTATCAAGCCACGCTGATGCGTGCAGATGAAGCGCCGCTTGCCGATGACAAAAAAGACGAGCAGGAATATCAGCAAGCGCGACGCCGCATGGTACTCGCGTGGCTGCTCTGCCTTCCGATGCTCGCCCTCATGCTGCCGGAATTATTTTTCGGCGTCATGTGGCCCAATCATCTCACACATGCTATCATCATGTTGCTCACTTCCGCAGCCGTCGTGTTTTGGCCCGGCGCGCTGACGTTACGTTCGGCCTGGAATTCCGCATCGCATGGCGGTGCGAACATGGACGTCTTGATCGCCGTCGGCACATTGACTTCGTTGCTCACCGGTGTGCTCGTTTTCTTTTTGCCGGTCACAAGCTTCGCGGGTATCGCCGGCATGATCATGGCGATTCATCTCACGGGCAGATACATCGAAGCGCGTGCGCGCGGCCGCGCTTCCGAGGCGATCAAAAAACTGCTGCACCTCGGCGCAAAAACCGCGCGCGTGCTGCGCCCGAGCATGATTATGAATCGCGCCACAATGATTGAAGTGGAAATTCCTTTGCAGCAATTGGCGGTGGGCGATCGCTTCGTGGTGCGTCCCGGCGAAAAGATCGCGACCGACGGCATTGTGCGCGAGGGCGAGAGCGCCGTCGATGAAGCCATGATCAGCGGAGAATTTCTGCCCGTGCAGAAAAAAAGTGGCGATCAAGTCATCGGCGCGACCATGAATCAAAGCGGGCGCTTGGTCGTCGAAGCCACGCGCGTGGGCCGCGATACCTTTCTCGCGCAAATGATTCGTCTTGTGGAAGAATTGCAAACTACGAAAGTTCCGATTCAAGCTTTTGCGGATAAAGTCACGGCCTATTTCGTGCCGGCCATTATTGCGCTCGCGGTCGTCACGTTCGTTGCGTGGTTGTTGTTTGATGCACAACTGCGCGCCGGGCTTCTGGCGTTGCAAAATATTTTTCCGTGGGCGAATGCTTCGGCAACCACGGTCACTCTCGCCGTTTCCGCGTTTGTTGCGGTGCTGGTGATTGCCTGCCCGTGCGCCCTCGGGCTTGCGACGCCGACCGCGCTCATGGTGGGAAGCGGCCTTGGTGCGCAACGCGGCGTGCTCATTCGTCGCGGCGAGGCCATTCAAACCTTGCGCGACATTCGCGTCGTGGCGTTCGATAAAACCGGCACGCTCACGCTTGGCCAGCCGCACGTCACGGATATTTTCGCGCGCGATGATTTTTCTTCCTCGATGAAGGCCGAGGGAGTGTTAACGAGAGAGCAAGATAAGCCGCACCACGAAGACTTCACTAATCAAGAGCACACCCCCCTAGCCCCCCTCAAGGGGGGAAAGAACGCGGTAAATCCCCCCTTGAGGGGGGCCGGGGGGGTGTTGATGGTGCCGCAAAATGAAGCTGAAAAAGCATTGCTCTCCCTCGCGGCTAGCATTGAAAACGCTTCCGAACATCCGCTCGCGAAGGCCATTGTCGCACACGCACGTATGAAGGAAGTTCCGCTGCTGCAGGTCGAAGAGTTTGCCAATCTTCCCGGACAAGGCACGTGGGGCAAGATCGCTGGAGAGGCGGTATTAATTGGCTCACCAAACGCGCTGACTGCGCGAGGTGTTGATATTGATGGCGCCGCGGAAGAACTCGCCGCGTTCGAGCGCGCAGCTAAAACCGTCGTGCTGGTTGCGCGCAATCGCAAACTGCTCGGCGGCTTTGCCCTCGCGGATACGATTCGCCCGGAGGCGCCGCACGTGCTCGCACGTTTGCACAACATGGGCATCACCACGGTCATGCTCACGGGCGATAACCGCCGCAGTGCCGAAGCCATTGCGCAGTCGCTCGGTTTCGCGCTCGTGGTTTCCGAAGTTCTGCCCCAAGACAAAGTGACGGAGATCAAAAATCTGCAGGAGAAATTCGGAACCGTGGCCATGGTGGGCGACGGCATCAACGACGCGCCCGCATTGACCGCGGCAGATGTCGGCATCGCGCTGGGCAGCGGAACCGACATTGCGATCGCAGCCGCGGGGGTCACGCTGGTGCGCGGCAAACTCGGTGATGTGATCACCGCGATTCAGCTTTCACGCGCGACCTTTCGCAAGATCAAACAAAATCTCTTTTGGGCTTTCTTCTACAATCTTCTTGCGATACCACTCGCCGTGCTCGGCTTGTTGCATCCGATCATCGCCGAATTGGCCATGGCCTCCAGCTCGATCACGGTCGTGAGCAACGCCAATTTACTGCGGCGGGTGAGGCTGGAATAATTGGGGCGAGTTGTCCGGCTTTATAAATTTGCAGCAGGCAAAAGCAGCTTCGAATGGATGTCATTAAATGAGAATTGTTGTGCAGCGGCTTCGCTGAAAATTTTTTTGAATGACATTGCCGGGCGCGCATCGCGGATTTTATGATTGATCTGGGCTTTCCTTAAAAATCTGCATTCCTCACTTTTCCTCTGTGCTAAGAGCAAAGACCACAGAAAGCGCATTCGTATGAGTGAAACGATTTCCGTTCCGCATTGGGCCAAGCAGGCCATCTGGTATCAAATCTTCCCGGAACGTTTTCGTAATAGCGATCCGAGCAACGATCCCACGCTCGCAGACATTCGCGGCGCGTATCCGCACGACGTGACTTCGCCGTGGCAAATTCATCCGTGGACTTCGGATTGGTACGAACTGCAACCGTATGAGCGCGCGAATGGGCGCGACCTCGAGTTCAATCAACAACGTCGGCGCTATGGCGGCGATTTGCAGGGCATTATCGACCAGCTCGATTACTTGCAAGACCTCGGCGTGAACGCGCTGTATTTGACGCCCGTTTTCGAATCGCCTTCCGCGCACAAGTATGACGGCGCGTCCTATCATCACATCGATCCGAATTTCGGCCCCGATCCTATTGGCGACCGTAAAATCATCGCGAGTGAAGTGGGGCACGATCCCTCCACATGGCAATGGACTGCGGCGGACAAGCTCGCGCTGCGTTTGATTGACGAGGTACACGCTCGCAAAATGCGCATCATCTTCGACGGCGTGTTCAATCACGTGGGCAGAAATCATTGGGCGTTTCGCGACGTAGTTGCGCGCCAGCAACTCTCGCCTTACAAAGATTGGTTCAAAATCAAAAGTTGGAACGATCCGAAAACCGGCAAAGGTTTTGATTATGAAGGTTGGTGGTCGTTCAAAGATTTGCCGGAGTGGCGGCAAGACGAGAACAGCCTCGTAGCCGGGCCGCGCGAATATGTGTTCGCGATCACGCGGCGCTGGATGGATCCGAATGGCGACGGCGATCCGCATGACGGTATTGACGGCTGGCGGCTCGATGTGGCGGAGTGTGTGCATCACAACTTTTGGAAGCAATGGCGTGCGTTGGTGCGCAGCCTCAATCCCGAGGCCTATCTCACCGGCGAAGTCATCAACACGCTGCCGATTTTAGCGAGCTATTTGCAGGGCGATGAGTTCGATGCGGTGATGAATTACACTTTCACCTATGCGTGCACGGATTATTTTGTGAATGAAAAGCGACGCGTGAGGGTGAGCGCGTTTGATCGCAGCTTGCGCGAGCTGCGCGAAGCTTTCCCCGGTGAGGTCGCTTACGTTATGCAAAATCTCGTGGACAGCCACGATACCGATCGCATTGCTTCGCGCATTGTGAATCGCGACCGCGAGAGCATGCGCGAGTGGTTGAAATACTATCAATGGTCGAAAGTGGCGCACACGCCGGACTATGAAACGCGCAAGCCGAACGAGCAAGAGCGCCGCGCACAAAAACTCATTGCGCTCTTTCAAATGACCTACCTCGGCGCGCCGATGATTTATTACGGCGATGAGGCCGGCATGTGGGGCGCGAACGATCCATGTTGCCGCAAGCCGATGGTGTGGGAGGATTTGCAATATGCCGACGAAGCCGCGGCGCCAACGGGAGGGCAACGCGAGGTTGCAGAGCGTGTAGCTGTTGATTGCGAGTTGTTTGAGCATTATCGCAAGCTCATACATATTCGCCGCGAGCACCCTGCGCTCCAGCTTGGTGATTTCAAAACAGTGCTCATCGACGATGCTCTTGAGTTGTACGCGTTCTCGCGTTCTCATGAGGGCCAAAAGCTCGTCGTGGTGATCAACAACGGCAAGCAAGATCAGCGCGTGAAGGGTTTGAAAACGGGCGTGGGCGAGTTTGTTGATTTGTTGGACGAGTTCATCACGACCGCAAATGGCGCGGGCGAAGCGGCTTGCGAGATCAAAGCGCAGACGGGGAGGGTTTTATTACGGAGGTAAAAGGTTTGACATGGCAAGCGCAAGACTCCCCGGCAAATTGGGACTTGCGATCCAACCCTGGCTGGGCGCCATGTTCAATTTAATTCCAGTGGCCTAATTCGTGCAAAAAAGATTGCACCGCGTATTTGATGTTTTAAGAAATCACTGCGGCCTTGCTAACCGCGGCTACATGCAAGGCAAAATTGAGGAAGCAAAAGAACGGAGAGTTGCAAGCCGAGCTTTTCTCTCCAATCGTGCGTATCGTGAATCGTTAAAAAAGAAATTGCATCCCGGCACAATCCGTGTTATTTTCCCGCCCGATTTTGTTGCGAACCCCGTCGCCGGTTCTTCCCTCCATATTTGTCATGCTCGCGCGAGCCGGCAGTAATTTCATTCGCTTGAACAATTCACGCAATAGGTTTTACCCACCCCTCAGCAGGAAAGGAAAAAGCGACATGAGCGATCAAAACATGAAGCCCAAAAGCGGCGGCATGACCCGGCGCGAATTTTTGGGAACGACCGCCGCGGCTGCAGCCTTCACCATTGTTCCGCGTCACGTGCTCGGCGGTCCCGGCTATGTTGCGCCGAACGACAAAATCAATCTCGCCATGATCGGCGTGGGCGGACAAGGCACGTATGACATGACGCAATTCATGGCGCTTCCGGAAGTGCAAGTCGTTGCCGTGTGCGATGTCGTGAAGGAATGGGATTACAGCAAATTTTATTTCGGCGGCGTGAAAGGCCGCGAGCCGGCGCGCGAACTCGTCGATAAAACCTACGCGGAGAAAACCGGCAACGGCTCATACAAAGCTTGTGTTGCTTATGTCGATTTCTATGACATGCTGGAAAAAGAATCCGGCATCGATGCGATTTCCGTAGCAACAACCGATAGCCTGCACGCGTTCGCGGCGATGGCCGGGCTCAAAAAGAAGAAACACGTGTATTGCCAAAAGCCGCTCACCCACGACGTATGGGAAGCGCGGCAACTGCGCCTGGAAGCGAAGAAACAGGGCGTGATGACGCAAATGGGCAATCAAGGCCGCGCGGGTGATGGCAATCGTCAAGTCGTCGAATGGATCGCTGCCGGCGCGATTGGCAACGTGCATGAAGTGCATTGCTGGACGAATCGTCCCGCGAATTACTGGCCGCAAGGCATCAAGCGCCCCGATGAAACGCCCTCGGTGCCGCCGACTATTGATTGGGATCGTTGGCTCGGTCCGGCGCAGTGGCGTTACTTTCATCCGATCTATACGCCGTTCAATTGGCGGGGCTGGTGGGATTTCGGCACGGGCGCGTTGGGTGACATGGGGTGTCACATTATGGATACCCCGGTGTGGGCCCTCAATCTCGCCCACCCCAGCGCCGTGCAAGCGAGCGCGACGCCGTTCACGGAAGACTCCGGCCCTATCGCTTCCATTGTGACGTTTGAATTTCCCGCGCGGGGCAAAATGCCGCCGGTGAAATTGATTTGGTATGAAGGCGGCCTCACTCCGCCGCGTCCGTCGGAACTGGAAGACGGTTATCCCATGGGTGATGGCAGCGGCGTGCTGTTCATTGGCGACAAGGGCAAGCTCATGTGCAATACCTATGGCGCAGAGCCGCGTTTGATTCCGATTGCGGTGCACAAGAAATACAAACAACCCGCGCCCACCATTGAGCGCGTGCCGGATGGCCCGCAAGGCATTTATGCGGATTTCATCAGGGCGATTAAAACCGGCAAGCCCGCGTGCTCAAACTTCGAGGTCTCCGGCCCGCTCACGGAAATCGTGGTCATGGGCAATCTCGCGGTTCACATGAAGGGCCAGCGTTTATTGTGGGACGGCGAAAAGATGGAGTGCACCAACGTTCCCGAAGCCAACAAGTATGTCAAACGCGAATATCGCGAAGGCTGGAGCTTGTAATTCCTCATGTGCGACGCACTGCAAAAGTGCGCCGCACAAATTTCACAAGCAACGCGATTTCCCGTCATTGGCGGTAGTTATCTACAAACGAATTTGCACTGCTTTGCCAAGTTTAGCAAATGTGCGGCGCACTTTGAGGTGCGCCGCACAGAAGTCAGGACGATGCCAATTTCAAGGACCTAATCATGAACGCAACACTCACCCAGGATCTACTCGAACACCATCTCGAACGCGCACAACGCGAAATCGCTTTTTGCCAAAACTGCCAACCCACCGAAAACGGCAAACGCGTGTGGCGCTTCGGCATTCCGGTGAAAATGTCCGAGCTGCTCGCCAAACTCAAAATTCCTCCGACAGACCTTGAATACGTTGCAGAATCACTTGAATGCAACAATTGCAGCGCCATGCTCGACCTCACTGCAACGGTTGGCCTAAGATCGCGCAGTGAGCGCGAGTTGGAGCAGTATTGGCGCAAGTGGGAGACACAATATGCCAACCGCTTTCGCGACTTCCATGATTTTCTGGTGGAATATCCCGCCCTCGGCATTCAACATCGTTTGGGACAACAACTCTTCAAAGCTCTGGGAGAATTGCCGCGCCGGGAGATCGGCGCTGCGGCTTATTATTCTGCCATAAAAGTGACGAGCAGTCTCCCGCTCACGGTCGAAGATTTCAATCCGCCGCCGTGCCACCCGGCCGGAGGGCAACACCATAGCGCCGGGCAGCAAGCTTTTGTGCTCACGGATTCCGATGCCGCGATGACGCGGGAAATTTTAACGGGCCAGGAAAAAGTCGCGTGGGTGCAAAAGTTTCAATGCACGCGCTGCAAAGGCGTTTTGGATTTGTCCCGCCAGCTCGCCGAATCGCCTTCCCCGCTGATTGAACACTTCATTTATGGCCTGTGCTATCGCGGCGCGCTGCGTGCCGGAGAAAGCTTCGATTCCGATGGTACCGTTTATCGTGTCGCGAGATTTCTCACAGACTGTGCGCGCTTGCACGGTTTCACCGGCATCCACACCAAGAGCGCGAAGCACCACGCCAACAAACTCATCCTGTTCACTTGGCCCACAGAAGCTTTTGAACCGGAAGGCGAGCCGTATTGGTTTGATCTGCGCACGGCGCCGGCTGCAGCTTCATGAAAAATGCGGGGCAAAAAGCTCCATGAAGCCTCATTGCATTTATCATCAAAGTAAAATTTGTTTTGGTGCAGTACCGACCTACCCATGCTCCCTCAAGCCGTGAACATGTTATGACCAACTTGCGGACAACTTCCAAAGGCACGATCACAAGCCGCGCTTCCACCCGATGCCGCTTCGGGAGCTCCGTGTGGCCGCGCTTGGCAATAATGAAACTGGGCGTCACATCTCTCCGCTGCTCGTTGCGGCTTTGCATTTGTGGAATAGGCTCGAAGACAATTTGCTGCGGGCATAGATTTTTATGACGAGTTGTTCATGGCAAAGGCAATTGCCGACATGCCCCCGATGCAGATATAGATTGCATTCCAATCGTGGGAAAAGTTTGCTTTACTTTTTCAAACGGACTTTGTATTATGCTCTGCACACCAGATGAGTTTTCACACCTTCTATTGTGCGGTAGGCAAGCTTAGATGTTCCCGCAGTCTAAAGAAATGCGAGCGAGGAAGGGAGCATAGTGAGTTTCACTTGTGTGGCAAAGGTTCTATTTACGGGAGTCTACAGAAATGAAGAATAACTTCTCCAGCCGTGTGCAGATGGTGATCCAGTTTTCACGAGAAGAGGCGTTGCGTTTGGGGCATGATTATATTGGCACCGAGCATCTCCTGCTCGGCTTGATTCGTGAGGGCGAAGGGATCGCCGTAGAAATTTTGCGCAATCTGGGTACGGATTTGGATGATATCAAGCGCGCTGTTGAGGATGCCGTGAAATCCACGGGCGAAACCATGACGATTGGCAACATCCCCTTCACGAAGCGCGCGGAAAAGATCTTGAAAATGGCGTATGTTGAAGCCGAGAAATACAAATCGGACATAATCGGCACAGAGCATTTGCTGCTCGCGTTGGTGAAAGAGAAAGACGGTGTGGCGGCGCAAGTGCTGTTGAATTTCGATATCACCTACGAAGCCGTGCGCGAAGAGCTTGACAATATTCTCCGCGGCACCCCCTCCAGCAAAGAGACCAGTACCCAACGTTCCAAAACCCCGGCGCTTGACCACTTCGGCCGCGACCTCACCGAATTGGCGCGCAAAAACGAATTGGATCCCATCATCGGACGCGAACGCGAAATCGAGCGCGTCGCACAAATTCTCAGCCGCCGTAAAAAGAACAATCCCGTGTTGATCGGCGAGCCGGGCGTGGGCAAAACCGCCATCGCCGAGGGCCTGGCGTTGCGCATCGTCGAGCGCAAAGTGCCGCGCATTCTGCACAACAAACGTGTGGTCACGCTCGACCTCGGCGCGATCGTCGCGGGCACGAAATATCGCGGCCAGTTCGAAGAGCGCATGAAAGCGATCATGAACGAGTTGCTGCGCGCAAAGGACGTCATTCTTTTTATCGATGAATTGCACACCATCGTGGGCGCGGGCGGCGCCAGCGGCTCGCTCGACGCGTCGAATATGTTCAAACCGGCGCTCTCTCGCGGCGAGCTGCAGTGCATCGGCGCGACCACCCTCGACGAATATCGGCAATACATCGAGAAAGACGGCGCATTGGAGCGCCGCTTTCAAAAAATCATGGTCGATCCGCCCAGCCCGGACGAGACGATTCAAATTCTCGAAGGCTTGAAGGATCGTTACGAACAGCATCACAAAGTGAAATACGCGCCGGAGGCGATCACGGCTTCCGTGAAATTATCGGAGCGTTACATCACCGATCGTTTCCTGCCCGACAAGGCGATTGACGTGCTCGATGAAACCGGCGCGCGGGTGCACCTGGCCAATATCGTGGTGCCCAAAGAAATCACCAAACTCGAAGACGAGATCAAAAAGGTGCGCCATGAAAAAGACATGGTGATCAAAAACCAGGAATTTGAGCGTGCCGCGGTGTTGCGCGACCAAGAGAAGCGCCTGAATCGCAAGCTGGATGCCGCCAAACGGCGATGGAAAGAGACCGAAGACGACGTGATCGCCACCGTGAGCGAAGACGATATTGCCGACGTGGTGGCAATGATGACCGGCATTCCGGTGCGCAAAGTCGCGCAATCCGAATCCGAAAAAATTCTCGGCATGGAAGAGGAATTGCAGAAACGCATCGTGGGCCAGGACGAGGTGATACACGTGCTCTGCAAAGCAATTCGACGCACGCGTGCGGGTTTGAAGGATCCGAATCGTCCCATCGGCTCGTTCATCTTTCTCGGCCCAACGGGCGTGGGCAAAACGCAGCTCGCAAAAGAGCTCGCCAAATATTTGTTTGAAAAAGATGACGCGCTGATTCGCCTCGACATGTCGGAGTACATGGAAAAGTTTGCCGTCTCGCGTTTAACCGGCGCGCCTCCGGGATACATCGGCCACGAAGAAGGCGGCCAGCTCACGGAAAAAGTGCGGCGCCATCCTTACTCCGTCGTGCTCTTCGATGAAATCGAGAAAGCGCATCCCGACGTGTTCAATATTTTGCTGCAAATCCTCGACGACGGCCATCTCACCGACGGCTTGGGTCGCCGCGTGGATTTCAAAAACACAATCTTGATCATGACCTCGAACGTCGGCGCGCGCGAGATTAAAAAATCCGGCGGGTTCGGCTTTTCCACACACGAGGGGGACATCGACTATGATAAAATGCAAGGCAAGATCATGGAAGAGGTCAAACGCCTCTTCAATCCAGAGTTTCTCAATCGTGTGGATGAATTGCTCGTGTTCCACAACCTGACGCGTGAGCACATGGGCAAGATTATCGACATCGTCGTGAGCGAAACGCTCAAGAAAATGTCGGATCGCCAAATTTCGATCGAGCTTTCCGAAAGCGCGAAAGATTACATCGTGGAGAAAGGATTCGATCCGGTCTACGGTGCACGCCCGCTCAAACGCGTAATTCAAAAGTACGTGGAAGATGCGCTGGCGGAAGAGATTCTGAAGGGGCATGTGAATGACGGCAGCCAGATCAAAGTAAGCAAGGCGGAAGGCGACATGTTGGAATTTATCGAGGTGGGACGCAAGAAACTCGAGAAGCGGGAAGTCTTGCCGGTGGCAAAAGCGGCCGCGGATGAAGGCAAAGAACCCGCCGAGTCACTGGAAGATTGAAGCGTGTGCACGATAACTCAGCCCGATTCTGTCATTAGGGATCGGGCTTTCTTTTTGAGTAGGGTTTATGGTCATCTCACGAATTTTTGTCAAAGCCTTCAAATCAATTTTTGAATTGGCATTCCCGCTTGACCCGAGAATCACCTCGCTGGTCGGCGCCAACGAAAGCGGCAAAACCAACATCCTAAAAGCGTTGAACAGCTTCGGATTGGACTCGCCTTTCGACAATACCCTCACCTGTCAATACTCCGATTACTACTATCAGGGCAAGTGTCCGGAGATCGCGCTGGAGTTCGGACAGATTTCCAAAGAGAACCGGCGCGCGCTGCTGCGCTTCAGCGAGGCGTTCAAAGAAAATGAAGCGCTGTTGGTGCGCAAGGACGGGCCGACCATCGACGATTACCATATTTTCGTCGGCGAGGCGGAAATTAACGTGCGCGAGAAAGACAAGTTCCTGCAGCAACTGCCCCGCTTGTTGTATTTCGACGAAATCCAACTGCTGAAGAATCGCGTGTCGCTCGATGACCTGCTCAACGGCAACGACAGTTTTCGCACCGAGCGCAATCTGCTCCGTGTCGGCGGCATTCCCACGCCGGAGATTATTTTCGAAGATTCGACGCGCGGACGGCGCGCGAGCGAAGAAGCGAGCCGCTTGATCACGCAACAAATTCGCCGCGCTTGGTCGCAGGAACCGACGATTGAAATCAAGCTCAACGTCAACGGCAACGTGTTGTATATCGACATCTCCGACGGCACGACCGTCTTCGACACGCCGGAGTCGCGCAGCCTCGGCTTTCGTTGGTATCTTTCGTTCTATATCAATTTCATCGCGCAAACCACTGACGCGCGCACGAACGAGTTCGTATTCTTGATCGATGAAGCCGGCATTCATTTGCATCCCGCCGGCCAAAAGGATTTGATCAAAGTCATCGAAGACCTCTCGACCAAGAATCAAGTGGTTTATACCACGCATTCGCCTTTCATGATCAACCGCGAGTTTCCGCAACGCGTGCGCTTGGTGCTGAAGGACAAAGACGGCACGCGCGTGGATAGCGAAGCCTATCGCGAGAATTGGAAACCGTTGCGCAGCTCCATCGGCTTGATGATCAGCGACCTCTTCTTCTTCAGCGATCGCGGCATCGTTGCCGAAACGCAATCAAAAAAATTTTCCTTCCTGCGGAGATCGTAGCTGGTTGCTTGGTGCTGGATGCTTGATCCTTGATCCTTGATCCTTGATCCTGGCTTTGTCTATCAAGGATTCAGCTACCAGCAACCAGCATCCAGCAACGAGCATCCAGTATCCAGCCATGCTCAACTCCATTTGCGACGTTCCCGGCATTCGCCTTGGCCATGCGCACGATCTCGTCGCGCGCACGGGTTGTACCGTGATTTTGCCTGAGCGCCCGGCAATTGCCGGCGTTGACGTGCGCGGCTCCGCGCCGGGCACGCGTGAGATTGAATTGCTCCGGCCCGTGCGTTTGGTGCAAGCCATTCACGGTTTGCTGCTCACGGGCGGCAGTGCGTTCGGATTGGAGGCCGCGGGCGGCGTGCAAAAATATCTCGAAGAGCGCGGCATTGGGTTCGACGTCGGCGTCACCAAAGTGCCCATCGTTCCCGCGGCAGTGATTTTTGATTTGGCCATCGGCAGCGCGCACGTGCGGCCCAATGCGGAGATGGCGTATGAAGCCTGTCTCTCCGCGAGCGCGAATGAAGCACGGCAGGGCGCAATCGGTGCGGGTTGCGGCGCAACGATTGGAAAGTTGAACGGTATGGCTTCGAGCATGCCCGGCGGCATTGGCATGGCCTCATGGCGCAAAGACAATTTGGTGATCGGTGTGCTCGCGGTGGTCAATGCGTTCGGCGATATTATTGATCAACACACCGGAAAAATTCTGGCAGGCGCAAAACGTGAAGACGGCAGTTTTATCGACACGCTCGCGCACCTCAAAGCGCACCCCGTCGCGCCGTTCTCGCCGTGGAGCGGCAACACCACGCTCGTTGCAGTGGTCACGAATGCTGCGTTCAACAAAGAAGAGATAACCAAGATCGCGCAAATGGCGCAAGACGGATTGCCCAAAGCCATTCGCCCGGTACATACGCCCTATGACGGCGATATCGTCTTCGCGCTCTCCGTGGGCAACGAGCACGCGGACGTGCTCGCCGTTGGCGCGATTGCTGCGGAGTTGGTGGCGGAGGGGATTGTGAATGGAATCGTGCCGCGTGCGAGTTGAGCCGTGTCGCCTCATCGTACCCAGTCACAGCCAGATCAGAATCGTACAAGCACAACGCCGTTGATTCGATTCCTCCGAGTCCACGGCGTTTTCATTTTGATCTTTCGCTTGTTGAGAAGAGAATTAGTTTTTATCTTCGCGCAAATGACGGAGATCGCTCATGCCCAAAGTTCGTATCAACCCGAGTAAGCAGCCCAAGTCCGCCAAGCTTCCAAAGTCAAAGCAGAAAGTCACATTCAAAGTGGAAGTGAAAGGCGAGTTGAATATTACCGCGTTCGTTGCCCGCCAACGCGTGACCCGATACGTCGCGATGTATATCGGCAATCTCTTGCACGCGGGTGAGCCGGATCTTCTCGTGGGCGAGGGGCTGTTAGAATGGGATGTGCCCGTTGTGTATTCTCTTCCCGACTTGGGAACGTTAGGAACTGTCGGTCACATTTTGGTCGACGTCCAAAACGGCAATTTAAAATTGAACGAATCCACCTCGAAAGAAGAGATGCAGAGCAATGTCGACCGTTTATATCAGCAAGCGACATCACCGGCAAGAGTATAGGATGGTTGCCTCGCGGCATGCAGCAAAATGCTGCTTGATTTCCAAGGCAGCCCCGTCGATGAAAAAGCCCTGCGTGATTTATTGACTACGGAAAACTCCGGCACTCCGGTTGTCAATGTTCTGAAACTGAATGCTTCTTTTCCCAATACCCGAGCGGAAGTGCATCATTGGTCGTTGGATGATTTGCTCGGCTATTTGAAAACGCATCAACGCCCTTGTGCCGTGACCGTCGGAACCGCTCATCTTCCATATTGGAAAAAGAGAAACTGTTTGCACGCGGTCGTCGTTCATGGCTTCGATGAGAAACAAATTTTCATCAATGATCCCTTCTTTGACGACCATGAATTCGAAGTACCGATCAAAGCTTTCGAGTCTGCTTGGGCGGAGATGGATAACACGGTGATTACGGTTGAACAGTGTTGAGTCGGCATAGGCAAACGCTTATTCGTCGTGCCAAGTAAAGGAGATTGTATGGCCACAGCTCATCTCCAATCAACCAAGCTGCCCAAGACCAAAGGCAAGGTGCAATTCAAAGTCGAGGTCAAAGGCGAGATCAATTTTACCGCTTTTGTGGGGCGGCAGCAGTGAATTATTATTTGCAAATGAACGTCGGCAATTTATTGTTCGCGGGCGAGCCGGATTTTATTGTCGACGACGGCGTCTTGCAATGGGAGATTCCGGTAGTTTATGCTTTGCCCGACTTCGGCAAGCTGGGCGTGGTGGGCCGCATGTTGGTTGATGCGCAAAGCGGCGATTTGAAGCTCGACGATTCAACTTCAACGGAGGAGATGCAAGCGAATGCCAAGCGTCTTTATCAAGAAGCCGCATCATAATTGAAAATGGCATTGAGTTTTTCATCTATGATTGTTTACCTTCCGATGCGGTTTTATATCGGTACTTTTGCCCTTTATTGCAGGGGTTGTTCATGCTATCCTTTCTTTTTTGGAACGTCAACAAGAAACCTTTGCAAACGATCATTGCTAACTTAGTCCGACAGCACAAGATCGATGTGCTCATGCTCGCGGAGTGTGCGATTGCTCCTGATCAACTAGAAAAAACGCTTGCTCAATTAGTAGGGACGACATATCATCACGCGCCAAGTTTCTGCGAGAAAGTTCGGCTCTTTTCAAGTTTTGACGCCAATTTTATACCTTCGGTCTCCGAATCATACCGGCACACGATTCGGCGGCTGTGCTTGCCGGGACGATTGGATATTCTGTTGGCAGTCGCTCATTTTCAGAGCAAGCTGCGATGGCGAGACGAGAGCCAGGCTTTGGAGTGCATTGAGCTTGCAAACTCAATTAGGTTTGAAGAAAAGAAAGCCGGACATGCGCGAACGGTTTTAGTCGGCGATCTGAACATGAATCCCTTTGAAAGTGGGGTGGTGAGTTCAAACGGATTGAATGCGGTTATGAGTCGCTTGATTGCGAGAAGGCAAACACGTGTTGTTCAAGCAAGAGCATGGCCGTTTTTTTATAACCCGATGTGGAGTCTCTTGGGTGATGCCTCGCCAGGACCGCCGGGAACATATTACTATGGCGGCGCAGAACACAAGACTTACTTCTGGAATATGTTCGATCAAGTTTTGATCCGACCTGATTTGCTGGAGCGCTTCAGCAACCAAGATTTGATGATTGTGGAAAGCGACGGGAAAAAATCCTTTCTATCTGAAAATGGTTTGCCCGACGGTAACATCGCTTCCGATCATCTTCCAATAGTTTTCAAGCTCAAACTTTAATCATTGTAGAGGTGCTTTATGTCTGATCTGTGGCCCAAAGATATAGCGCGAACCGCCCTGCGTGCTCCGGTAACGATTCTTCGCGAACAAGCGTCTCTTCTGGGAGAAAAAACACAGTACTTGGTGAAAGCCGAAGTTACTACTCAAAGCCTCGATAATCGCTTTAATCCCTCAAAGGCGGAATTTGTTCATAGCTTCTATCTCAGCGCGCCCGCACTTGACGACTATCGCTACCAACTTTTCGCGATTACGCATCCGGTTGATCTCTATCCGGTAGATTTCGATCTTGATGAGGACATCCAAAAAGAACTTCTGCCAAAGAATGGCAAGGAAGCTCTCTCCGCCCAAACCCAAGAGGAACTGGTGGATATTCTCGGAAAAATCCTCAACTCCGGAAAAGCCAAGCGCGTCGTGCATGCCTTATTGGCTCAACATCCAAGCTTTGAGTCTGCTGAAGCGGTGTCTTTTTGATTTCGAGGCAACGAAGTTGCCGCACAACCTACTGGCTGCACCTCATCAAATAGGCATTCATCGCTACCCAGCGTATCGTAGTCGATGATGCACCACGCACCTCGCCGAAATTTGCATTGACTGCGCATTCGCCTTTGGCTATATTGCAACGCTCGCTCAAACATTGGGCGGGCGTTTTTATTTTCCACAAGGCGAACAAGCCGCAAACAAAAAAATCTCCAGCGGATAGAAAAACCCAACAGATAAAATCAAATCCGCTAGGTTCTTCAATCCGCTGGAAAGACCTTTGCTTTTTTGCGCTGTTTCACTCTGTAGATACTAAACGCAGCGCGTCTGCAATACTATACTCGTTACGGGTTGGTTTGTAAGCCCCTCAATCTGTCATTCTGGAAGAACCTTCCCTCGTGCTCGGAAGAAATTCAAGCCCTGAAGCGCGTCGCGAGCACTAGGGAAGCTCCTTCCAGGATGACATTTCTGTAGAGTAGAATTACAAATCAACCCGAAAGCAGTATAAAAGCAGTTTGAGTTCCATTGCGTCTGAAAAACTCGAGAGGAGCCGTTCATGAAAAGATGCTTCATCGTCTCACTCACGATACTCATTTGCGCCTCCGCCTCCGCGCAAGACGTTTCCAAAGAGCGTCTCGAAAAATCGCCGCGCCATCAAGAGTGGGTGGCGATTAAGCACGGCGAACGCACCGTGCATGCGTTTCTCGTTTTTCCGGAAGTGAAGAACAAAGCGCTGGCGGTGGTGGTCATTCATGAAAATCGCGGGCTGACGGATTGGGTGCGCAGCGTGGCGGATCAATTGGCCGAGGCGGGCTACATCGCCATCGCGCCGGATTTGCTCTCGGGCATGGCCCCGCAAGGCGGCAAGACCAGCGACTTTCCCAGCGGCGATGCGGCGCGCGAAGCCATTTCGAATTTGCCCGCGGAACAAGTGACCGCGGATCTCAATGCCGTGGCGGATTACGTTGCGAAGCTGCCCGCAGCGAACGGCAAAGTTGTGGTCGCGGGATTCTGTTGGGGCGGACGGCAATCATTCCGCTTCGCAACCAATCGCGCGGATTTGAAAGCAGCATTCATCTTTTATGGCACCGGTCCGGAAACCGCAGAAGAAATGGCTCGCATCAAATGTCCCACGTATGGTTTCTATGGCGGCAATGACGCGCGCGTAAATGAAACCATTCCTCAAACCGTAGAGCTTGTGACCGCTGCGAAGAAGAGTTTCGAGCCGATGACTTACGAAGGCGCAGGCCACGGCTTCATGCGCGCAGGCGAAGAGGCGAACGCTTCCGAAGCAAACAAAAAAGCGCGCGACGAGGCTTGGGTGAGATGGAAAGCGTTGTTAGAGAAGATGTAGCCTTCGTGCGATTGTCATTCAGCAAGAAACTTCCTAGTGCTCGAAAGACAGCTTATTATTGTGAGGTGTGCCGAGTGCGAGGGAAGATTCTTCCAGAATGACAACTCAGTTGGGTTCTTTGCTCCGGTATTGCATGTTATAAATCTGCGCTTCATGAAGACCGCACAGCGAATCGAAGATCTCATGATTCTTCCTTACAACAACATTCACCCAACGCTCGGCAACAATGTTTTCATCGCGCCGAACGCGACCGTCATCGGCGACGTGCAGCTCGGCGAGGATTGCAGCGTGTGGTTCAATACTGTGATTCGCGGCGACGTGAATTACATCCGCATCGGCAGCCGCACGAACATTCAAGATTTGTGCATGTGCCACGTGACGCTCGACAAGTGGCCGCTCCTCATCGGCGAAGGTGTGACCGTCGGGCACAGCGCGGTGCTGCATGGTTGTGTGATCAAAGATTATTGTTTGATCGGCATGGGCGCGCGCATTCTCGACGGCGCGCAAGTTGGCCCGCGTGCTTTGGTCGCCGCGGGCTCGGTGGTGCGAGAAGGTTTTATTGTTCCGGAAAACACGCTCGTGGCCGGTATT
The DNA here is from genome assembly GCA_037444905.1 of bacterium. Taxonomy (GTDB): domain Bacteria; phylum Zhuqueibacterota; class Zhuqueibacteria; order Zhuqueibacterales; family Zhuqueibacteraceae; genus JABWAN01. Next base: position 73,111 of record JBBILN010000026.1, on the reverse strand, counting down.
CCTGCGGAGGTGAAGCGCCCGTTGCGGCAGGAAGAAATCGACAACTTGTTCGCGTCCGCGCAGCGTTATGTGCGTTATAAAAATACTTATCTTTCGACCATTTGACTTTGAGGAGAATACGGTTGCAACGGAATTGTTTTTCTGCATGCTTTTACCTGCCTCTATTGCTCGCAGCTTCACTCTCGGCGCAAAGCGATCTTCCCAAACTTTATCGCGGTGCGAATTCGCTTTGGAGCGGCGCAAACCCGGTCTCACAAACCCGCGCACATATTCCCTTGCACGGCGCATGGCAGGCGAGTGCAACCCAACCCAAGCTTGACGCACAGGTCGCAGTGCCCGGCGCCTTCTTCTTCGAAGGCGAAGTCAAATTTGAGCGCAAGTTTCAGGTTCCCGATTCGCTGCGCAATCATACCCTGCGCCTGCATGCCTTCGGCATCAACAACGAAGCGCGGCTCGCGCTCAACAACGAAATCACGGCCACGCACATCGGCGGCTACACGCACTTCACCGTGGATTTGAACAACAACGTCCTGCGTCACGGCCAGGACAACACGTTGAGCATCACGGTTGATAATCGCCTGACCCCGTTGCATACTTTACCGCCCAAACATCGCCCCATGGGTTGGCGCAATGCCGGCGGCATTCTGCGCGAGATTTATATTGAAGCTTTGCCCGCCATCTTTCTCGATCCGCTCGACACCCAGCATGTTTTTGAAAGCGGCGCGGTGCAAGTGCAAATCCGAACGCAAGTGCGCCGCAATCGCGCACTGGCTCCCGAGAGCTTGAACGGCCTCATTGCCGAGCTGGAAGTTTGGGATGCGCAGCGCTTGGTGAAAGTCGCGGCCTCCACTCCCACCGCGCTTTCAACTTGGCAAGAGAATCGCCATGACCTGGCGCTGCAATGCAAAGTGCTCAACCCAAACTTGTGGTCGCCCGCTTCGCCGGCGCTCTACAATATTCGAGTGGTGCTGACGCAGAATAAGAAAGTCGTGGATGAACTTTGGCAGGAAACCGGCTTTCGGCAATTCACGATCACGGGCAAAGAGTTTCGTCTTAATGGCGAGCCGTTCATTTTGCGCGGCGTCGATTGGTTTGAAGATTATGGCCAACAGACCGTTTTGCTGGACACTGCGGCGCTGCAGTATATCATCGCCACGGTGCAGCAACTTGGCGCGAACGTGCTGCGTGTGGCCGGCCACCAACCCCATCCGCTGTTGCCTGCCATGTGTGATCGCGCCGGCATTTTTTTGTTGGAAGAGTTGCCGCTCTATTACTTGACGGACGCGCATTTCAAACAAGCGCGCTTTGCACAGCTCGCGCAACTACTCGCGCGGGAAACTCAGAGCCGTGATCGCCATCATCCCAGCGTGCTGGCTTGGGGCCTTGGCGCCGCGAGCGCACCGCTGAGTGCTGCCGCGCAACAGGAGATCAGCGCGCTCGCGACTGCTATGCGGCAAGTGGATTCGCGCCCGCTTTATGTTACGACCCAAGTGGAATGGCAAAATTTATGGTTGCCGCATGCCGATTTCGTTCTGCTGGAATGGCGCGCCGCGGCGAGCACTGATGCTCTCACCGCCGCCATTGAGAGCGCAAACAAACCCGTGATGCCGGTGCTCGGCCATTATCTTAGCACGCTCGAGGCGGGCAGCGGCGCGCGTTTGGAGCCCGCGCGCGCGGAAGAATTGCAGGCCGAATATTTCAATCGTGCATTGCAGGCGCTGAAAAATACCCGCGGGGCTTCCGGCTATTTTCTCCATACATTGCAAGATTGGCAGGCTGCGATGCCCTTTCTTCCAATCGGGCCGCCGCAAGAGAGTGCACCGCACATACTAGGGACCGCGCAGTCAAAGGATTGGGGAGCATTTTATTGGGCGCCCGGCACGCGCATGCATCCGTATGGACTCATTGATGCGAACGGGCAGCGCCGCTTGGCCTTTCAAATCGTGCAGGCGTTCAATCGCGGCGACAGTAACCCGACTTTGGTCACACGCCGGCTGGGCGTCATCACGCCGGGCACGTTTCAAGTCGTGGGCATCGCGCTGATTCTGATTTTTCTTTTCTTCTTGCAACGCGACCGGCGCTTGCTCAGCAATCTCAAACGCGTGTTGGCGCATCCGCATGGTTTCTTTCTCGACCTTTATGAGAACCGCAAAGTCGCGCCCTTTCTCACGCTCATGCTGGGATTGACCGAGAGCTGCATTCTCGGAGTTCTGCTCGCGCAGTTCGGCTATGCCTTTCGCCAAAGCTTGATCTTTGATCAGATTCTCAATTTGTTTTGTGACGATGCAGCGTGGAAAGCGATTGCGATTTGGCTGATTTGGAATCCGGGCTGGTTCATTTTCTGGGGCTCGGTCTTCACGTTTTGCAGCGGAATATTGCTGGCGCTCTTCTTTCGCATTCTCGGCATCTTCTTCGGCAGCAGTGTGCCGATTTCGCAATACGTAACCTCGGTCTACTGGTCCTGGGCCAACGTGCTCTTTCTCGGTTTGCTCACGCCGATCTTTCATCGTCTTTTGCTGAATGACAGTTTGTTCGGGCCGCTGGCGATCATCATTGCCTTTATGGTTTTGTGGCAATGGGGCCGCATGTTTCGCGCGTTTCATGTGCTCTATATGGTGAGTTATTTCCGCGCGGCGATCGTTTTCCTGCTCGTCTTCGGCGGATTATTGACTGCGCTCTTGCTCTATCTCGATCGCACGCGCGCGCTGTTTCAATACTTGCCGTATTATTTTGAGATGTGGAAGAGCATTGGCTGAAAAAAATGTTTGCATTTCTTTTCAGGTGCGCATACATTGCGCCCGCTTTGCTTGAAAAAAACTCATCCAACTTCTCTCGTCATCTCAGCGAAAATCTTTCCTCGATAAACGCGCTTTAAAAGATTCCTCCTGAATAACACGATGAGAAGGCTCACAAAGATTAACCGTCAAGGGAGAGCGTGTTTATCGGTTTGGCCAGCTTGCCGACATTGCCTTCGCGAAACGCCTCGCGTCATCGTGTCTTTCTCCCGATACCATTGCTTATCTTCATCCTTAGAATAACTCGGAGTCAACGTGTATCTCTCCAAGCTTGAAATCTTCGGCTTCAAATCTTTCGCGCGCAAAGTCGAATTTAAATTTCACAACGGCCTCACCGGCATCGTCGGGCCGAACGGTTGCGGCAAGAGCAACATCGTAGATGCACTGCGGTGGGTGCTGGGCGAACAGAAGGCTGGCGCGCTCCGCAGCGAGCGCATGGAGAACGTCATTTTCAACGGCAGCAAAACGCAAAAGCCGTTGGGCATGGCTGAAGTTTCTTTGACGATCGAGAACACCAAAAACATTTTGCCCATCGAGTATTCGGAAGTCGTGATCACGCGGCGGCTCTTCCGTTCCGGCGAAAGCCAGTACTTGCTCAACAACGCGGTGTGCCGCTTGAAAGACATCATGGATTTGTTCATGGACACGGGCATGGGCGCCAATGCGTATTCCGTGATCGAGCTGGCCATGGTCGAGCAAATTCTCAACGGCAAAGCCGAAGAGCGGCGTCACATTTTCGAAGAGGCCGCGGGCGTGGGCAAGTACAAAGCGCGCCGCAAAGCCGCGTTTCGGAAATTGGAAGCCACGGGCGCCGACATCTTGCGTTTGAACGACATCATCGTGGAAGTGGAAAAGAACGTCGATTCACTCAAGCGGCAAGTGCAAAAGGCGGAGCGCTATCAAACCTACGCGGAAGAGCTGAAAGACACGGATATGCAGCTTGCCTCGTTCCGCTTTCATGCCTTCAAGCGCGAGTTAGAGCCGCTCGGCATGGAATCTAAAACGCTGCAAGACCGCCGCGAAGCGCTCTCCTCGCAATTGGCCACGGAAGAGGCGGCCATCGAAGAGCTGCACGTGAAAGTGCTGGAATTGGAAAAGCAGCTCGTGGCGCGCCAGCGCGATTTGAATACGAACACCGAGCGTCTTCAAAAGAAGGAAGAAGAGATTCTCGTCAGCCAGGAGCGCGTCAAGGCCGTGCAGGAAAATCGCGTGCGTTTCGGCCACGAGATCAACGACCTCAATAAACGCGGCGAGCTGCTGGCGGAGATGCTGCTCACGCTCAACCATCGCCTCGAAGAAGCGCGCGGCAAGATGGAAGAAGTGGAAGCCGCGCTGCTGCAGCGCCAACGCGAGCTGGAGCCGCACCGTGAAACTTATCAAGCCAAGCGGCAGGAATTGCGCGCGCTGCAAACGCAGCGATCCACCGAAGCGGAGACCATAGTTACCTTGCAGCAAGAGCGCGAACGGCTGCGCACGCAGCTCGAATACGATGAAAAGCGGCGCGAGCAACTGTTGAGTGAGCAACAAGCTTTGCAAAGCCAGCGCGCGGAATTCGAAGCGCAGCGCAGTGAGTTTGCCACGCGTGTGGCGCAGGCGCTGGCGCAGCTCGATCAATTGCAGTTGCAGAGCGAATCCAATCAAGAAGGCTTGCTCGCCAAACAAGCACAGCTTGCGGGCGTGAAAGAAAAAGCCGCGGAGCTTACGAATGATTTGCAACGCCACCGCGACCGCATTATGATGCTGCAAAAATTCATGGAGTCTTACGAAGATCACCCCGAGGGCGTGAAGTATTTGCTGCGCGAGGGCGGCATGAGTGCGGGTTGTTTGGGCACGTTCGGCGAGCACATCAAAGTTTCGGAACCGTACCGTCGTGCGGTCGAGGCGGCGCTCGGCGACACCGTGGTTGCCTTGTTGGTCGATCAACAAGATCGCGCTTTTGACGGCATTTCATTGCTGCGTCAAGGTGCGAAAGGCGCGGTAACGTTTCTTCCCATGTTGAATGGTTTCGGCTACCGTCCGAATACCGCAGCGAGATTACAAAACGGCCATGCCGTGCAAGGCAATCTTGCGGATTTGGTTGCATGCGAAGACCAGGTGCGCCCGTTGGTGGAGTATCTGCTCTCCGATTGTTATTTGGTTCCGTCACTCGCGGACGCGCGCGCTTTGGCGGAACAAGAGTCTTCTGCGCGGTTGCGTTTCGTGACGCCGGACGGCGACTTGATTTCAAATTGGGGCCTCATTCGCGGCGGCGCTTCGGAGCAAGGCAGCCCGGTCATCGGCCGCAAACAGGAGATCGAAGCCTTGGAGGCGGAGGTCGAGCGTTTGGATGCCGAGATCGATGATTTGATCACCTCGCGCGAGCGCAATGAAAGAGAGTTGCAAGACTTGCGGCAGAACGCCGAAAATCTTGCGAAAACCAGCAAGCTGCTCGAAAAAGACCGCCAGCAGTTGGAAATCGAATTCGGCCAGTCGGCTTTTCGCGTGACGAAGGTTGATGAAGAATTAAAGCAACGCAGCGAAGAGCTGGAGCGCCTTGCAAATTTTCAAGCGGAACGTGGAGCCAGGCTGGCCGCGGTGCAGCCGCGTTTGGAAGAGTTCGAGGCGCTGCGTTTGACGGCGGAGAATTCGCTGGCGCAGCTTGCTTCGGAAATCGAAACGCTCGAACACACCGTGCGCACCGCGGAACAAGCTTACAATGACGCGAATTTGAAAGCCGTGGAAGCGCGCGCTGAGTTTCGCAATCTCGAAGCGGAACGCGAACGCACGGAGACGAGTCGCAAAGAGGTGATGGAAAGCATCAAAATTCGCACGCAGCAAATCGCCGAGGCCGAGGCGCAAGAAAAAAGCTTGACCGAGCACGTCGCCGAGATTCGCGAGCAACTGCAGGACGATTTTTCCGAACGTAAAGAGCTGGAAGACGTGGTGCACGAGTTGGAGCGCATCTTTCGCGAAGAGAAGGGCGTGATCGACGCGAAAGAGAAGACGTTGCGCCCCGCGCGGCAAGAACGCGACGAGATTTCCGAAAAGCTTCATCAACACGAATTGCGTATTGCGGAGCTGACCATGCTGCGCGATAATCTTGCCAAACACGTGCACGAGACCTATGAGCTTGAGTTGGCGGCCTATGCCACGGCGAACCCACCTGATCTTTCACAAGAGTTCGATGCGGCGGCCACGGACGAGCGCGTAAATTGGTTGCGCAATCGTTTGAAGAGCATGGGCCCGGTCAACATGCTCGCGCTCACGGATTATCAAAAAGAGAAAGAGCGGTTCGATTTCTTGACCGCACAGAAGGAAGACCTCCTTAAGGCGGAAGAGAATCTCAAAGACACGATCAAAGTCATCAACGACACGGCGTACGAGCGCTTCGGCAAAACCTTCGCGCAGATTCGCGAGAATTTCATACAAGTTTTCAAAAGCTTTTTCGAAGGCGGGCTTGCGGATTTGCGCCTCGATGAAGGCGATCCGCTCGAAGCCGATATCATTATTGAAGCCAATCCCAAAGGCAGGAGTTTAGGCTCGCTCGCACTGCTCTCCGGCGGTGAAAAAACCTTGACCGCAATCTCGCTGCTGTTCGCGATATATCTCGTGAAGCCGAGCCCGTTTTGCGTTTTGGATGAAGTGGATGCGCCGCTCGACGATACCAACATCGGCCGTTTCACCGGCGCGCTGCGCAAATTCTCCGAGAACACGCAGTTCATTTGCGTGACACACAACAAAGGCACGATGAAAGCCACGGATTATCTCTACGGCGTGACGATGGAAGAACAGGGTGTTTCGAAAGTGGTCTCGGTGCGCTTTGAAGACGCGGAAGTCGCCCAAGCGGCCGAGGCCGCCATGGTGCCGGAGTTGAACTGAAACGGGTTGGAGTATTGCAGTAGTGGTGCGAGAGAGTGATGGGAAAGCGTGGTTTCGTGTTTCAACCTTCCTGGTCAGTCTTAGCGCTTGAATAATGAACACTCTCCTCGATGGGGACTCCCCGGCCAATTTAGCAATTGAAAAACATGATGAAGCCTCCTGCAGCGGCTTTGCGGCAACTGCCAAGCTGTGCCGGGAACATTTCTTCATATATTTTTTAAGCCGAGAGAACTTTCTGAACGGCATGTTCGTTCAACTGGCAATATAAATTTTTCTGCGAACGCAGGGCTTGGCGGTTACTTTATTGTGAAATTGCAAGCCAGGACTGCTCGCCTCCCTTTTTCGGCAACGACAATTCTTCAGCAATAAAAGAGACAGTTATTCAAGTCATCATTCAAACCTCAGGAGGGGTTGCGTGATCAAAACTGTTACGAAAGCCTTCGTGCTGTGTGTGGGATTGTGGGCCATGAACGCCTCGGCGCAGGGAACTCCTCAACACGAGATGTTTCCAGTGCCCGAAGCGATTCGCCACAATGTGGAGTTTTGGAAGAAAATTTACACGGTGTATCCGACCACGTCGATGGTAATCCACGACATGGAGGATATGAGCCTCATCTACGAAGCCGTGGATTTTTCCAAGGGCAGCGAAGCAAATTTCACTTACCGCCAACAACTGCAGCGAGCCAATCAAGTCAAAGAGGAGTATGCGACGCTCCTGCGCAGTTGGGCGCGCGGACAACTCGACACGACCTCGAACAACCCCCGCGTGAAGCGGGTGCTCGAGCTGTTTGGCACCCATCCCGATCCGGCCCGTCTCGTGCGCGCCGCGGAATCCATGCGCAGCCAGTTGGGCATTCAAGATCGTTTTCGCCAAGGCTTGCAGCGCTCCGGTTTGTATCGCGATGCCATCACACTCATCTTTGCCGCAGAAGGCCTGCCGCTCGAGCTGCAAATGCTGCCGCACGTGGAATCTTCTTTCAATTACAAAGCCTATTCCAAAGTTGGCGCTGCGGGCATGTGGCAGTTTATGCGTTCGACTGGCCGCTTGTTTATGACGATCAATTATGACGTGGACGAGCGCCTCGATCCGATTCGCTCTACGGAGGCTGCGGCGAAATTGCTCAAGCTCAATTATTCGGAATTGGGCTCTTGGCCTTTGGCGATTACGGCGTACAATCACGGCCTCAATAGCATGAAGAAGGCCAAAGCGCTTTACGGGCATGACTTTGACAAAATCTACCGCGAATATCGCCACCGCGCTTTCGGCTTCGCCTCGAAAAATTTTTATGCGCAATTTCTCGCCGCGTTGGAAGTCGCCGGCAATCACCTAAAATACTTCGGTCCGCTGGAATTTCACAAAGCGGAAGAATTCGTCGAGATGCCGTTGGATCACTACGTGACGGTCAATCGCGTGTTGGAAACGTTTGATCTGGATTTGGAATATTTCAGCGAGTTGAATCCGGGGTTGCGTCCGCCGGTCATGCAATCGCAACGCCGCATACCGAAAGGCTACATTTTGCGCCTGCCGAAAAGCACGGGCGTCGATCAATACACGCTGGCCGCACGACTTGGGCAAGGCGGGCAATTCGAACAGCAAATCGATTCCGATTGGTATCGCGTAGAGCGCGGAGATAATCTTGCGGCCATCGCGGCGCGCCATAACACCACGGCCAAGGCTCTGGCAGAATACAATGATTTGCGGAGCACGAACCGCATTACCGCCGGCATGGTGTTGAAAATTCCGCCGGCCGCAACGAAAATGCTCGCGGCTGCCGCGCCCGTCACTCCACAACCCAGCGCGGTCGCGGCGACCGATGCTGCTCCGGCGGTCACGCCCGAAACGATCACGCCTGAGCCGGTCCGTACTACAACGCCATCAGCCGAGGAAATTATTGCGGCCATGGAACATGAGGCAGAACCACCGCCCGCCTCCGCACTGGAGTCCGAAGCCGCGCCAATCGCAGCAGTTATCGCAGAGCCGGAAATTCCCCGCGCAGAACGCGAAGCGATCGTTACGTATGAAATCGACAAGCCATTGGCGAAACCCGCGCCTCCGGTCGCAACGAAAGTCGTCGGTGCTGCCGGTGCTGCCACGCCACGTTCTGTGCGCCAATTGCCCACTGCGGGCACGACAGAGTGGATTCTAGTTCAGCCCGAAGAAACGCTCGGACATTATGCCACGTGGCTGGAAGTTTCCACGCGGCGCTTGCGCGAGCTAAACGGGCTGCGCCATAATCAGGAAATTCACATCGGCCAGCGCATTCGATTGACCTATGACCGCGTGAGTCCCGAGGCCTTCGAACGCCTGCGCAACGAATTCCAGCGCAGCATTCAAGAAGATTTCTTTGCGACTTACCAAGTGGACACACTGCAAACCTATCGCATCAAGCGCGGCCAAAACATTTGGCAGATTTGCAACGAGGTTTTTGAATTGCCGATCTGGCTGGTCGCAAAATACAATCCCGACCGTGATCTCACTAAGCTCAAGCCCGGTGACGAGCTCTCAATTCCGGTCGTGGTTCCAACCAACCCCGCCGCAACGCCTCTCATTCAGTGATAGCGTTTGTGGAAAAATTGCAAAGCCGGATTTTGGCAGAAGCTGAAATCCGGCTTTTCACCCTCCCGCACCATCGGCAGTGAGATAGGCTTCCAACCCCTGCAATTCCCGCGCAAGATATTCGTTTTGATGCCGCAAGAGATTGCGAATCGAAAGCATCCCCAAAATTTTACCCTCTTGATCTGTAATCGGAAGATGGCGAATGTGGCGTTGCAGCATGAGGCGCAAAGCTTCGGGCGCCGTAGTATTGGTCGTGACGGACTCGACGCCCTGCGTCATCACTTCCGAGATGAGAGTGGTCTCCGCATTGCGTTTGGGCGCCACGATTTTGACCATCACATCACGCTCGGTAAAAATACCGGCCAGGCGTTCTTTGTCAACGACTGCCACTGCGCCGACGCGATTTTGCATCATGGCATGTACGGCGTCAAGTACGGTGGTTGCCGGCGATACGGTAGTGGGAGGAACATCAGCGATTTTTATGAGCTGCATCAATGGCCTCCGAAGGGTTGAAAGTAAGTCACTGATAAAGGATTTATGCGGCAGCGCATACTAACGACTTCATTTTAAATTAGCAAACAGAAAGCTGAATAACCTCCCTTGCGCACAATTTCGCGGTTTGCTATATTGCTTCCCGCTATTTCATTAATCTCCCGAGTTGAATCATGTCGACTGCGCGCTATGCTCATTCCTGTTCTTCTGCTTTGTTCTTGGGCTTGCACAGATAGCCCCGGCGTCAAAACCGGTTTGGATGTCGTGGTGGCCGAAAATTTCAAAATTTTTCAAGGCAAGAAGATCGGCCTCATCACCAATCATACGGCCGTCGATCGCCGCGGCCGGCACATCGCCGATTTATTTCACGAAGCCGAAGGCGTACAGCTCAAGGCGTTGTTCGGCCCGGAGCATGGCATACGCGGCGCGGCGGAGGGCGGCGAGGCAATTGCAGCGCAAGTCGACCCGAAAACGAGTGTGCCGATTTATAGCCTCTATGGCAAAACTTACAAACCGACGCAGGAAATGCTCAGCGGATTGGACGCGCTCGTGTTCGACATGCAGGACGTCGGCGCGCGATTCTACACCTACATTAGCACGCTGGCGATAGCAATGGAAGCCGCGGCTGAGCACGATCTGGAGTTCTATGTTTTGGATCGGCCCAATCCCATTGGAGGTCGCGTCGAAGGTCCGATACTCGAGCGTGCGCATCGCTCCTTCGTGGGCATTCATTCCATCGCATTACGCCATGGCATGACCCTCGGCGAATTGGCGCAAATGTTTGTGGGGGAAGGCTGGGTTTGGCATTCCAGTTTGGATACGGCCATGACGCCCAAGCAGAAAAAAGATTGGAACAAATTGCGCGTCGTTACGCTACAAAATTGGTCGCACAAACAATTCTTTCACGAAACTGGGCTTCCCTGGATTTCGCCATCTCCCAATATGACCAATGCAAACACGGCGCTACTTTATCCCGGCATGGGTTTGCTGGAGGCTACCAATTTTTCCGAAGGCCGCGGCACCAACCAACCTTTCGAAGTGATCGGTGCGCCGTGGTTGGAGAGCGCCAAGCTCATTGCGCTCTTGCGCGGCAAGGTCGAAGGCCTCGCCATGCAGGCCACCACCTTCGTTCCGCAGGATTTGCCGGGCAAAGCCATGAACCCAAAATTCGAAGGCCTGCTTTGCCAGGGTGTGCAATTGCAGATTACTTCCGCCGAGAAATTTGAATCCGTGAAATTCGGCGCAACTTTGTTGTGGGCATTGCGTGAGCTGCACCCAGATAAATTCACGATTTCCGAAGCGCGCATGGCGCGCATGTTTGGCAACTCTGCGCTGCCTGCAATGCTGACCACGGGTTTGGAGGCGCTCTGGCAACATTTGGAAAGTGAAGGAAGGCGATTTCAGCAGCTTCGCCAAAAGTATCTGCTCTATGCAGAATAGTGAAAATCCTAAGGCTGAAATTGCACACTCCAATTTGAAATCTGTGCTTTGATGCCTGGAACTTGTCATTAACCGACATTTTTTACGCGGGCGAATCCGGCCGCACCCTCTTGCGATTGATGCTTCTCTTTCTGGCTGAACTTGAGAAGGATTCATGTCTTCCACTTTAGCGCGCAGCACACCCTTTGGTCAACTTTGGCAATTGCTCTCGCCCAATCCGAGCGATTACGGCCAAAGCTTCGAGACCGAAATTCGCCGCCTCGGCGTGCTCGGCTTGCAGTTCGCCGCCATCGTCGCGATTGTGATTCCGGGTGCAAATCTTTTCTTTTCCCTATCGGTGTGGTATTTCAAAGGGGATTCGACTTTCACACACCTGCTCCTCGACAATATTGAAAACTTTGCCGTGATACTTATCGGCATCAGCGCGCTTTCACTCTCGCGTACTTCGTTGGGGCAGAATCAACCCAATGCCGTTGTAATCGGGTGCACGATCATTGCCGAAACGCTGGCCACGATTTTCACTTTGCTGCAAGCCAACCCTGCGACCTATCCTCCTTTCGTCATCTCTCTATTGATCATTTCCGCGGTGGTTCCGGTGCGGCCCATTATCGTGGCATTGGTGGGCAGCGTGATGATGGGCGTCAATTATTTCATGCACGGCCTTTTGCTGGAATCGACACGCACGCTCTCGCTTTTTTCCACGTCTTTTCCCCTCGAGTTTTGTATTGCGATCATTCTGGTGTGCACGGGTTTGGCCACGATCATTTATCATTTGCGCGTCAAAAACTATCGCAATTTCGACGCTCTACAAAAATCACAGGAGCGTTTGCAGAAAGAATTGGCGGTGGCCGGCGTGATTCAAATGCACTCGCTGCCGCGCGAAAACCCCATCGTGCCGGGGCTCTCCGTGGCCGGTACGTGCATCAGCGCGACGGAAGTTGGCGGCGATTATTATGACTATTTGAAATTTTCCAACGGCAAGTTTGGGCTTTTGGTGGGCGACGTTTCCGGCAAAGGCACTTCCGCGGCGCTGTACATGAGCAAGCTGCAAGGCATCGTGCGCGCCCTGCAGCACTTGCACCATACCCCGGCGCGTTTGCTCATCGCCGTGAATGATTTGATCCATGGCTCGATCGAGAAGACTTCTTTTATCACCCTTACCTATGCGGTTTTTGATCTCGACAAAAAGCGCGTGACCCTAAGCCGGGCCGGTCATAATGCCACGCTTTACATTCAAGCCGATGATCATCATTTCTTAATTCCGCACGGCTTGGGGCTGGGCTTGACCTCACGCGAAAGGTTTGAAGGCGGCTTGGAGGAAGTGAATCTGAAGCTGAATTCCGGAGAGATTTTGGTGTTTTATACGGATGGCTTGATTGAGGCGCGCAATATCAACGACGAAGAATTCGGTGAAGATCGTTTGGTGGAATTGATCGCCGCGCATCGTAGTCTCGACGCCAAAATGCTCAATCAAAGAATCATCGAGGAAGTGAAAAAGTTCGTGGGCTATGCCCGGCAGTACGACGACATGACCGTGCTCGTTGCGAAAGTGGAGTGAGTAATGGCCTTCCAATTTCCCAAGCAAAAAAGAAATAAAAATGGCACTTACGGTCCTACTTCGAGAAACCATTACTATCTCCCCGCTCCTTATCATTCTCGTACCGCCGAGAAGAGACCGAACAAAACTCGATGGTGTGTGAGTGAGTCAGCGGAATATTATGTCTTCCGCATTGCCGATGAGCCGTGGTGGGTATGCGTTTCAAATCAATGCTTGTTTTCTGTCGTGGATTTTGGTAAAATTTTAGGTGAGAATGGCGAGCGACTGGCGATTTTTCCCATTCCTAGCAACGCTAATGATTCTTGGCATGGTTATCCGATTCACACAGATGAGGCCAAGCCGAGTTCAAATTTACTGGACCGTTGGGAAGAAGAGGCTATTATCACGCCTCATTTGAGGCGAAAGATTGAAACAGGCAGATTATGAACTCTCTTCGAATATTCATCCCGGCCGAGGCCCTGGATTCGTATGTGTATTCCGGGTATCTCTTTTGTGTTTTCAGAGATGGGACTTTGCGCGCTTCATCGCTTCAGAAAATATACGAAAGGCTGATTTCGAAGCACGCTCATTTTGAAGGTACGCTTCAATTAGCCATTCTAAGAAATGATTGGCAAAACAATTCCCAGGCCGTCGCCTATTTGACGATTAGCAAATTTCGCAAGGCGCTTGAAAAAGAATGGAAGGAGGCTGCTGCAAATAGATTCACGATAGAACTGGGCAAGGATAAAGATTGGCAGGTCCTTTCGGAGGTAACTTCGATGCCGATTTACGATATGCGTCTGTATGCGAATCGTATTTACCTTGCCCACAGAGACGGCGTTCGCGAGGGCCGTCTGTCCTTCAAGAATCATGATTTGCGCATGGAGGGTCGATTGAAAAAAATATTTGATGCGAGAACGGTGGGCATTTCTGCCAAGACGGGAAACCTGATGTTCTCTGCCGATGAGGAAGGGCTCTATTTTGGCAGTCTTTGGAATGAGGAAGGAGTCACCAAAGTTTCTGCAAAATCTTATGCGAAAAAATCTTTGCGCACGGGATGGGCGAGCTTCGACATCATCAATTACGAGAAGCAATCCTATTTCTCTTACCTTGAAAATGAAATTGAAAGAAGAAAGGGAAAAAGGCCATTTATATATTCAGAAATAGATGAGTCCTCAGAGAAAATCGAAGTCGTGCGAATAGCGGCGAGGAGGTATTCTATGGATGAAGTTTTGGAGAGGGCCCCCTTTAAATACACGGAGGTGCAGTATTGTTTTAACAGCGCTACAAAATGTTTTTTTTTCCTAAAGGACGGGCGTTTTGTGTTTGTTAACTTCGTTCAAGAACCTCTCAAAGGGATCCGGTTACGCTCAAAAATTCACGACTTCTCTTTTAACGCTCATGATGAAGCTTTCGGCTCTCCCTACTCGGCTGTTGCTTTTCCTTTAGGTTGCGTTATCGAATACTTTGACAGGGTCGCGCTCTTTCACAACGACGCTTTGATAACCTTGGAAGAGAGTCCCGTCATATCCGTCAGAACATTTCCCGCCTCGCGACGATTTCGACGGCAGATTTGTATAACCCGAGAAGACGGAATAGCGTTGCACACTGTTTTCCCCACACATCATGAGATCTCAAGAATCAATGAATCCGCCAATCGTGCCTACACGGCTCGACAAGCTGAGCAGACCTTTTAGCGCGATGATTATTTGAGCACTCTTCTTTCAAAACAAATTCAACCTTTTGTTCGATGTTCGCTGAAGCGGAACCGCCGCCCCCGGCGGATTTCGTTTTGTTCCTAACCTTCGCCTTGAGCCTTCTCAATCTGATACCTCTCCAATTTATTCAGCAACCCCCTCCGGCTCAATCCTAACTTTTCCGCAGCTTGCGATTTGTTGCCGTGCGTTTCTTCCAAAGCTTTTTTGATCATGCGAATCTCCAACGCCTCCACGGCCTTGGGAAGATTGGCCATGCGCTCCAAATCTTGCACGGCAGAAACTTCACCGAGCCGTATCTCGGCGGGCAAATCAAGGGCTGTGAGCGTGGTTCCATTCAGCGGCGCGAGCACCACGGCTTGCTCGATGACGTTCTCAAACTCACGAATATTGCCGGGCCAGTGATAGCGTTGCAGCACTTGCACGGCCGCAGCCTCGCATGCGCGCAAGCTGCGCTGGTATTGCTTGGAAAACTTTTCCAGAAAGTGCTGTGCGAGCAAAGGCACGTCGCCTACGCGCTCACGCAACGGCGGCAAGCGCAGCGAAATGACTTTCAAACGAAAATATAAATCCTCGCGAAAGGCTTTCGCCTGCACCAATTCCGCCAGCCCGCGGCTGCTCGCGGCGATGATGCGGACATCAACCTTCTCCGTGGTGTTGCTGCCCAAAGGCCGCACTTCGCCTTCCTGCAAAACGCGCAGCAGCTTGGCTTGCAGATGCAGCGGGAGATTGTTGATCTCATCGAGGAAGAGCGTTCCGCCGTGCGCTTCTTGAAACAGGCCTTTGCGGCTTTGCATTGCGCCGGTGAATGCGCCTTTTACAAAACCGAAAAGCTCGCTCTCCAGCAAATTCTCCGGAATCGCGCCGCAATCGACCGCCAAAAATTTCTTCTCTTTGCGCGGGCCATTGTAATGAATCGCGCGCGCGATCAATTCTTTGCCCGTTCCGCTTTCGCCCTCGAGCAACACGCGCACATCATTGGGAAGCACACGCTGGAGGAGGAGAAAAACGTTTTGCATGGCCTCGCTTTTGGCAATGATGCCGGGGAAGCCGTGTTGTGCGATAAGAGATTGCTGATAATAGCTGTTTTGCTCCGCCAGTTCCTGCACGCGCTGCAACTTTTCGAACGCCGGCGCAATTTGCGCTGCCACTTGTTCCAGAAATTCCAAACGCGCTTCATTTTTTGCAAGCCGCGGAGATTTGAAGACGATGAGAGTTCCCACCAATTGCTCCGCAGCGACAATGGGCACGCCCGCGGCGCCGTAGTGCAATTCACCCAGCAATGCCAATCCCGCAAAGCGCGCATCACTGAAAAGTTGTTCCGAAAAGAGCGCCACCTTATTTTTGATCATCCATCCCGCAACATTGCGGCTCACTTGCTGCAAACGCGGATCCGCGTCGGTTTTAAGCTCTTGCGCCAAAGTGAAAAGCTGTTTGGAATGTGTGATCTCAGTCGCGGCCTGCTGCGGATTCACCAGCATGAGCGCCACGCCTTCGGCGTGCAAAAACGCGGAAAGCTCTGCCACCATTTTTTCCAAAGCGGCATCGACATTGGGCGCTGCGATAATGCTTTGCGCCATGCGGTTGAGCCATTGCAACTCGAGCAGCGTTTGCTGCAGCTTTGCATTCTCAGAAGTTTGGAGATCAATTGCCATGATAAAAGATACCGAATTCGTGCAGGAATGGCAAGGGCGGGAAAGCAGGGGGGAGGCTGTACGCTCAAGCGCACTCTTAGCCCGCAGAGATAAAAGTCAGGTAAACAAGCAAAGATGAACCGCAGGTGGAGCAGCGACGGAACATAAGAAATCTTGGTCTGAAGTTTCCGCTATGATCGCTGCTGAGCCGGCGGAAGTCTGCGCTATGATTCTTCCGCACGCAAACAAATGCGCATGGTGGTGCCTTCGCCAATTGTGCTTTCCGCGACAAAAATTTTCGCGCCGTATTTTTCCAAGCGCTGCCGCGCATGATAAAGACCGAAGCCGCCGGGCGCATTCCTTTTGGTGGTGAAACCGGGGCGAAAAACTTGCTCCCACTGATGCTCCGGAATGCCGCAGCCATTGTCGCGCACTTCGAGGTGAATCTCATCGAGCGCGTGCCGGGCTTGAATGACGACTTTGGGCCGCCGGCCTGCGATGTGGCGCAGTGCGTTTTGCACCAACTCATCCAGCACATATGCAAGATCGGCTGGCAGAATTCTCGCAAAGGGCAGGGCCTCGGGTAAATTCAGATTGACGCTGTCGTGCTCCGATTTGCGAAGGTAATCTTGTATGACGGCGCAGATTTCCGCGCGGTAATGCTGATCCGCGCGCTTCTTAAAGTCCGCGACCAATTCGCGCATTTGCCCCTGCAACTCGGCCGCGGCGCGCAGGGCGCGATGATCGAAATTCTCTTCCTGCACGAGGTTGCCTTGCAAACGCTTGAGCACGCGCTTGAGCAAGGCCCAAGTGTCGTCCAAACGATAAGCCAGCTCCATTGCAAAGTTGTTGCTGTCTTGATACGCGCGGATGGCTTCGATTTCGTTTTTCAGAAAATGCGTGACGCCGCTGGTCGCTTCGAGCAATCTGCGCCGCGTCTCGTCCGAAAGCTTGGTTTCGGGTTCGAGGTTCTCGGCAAAGAAGGTGAGGCGATCCATGAGTTGGCGAATGAGGCTGCCATGGTCGAAAGCATTCAGCCGTGCGTGCAGCATGTCCATCGAAGCCACTCGGCCGCGATACAGCCGTTGCGTGCGCATTAATAGAATCGCCAAGATCGTCGCTGCAGCACTGAGCGCGAGCGGGCGCAGCACAAAAGCCGTTTCAGTTTTTGCGAACCAATACAGAAATACGCTGAGCAAACATACGCCGTAGAGCAAAGCGAGCTTGCCCAAATCGCGTTGCGAAAGTCCCACTATGTTTTTGCCGGCGTAAAGCAGAAGACTCAATGACAATGCGCCGAGCGCAAAGAGCACATAACGCGCGCGGCTGCGGTAACCCGTAAACAAATCGACCAGCGTGCGCCGCGCTTTGATCGCTTCCGCGGCCCAGCCTTCAATCTCGCGCACTACGAGGCGGTCGCCGCCGCGCATGCCGCGCACTTCGCGCACCGCGCCGGAAGGAAAAACGATCTTCGCATCGTATTGTGCTTGCGGGTCCACGCCAAAGTGCGCGACCTTTTCCGGACTGCAGCCGTAGCCGGTCGCCGATTCGATACTGCGTGATCCCACCAACGCGGCGGCGTCGCTTAATCTGCCCGCCTTATACAAAAAAACTTTCGCACCCACCGCGGAGCGATTGCTGATAATGCCTTCGGGAAAAATTTGCAGCGCGGAGTTCGGCGCGTTGAGCGGATTATGCAACACGAACAAGCCGTCGTCGAAGTTGCTCATGAGCACGTCCAAATCTTCATCGCCGTCAAAGTCGAACGTGAGCGTGCCATAGCTGCTGCTGCCGAATTGCCGGCCGGGAAACATGAGCAGATTGCGGTCCGAGGGCCTTCCGCCAAGCTGCTCGCTCTGCTCGTGAAAGCTGCCGTCGCCAAGATTTTTATAGAAGCGGTCTTTGCCGCGATTGGCGACCATGAGATCGAGATCGCCGTCATTGTCGGCATCAAAAAAAGTCGCGCCGAAACTTTGGTCGTGCGCCGCGAGGCCAGCCTCGGACGTCACGTCAGTGAAGCGGCCCTTACCATCGTTTTGCAAAAGCCGGTTGCCGGTTTCGAGATTGCACACAAAAATATCGCAATCGCCGTCGTTATCATAATCCGCGAGCGCTGCGCCTTGCGAATGTTTTAACTCCGGCCAGCATGCGTCGCCGGACTCGGCGCTGGCATCGGCAAAGCGCGGCCCGCCGGAGGAATCGTGCACACCGACATTGCGATACAAAAGATTCGGGCGATTCACGCGCGTCACGTATAAGTCTTCCCAGCCGTCGCTGTCAAAGTCCGCAACGAAGCCGCCAATGCCGCCGCCTTCGGTTTGCAATCCCGCGGCCTGCGTCACTTCCGTGAATTGACCGCGGCCATTGTTGAGAAAGAAAGCATTGCTGCGATATTGGCACGCGATGAACAAATCGAGATCGCCGTCGCGGTCAGCGTCGAACAGATTTCCGAGCATGGGCCGTTGTTCCACGTAACCCCATTCTTGCAAACCGGAAAATTTCGTCGCGTCGAAGTAGTAATCGCGGCCGCTATGCAAGTAAACGAAGGGATGGCCGTACATGCCGATCACAATGAGGTCGTCGCGGCCGTCGCCGTTCAAGTCGCCGGTGAGCAGGGCTTGATCGAAATTAGATAGTCCGCGGCGATCAGCGCTGAGAATGCGCGCGTCATATTCCGTGGCGCCGGCAAGATTGAATTTTCCGGCTTCATCATACGAAGCCACGTCGCTGCGATTGAGCGCGCTGGTTGCGAGCAAAATGTTCGGCTGCCCGGTGCGCACGAAATAAATATGCGAAGGCTCGCCCGCACGCTTTTGCAAAACCGCGAGGCCGTATGCGTTCGACAATTCGGAAACGCGCAGCGGGAAAACCTGCTCCAATCGCGGCGTGGCCGCGACCACCGGCTGCGTTTGCGGCGCGAGCAGAAAGCCCTCCGAACCGGCAATCCATGAAAAATGCTCGTTGAACAAATACACGCCGCGCAGCTCAAACGGCGTTTCGATCAGCGGCGTGCAAATCGTGTCGTCAATCGCGTAAATGGTTTTGCCCCGAGCGCCGTAGCCGCGGCCCTCGGGAAACAAATCCATGTGCAAGAGCGGCATTTGCCAAATCGGAAACGCGGAGGAGGCGAGGCGTTGCGCTGCCGGGGCGTCGTCATTGGTAATGAGCAGGTGTTGCTCGGGCGTTAAGATTGGAACGCGAAAGTGCCCTTCGGTCGCGGTGAAAAGCGTTTGCCACGCGCCCTCGTAATGGCGCAGCAGCATGGTTTGCTGCGGCGCTTCGCAATTGACATACAGACCGCGGTCCGCCAAGCGTTTGATTCTCTCGATATGAATGAACACGGGCAACGCTTGTTGTTGCCAGCGTCCTTTTTCATAATGCCACAGCTCGCCGTATTCGCCGCCCAGCCAGCCTTCGTCCGGCGAAGTGAAATACAGCGCGCGGATTTTTTGGACGTTGCCGGAAAACGCGGGCGACCACGTTTGGCCGTCCCAATGATACAACATGCGGCTGTAAGTTTCGGGCACTTCGACCGCGGCCCAAATGTCATCGGGCGCGAGCGCGAAATATTCGTGAATCGCGTAAGGCTCGGGCTGCGGCATGCGACGCCACGGCTGCGGCCGCGCCGCGTCATATTCATAAAGCTCGCCGTCGGAAGCCGTGAGATAGCCCAAGCCCTCGCGCAGAATTTGGCCGTAGCCCAAATTGCCGCCGCTCGGCGGCGCGATTTGCGCCCAATGAATGTTGTTGAGGGAATCATAGAACGCGAATTGCGCGAGCAGATTCACGGGATTGAACAGGACGGAGAGTAAAATCGCAGAGAGGTGTTTGTTCATGGGCAATGCCCCAAAAGTCGCGCGCATAATGAACCGCATCACAGCCGGCGACAAGATAATCAAATCGCCGAGAATGTCAAGGTAGAGAAACACATTGCAATACAATGGGTGCGCTGTTATATTATTTATGAATACACGCGAGTCTAAAGATGACGAAAGAATATTCACCCTTCACGCCCGGCATTCCCGTTCCCCTCGAATTTTTTGTAGGTCGAACCGAAGAAATTCATCGCATTCTCGCGAGCGGAAGAAAAGCCCTGGCTTTAAACACGCTCGAACGCCTGTTCGTGTTCGGCGAGCGAGGCATCGGCAAAAGCTCGATCTGCAAATTCGCCATGACGGCCGCGGAGCGTGAGTTCGAGATGTTAGGGCTTCATGTTTATTTGGGCGGAGTGTCTTCACTGGAAGAAATGGTGCGCCGCATTTTCGAGCGGCTCTTGCGGGAAAGCGTCGACAAGCCCTGGCATGAGAAGACCAAAGAATTTCTCGGCAATCACATCCGCCAACTCGATATCTTCGGATTGACCGTCGAATTTTCGGCCACAGAGAAAGAACTGGTGCGAGCAGTCGGGGACTTCGCGCCCGCGCTGAAAAATCTCTTGTCGAAATTGCTCCCTCAAAAGAAAGGCCTGCTGATCATTTTGGACGATTTGAACGGCTTAGCCACTTCCGAGCTTTTTGCCAATTGGCTCAAAAGTTTTATCGATGAAATGGCAACGGCCGAAAATCCCATTCCGTTGGTCTTTATTTTGGCCGGGTTGGCCGAACGCAGACAGCAGCTCGTCGATCAACAACCATCTTTAGATCGGGTTTTCGATCTGATCGAAATCAAACGTTTTTCAGGCGAGGAAACACGCGAGTTTTACGAACGCTTGTTTGGCAAGGTGAATGTCGAGATCACGGAAGAAGCTTTGAAACTGCTGGTGCGGCTCTCTGGAGGATTTCCGGTTTTTATGCACGAGATTGGCGACGCCGTCTTCAAGGTTGATCGCGACAATCGCATTGACGTGCACGATGCTTTGGAGGGCCTCCTGTTGGGCGCACAAATCATCGGCGCGAAATATGTTGAACCGAACGTGCTCGCGGCCATTTGCAGCCAAAACTATCAACACATTCTGAAAAAAGTCGCGCATATACCTTTTGAGCCGCGCTTTTCCCGCAAGGAAGTGGTTTCCCGCTTAACGAGCGCAGAGGCGAAAGTGTTTGACAACTTCCTGCGCAAGATGGAGCGTTTGGAAGCCATAAAGAAAGACAAAGAGCGCGGCCCGGGAAGTTACGCTTTTACCAGCGAACTCTACTATTTGTTCTTCTGGCTGGCTTCCGGACACGCGCGTTTAGAGCACTGAAACTTTTTTTCTACCTGCCTAGCATGTTCTCCTCCCGTTTCACGTTCTCTCTCTCCCCAAACCGCTTGAGTGAAATCCTCGAGCGCAAACGCGCACACAACCAGCCGATTCGCGATCTCACCGAATCCAATCCCACGCGCGCAGGCTTTGCTTATCAGAGCGCCGAAATATTGGCGGCATTGTCGCAGCCGCAAGCTTTGCTTTATGAGCCCGATCCGCGCGGCTTGCTCACGGCGCGTCGCGCGGTCGCAGAATATTATCGCCGCCGCGGCGAGCATGTCGAAGCGCAGCGCCTTCATCTCACCGCGAGCACAAGCGAAGGCTATGCCTATCTCTTCAAACTGCTCGCGAACCCCGGCGACGAAATACTCGTGCCACAACCGGCCTATCCGCTGTTGGATTTTTTGACGGACTTGGAGTCCGTGCGACTCGTGCACTATCCATTGCGCCATGCAGAGGCTTCGGGCTGGCAAATAGATTTCGAGAAACTCTCCGCCACGATTAGCACGCAAACCGTGGCGCTCGTTGTAGTCAATCCCAATAATCCCACCGGCTCTTTCCTCAAACAAAAAGAGCTGCAACAACTCAATGCGCTCTGCGCGGAGCATGGTATTGCTATAATTTCCGACGAAGTGTTTTCAGACTATGGCGAAGGTGAAGACGCGCAGCGCGTGCCTTCGTTGGTGGGCAATCGCAATGCGCTCACATTTGTGCTCAGCGGACTTTCCAAAATCTCTGCGCTGCCGCAAGTGAAGTTGAGTTGGATTCATGTGAGCGGGCCGGAGGCTCTGCGTAGCGAAGCGCAAGAACGCCTCGATTTCATCGCCGACACTTATCTTTCGGTGGGCACGCCGGTGCAGCACGCCGCGGAAAGACTGCTCACGCAACGCCACCACGTGCAGAAACAAATTCGGCAACGCTGTCGAGCAAATGAACAGTATCTGCTCGCGCAATGTGCTCATATTGCGCAGTGCCGTGTGCTCCAGCGCGAAGGCGGATGGTATGCGATCATTGCGAGCGCAAAAGAGTTTTCTGAAGAAGAATTTGTGGTAAAATTATTGGAAGAGAGTGACGTATTGATTCACCCCGGATACTTTTTTGATTTCCCCAAACCGGGATATTTGGTGGTGAGCCTTTTGACGCCGACGAATATTTTCGAAGCAGGAGTAAATCGCCTGATCAAAAGAATTGCAGACGGATTTTAGAGTTCCTGCTCATCTCGAATACGCGCTCAAGATTTTTTCCCTCCCAAAGAGGCTGCGACTAGTACATACCTGCCGATGTTTTCGAGCGTCAACATTCCCAAAATGCGGCCATTTTCAATCACAGGAACCGCATTGAGATTCTGCGCCGCCATTTCTTCGTAAACGCGCGCCAAACTCGCATGCGGACCCACCGCGGCAAAACGCGTGAGCATGAACGTGCGCACCGGCGCCTCAGTTTGCCCTTCCTGCATCGCAGTGAGCACGCGCGGTCTCGGCAGAATCCCCACGAGCCGGCCATTCTCGAGCACGGGAAAATCATCCTGGCAGCCTTGATAGGAAAGCTCCAAAGCCGTGCGCAACGGATCATTCGGCTGCAGCGTACACACGCGGTGTGACATGACTTGCATGACCGTGAGGCCGGCAATGGCTTCGCGCAAATGCACCATTTGATCTTCCGTGCCCGCGCCCATAAAGATGAAAGCTGCAATGATCGCCATCCAAAAGTTGTGGAAATAGAATACGCCGGCGAGCCCCATAAGCACCGCGAGCGCTTGCCCTACAGAGGAAGCCACGTGTGTGGCGCGTGCATAACTCATTCGCGTCG
Source organism: bacterium (assembly GCA_037444905.1). GTDB lineage: Bacteria > Zhuqueibacterota > Zhuqueibacteria > Zhuqueibacterales > Zhuqueibacteraceae > JABWAN01. The sequence continues at coordinate 50,092 of JBBILN010000026.1, read as the reverse complement.
CGAGCACGCCGCGCAACACGCGGCCGCCATCCATCGGAAACGCCGGCAAAAGATTAAATGCGCCCATGAAAAAATTTAACGAAAGAATGCTGTTCCAAAAATCCTGGCCGGAAAGTTGAAAATCGGGGAATGCCGTCGGCCGGCCCGCGGCAACATTGATGAGCAGTATGGCCATCACAAAAGCAAAATTCACAGCCGGGCCGGCAAGCGCGACGAGAATTTCTTGCAGCGGCTTCGTGGGCAGGTTTTCCATGCGCGCTACGCCACCGATTGGCAAAAGCACAATGTCGATCACCTTCACGCCATAGCGCATGGCCACCACGCTGTGCCCCAACTCGTGCAACAAGACGAAGAAAAAAATGATGCTGAAAAAGAGCACCGCTTCAATGCCGGCATGCAGCCCTCCCATCGCCGCATTCGCCCAGCCGATGTAAGCGAGCAAGAGCAAAAAAATCGCGTGCACCTTGATGGAGATGCCAAATACTTCCGCAATTTTAAATGACCATTTCATAGGCAACGTCGCCACGGAATCGGATCGAGGGATTGATGGATTGGTGAATTAATGGAGAACACACTACTCCAGTAATCCAACAAGCCATTATTTCCGGCCTTAACTCCTGCCATAGATCGGCACCACTGCACCGTTGATCGCGCCCGCTTCTTCGCTCGCCAAAAAGAGCACGAGATTCGCAATGCTTGCAGGCGAGACCCATTTCGAATAGTCCGCGTTGGGAATGCTCTGGCGATTTTGTGGTGTATCAATCAAGCCCGGCAGCACGACATTCGCAGTGACATCATATGTCCGCACTTCCTGCGCAAGGTTTTGTGTGAAGGTGAGCACGCCGGCTTTGGAAACGGCATAGGCCGCGGCGCCCGCGCTTGGTTGCACTGCGCCACGGGAGGAAGTGTTCACAATGCGGCCGTAGTTTTGTTTGAGCATATATGGCAACACGGCTTGGCAAGAAAGAAAGGTTGACTTGAGATTAAGCGTCAGCATGCGATCCCAATTTGCTTCGGTCGTATCCACGACATTTGTGCCGCCCATGAATCCGCCGACGAGATTGATGAGCACGTCGAGGCGTCCGAACTTGCCTGTGATTTGCTCAACGAGCGCCTGTACGGCTGACGCTTTCGTAACATCCGTGCTCATGCCGGTCAAGCGTGCGCGTTCTTCGCCGAGTGTGGCTTGCAGCTCCGCAAAGCTGCTTGCACCATGATAAGTCGTCGTCACCAGCGCGCCGTGCTTGAGAAACGCTTGTGTGATAACCGTGCCCAGCGCGCCCGTGCCGCCGGTAATGAGGACCACGCGATTGGTAAAGTTCATTTGCGCTCTCCTTTTTTGCGATTGACTTTTTGTATGCAGAATAAAGTCCTGAAAGTTTGTTGGCAGAATAATTTAGCGGCAGGATCATTCTGCCTATTGCTTTGGTCTGCGGCGCGATCACGTCGAGCGTTGACAATATACTCGCCTCCGAGTGATTTGCAACCTCGAATTTCAATCTCTCAATTTGACATTGTGAAAATTGTTTGCCACATTTTGGCCACTCTCACATTGGTCGCAGCACCCGCGCGATCATTACGGGTGAAATGAAACAGGAGCACGCATGATTGCCTTTGTCACTGGCGGCACGGGGTTTATCGGAAGTTTGCTGGTCGAGCAATTGGTGCAACGTGACTGGGAAGTGCGCTGTCTCGTGCGCACGACCAGTTCGTTGAAATGGCTGCAAAAATTGCCGGTGCAGCTTATCCACGGAGATCTCTTTACGGAAGAATCTTTGGCTCCCACGCTCGCGCAGGCCACGCACGTTTTTCATCTGGCCGGCGTGACCAAAGCGTTGACTGCCGCAGAATATTTTCGCTCCAACGGCGAGGCCGTGCGCGCCTTGTTGCTAGCCTGTGCGCACCACGCAAAAAACCTCGAGCGCTTCGTGTTCGTCTCGAGCATCGCCGCGGCCGGGCCCAGCCGCGACGGCCATCTTGTGCGTGAAGACGAAACGCCGCAGCCGATTTCGATCTATGGCCGCTCCAAGCTCGAAGGCGAGCGCGCGTGCGCCGAATATGCCTCGAAATTGCCGATTACCATCGCGCGTCCGCCCATCGTTTATGGCCCACGCGATCGCGACGTGTATGAATATTTCAAACAGGTGCAGCTCGGCATTCGTTTGCGTCCCGGTTGGATAAATCGCACTTATAGCTTAATTCACGTACACGACTTGGTGCGCGGCTTGATCACTTTGGCGCAACATCCGAACGCAGCCGGCGAAACTTATTTCATCACCAATCCCGAGCCGGTGGAATGGACCCAACTCGGCCTGGCCATTGCGCACGCCATGCAAAAGAAGACGGTGCAAATCACCGTGCCCACATTCGTCACTTCCTTGGTCGCCGCATTAAGCGAATTGAGTGCACAAATCATTCGCAAGCCCGCACTGTTGAACTTCGACAAGATCCGCGAAATGCGCGAGCCGCATTGGGTGTTCTCCGCCGAAAAGGCGCGCACGCTGCTCGATTTCACCACGACTCTGTCTTTGGAAGAAGGCTTGCGCCAAACGGTGGAGTGGTATCGCGAGAATGAGTGGCTCTAAAATACCTTGCAACTTTTTCTAACATTCCTCGATCTTATGCTGTGTGAACGGCGCCCTCACCTTGCTCAATCTTCTCTTGCAAAAGATCGCGGTACGCATTGACGAATCCGGGGCGCTCGATGTTTCCTTCCCATTCCCAGCAAATACGTTTTCCCGCGCGTCATTAAAAAGAGCCTGAATCATGCTGCACCACGCAAAGATGGTTTCGTTGAGTTTCTTGCTGCTCGCACCGCAACTTGCGCAATCCCAAACCACGACCTGGGCTGTGGTCCGCAAAGACACTTTGCGCGTCGAGCTCACGGAAACCGGCGAGATCGGCGCAGTGAACAGCACGGTGGTTTCGGCGCCGCAAATTTGGTCGCTGGATTTGCAAATCACCGCACTCGCGCCCGAAGGCATGCAGGCCGACTCCGGCGCCGTGCTCGTGGAGTTTGATCGCACCAGTTTGCGCAATCAATTCAACACCAAAAAGACCGAGTTGGACGCACACCTTGCTTCTTTGCGCAGCATGCAAGCGGAACACGAGGCGCAAATCCAGGAACTCGCACGCAATGTTGAAATCGCCGACTATGCGTTGAAACTCGCACAAGTGCAGCTCGAGCAGCTCAAATTCGAATCCGAAGTGCGGCGAGAGCAGGGCGAGTTGGAAGTGCTCAAGGCGGAAGTCGCGCTGAAAGAAGCGAACACACGGCTCGAGGCGCAGAAAATTATCAACAACTCTGCGCAGAAAAAATTGCAGCTCGTCATCTTCCAATCGCAAGGCGAGGTCAATCGCATGCAGCGCCAGCTTGATCAGCTCACGTTGCGCGCGCCGTTGCCGGGCATGGTGGTCTATCATGCGGATTGGGATGGCAAGAAACCCGAGTTGGGCGGAAAAATCCGGCCGGGCCGCGGGGTGATTGATCTGCCCGATCTCTCGCGCATGCAAGTGAAAATTCCCGTGAATGAAGTCGACGCCGCAAAGCTGAAACTCGGGCAGGAAGCCTTGCTCACGCTCGAAGCCTTTCCGAAAAAAACTTTCCGCGCGCGTTTGATTTACATCACGCAAATCGCCTCAGCAAAAGATTGGGAAAGCACGATACGTCTGTTCGGCGCCACGCTGGAAATCACCGATCGTGACAGCTTATTGAAGCCCGGAATGACGGCAAAAGTCCGCATACAGCTCGACGTGATTCCCGACGCTGCGATTCTCCCCATTGGTGCGGTCCATGAACTGGAAGGCAAGCCCGTGGTGTTCACAAAAAAATCGCCGCGCAAGCCCACGCCGGTTGAGATCATCGAGCGCAACGACTTCTATGTGAGCATTGCAGGGCTCGAAGTTGGCGCGGAAGTTTCATGGCAAGCCGGCGATCCGCGCGCGCGGCCGCTCGGTTACGCGGCGTATCAAGCGCGCCTCGCTCCGCCGGCTTCCGAACGGAAAGATTTTTTTACAGAAATGGAAAAGCGGCAACTCACATTTGATTACGAGGCGCATCGCAATCGGCCGCCCGAGCCGCCCGGTGGCGCGCCCGGCGGAATGGAAGCGATGATGAAACAACTCAACCTGCCCGGCGGCGAGATGGCGAAGACAGATATGAAAATCACGCTCTCGCCGGAGATGATGAAGCAATTGCCGAAAGGCGCGCAAGTGCAGATGAAAAGGGACAGCGCGAGTGCAGCTCTCCAAACAGCCAAGGCCGATTCGTTGCGGCTAAAAAAACGTAAGCAAAACGATTAGCGGCAAAACCATTCTTCTAATCGTTTTGCCAGAAATGGTTTTGCACTCTTGATTTGCTTCGAATAAAAAAAGCATAAAGCAAAACGATCACCGTCAAAACTATTCTTCTAATCGTCTTGGCAGAAATAGTTTTGCATTCTTGTTTTGCTTCAAATTTAAAAAGGTGATGCCATGTCATTCCGTGAAATTTTGCGCAATCGCCGCATGTTGGCGATCATCGGTGCGGCGGCAATTGTGCTGGTGCTGATCATATGGAACGCCGGCTCGTCTTCAACCGAAGTGGCGACGAGCGAAGTGCAGCAGGGCGAGTTTCTTGTCACCATCAAAGTGAAGGGCGAATTGAAGGCGCTGAACTCGCGCTCGGTGAGTGTGCCGCGTTCGATCTCTTCGAATATTCAAATCATTCGCCTTGCGCCGGAGGGCAACCTCGTGAAAGCCGAGGATTTTCTCGTGCAATTCGATCCCACGCAGGCGCAGCAAAAAGTGGATGAGAAAAAGAACGCGCTCGATAATGCTCTCGCGGAACGCGAAAGCCAGAAAGCGAGCATCGCTTCGAATTTGGCGCAACTCGAAAGCACTTTGCTGACGCAACGCTATTCGCACGAGCAAGCCAAGCTGCGTTTCGAGCAGATGAAATTCGAGGCCGAGGCCAAACGCCGCGAACAGGAAATCAATTTGCGCAAAGCCGAACTGGCGCTCAAGCAGGCAGAGGAAAAGATCGAGTCGCAAAAGAAAATTGATGAAGCCAATTTGCACAAAGCCAACTTGCAAGTGGAGCGCGCGCGCTTAGAATTGACCGAAGCCGAACGGGAATACGAGTCGCTCACGCTCAAAGCGCCGATTGACGGACTGGTGGTGCACAAAGAAATTTGGGGGCCGAGCGGCATCGCGAAAGTGAAAGTAGGCGACACCCCTTGGCGTGGGCAAGAGTTGGTGGAGATTCCCGATCTTTCCGTGATGCAAGTGAAGACGAGCGTGAATGAAGTGGAGGTGAGCCGCGTGAGCAAAGGCCAGCAAGTGAAGATCAAGTTGGACGCGCTGCCCGAGCCGACCTTCTATGGCACCGTCTCGCAAATCGCGACACTGGCTTCGCGCAAGCGCAATTCCAATGTGAAAGAGTTCGAGGTGATGGTGCTGGTTGACGGCAGCGATCCGCGACTCAAGCCGGGCATGTCCGCGGCCGTTGAAATTGTGACCGACCGCATTGCGGATGCGGTTTATACTTCGTTGGAATCGGTGTTCGAGAAGGATGGCAAAACCGTGGTGTATCCAGCCGGCTCGACAACTGCGAAGGCGGTTGAGGTTGGCGTGAAGAATTCCGATTTTATTGTGATCACTTCCGGCGTGAAAGCGGGCGAGAAGGTTTGCATGCGCGATCCGACGCTGCCGCTCGAGCAAATCGGCAACGAAGCGCCGAAGCCGATCAAGAAGGAGAAGAAGAAGTCGGACGATGAAGGTGGGTTTATGATTATCGGATAGCTGGGAGCTGAGGGCATGGAGCATGAGGCGGAGAACATGCTCCATGCTGTACGCTCCATGCGTTTTTTCGAGGCTCATATGAATTACGAAGAGAGTTTTCGCGTGGGCGTGGAAGGCTTGCGCACGCACAAGCTGCGCTCGCTGCTCACGATGCTCGGCATCATCTTCGGCGTGGCCGCGGTGATTAGCATGTTGTCCATCGGCGAGGGCGCGAAAGAAGAGGCGCTGGAACAAATCGCGCAGATGGGCATCAACAACATCATCATTCAAAATTTGGAAACGGAAGATGCGGAAGAAGGCAGCGACCGCGACAATCGTTCGCAGGGTTTGCGCTTGGCGGACGCGCAGGCGCTGCTGCAAACGAATCCCTTGCTCAACGGCATCGTGCCGCAGCAGCTTTACAATCTTACCGCGCAATACGGCGCGGAGCGCGTGACGACGACGGTGATGGGCACGTTGCCGGATTTCGAGCAAGTGATGAGCTATCATCCGGCCGCGGGCGCGTTTTTTAATTATGTCGATGAAATGGAGGCGCGGCGAGTGTGCGTGCTCGGCGCGGAGATCAAGCGCGAATTGTTTTATTTTCGCGATCCGCTCAACGAGCAAGTGAAGCTCGGCGAGGATTGGTTCACGGTGGCGGGCGTGATGGAGAGAAAGCTGTTCAACGCAAGCGACGGCACGGAGGACATGAACCGGCAGATTTACATTCCACTCACGACCGCCATGCAACGCCTTATGCGGCAGCCGTTCGAGAGCGAAATTGACCGCATCGTGGCGCGCGTGCATGAACCCGAGCGCGTGCGCGAAGCGGCGAATATCATCAACACCACGTTGCTGCGCCGCCACAAAGAGGCGGAGGATTTTCAGATTTCCATTCCCGAAGAGTTGCTGCGACAGCGCCAAAAAACCCAGCGCATTTTCAACATTGTGATGGGCTGCATTGCCGGCATTTCGCTGCTGGTGGGCGGCATCGGCATTATGAACATCATGCTCGCTTCGGTGATGGAGCGCACGCGCGAGATCGGCATTCGTCGCGCCATCGGTGCGACGCGCAAAGACGTGCTGGGGCAGTTTCTCGTGGAGGCGACGCTGCTCAGTTTCTGCGGCGGCATGGTGGGCATTCTGCTCGGCTGGTCGATGACGCGCGTGATCACGTTTTATGCGGGCTGGAAAACGATTGTTTCGTTTGGTTCGATCGCACTCGCGTTCGGGGTTTCGGCCGCGGTTGGCATTCTTTTCGGATTTTATCCCGCCAAACAAGCGGCGAGGTTGGATCCGATTGAGTCGTTGCGGTACGAATAAAGCAAGGCGACAACGAAGAGAAAAAGGCGAAGGAGCCAAATCGAAAATTGCTCGAGCGTTTTTAATCGTTTCGCCAATAGTGGTTCTGCCTTTGATAAATCTTGGCATTCGAAAGGAACAACGATGACGCGGGTGAAGGTGGTTTTGTTGTTGAGCGCAGTTTTCTGCAACGATCTTTTTTCGCAAGCCACAAGCGCGGATTCCACGGCGCGAGTTTTCACGCTGCCCGAGGCGATTGACTACGCGCTCCAACGCAGCTTTAGCGTGAAGTCGCTCGGGCTTTCGTTGGAGGCGGCGCGGCAAAATCTGCAAGCGCGCAAGGGGAATTTCAAAACCAATGCACAGCTTCGTCTGGATTCGCCCAATCTCACCGAGCAACTTTTAGCCGTGGAAGTAGCGAACGGGCTGCCTTCTTACACGACGCGCGGCACGCTGCGTTTCAATGGCACGCTCGATATCAATCAACCCCTCCCCACCAACGGCGTGTTCACTTTGACCGGCCAGGCTTATCAACAAAATGTTTCCACCTTCATTCAAAATGAGGACAGCGAGCTCAAACGCAAAGATTTTCTCACTTCGATTGGCCTGCGTTTGAGTCAGCCGCTCTTCACCATTAACACGCTGAAGCTCGGTTACGAAGAAGCGAATTTGAATTATGACCGCACCTCGGGTCAGATTCGACGCAACGAGTTGGACGTCGTTTACAACGTCACGCAAGCCTTCTTTCAGCTTTATAGCGCGACGCGCGAGCTGGAGATTGCGCGCGAAGATTTGCAGCAGCAGGAAGAGGCTTTTAATCTAGCCAGCAAAAAATACGCGGCGGGCTTGATTCCGGAAGTGGAAGCTTTGCAAACCGAAGTCGATCTCGCGCAGAGCCGCAATCGCGTGTATTCCGCGGAAAGCGCGTTGCATCGGCAGGATGACTTATTCAAGCAAGTCATCGGCATGCCGCTCGCGGAGCGCATCGCCGTGCAAACTACAGTTGATTTCAAGCCCTTTGCGATTGATTTGGAAAAGGCCATTGCGTTCGGCATGGCGCATCGCTCGGAAATTCGCGAGCAGCAGATCGAGAAGCGTTTGCAGGAAATCGAGTTGAAACGCACGGATGCCCGTTCGGAGCTGAAAGCCGAACTCTCCGCATATTATGATCTCACCGGCATTAGCGACCCGACGTTGCCGTATGAAACCGGCACAGAGGAGTTGTTTCGCTCAAGCTGGCGGGATTTGCGCGATCGCCCGAAAAATCGCGGGGTGCAATTTTCCGTGAGCGTGCCGCTGTGGGATTCGGGCGTGAACGGCGCGGAAGTTTCTGCGGCCAAAGCGCGTTTGGATCAAGCCGCGTTGCGCGTGGAAGATGAGCGCATCACGGTCGAGCGCGAGATAAAAGACGTGGTGGCGCGCGTGCGCGAAGCAGCAAACCGTGTGGAAGTTTTGGAGAAGAGTCAAAAGCTGGCAGAGAGAAGTTATGAAATCAGCGTGGCGCGTTTCGACAACGGCGATATTTCCGCGCAAGACTTGGCGCTTGACCGCCGGCGTTTGACCGACGCGCGCACGGCATATTTGAACGCTTACACTGATTATCAAACCGCAGTGGCAGATTTGAAGCGCAAGACGCTGTATGATTTTGAGAACAACCGCAGCTTGGTGGAGGAGTCGAAGCGCTAGAAACTTTTAGATAATCATTTTTTAAACGCAGATGACATAGCGCGACCGAGCCGCAATCCAAAGAAAAAGCAAAACGCAAAGGCCGCCAAGCGTTTTCTTTGCGACCGTTGCGAACTCTTTGCGCGCTTGGCGTCAACGCTTTTTTAAAATCTGCGTTCGCGTGTTAGCCTGCTATGAGCTTTTGCATGTGCTCATAATCTTCGGGCGTGTTCATGTTCAATAGCGAGTGCAATTCGGGGTCGCGGGCACGCAGCTCTTTTTCACGCACTATTCGAACCCGCGCTTGCGTGAGCCAGCTCGTCATGCGCAGATCTTCGGTTCGCAATTGCGCCTCGATATAAGGCAAACAGGCTTTGGAATAAACCGCACAGAGCGGCTCGAAGAAGCCCCGGTGTTTCGGAACCACGGCTTCGTAGCCCTTGATTTGCGCGAAAAGATGACGCACCAATTGCGGCGCAAGCAGAGGCATATCACATCCGCACACGAAGTTTATCTCCGCCGTAGATTGCAGCAACCCGCTATACAATCCCCCCAAACTCAACTTGTTCGGCACGAGGTCGAATACTTTCTGCGCGTGCAGATGAGGGTAAGATTGCTCCGGCGTGGTCACGACGATCACCTCTTCACACACTTGCTGCAAACGCGCAATCAAAAACTCTATGACGGTAGTTTTTCCAAATGGCAATAGCGCTTTGTCCTGGCCCATGCGGCTGCTCTTGCCGCCGGCGAGGAGGAGGGCGGTGGGAGGTTTTGGTTCTTTCATCGAGATTTAGATTTGCATCACGAGCGAGGAAATCTTCTTACCAGCAAACTTCCGAGAATGAATCACTCAAACAAACACGCCGAGGCGCCTACCCAATCTTTGTTCTTGTTGTGATCCACGCCCATCATTTTCCCCTTGCTCAAACGCGCGAGGGTATTCACGGGCACGAGACGATCATTCCACAAAAACATCATGCGCACTTCCACTTTGCTCGGCTCGTTCGGGGTTTGAATGACCGGGCCGTAAGCGATCTTCTCTTGCAATATATAATTCGCCCGCTCGTGTGCTGGTATCGCGTCCAAATCGGCTTTGGTCGGATCGACAAGCACGCCGCTGCCGGCAAAAGAGAAGAGCGGCTTGAGCACGTAGTTCTGCAAGTCGTGCGGATAGTGTTCGAGGCGATCGACAAACGTGGCTTTCGGAACGGTGGGATGACTGAGATAAGGCAGGGAAAATTTGCTCATACGAAAATACCAATTCGGATGCCCGGCCCATTCCACCTCAAGGTCGTCGCGGAAATCAAAGTCGCATTTGATGCCCTTCTTGATGAACTCATCCACGATCACGCGATTGTAGATGCGATGAATGGGGATTTCTTTGCCCTCGCGTTGATAAAAAAGCTTGCGTCCGCGTTTCTTGATCGTCGTAATGCACACGGGCTTAACGCCGATAAATCTCTCCGTGCAGTAAAAGTCCGGTGCGGTTTTCTGTTTCTCCGGCTCGATCTCCATCAAAATGACGTTCTCGGCAGCGTGCGCCCCGACCATGGCTTGTTTGAGCATCGTGAGATAGTCTGCCTCCTGCAAGTCATGCAACAGGAATTTGAGAGGCTCGAGGCCGAAACTTCGTTGATACGTCTGCGCCAGCACGATTTGAAAAGCATAGAGCGAAGGGAAGCCTTGCAGCTCGATCAGCCTGGGTTCGAGCTTGCCCGCAGCATTAAGCGTGATGGCGAAATCAATCGCCAAGAATACGGGATGATCATCGTCATTCGGGACCCTAAATGGTTCCGGCACCGCGCGGTGCGATTCTTTGAGATAGGCCGGCGCCATGAGTTGCTGCACCAAATCGCGTGAGGCGCTCTGCAGCTCCGCCAGCAATTCTCGCGGCACAAAGATCGGCGTCTCGCACACGCGAAATTCAATTTTCATTCCCACTGCGTCATCCAGCGCTTGTAAGAAGCGGCGGTATTTCTCCAGACTAAACCGGCGATTGTATTGCTCACGCAGGGCGGGAATCATGTTGTTCTCCAGTTTGGTAAAGGTGCGGCGTTCTCTCACGCAAGATGAGAGGGGCTATTGAAATTAGCAAGCTCAAATTTTTATATGCACGGCACAGGCCTCGAAACCATTGCCCTGCTCATTTTCTCTAGTCGGAGCATAAGAAGTTTCTTGCGCTTTTTTCATGCTCGCGCGTGGGGCCGCGCGTTTTTTATGGAGGAAGAAATGTTGTGGGTGATTGGAGTATGAAAACAACGAATCGAATACCCGAAGGAAAAGATGAGTGGCATGTCGAAGGAAACCTTATGTGGTAGAGGGATTCGCAACCCGACGAAGAATTCAGCGACACGCGGCTATCGCACGACGGCGGAGTTGGTTGTAGTAAACATGAAGGGGCGATCCTAGCCGGCGGGGCGGCGTCCGCACCAATCCTCTATTTGGGCTCATGCTCATAGCAACCACTTGGCCAACAGTCCGAAAAGGTAAAGACCTACTCCAAACGCAGTGTGATTCATCAAACTACGAATTCGAGCCTGCGTAGGATTTGACATCTTGGAGGCGGCAAAGCCAAACCCCAATGACGGTTGCATGATAAAGAACGGCGCCAAGACCGTGACAATCCCAAAGACAATTGCGGGAATCAGCGTCGGGCGTTGCAGCCAGTCCTGGCCTAGCAATGCAATAAAAGCGCTGGCGAAGCTGATGCCAATCATGTAGTGGGCGATCCATCCGACGGCGCATTCTGCGCTCTTCCGTGGAGCAGAGACAATATTGGAGTGTTTGAAAGTTCCTGCCGGCATGTATCGCAGCCAGCGCCCGACAAGACAGATGTTGGAGGGAGGAATCTTAAAGGCATGCTTGAGAAACAACGCCCAAAGATCAAAAGTGAGGGTTGCGCCAAGTCCAATGATGATTGCGCTCACAAAGAAGAAAGTTAGATTGCTCATGAGTCATCCGCTTGCTGATTATTTGCACCTGACCCGAGCTGGAACCAAAAAGAAAACACAACCACGGCTGACACTGATGAACACGGATTTCTTCAACAAAAAAATCCATGCAATCCGTGGTTCAGTCGCAGCGTCAAAGATGCTATACAAATTTAGATTCGCAGTCGGTGTGGCGTATAACGCGCTCCCTTTTTTCGCGCTCAGGAGCGCCGGCGTGATCGCAAACCCACATCGAGCCAAACCGCGAGAATGATCACACTGCCAATGATGATTTGCTGCAAGAATGAAGAAACGCCGAGCAAGTTCAAACCGTTGCGCAACACCCCCATGAGCAGTGCGCCGAGCAAAGTTCCGAGCAGCGTGCCTTCACCGCCGAGCAAGCTGGTGCCGCCAATCACTGTTGCCGCAATCGCATCAAGCTCGTACATCAAGCCGGCAATGGGCTGAGCAGAGTTCAAGCGCGCGGTGAGAATGAGCGCGGCAATGGCGCTCGTCAAGCCCGAGAACGCATACACCGCGGTTTTATGCAAACGAATATTGATGCCGGAAAGCCGCGCGGCTTCTTCATTGCCGCCCATGGCATATACATAGCGGCCGTGGCGCGTTTGCGTGAGCATGAAATGCGCGAGTCCATACACCAGCAACATGAGCCACACCGGCGTGGGCACATAGAGCAACTCGCTCGTGGCCAGCGCGCGAAAGCCGGCGGAGAAACCCGAGAGCGGACGGCCTTCGGTGAAAAGCAACGTGGCGCCGCGTGCGATACTCATCAGGCCGAGCGTGGCGATGAACGGCGGCAGCTTGCCGAACGTGATCAAGAAGCCGTTCAACCCGCCACAGAGAACACCGGCGAGCAAACCGGAGAGCAGTGCTGCGGCCATCGGCCATTCTGCGTGCATGACTTGCGCCGCCACCACACCCGCGAACGCGAGTATCGCGCCCACGGAAAGATCGATACCCGCGGTGAGAATGACCAATGTCATGCCCACGGCGATGATGGCGTTGATCGAGGTTTGTTGCAGAATGTTGAGCGCGTTCGACCACGTGAGAAAGAAGGGAGACAGAATCCATATGACAACACACAAGATGACGAGACCGAGCAGCGTGCCCAGTTCTCGTGCATGCGCGCTCTTGAAGGGGCTTACGGTCATTATGTTTTTGATCGCGCTTTGCATGAAAACTGTTCCAGGCAGAGGAGTTTCGGTGCTTAGACTCAGAGACGAATCGGATTCATCGCACTAGGCGTCAGACGAATACCCGCCAAACTCCTCCGCCAACTGCGCCAGCAATTCAATGTTTTCCGGCGGCGTATGCGGCGCCACCGAACACGCCGAGCTTAGAATATAACCGCCGCCGGGCTTGCCAATTTCCAGCCGGCGCCGCACATCTGCTTTGACCTGTTCCAGGTTTCCTTTCAACAGCGTATTCACCGGATCGATATTTCCCTTTATGAAAGTTCTCCCCGAAAGGATCTTCTTGGCCTCTGCCAATTCCACGGTGCCGAGTGGCGGCGGATCGAGCGTGTCGATGCCGTTGGTACCGGTCTGCATCATCAAATCGAGGCGGTCGCCGATGCTGCCGCAAGTGTGCGTATAAACCGGAACCGCACACGCAGCTTTCACCTCGGTGACGATCTTTTTCTCATACGGCAAAACGAATTCTTCATAATGCTCGCGCGAAATCAAACCGGCGCCGGCAAACGCCGAGGAAATCAGAATCGCATCGACGCCGCACGCCGCCTGCCTTTTGGCCAGATCGATCGCGCCCTCCGCGAGGCGCGCGAGGCACGCTTTGCACTTGCCGGGATCGTCGAGAATAGCCATCAAGGCATATTCGTAATTCAACAACTCCAAAAACTGCGACCACGGAGAGAAAACTTCGGCATGCACCGAAATGCTCCCGCCAACGCTGGCTTTCACGTGTTTGATCGTGTCGAAATGATATTCCGGAAAATAGTCGTTGCAGGGCCGTGGCTCTGGCTCAAAACCCCACGTGAATGGATAAGTGATGTCGGTGAGATCCCAGGGATCGACATAGTAAAGTTGTTCCGGCTCGATCTGCTCAAACGTTGGGAAATAGCGGGTGCCATCGAGCTGGTAGTAATGCGGGTTGTCGTCCACAGGAAACGTGGTGTAGTTGCCGTTGCGCCAACGCAATCGCATTTCACCGCTGCCGGTTTCAATTCTCTCAAGGTGCTTTTCGTAATTCGGATCACGGCCGGGGAGATTGACAAGAATGCCATCGAAACCGTAACGCTGCTGCAAATTTATCAGCGCCGCGGCAAATCCTTCGGAGCGATACCAAATCTCGAGCGGCGGAATACCGGCGTGCAAAAAATAATGCCCGAGCGACAATTGGCACATTACCGGAACACGATCGGGGCGCCGGAGCGCCATCGCCTGCTGCATACGTTGTCTGGAGGTCATCGCCATCGCTGCTTCATTATCGCGCTGCAAAAATCATTTTTCACAAGTTTAGTCTTTCAGCGCGCAATAGGCAAGCGCTTTATGTGGACGGTGTATTTCGCGAATTAGAAAACCAAACGCAGAATAAAATTCTGAAAGTTTTTTGAACTATACACGGATCAAAAGCACACGCCGAAAAAGCTTTCAGCGTGCGTTTTTGATTCGTGTGCTGCCCGCAGGGCTTCGGTTTTCAGCGTGTCTGAAAATCCGCGTTAGCTCAGTTACGTGTGGTCACTGCCCGGCTTGCGGGGTAATACCGCATCGCGTTTTCTTTTTGCTTTGTCGCTGCTCGTTCTTGAGAGCCATCTCTGCTTGTTTGCCGAGTTGGCCAGTTCACCGTGCTGACTTACAGCGCTGCGCAGGCTTCAAAAAGCAAAAAAAACGCGCCCGTGCTGATGGAAACGGCGCAATGAAAACGCCGCGCGAATCCAATAGCGTTGCCTGCAAACAGAAAGCCTGGCCCTTGACATGAGGAAGGATTTTTTCTTATCATGCTCCCACGCAATTTCAGGCTGCCCCGAATTTCACCTGGTCAAGGCGGACAAATGACAAGAGGCTCGACTGGCATCAGCAGCTCGGGAGCACGTGAGCCGGCGTTCCGAGCATTGCTGCAAGCCGGCGCCGTTTTACAAGGCCGTTTTTTTAATCGTTCGACAATTGGCGAGGAGAGTCACAATGCGACATCTACTATCAACCGAAGATCGAAATTTTCAGGCGGAGCTGGAAGCCTGCAAGTTTCCGCCCGCACAATTCAACCATCGTGCGCACCTGAAACTGGCCTATATCTACCTGGCCGAGCACGACTCCGAAACCGCCTTCCAGTTGATGCGCGATGCAATTCATAGACTGCTCGAGCATAACCACATCGATATTTCGAAATACCATGAGACCTTAACGCGCGCATGGATCATGGCCGTAAGGCATTTCATGGAGAAAACTTCAAGCTCGGAGTCGGCCGACGCGTTCATTGATCAACATCCCCAAATGCTCGATTCGAAAATTATGCTGACGCACTATTCGGCAGAGCTAGTCTTTTCGGAAGCAGCGCGCGCAAAATTTGTTGAACCCGATCGCGAGCCGATACCCAGGTATGGCCGTTGATCTGCCTCACCACTCGCCCAGCCACCGCGTGCCGCGCATGCCATAGCGGCATGCGGCTCGATGCCCACGCCGAACCATAACAACAGCGCGAGCGCATCAATAACCAGGGCTTGAGTATCACGCTCACATTGCCGCTGCGTTCGGCAAAAAAACTCCGCAGGATTTTTGCGCCCAGTTCATCCGATGAACGGTTTGCCGCAAGTTGATTGTGCGTGAAGGAGGCGTAAACTGCGGGCTGAGCCTGCGGGCAAGAAATGCAGCTTTGACGCACGAGGTGCGCAGATCACACTTGACTGCACGGCAAAAGCTCAGTACCATTTCGGGCAAACGTTTCTCATCCGCAATGGCTTTCAATACGGCGAGCGCACCATGCCTCATCTCAAATCCTTCAGCCTCAAGCCCGAGGCCAGAAAGATCGCAGCTTTTCCATTCAATCTCCCGTTGTGGCGCAATGTGAAGACGTTGGAGTTTTCCACGACCGTCACTTTTTTGGTGGGAGAAAATGGCACGGGCAAATCCACACTTTTGGAAGGGCTGGCCGCGGCGGTGGGTTCGATCACGATTGGCGCGGATGACATTCAACGCGACAAAACTTTGGAACACGCACGCAAACTGGGCAAGATGCTCAAACTGGTTTGGCACAAGCGCACGTATCGCGGCTTGTTTCTGCGCGCGGAAGACTTCTTCAACTTCTCGCGTCGCGTCAATCAGCTCAACAGCGATTTGGAGGAAATAAAAAAGGGATACGAGCAGAACTTGAGCGGCTATGGGCTGCAACTGGCGCAAGGTTCCGTTGAAGGCCAGCGGCGCGCACTGCTCGCGAAATACGGTGAGGATGCGGACGCCGGCTCGCACGGCGAAAATTTTCTGCGCCTCTTTCAAGCGCGCTTCGTGCCCGGCGGCCTATATCTGCTCGATGAACCGGAGGCCCCGCTCTCACCCATTCGGCAACTTGCGTTTATGGCCATGCTCAAAGACATGGTTGCACAAAACGCACAGTTCATCATCGCCACGCACTCCCCGATTTTAATGGCCTTCCCCGAAGCCATAATTCTGAGTTTCGATCACTCCCCCGTGCGCAGCGTAAAATATGATGAGCTGGAGCACGTCACCCTCACCCGCGATTTCATGAACAACCCCGAAGCATTTCTGCGCAGATTGTGAGCGTCCGAGTTTTGGATTGAAAAATTGTTGCACGAGCGCGGCAGCAAGACGCAGCACTTTTCGCATTCATTCGTCCATGCTCGCAATCAATCCGACGGCTTCTGTCCGCAAATGCTCCCCATGCAGGTAAAATTTATGCCGAATAGGAAATGGCTCCCTGGCAACAGGATGACAAAGGACTTGTACTTCGGATTGCCGCGCCGTGACAAACACTTCGCGCTACTTACTCACGCTCGCCGTCTTGGTTTTGAGCGTGCTCTTTGCCCGTGAAATTTTCGGAACGGATGAAATCTCTCATCCGCCGGGCATGCTTGTGCCCGAAATCCCACAGCAAACTCTCATCCGCCAAGGCAAAACGTGGGAGCGGAGAGACTATCGCTTCACGCCGCTGGCCGAATATCAAATTCGAGCGCGTGTTTTGGGCAAGGAAAGATATCGTTTCGGGCGCGAGAGCGATCTTTCCCCATATGATCTCGCATTGGGTTGGGGACCGATGTCGAATCAAGCCATCGTCGATCAACTTGAAATTTCGCAGAGCGGGCGTTGGTATTATTGGCAAGCGAAAACACTGCCGTTGCCCAAACAGGCTTTGATCAACTCGAGCGCCAACACGCATGTCATCCCTGCCAATGAAGAAATTGGAGAGTTGCTCGCCCTCATTCGTGTCGGAGAGATTGTTACCATGCGCGGCTATCTGGTCGCAGTCAAGGCGAAGGACGGCTGGCAATGGCGCAGCTCGCTTAGCCGCAACGACGCCGGCCAAGGCGCGTGCGAAGTATTTTGGGTGGAAGAGGTGGCGTTGGAATGAGCAAGCACAGCAAGCGCGCTTTTGATTTCAACTAAGCGAGGGCGCACGGCTCGCAATCGTCGCGGGGCCGGCGAAGCGCACGCGATTGTTTCGGTTATTGATCACTTTGTAGTTGTTCGAAACCGAGAAATCTTCTATACTACCAGCCGCTAAAGATCGCGCCATCCATGCAATCTTAAACACAATGACTCCCACGCGGCTCTCAAAAACTTTTCCCATCTGGTCGCTCTTTCTTGTGCTCGGCGTGCCTTTGCTCGCCGCGTGGTTGGGCCGCTATCCCAATCTAGTGGAGTCATTGTACACGCAAGGTTTCTACTCTTTGCTCACGCGCGTATTCACAGCGTGCACCAACCTCTTCGCCTTTTCAATCTCCGAGCTTGCGCTGTACGCCTGCCTTGCGAGCGTGCTCGCTATTTTAATCCTGGCCGTGCGCCGGCACGAGTGGAAGAAAAGTTTCCATCGACTCCTGCAACTCGCGGCGCTCGGCGTCACGTGGTTTTATGCGAGCTGGGGCCTCAATTACGCGCGGCTGCCGCTTGCGGCGCAACTTCATTTACCGCCAACACCCGCGGACAGTCTCACTTTGCGCGCAGATGTGCTGTGGAGTTTGCACAGCACGAATGCCATGTGGCGCCCGGTGCCGGCGTGGAGAATGCCCGCGCTTGATCAAGAGCTCGAAGCATGCTATCGGCGCGTGTTCGAGAAGCTGCCCATTAAACTCATGCCCGGCGCGCGCCGCCCGAAATTTTTGCTCGTGCCCGCGCTCTTCTATTACACGCAGACTTCGGGCATGTTCGGGCCGTTCTTTCATGAAGTGCACCTCAATTCCGATTTGTTGCCGCTAGAGCAGCCGTTTGTGCTCGCGCATGAAAAGGCGCATCAAATGGGCTTCGCACGCGAGTCCGAAGCGAACTTTCTCGCCGTGCTCGTGTGCTTGGCGAGCGCGGATTCGGCCATCAATTATTCCGGACACTTTGCATTGGTAGGAAGGTTTGCCGGGCTGGCGACACAATTCCAAGACGGCGATTCGTTACTAAAAGCGCTGCGTCCCGAAGTGAAAGACGATTTCAAAGCCGTGCGCGCGCGTTATCAAAAATATGCCGGCCCGATTTCAGAGTTTTCGTACGCCACTTATGATGCCTATTTGAAAGCCAATCAAATCGAAACCGGCGTCGCCAACTACGGCGAGGTTGTGGAACTCGTCATGCGTTGGCGGAGGCAAGAGATGGATTTATCGAAAGAGGCGACGCACTTCTGAAGTGCACCGCCTCTCTACGCAAAAGCTCTTTTTGTCTTGTCGCTGCTGCACCGAGGGTTCTTCTCTGCTTGTCTACCGAGGCGGCCTCTTCGCGCGAGGTAATTTAAAGCCGAGCGCATCATCCTGCTCTCGTGTTGTCATTTTCAAATCAACCTTGCGATTTTGCGGGAGCCTCTACTTGCGCAAGCGCTGCAAATTCTTGTTCGTCGATTTGCTAAAATTTATTTGAGCATTGGCCACGGCTTGGGACAACGCGCTTGAAGGCGGCTGCACCGGCAGCGCCAACACGCTTGCGAACGCCTCACTATACCATTTCTCCCACGCACGCAAAATCTTTTCTTCTTCCACAAAGGCAGGGCTTTTGTCCTGTGCGCGTTCCAAAGCGGCGCGACTGTTCTGCATTTCATTCTCCATGCGCCGCGCCGCGCGCTTTTCCAACAGGCCCAAAACTTCGAGAGCATCGCGTGAGTCACATTCCGCGAGGAAAAGCGCGGTGGCCGCGAGCGTCGCGCCGACATTCGCCATCTCCTGTGGCGAGACTTTATCAATTTCATCGCCGCTGGTGTGATAGAAAACATCCGTGAAATGCCATGCGAGCACTGCGGGGATGCCGGCATGCACGAACGGCACGTGATCGCTGCCGCCTTCGTAGGGATTCGTTTTGATCGGCCAAGGCGTTTGTTGCGCGCGCAATTCACAAGCGGCGAACAACAAATCACTGAGGTAGTTGCCGCGCAGCTTTTCTTGCGACACTTCGCCTTCGCCCCACTCGGTGTGCGTGTCCGGCGGCCGCGTCCAAATCGCGGAAGGGTCGGGAAATTTTTCAATTAAAAAGGCGCCGCCGGTCTTGCTCACGTCTTCGCCCGCCATGTCGAGCGCAAACGCTGCTTTGATTTGCTGAAATTCTCGTGGCGCGCTCTTTTGCCAGCGCAGCACCGCGGCGATTTCTTCCAACCACATCATGCGCACGGTGCGGCCGGGCTGTGGCATCTTGCCCTCTGCAATTGCGTCGCGCAGCGCGAGCGCCATCTCCACCAGCGTGGCCGAGCCGGAAGCATTGTCGTTCGCCCCCGGTTCATCCACGTGTGCGAGCAGCATGACCTTCTCCTGCGGCCGCTCTTTGCCTATGATTTCGGCAACGACTTCGCGCACCAGTTTGGGCGTGAACTGCGTCAGCACTTTGGCTTGCGCGCGCACCGGGCCTTTCTGCAAAAGTGTATCGAGGAGTGTTTGGCTTCCGTAAGAAAGCTTGAAGCCAAACGCTTGCGGCGTGTCACGATACGGAATCGCACTCATACTGATCGACGCCGGATGCTCCGCCGCGCGATTGTACGCGGGCAAATGCGAAGATAGAATTCCCCATGCTCCGCCTTTGACGACCGCGGCTTCAAAATGTCTTTGCGGCGGAGCATGCGTGTATGCGATCTTGCCCTGCAAACTTCCCGGCGCAATGCTCGCGAGCCGATCAACAAACACGACCTCACCGCTAACGCCGCGCGGCGGCGTCGAATGCGAGTTGATGCAAAGCGTCATCTTCGTGTTCGAGATCGTGTGCAGGATCGTGTCGAGGGGCGCAATGACGCGCAACTCTGCCTCGAATGGCTGCCAGGCTTTTTCTTCTTCCAACAAGGTATCTTTCACCGTGAGTCGGAAGACGGCATCGTTGGTGGCATATCCGCCCGCGGCCAACTTGCTCGCGAGATAGTCCATGCACAAATTGAAATCTTGATTGCCGGCATGGCGCCAATACTTTTGCAGCACGGCGACGGTTTCGAGTGCAAGCCTGCCCTCAATATGAGGAGCGAGGGTATTGAGATAACCGGCGAGTTTGGCGGGGGCGGATTGCGAAAAAGCCGGTACTGTAAAAGAAAGGCCGAGCCACAAAGGAAGACTCTTTACAAAATAGCAGCACAGACGCTGCAACGTCGAGGTGGGCAAAGCCGGCTCCTTCATATTCGTGAGCTTGGGGTTGTAGCTGAACGTTTTCGCTATTGTGGCAGATAAAAAATTTTGCGTGTGAATTGCGCTTTCCCCCATTGCACTTCCACGAAATAGATTCCGCTGGTTGCGCGTAGAGTATTGGGCAGCCATTGTGCGCGCCAAGTCTCTGCTCCTTCTGGCTGCAAATCAAGTTCGGCGATGACCGCACCGAGAAGATTGTAAACCCGCAGTCGTGGCGCCTCGCGAGGGTGTGCCGTACTCGCTTTGACCATCACCGTCACGTGTTTTGCAAACGGGTTGGGATAGGCGTGCAGCGCAAAAGCGCGCGGCGCTTCTGTGCTCTCGCCCACGTGGGCTTGCACCGGCGCGCGAAAATAATTCAAACCGCCGGATTGCTCGCCGACGATCAAATCCACGCGCTTGTCATTATCCCAATCTACGAAACGTGGCGCGCTGTTCAAGCCCACGTCAATGCCCCCAAACGCACTGCTCACAAACACGAACGAATCGAGCACGGCGGTGCCGCGATAGTAAAGAATCTTGCCCGCGCGTTGGCCGACGAAGAGATCGAGCAATCCATCATGGTCCCAATCGTATAAACACGGCACCGAATCATCAATGGGCACGGGGTGAGTCAAGGCACTGCGCTTCACAAAGTTCGGCTGCTGGGGGCTGCCGAGGTTTTCATAGATGCTGATCGTGCCGCCATTGTCTTTGCCAATGTAGAGATCGAAATCGCCGTCGCCATCGCCGTCGGCAAAATACGGCGCGCTAACGTTGCCCACATCGATGCCTTCGAAGTTGCTCGAACTCACCACAAAGCTTGCGGCTTGGGGCGTTCCGCGATTCTCAAAAAAGGCGATGCGGCCATAGTAGAAATCGCCGGAGAAAAGATCCAAATCCCCATCCGCATCAATATCCACAAAAACCGGAGCTGCCGTTGCATACAAACCCGCGCGCAAGTTTTGATAATTGTCCGACACCCAACGAAAAGAGGGGGCGTTGGGCGCGCCAACGTTTTCATAATACACGAAGCGGCCATCCAAATTTCCGAGGAGCATATCGAGATCGCCGTCGTCGTCGAGGTCGCCGAAAGCGGGACAGCTATAGCTGCCGACTTCGAAGATGGGCAGAAAGTTCAGTGTTGCAATTTTCAGTTGCGGCCGTGTCGCCTCGCCGACGTTGCGATAGAACAAAAAATTGTTTTGCGTTTGGCGCAGGCAGGCCGCGAAAAAATCATTGTCGCCATCGGCATCGATATCCGCGAAGCGCGGAATATTATAGCCGAGCGTCGACACCGGTTGCGGCTGCGGAAAGAGCGTGTCGGTGATGGCAACCGCCGGATCTTGCGCGCTGCCGTCATTGCGGAGATAGTAGATGCTTTTATGAAACAGGTCGCCGTAGAAAAAATCTTGATCGCCGTCGTGATCGAGATCATCGAAAGCGATGCTGTTGGCGCCATGTTGGAAATCGTTCTGTGTGTTCGCATTGTCTGTGAATTCAGATGTGTGCGCGAATTTTGGCGACACCCCCCTGGCCCCACTCAAGGGGGGAATGAATCGTTGTTGAGCCCCCGAAGGGAGATTTATTTTTTGAATCCCCCCTTGAGGGGGGTAGGGGGGTGTTGCTGGCGCATTCAATCCGAACGAAACGATCTTCAACTCTTCCCAAAAATCCGTTTCGAAAAAAAAGGCGGGCGCTTGCCGCGTGCCAAGATTGCGATATAAAACGATGTAGCCGAGAACATTGCCATAGAAAAAATCATAATCTCCGTCGGCATCAATATCGGCAAAAGCCGGAATGCTGGTGTATTCGCATGCGACGCGGTGGCCGGCGATGTCAACGACGGAGTCAATTTGAGCATGGAAAAATGCCTGCGTGGGCGAACCGGTATTGCGGCGGAAGTATAAGCCGCTGCGGCCGTCGGCATGATACAAATCGAAATCGCCGTCGCCGTCGCTGTCGAGGAATTGATACCACGTGCCGACCGTCATGGTATCGAAGGCCGTGCTCGCGAGGCGAAAACGGTATGCTTGCGGCGTGCCCACGTTTTCAAATAGCGTGAGCTTCCAACCTGATTCATCGGGTTGCGCCATGAACAGATCAAAATCGCCGTCGGCGTCGATATCGACAAATTGCGGCAGAAACGCATCCCACCCGCCAGTGAATGGCAGCTCGAGCATTTGGCCGTTGCGCTCGAAGGGAATGCCCTCGACGATGCGCTCGAATGATTGCGCGATGAGAGTTTGAGGCAGCGACAGCGGCAATAGCAGCGAAAGGAATAAAAAAGTCCTTCCCCGCATCGCGGCGACGTTCGAACATTGGGTTGCGGCGATTCTATGAATGGAGAATGGCATTGTCTGGCTCAGCGTTTGATCGTGACCGTTGCCGAAGGGAAAGAGTTGGCGCGATTGTCCATGCTTTGCGGAGAGTGGTTGCGCGAAAGGCTCGGGCCGATGGTTACATCCGTGAGCACCGTCAGAAAGAACGGCGCGGAAGAGTTGTCCGGCTCCGGCTCTAGCGTGAGGCGCGCTTCGAAGCTGCCGTTGTCAAGCTGCAATAACGCGGGCACGCCATTGCTCGCTTGAATGAAATCCTGCCCGGGAAAAGCGAAACCGTCGCCGCGGCCGTCGCCGTCTTGATCAATGCCATCGGCGCCTGCGGTTGCGCCGGCGCGATCGACATCCGCTGCCCCCGCGGCGAGAAACTTTCCGGTGGAATAAGCCTTCGAATTGGCTCGGTCGATTAACCAACCTTCATAACGCCAACGTGAGGTATCAGCCAATGCGGGCAGTTTGTCAATGCCGGCAGTGATCGCGCCGCCGTTCTTTATCCACCACATGCCGCTTCTAAAATCCGTCGAATCGTTCGTCGTGGGTGTGGTTAAGACATAGGCTGCGGTGGAGGCGCGATAATCGTAATCAAATGCATCTTCCGCGCCGGTGCTCAAATATGCGTTCGCTTCGCGATCATTGCCGCTGAACCCGCCCGCCAATATGCGCGAACCAAGCTCTTCATCTTCATCTCCTTCCAATTCGATCGTGACAATCGCATCAATGGCGAGATTGATGTCGACTTCATGATGCGGCGTGAAGGACATGGCTTGCCCAGCCAGGCTGAGCAATTGCGTATTGTCCGAGGATAGGTTGAATTTACCGAAGCTGACATAGGCCTCGTCGCCATGATTGCGCTTCGCCAAGTTGCTCGAATGTCCCTCCGGAAAGCTGATCCACAATTCGTAATGGCCTTGTTCATTCTCCAAACGCGTAAGATTGAGCGCAGAAAGCGACACCGTGAAATTTTCCGGACCGGTGGGATCATCTTTACACGCAGAAACGAACAGAAGAATAGCGGCAACACTTCGCGGCAAAATGGAACGTGAGCGCGTCATGAGAACCCTTCTTTAAAGTTGGATATTTGAGCTGAGATGATTGATGCGAGTGAATCTATAAAATTCCGGCTGACTTGCAAGCAGCAGTTCTGGAAAACAGCAGCGCAGAAAATCAAACAAACGCGAAACGCTCGTTATTTTGAAGAGTATTTCTTTGCACAGAGCGACCTTTTTTCGGTGAACAAATCACATCGTTAGCCTCGTTTAACAGGCAATTTTTCTTCAATCTCAACCCATTAACGGTACAAACAACTTGTAGCCCGGTAAAAAGTTGAGTATATTTTAGTGAAAATTTGGTCAACCGACAAATTGCCTATGCAGGCAGCAAACTTTCGTGTGGTTATTAGTGGTCCAAGGCTTGGACTATGCACCCATGCCAGGAGGCGCAAACGATGTTAAGAACGCTTTATTCGGCAATTTCTTGCCAAGTGAACAAGAGTCGAGAGCTGGGTTATGCTTTAGGATTCCTGCTTCTGTGCCTATTCGCGACGATCGCACCGGCGCAGACGGTGAAAGAGTGGCTGATTCTCGGCTCGTACAGTGTTTCGCATAACAAAAATTTTGAAACAGATTTTATCGGCAGTGAAGCCGTGATTCGGCCGCATGGCGGATTGCCGGTGGCCGGGCGTACTTGGCGGCATTATCAAACGCCGAAAGACCATCTCGATTTCCTCGACTTCGCTTTGGACTTTTTTCCGGTCGAGAATGCAGTGGCTTACGCACACGTTTATGTGAAGAGTCCCAAATCCGATACGGTGGCGTTGTATTTAGGCTATGACGATCGCGCCAGCGTGCGCGTAAACGGGCAATTGACCTGGCAAGCACCGGGCAATCACAGCTTTCAAGCCGAAGACGATACTTTGCAAATTGTGTTGCAAGAAGGTTGGAACAGCGTTCTTTTTAAAATTCACAACGGCGTCGGGGAATGGGCGCTCGCAGCACGTTTTGCAGCACGCCAGCAACTGTCGCTGCAGGCAGAAACTCCGGAGCGCTTGGTGATGATTCCGCGCGCCGACCCGGAGTTGATTCGCATTCGTGCCATCGAGCCGGCCGAGCGCGCAGTGTTTACGAAAGAAAACAAACCTGCGTTGCAATTCAAAACCGTGCTCTATAACCCGCAACAGCACGGCCTCGGCACCTGCGAGGCGCGTTTGTTCACGCGTTCCGGCCGCGTGGTGGGCAGCGGACAAACATTCGAGCTGCGCGCCGGTGAAGTGCGCACGGTGTATTTTCTCGTGCCGGCTTCGGAAATTCTCACCAGCTTCGAGGCCTCCGGCTCGTGGCAAATGCGTTTGCAATTCGAAAAGCACGAAGTGCGCCGCATCGTGCCGCTGCAATATGACGCGCGTTTGCTCGGCAAGATTCTCGGCACGTTTGAAGTGCAAGGTTTCGAGCAACTCGCGAGCAATGGCACGACGAGTTTTCGGCGCGAGCTGCTCGTGCCGTGGGAATGGGCGGGTATGCCGATGCTGTTTTCCGCGGATTTCGGCGCGGCCCAAGGTGACATTCTCATCAACGGCGAACAGAAGGCTTTCAGCGCGCGCGGCTATACCGGCGACCTCGCGCTGACGGACAGCGCTGCGGCGAATGAGCGTTTCGAAATTCTCGTGCATGTGACTTCGCTCCCCGCTTATGCGCAACGCGACAGCAACGCCGCGCTCACGCCAAACACAGCGCCGCAGTATTTTATCACCGTTGAAAACGCGGCTTTGTTGCGTTATCTGAATTCTGCAACGTTGCTGCACCAAGTGCGCGGCGATCCGACCGCCGAACAGAAGGCGCTCGATAGTACCATGTTCGCGATGTTGAAAGCACGTGACGTGAAGAAGCTCAATCAGCTCATCGCCGAGGCAAATTCCAAACTGCCGCAGGTCACGGAGGCATTGACCACTGTTCCCGAGGTCAGCTTGATTGCCACCGCTCCACTTGCGCTCGGACAGCAACCGAGTTTTACCGGAATCGCCGATCTCTATCGCGCGACCTTTCAACAAGTGCTCCGCCATTTGGAAAAGTATCCCGGCTTCTATTTCACACAGAGCGAAGCCGCGGTTTATTGGTGGCTCGAACAACGCGATCCGCAACTGTTCAACGCCATACAAGAGCATGTGGCGCACAAGCGCTGGGAATTGGTGGGCGGCAGTTGGGTGGAAAGCGAAGCGAGTTTGATTTCCGGCGAAAGCCTCGCGCGGCAGTTTCTTTATGGCAAAAGATATTTGAAAGAGAAATTCGGCCTCGAGCCGAATCTGGCCTGGATGCCGAATGCGATGGCGCATCCCGCCAACATGCCCCAGGTGCTCAAAAAGAGCGGCATGAACGCAATCGTCATGTATCGGCCGTGGGAAGCGCTGCGCTTATGGAAATGGGAAGGCATGGACGGCGCGCAAGTGCTCGGCTATCGCCCGCCGGAAGAAAACAACTCGCCACTCACCCGCGATGTTGGACGGCATGCCTTGGTTTCAAAACAGAGCTTTCGTTGGCCCAAGGCTCTACGGGTGTATGGTATTGACAATCAGAACAGCGGCGTGAGCGGGCGCGACATCCGTTTGGCGGAAGACCTCGCATATGTGACGGCGAATCGTGATCAGCGTCTCGCCGCGCCTTCCGTGCGAATGACGTGCGCACAAGGCTTTTTTGATGAGTTTGCTGCGGCGAAAACCGCGTTGCCCGTACAAAGCGGTGCGATCAACCCTTCGTCCGGCGGCTTATGGAGCAGCCACACGCGTTATAAAATCGGCAACCGTCAAACCGAAATGATTTTGCCGGTCGCCGAGGCTTTCGCGCTATTCGCACAAGCTTATGGCTTCACCTATCCGCATGCGCAATTCACCATGCAATGGCGCAATCTCCTCACGAGCCAGATGCAAAGCCTGCTCGCAGGCGCGGCTCATGCCGAGTTGTATCGCGAAGCGCAACGCTACCAACGTGAAGCCACGGAAACGGCAAAGGCCGCGCTCGATCAAGCCATGACACATATCGAAGCTGCGATCAACACCAAGGCGCAGGCCGAGCAAGAAACGCCGGTGGTGATTTACAATCCATCCGCGTGGCCGCGCACGGATTACGTTGAAGTCGAAATGACCGTCAAGCCGCAGCCGCCGGCGCCGAAAAAAGCCAGGCCG
This sequence comes from bacterium, assembly GCA_037444905.1. GTDB lineage: Bacteria > Zhuqueibacterota > Zhuqueibacteria > Zhuqueibacterales > Zhuqueibacteraceae > JABWAN01. The sequence goes on along the minus strand of JBBILN010000026.1, from coordinate 23,167 downwards.
GCGAAGAAGTCCGCGAAAGCCGAGCCGGAGCAAGAAGTCAAGCCCGTGCCTTATTTCCGCGACGCCGCTAACGCGCGCGTGCCGGTGCAAATTCTCATGCACGATTCTACCGCAGAAGGCGTGCACTATCGCTTCCTCTTCTTGCCGGAAAACGTGCCGGCGCTCGGCTACAAAGTATACTGGCTGCAATGGGACAAACCGGAAGAGTTGCAGCATCGGGTGCGCGTGGATGCCAGCGACAACTTCGCCATGAGCAATCGCGATTTCAGCATTCTGATCAACGCGAACAGCGGCGCGCTGGAGCGTTTGGTAGACAATTATTTCAACCGCGAATGGATGGCTTCACAAACAGGCGGCTTGGAAGTTTGGGGCGAAAAGAGCGGAGCTGCTTTGGCGCTGGCGTATGACGGCACGATTGACACTTTGCAGGCCGCGGGGAAACCTGAAATCCTCGAGGCCGGTCCGTTGCGCGGCAGAATTCGCACGCGCTTCCAATACCGAAATTCGGAGATCACACAGGAATATGTCATGTACGCCACGCTGCCGCGCATCGAAACGCATTATGATTTGAACTGGACGGAGCCGAACAAAGCGGTAAAGCTGGTCCTTCCTTTCAATATTCCCAATCAGCGCGCCGGCGTGGAAATTCCATACGGCGTGGTGGAACCGGCAGCGCATGGCGAGGCTTCGCTCATGCACAAATGGTGCGATCTTTCGAATGAGCAATTTGGATTGACGCTGGCGAACGCCGGCAGCTACAGTATCGAGGTGCAGGAAGCCACACTGCGTGCAAACTTGGTGCGCTCCGGCTCAAATCACAATGCCGGGGAAGAAAAGCCTTATCACTTAGCCTTCGCGCTGTTGCCGCACAAAGGCGATTGGAAGCAGGCGCAATCGGACCGGATGAGCTATGACTTCAATCAACCGCTCATGGCGCGCGTCACGAAACAGCACGCGGGCAGCCTGCCACTGCAACAGAGTTTCGTCAGCGTGGAACCCGCAGGCGTTATGCTGTCCGCGTTGAAGAAATCCGAGGAGGATGCGAGTTGGATCATTCGTTTGCAGGAAAATCACGGCGCGAACACCACCGCAACGATCACGTTGCCGTTCGCCGCGGCTTCGGTCAGTGAAGTGAATTTGTTGGAATGGGAGGAAAAGCCCACGGCACATACCGGCGCACGGCTTGCGATTTCATTGAAGCCGTGGGAAGTGAAAACTTTAAAAGTCAAAAAGAGCGCCGGGCAATGAAAGAGTGTGGTGCGACGCACGTTTAGGGTGCGTCGCACTTGTTTCAAACTCGTGAGGGAGCATGAGGAAAATCAAAGTCTACCTTTTCATCACTTCGGTTGCTTGTCCAGCTAGCGTTGCTGATCGCGGCGTCGTGCAGCATATTTGCAGCGCTGTGTCCACACTCTGTTCCCTCCCCAATTTTGTTTCGCTATTGCGCTCACCACCTTGATTCTGCCTCTGGAACCTATTTGCTCTCAATTACACGTCGTCAGCAGTAACCTGCATCACCTAGTCGATCGGAACATGCCATGATTTACACAACGCCTTACACCAATCGCCCGCGCAAAGGCTCCAAGCCCGCGGTATCCAGTCCCGTGCGTTACAAGCTCCACGTCGTTTCGCACACGCATTGGGATCGCGAATGGTCCCAAAGCTTTCAGCAATACCGCATGCGGCTTGTGCGAATGGCGGACCGCCTGCTGGAACTATTAGAGCGCGCGCCCGAGTATCGCTATTTCGTGTTCGACGGCCAAACCCTGGTGCTGGAAGATTATCTGCAAATCCGCCCCGAAAATCGCGAGCGCTTGAAGAATCTCATTCAAGGCGGCCGCCTCGAGATTGGCCCGTGGTATGTATTGCCTGATGAGTTTCTGGTGAGCGGCGAAGCGCTCGTGCGCAATTTGCTCCTCGGCCACCAAACCGGCGCACAATTCGGCAGCGTCATGAAAGTCGGCTACGTGCCGGATTCGTTCGGACACGTGGCGCAATTGCCGCAAATCTTGCGCGGCTTTCAGATCGACAATTTCATTTTTACGCGCGGCTTGGGCGACGAAGAGGCCGCGCTGGGCACCGAGTTCTTGTGGAATGCGCCGGACGGCAGCCGCGTGCTGGCCATCAATCAACGCAAAGGCTATTGCAACGGCAATCACCTCGGCTTTGAAAACAACGGCGAGCACGGCGCCGAATTGCCGCGCTTCGATCTGCTCGTGGATTATTTTAAACAAGAGATTGCCGAATTGGGCGAGCACGCGAAACCCGGCAGCGACGGGACGTGCAATTTGCTCATCAATAACGGCTGCGATCACCAAGAGCCGCAAGCGGAATTGCCGCGCATGCTGGCATACGTCAATAACGTGTTGCCTGAAATTCAAATCGAGCACACCAGCTTCTCGCGCTTCGTGCATGCCTTGCGCCGCGCCGGCCTCGCGCTCACCGAATGGTCGGGCGAAATTCACAGCAGCAAAAGCCACTACATTCTTTCCGGCGTGCTTTCCAGCCGGGTCTATTTAAAGCAATTGAACGACGCATGCGAAACGTTGCTCACACAAATGGCAGAACCGCTCGGCATTCTGCTGTGGCATCGCGCCGGACAAGAAAGCTATCACGGCTTTCTCAGTCACGCGTGGAAAACGCTGCTGCAAAATCATCCGCACGATTCGATCGGCGGTTGTAGCATCGATCAAGTGCACCGCGACATGCTGCCGCGCTTCGCGGAAGTCAATCAAATCGGCAAGCTCGTGGTCAGCACCGCAATGGACTATCTCGCGGCCAGGGTGCAGCACAATGACGCGCCTGCCGTGGTCGTCGCCAACACCCTGGTTTTTCCACGCACACAAGTGCTGCGCTCGTTCCTGCTTGTCCCGCCCGCCTATTCATTGAAGAAGATGACGCTGGTCGATCCGGTGGGCAAACCGATACCGACGCACATTATCAAAACGCGCACGCTCGGCTCTCGACCGGGCTATGAGTTGCCCGAAGCTTTCTTGCGCACTGCTTCGCTGAACTCCGCGGGCCTCAAGCCGACGGACCACGCCACCAAGCAAGCGCAAGTGCAACACGATTTCGCAGCGTACGATCTGACCCCGCGCAAGCGTGAACAATCCTGGAAGCTCGTCGAGTTGGAATATCTTGCGCCCAACGTTCCGGGGCTGGGCTATCGCACTTATGCGTTGCGCGAATCGGATACGATCCCGCTGGAGCAGCCGCTCAAAGTAAAGGGCACGACGGTCGAAAATCAATTCTTCCGCGTGCGGTTTGCTTCGGATGGAACGTTTGTGCTTTATCACAAGGCCACGAAGCGGCAATACGGCCCGGTCAATGTGTTGGAAGACAGCGCCGATATCGGAGACGAATACGACTATGCGCCTGCGAAGGGCGGCACGGTATGGAGTCGCAATCGCCGCGGCAAAATGAAATTCATACATCGTTCGCCCCTCGCCGTGGAAGTGGAGGTGAAGAGCGTTTTGCCTTTGCCCGCGAAATTCGAGCGCGAGCGCCGTCGCCGCAGCAAGAAAAATGTCGTTTGCCAGTTGCACTGGAAGTTTACAGTCACCGCGGCCTCGCCTTATGTGCAAGTCGAATTGACGCTGCACAATCTCGCCGAAGATCACCGCTTGCGCGTGCATGCGCCGACGCCGATTCCCGCAACCTCCACCTTCGCCGGGCAACCGTTTCATCTCACCGAACGGCCGCTCAAAAAACCTGCGGGTAAAGATTGGATTCAACCGCCCGCACCCACTTCGCCCATGCAACGCTTGTGCGGGGTGGAAGACCGTCGCGGCGGGCTGGCGCTGCTCACGCAAGGTCTGCATGAATATGAAGCCCTAAAGGAACGCAAGGGCGTCGCGCTCGCGGTCACGTTGCTGCGCTGCGTGGGGTGGCTCTCGCGCCCCGATCTTGCCACGCGCCCCGATAATGCCGGGCCACAGTACGTTGCGCCGGAAGCGCAATGTCTTGGCGAACAAAAATTTCAATACGCGTTTATGCCCTATGCGGGCGGCGCCCGCACTCACGCGCTCGCCACGCACGCGCAATCGTATCGCGTGCCGATGCTCGAAGAGCAATGCACCGGCAAAATCAGCAATCAACCGCCGGAGTATTCGCTGCTGCAATGCGAGCCGGAAGCGCTGGTGGTGACCGCGGTCAAAAAGTGCGAGCAACGCAACACGACCATCGTGCGCCTGTACAACGCCTCGCATGAACGCGTGAAAGGCAAATGCACTTGGGGCGCGCCGCTCACGCATGCGTGGCGCGTGAACTTGGCGGAAGATCGCCTCGAAGAAATTCCCATCATCGCCAAATCGCGCTTGGAATTGGACCTGCCCGCGTGGCGCATCGTAACGATTGAAGTGGAAGCGTCAAGGAAGATGGCAGGGTGAGTGGGGTGGATCGTGGATTGAGGATAGATGATAGATGATAGATGATCGTTCGTTGCTCGATCATCTATCATCAATTCTCGGCCTTCGCTTTTCTTCCCCCGCGCAGCAGGTCATGCTGGAAGCATCTTTTCTAGTGCTAGGAAAAAAGCCAGGGGTTTACATGAATACGCAAGGCGAACATTGAGGTTCAGCGAGGCCTTTATTAAAGAAACGGATCAGCCTTCTCACAAACGTTGGGCCGAGGTGTGTCGCTTGGTTCCCGATCTGCGCCGTCACGTTGCGTTCTCGCCCTTTGTTCTCACGCCGGAGGAACTGAACGCAAGGCTGGAAAGGAATGATCCTTTCTTTCAAGAGATTCTGCAAAAGCGGAGGGAGATGTATGTCAGGTACGAATCCCCACTATGCTTGGAACATACCTCGTAGAATCGTTTTTATTTTCTCGCAGTCTTTTTGAGGCAGCTTCCCCATAACGCGCAGGATGGTTTTCTTTTCAAGCGTTGCCAATTTCCCCAAGCGAATCCACGAAGGAAAAAGCAACCCTCTTTTTCGCCAATCCGCAATCTCATAGTCATGTTTGCTCGTGTAAGCTTGACTGGTGATACGGGCAACAATTACGTCCTCATCGCCCTCGTCATGAACAACGAGTGCAGGGCGTTTCGTGCTTCCTTGCAAGTCGGTGTAAGGAAAATTAAGCAAGACAATAGCGCCAAAGTCATAGCGCGTCATAGGCCCTATCCTTTTCGGAATAGCCGGCTAAAAACGCATTACTGGCCGCACGCTTCCATTCCGTTTCTTCATCTTCAAACAAGAAAATGACCCGAGCTTTTTTGCGCCTTCGCAACATCTTTTGCAGGTCAACAGGAAGCGTCAACTTCCCTTTTTCATAGGCCTCAAGCTTAAACTCATACGCTTGCATTTTTCATCTCCTTCTTATGGTTTTCTTCTGAGCGCAATTTAGAAAAAATCCGTATGGATGCAAGCGCCGTTTTCCAGCCTCCCCTTGCTTTTCTGCTGCTCGCAAGCTATTTTGCCGCGTAAGCAAGCGCACGAACCAATTTGAAAAGTATCTGCCATGATCACCACTTTCTCCTTTCCCACCAAAATCATTTTCGGCGCGGGCGCATTACAGCACCTGAGCGCCGCGGTGCATGAAATCAGCGGCAAGCGGCCGTTGCTCGTGACCGACACAGGCGTGATTGCGAGCGGCATCATTGAGCAGGTCGTAACACAACTCAAGCGCGCGCATCTTGACTATGCGATCTTTGACGGCGTCGCTTCGAATCCGGTTGAAGACAATGTCATTGCCGGCGTCGCGTGTTATAAAAAAGAAGACTGTGATTGTCTCATCGCCATCGGCGGCGGCTCGCCGCTCGACATGGGCAAGGCGATTGCCTTGATGAGCACGCATGCGTGGCCCATGGAACAATACGATGACAAAATCGACGGCTGGCAACGCATCACTGCAAACGTGCCGCGCGTGATCACGATTCCAACCACTGCGGGCACGGGCAGTGAAGTTGGGCGCAGCACTGTGATCACACTGAAATCCACGCAGCGCAAGACTGTGATCTTCTCGCCGCATCTTATGCCGCGCGTGGCAATTTGTGATCCCGCGCTCACGCTCAAATTGCCGGCAAAGCTCACCGCTGCAACGGGCATGGACGCACTCACGCATTGTTTGGAAGCGTATATCTCCAAAGGCTATCACCCCATGTGCGACGGCATTGCGTTGCAAGGCTTGAGACTCATCGGGCGCAGTCTTGTGGCCGCCGTGGAAAATGGCGACGATCGCGGCGCGCGCAGCGATATGATGATGGCCGCGAGCATGGGCGCAGTGGCGTTTCAAAAAGGCCTGGGCGTGTGCCACTCGCTTGCGCATCCGCTCTCCTCGATTGCGGGCTTGCATCACGGACTTGCAAATGCGATCATGTTGCCGTATGTTCTCGCGTTCAATCAATCTGCGGCTGCAGAACGGCTCGCCGATGTTGCTGCTGCGCTAACGAGCGATCGCACCCACAATGCTGCCGATATTATTTCAGAGATGAACAAACGCATCGGCATGCCGGCGAAATTATCCGAAGTGGGCGCGCGGCGCGATCAGATTCCCGCCCTCGTTGAACAAGCCTTCGAAGATGCGTGTCACTTGCTCAACCCAAGGCCGGTGGCGAAGGAGGATTTGAGAACGTTGTATGAGGCGGCGATGTAAAGGCTGTCAAGCACATGCGTCAATTTGAACATCCCAAGCAACAAAACGTCATTCTTTGAAATGAGTTGCTATTTCTGCAATTCAAAAAGATCTCTTACAACTAACCGCTCATTTCAAGGATACCTCCCATGCAAAGCTTAATCAAAAAAACGCTGCCGCTGCTCTTCTGGCTTGCTGCTGTGTCACCGGTGTTCGCACAAAGCACGATAGAAACCGCAGACAAATTTTTTCAAGCGCAGGATTGGGCAAACGCCGCCAAGGCTTATGGAGCGATTACCCAGAAAGACCCGGCGAATTTTCAAGCCTGGAATCGTTTGGGCAGTGCGCTACATGCCATGGAAAAATACGAACAAGCCGCGGCAGCTTATGAAAAGGCTGTGGCCCTCAACGGCAACGCGGCGGTTGCGAAATACAATCTCGCGTGCGCCTATGCCCGCGCGAACAACAAAGAAAAGGCCTTCACGGTTTTAGAACAAATCGCGACCACCGGATTTTTTCAGCCGGAACAGATCGGCGCTGATCATGATTTCGCAAGTCTACAAAACGAGCCGCGCTTCAAAGAGATTTTAACGCTCGCAGCGAAAAGCGCACGGCCTTGCACTGCGGCGCCGGAATTTCGTCAGTTCGATTTTTGGATTGGCGAATGGGACGTGATGACGACCAACAATCAACCCGCAGGAACGAGCAGCATTCAACTTATTCTCGGCGATTGCATCATTTTTGAAAATTGGACCGGCATGCGCGGCGTGAACGGCAAGAGCTTCAACCTCTACAACAGCGCGCGCAAAAAATGGCAACAAACCTGGGTGGATGATCGCGGCGGCATTACCGAGTATGTTGGTGAATGGAACGGGGATCGCATGGAATTTCTCGCCGAGCAACCGCAAGCAGACGGCAAGAAACTGCTTTTGCGCATGAAATTTTTCAAACTGGATCCGGATCACGTGCGTCAATTCGGCGAAAGCTCGGCGGATAATGGCAATACTTGGAGCACACGATACGATCTTACCTATATCCGAAAAAAGTAATTCTTTCTCAATTTGCACAAGGGCCCATGACCACTCGCATCCCAGCACTCACGCAGCAAATCCTCCCCGAAATTATTCGCATTCGCCGGCATTTGCATCAGCATCCCGAATTGAGCTGGCAGGAAAAAGAGACCACAGCGCTCATTCGCGGCTGGCTCGCAGATCATAAGATCGAATCACGGCCCGCGGAGAGCATGTACGCAACGCTTGCACTCATTTCCGGCAAGCAGACCAGCCCGATCGTCGGTCTGCGCGCGGATATTGATGCGCTGCCGATTCAAGAGGCGACCGAAGTGTCGCATCGCTCGCAGAACGCGGGCGTGATGCATGCGTGCGGGCATGACGGCCATACCGCAACACTGCTCGGCGCAACTTGGGTGCTCGCACAGTTGCGCGAAGAACTGCCCGGCGCCGTCGCTTGCGTCTTCCAACCCGCAGAAGAGAACGGCGGCGGCGGGCGCGAGCTGCTCGCTTCAGGTTTTTTGAATGACCTGGACATCAAAGCTTTTTTTGCACTGCACACATGGCCTTACATTCCGCTGGGCACCATCGGCGTGCGTTACGGCGGCATGATGTCGGCCATTGATGATTTCAAAATTATCGTGCACGGCAAATCCGGGCACGCGGCGCATCCGCTCACCGCGGTTGATCCGGTATGGATTTCCGCGCAAATCATCAATGCAGTGCAGGGTTTGGTGACGCGCGAGCGGCACGGCGCGGACCCCTGCGTGATCACCGTCGCAACGATTCACGGCGGCATCGCGGACAATGTGATTCCCGCGCAAGTGGAGATGGCCGGCACGATTCGCACCATTCAAGCCGAAACCCGCACTCGCATGGTACGGCGCTTTATTGAATTGGTGCAGAGCGTCGCGCAGACTTTTGGCGCAACCGCGGAAGTGGCGATTGAGCATGGGTATCCGCCTTTACTCAACACCAGCCATCTGGTGGAGTTGATCGCCAAAACCGGCGCAGAATTGCTGGGCGCGGATAAAGTCATCGAATTGCACGAACCCAGCATGGGCGGCGAAGACTTCGCTTACTATCTGCAAAAATACTCCGGCGCCATGTTTCGTCTAGGCGTTGGGCCGCGGCCCTCTTTGCATTCCGATAAGTTTGACTTTGATGACAACGCGTTGGAGATCGGCATCAATATGATGGCAACGGTCGCGAGCAAGTTTTTGGAAAGCGCGTCATAGCTCCTTCAGGAGCCAAACATGCTGTGACGCCGAGTTGCATTTGCAAGAGGCGATGCCAGACGATTTCCGACGAACGGGTTTGCAACACGAGGCGCTTGAAAATCTCAGCTAGGTGGCAAGAGCCCGACGCTTTGGAGTCAGCCAGCCCGGAGAGACAAAAGCCAGGTATACAAGCAAAGATGAACCCTCGGTGCAGCAGCGACAGAACATAAAAACCTTCGTGGGTTCAAATGTCAACACCAGTACGGCAAAAAATTTCTACTGAATGAAATTACGCGTTGCCGTTCAAACAAACGCTGTAAGGAGCAGCATTTTAGTCCACCTCTATGAAAAGAGATCTCCCCGTTTTTATTGTTAGCCTTCTTGCCGCAATTCTGTTTCAAGCTTGTGACTTCGATCAAGGCCTCGGCCTGTCGCCATCAAAAATCAGCGGTCGCGTGTTGTTCTTGGGTTCGGAATATCGTCCCAAGAACATCGATGAAGTGCGCGTCGTTGCCGCAGTGAACTTTCCACCCGCCAGCATCGCGGATGTGTTTTTCAGCGAAGCGATTCGTTTCGATAAAGACACTGCAGACTACGAAATTCCATTGCCGTACGGCACGTATCCCGCGGTCGCCGTGCTTTGGAAACCGCGCGGCGAAGACTGGGCGCTCGAAAGCCTGCTCGGTTTTTACGGTTTCAAACCACCGTTGGAAGCAAATCTCAAAGCCGTGAGCTTGACGCGCGAGCAGCCGGTGGCGGCGAATATTGACATTCCCGCACTGTGGACGTTTGCACAGTTCGATGGGCGCGTAGAAGGTGATTTGACTTTCATCGGCGCGTGGCCGAGCGACACCGAAATGGTGGTGATGGGCGGGTTCAATCAAGTGCCGGACTTGGAGAATTTCGGATTGTCCGCGCTGGCTCTGCTCGGCGGCATCAATTTCACGTTGCCCAAGAATGTGTCTTCATATCATTATGAATTGGCGGTGCGCACCGCACCCACCGGAGAATACAAGTTTATCGGATTATTTTGGAAAGGCAGAAAAATCTCGTGGGAAAAAATCCGTTGCATCGGCTATTATCGCGCGCCCGATAATCCCGCGCAGCCGGGACAATTTACATTGCCACCGCAAGGGCGCATCACCGGCATCGACTTCAGCGCGGATTTCAATACCCTGCCGGAGGGTGTGAAGCTCGGAGGGGGATTATGAAAAGACTTTTCAACATTATTCCCCCCTTAAGGGGGGCTAGGGGGGTGTTGTTCGAGGCATCTACTGCGTTCGGCTTGCTGAACCATGTTGTGAACACCCCCCCGGCCCCCCTCAAGGGGGGAGTTCGAGTGGCGTGTTCGATTTTCATTGCTTTCCTGTTCTGCTTTGTCGACTCCTCGTTGTCGCAATCTCTCGGTACCATCACCGGTCAAATTCTTGACGCGGACACCAAAGAACCATTGCTGGGCGCGAGTGTGTTGGTGAGCAAAACCTTGCTCGGCGCCAGCGCAGACGCAAACGGCCGCTTCCGCATCACACGCGTGCCCGAGGGCATGCAGCACTTGCAGATTTCTTATGTGGGATACGCGACCACGGTGCTGCCGGTGAATGTTCGCACAGATTCTACCGCCGTGGTGCACGCCGCATTGCAGCCCACGCCGATTACGTTCAGCCAAGTCATTGTGACCGGCTCGCGCCAAGCCGAAGATCTCAACTTCGCGGCAAATAGCGTGAGCTTGATGTCTTCCTCTGAGATGCGTAGGCGTGATCGCGTTCGCATTGATGAAGCGCTGCAAATCATTCCGGGCGTAGCGCAAGTCGGCGAGAATGTGAACATTCGTGGCGGCTCGGGTTACAGCTTGCTCGGTTTGGGCGGCAGTCGTGTGCTTATGTTGATCGATGATGTGCCCGTGCTCACCAGCGATCTCGGTCGCGCGAATTGGGATATTCTCCCGGTGACGGAAGTGGAGCGCGTGGAAGTGCTGAAAGGCGCGGCCTCGGTGCTTTATGGCTCCGGCGGTATCAGCGGCGTCGTGAATATCATCACCAAGCAGCCCAGCTCCGTTTCGAAATTCTCCTTTCGGCAGAATGCCGGGCTTTATTCCGAGCCTTCGGTTTCCGAGTGGGATTGGACCGATCGGCGGCTGCACTTCTATCGTTCCGATGTGAGCTACAGCAACACCTTCGGTCGTGTGGGCATTCGGCTCGCAGCCTCCCGGCATGTTTCTACGAGTGATCGCCAGAACGGAGATTTCCGGCGTTGGTATTTCACGGGCAAGTCCGTCATCAATTTAGACGAGACTTCGAATCTTGCGATCTTTCTCACCTACAGCCGCGATGCGCGGGGTTTCTTTGTGCTGTGGCGCGATCAGAATCACGCCTTAGAAACGACGCTCACAGATCGCATTAACGTCGACGGCGCGGCCGGCTCCGCGATCTACAACAAGCTTTTCTCGCCGGTGCTTTCTTTGAAAGCGCGTCTCTCGTACAACGCGCAGCTTATCGGCTTGCCGTTCAATCTCACCAAAGATTTCAAGCCTGCGCTGGGATTGAGCGGCGAGGTGCAAACCAACTGGCTGCCGCATGTGAATCACAACCTCACCGCGGGCATTGATTATCGCCGCGACATTGTCGAAGCCAAATACTACGGCAAACATCAAGGCGACGCCGTCTCGCCATATATTCAAGAAACGTGGAAGCTCTCCGGCATTTGGCAAGTGAGCGCGGGCGTGCGTTACGACACGTATGTTTTGGTGGGAGATTCGGCAGAGACGCAATTCAGTCCGAAGTTCGGCTTCAGCTACAACCCGTTTGCAGGCACGATTCTGCGCGCGTCGTTCGGTCGTGGTTTTCGCGCGCCTTCGATTGCAGAGCGGTTTAGTGTCACCGAGCCGGATGACAACGTGCAATTGCGCAGCAATCCGGAGTTGGAGCCGGAGCGCTCGACCCTGCTCGACCTTGGCATACGCCAGACTTTCGGCAACAATATTTCAGCCGAAATCAGCGTCTTTTCGAATGATTATTTTGACGCCATCGAGTTGCTGCAAGTCAATCCACGGGGTCTGGAGTTTCAGTTGCGGAATTTTCCGCGCACCCGCATTCAAGGCCTCGAGTCGGAGATCAAATTCAGTTTATGGCACGACCGCCTCGGTGTGCTCGCGAATGCCACGTGGATGGATTCGCACTATCTCAAAGCAGAACCGGCCAGCCGTATTGCGAAAGACGATCCGCTCCCCTATCGTCCGCGTTTCATCAGCTTATTCTCGCCGTCGCTTCGTCTAGGTCCAGTCACCTTGGAAGGCGACTTTCGTTACATCACGCGCGCTGAGAGCGTTTCATTCTTTCCAAATTATGAACGCGTGCCGCAAAAAATCTTCAACTTCCGCGCGCGCTATGGCTGGCAGAACTACAGCGTGCAGTTGCAGGTGAAGAACGCGGCCAACTACAATTACACCATCGTTGAACAGAATCTCGAGGAGATCCGCAATTTCTCGTTGGCGATTTCAGGAGAGTTTTGACAGCGCAAAAATTGTCTTGCACGAATACCTGAAAAAACTAAATTCGGAGGGTGGTCGTGACGCCGCAACTCAAAGACCTTTTCTTTAAAGACGTGACGGAGCGCCATGCCAAGGAAATCCTCGCTCTGCTGGAATTGCACGGCGCGTATGAGATTCTCGACGCCGATCCCAACAAGGAGCTGATCGTTCGGCGGCGGGAAACCGATCACGTTCTCAAGGTGCGCATTGCCCGCAGGGTTTATCTGTTTCATTTGGAGTTTATCAGCCGCTACTCTCGACGCGAGGTGCGCAAGGCCTATGGCTTCGGCGGCGCGCTCACCGCAAAGCATGATTGCGACGTAGTGACGGTTTTGCTCGTGCTAAAGCAGCCTTCAAAAAGGGCGGCAAACTTGGGGTACTACGAGATTGCGCCTGCGGGACAAACGCTCAATCAGCACGGTTTTGCCGTTGTTAAAGTATGGGAGTTGCGCGAGCGCATTCTTGCCGGTGAAAAATCTCTCATCGGACTTGTGCCGATCGTGCCGGAGATTTCTGCGCGCGTTGATAAAGAACTCCTAGCCCGTCAGCGTGAATTGATTCGCAGCGTGGATGATCCCGAACGACAAGCCGAGTTGTTGTTTTATACCATGGCTTTTAACGAGCCATACTTTGGCCTCAATTTCCTTCACAGGTATTTTATGGAGGATCGCAAGATGTTGACCTATAAAGATGTGGACCGGATGCCGATCTTCGGAGACTTTCTCAAGCAACGCGTGCGCGAATTGGAACGCGAAATCAAGCACAAGGCTTGGGCCGAAGGCAAAAAGGCCGGAGAAGAATACGGCAAGAAGCTCGGCGAAGAAAGCGGCGAAAAACGCGGCGAAAAACGCGGGGAAAAACGCGGTCGCACGCAAATGCTGCAAGAAGTCATCATGGAAGCACTCAGGTCGCGCTTCGGCGTTGTTAACGGGCAGATCGAGCGCCGGATAAATGCGTTGGATCGGCCGCAACAACTCAAGCGCGTATTCAAGCTCGCGCTCAATGCCGCCTCTCTGCAGGATTTCAAAAACGACCTTGCGCAGCAAAGAACTACGATGCGAAAAAAGGCTTCTGCCCATTAATCCCTCCATTCGTAAAAAGAGTGCATCCACTCTACTTTTCGCGCTCCTTAGCCTCTTCAGCGCCTTCATTGCATGCGCACCCTCGCCGGAGTTCGAAGCTCCGGACACGGCCGGCATGCGCTGGTTCAAAGGCAATACGCACACGCACACGACGATGAGCGACGGCGATTCCTCTCCGGAAGTCGTTGCGCGTTGGTACAAAGAGCATGGTTACCGCTTTCTCGTGCTCTCCGACCACAACGTTTTCACCGATCCTGCCGTGCTATCTGCGCTGCAAGACTCCACTTTTCTGTTGCTCCCCGGCGAAGAAGTGTCCGCAAAATTTCGCGAGAAGCCCGTGCACGTGAACGCTTTAAACGTGCCGGGCGTGATTGCGCCGCAAAGTGACACCACACTCATCGGTACGATTCAAAAGAACGTTGATGCAATACGTGCCGTCAATGCCGTGCCGCACATCAACCATCCCAATTTCAGATGGGCATTCCATCATCGCGAGCTGCTGCACGTGCGTCACGACAAACTGCTGGAGATTTTCAACGGGCATCCTCTCGTTCATAATTTCGGCGGCGGCTGGCCGAGCATGGAGCAAGTTTGGGATCATTTGCTGACCTCGGGCCAACGCGTTTATGGCATTGCGGTGGATGATGCCCATCACTTTCAAGGCGAGTTTGCGCCGGAACGCTCGAATCCAGGAAAAGGTTGGGTCGTCGTTAAAGCCAGAGCGCTCGCGGCGCGTGAGATTGCAGAAAACTTGGAAGCAGGATTTTTTTATGCGAGCACCGGCGTCGTGTTGCATGAGATTCAAATCGAGCCGCAGAAAATAACCATTCATATTCAGCCGCAAGGGGATTTCAAGTATCGCACGGAGTTCATCGGCGCACGCGGCCGTATTTTGCAAGCCACGGAGGATAATCCCGCCGTGTTTGAATTGCGCACCCGCGAGAGCTACGTGCGCGCAAAGGTCAGCGATTCTTCCGGCCGAGCGGCATGGGTGCAGCCCGCGTTCACACGCTAGCACGAAGAGCCGCGATCGCACTTTCGCCGGACTGTTGCAAATGCCGCGACACCGTCTCATAGCTTCCGGCGCCACAACTCCGCATCACACCTTTCTTCGAGATTGACCACGAATTTTCTCTTCTTCTCGTACCGGAACATATTCATGGAGGTAAAGCATGAACGCGAGCATCAATGGCTTTCGCATGCATTTTGAAGAGGCCGGCAAGGGCGCGCCCATTCTTTTTATTCACGGCTTTCCGTTGAACCGCATGATTTGGAAAGCGCAAGTCGAAGCATTGCGCAAGAGCTTTCGCGTAATCACACCGGACGTGCGCGGCTATGGCGAGAGCGAAGCCACGCCCGGCGTGTATGATATGGAGCTGCTCGCCGACGACATCGCAGCGCTCATTCGCCATTTGCAATGCGGCCCGGCGATCATTGCCGGCCATTCGATGGGCGGCTACATTCTTTTTGCGTTTTATCGCAAATATCCCGAGCTGGCAAGAGGCTTAATTTTAGTAAGCACGAGAGCCGTGGCTGACACGCCGGAAGGAAAAGCAAATCGCGCGGCGCTGGCGCAACGCGTTGAGCAAGAGGGCCATCAGCCCGTGGTGGAAAAAATGCTCGCGCCCATGATGGCTGCGGCCTCCGTTGCAGCCAATCCCAATCTGAAAAGCGAAGTGGAAGCAATGATGATGAAATCTTCCTTGCTCGGTTTGGCTGGCGCCTCACGCGGCATGGCGGCGCGGCGCGAGGCGACGGATCTGCTCTCAAAAATTGCCGTACCCACCTTGATTCTCGCCGGCACCGCGGATGCTTTAATTCCTCATGCCGAATCCGAAAAAATGGCGCAGGCCATTCCAAACGCACACTTGCATTTGTTCGAGGGCGCCGGACATCTGCTCAGCATGGAGCAGCCGCAGGAGATGAATCGCGTGCTCGCACAATGGCTAAAGAAATTCGATGCGTTGTAAACCTTCTTTTCTTTGATCGTGTCTTATAATGCGAACGGCGGCAAGCTTGGCCAAAGGATGCCCGCCTCGAATTCCGGCACCGGAAAGGTTTTGCATGAGCGATAATGAAGCGCGCTTGATTCCACGCTTGCAGGCGGGCGAATCCTCGGCGTTTCGCGAGTTGGTGGAAACATACAAACAGCGCGTGTTTGCGCTCGCGTTCGACTTGTCCGGCAATGTGCAGGACGCCGAAGACCTTTCGCAGGAGGCGTTCATCAAAGTATTTCGCGGCATCGGCAGTTTTCGCGGCGAAGCGCAATTAAGCTCGTGGTTGTACCGCATCGTGGTTAATCTCGCGCTCAATCGCCGGCGCAAAAAGGCGCTGTCGGAAATGGAGCTGTGGGACAGTTTCGAAGGCGAAGAGTCGCGCCGGACGCATGCGAGCCACGCGGTGGAGTACAATCCCGAGCAGACGACCGAAGCCACGTTCATGCGCGCGCATCTGCGCAAAGCGCTGACCAAATTGTCCGAGCAACAACGCACCATCTTCGTGCTGCGCCATGATAACGACATGCCGTTGCAGCAAATCAGTGAGGTGCTGAATCTCTCCGAAGGCACTGTGAAAAGCCAACTCTTCCGCGCGCTGCGCAAACTGCAAAAGCATCTTGCGTTCTATAAAGCGGATCTTGGGATCTAATTCATTAGTAGTGGTCTCCTTGCTTTCATCACAAAGGCTTTTCTGCAAGCGGATTCAAAGGGAACGACATTGAATTTATCCGCGTGAGCGGCTCAATGCGCTTACGATTCTTTTCAACCAGCAACCAGCTATGAAACCCTGCCAACACTTCGAAACCCTGCTCACCGAAAAGCTTTTCGGTGAATTGGATGCGCTGCAAGAGCAGCAGCTCAATATGCACCTTGCCGAATGCGACGCTTGTCGTGCGACGCTAGCCGAGTTGCAAAGTGTTTTGCAAACTGTAGGCAAGCCCGCGCGTCCACAAATGCCCGAACATTTCTGGGAAGGGTATTGGGATCGTTTGCGCGCACGCATGGAAAAAGAAGAACAACAGAGCGCCTCTAATTGGGAAAAAGTCCGCGAGCTGTTGTTCACACGTTGGTCGCCGGCGTTGCGCATTGCTGCGGCCGCGGCGTTGGTATTGCTCGGTGTTGTTATTGGCCGCAATTTTCGCGCACCGGCCGAGCAAACGATTGCCGTGCAAACTGCACCCGCGGTCGAGATCGCGCAAATGCAAGAAATCGATGCGCGCACTTCACGCTTGTTGGAGCGATCCAAAATTCTGCTGCTCGGCGTGGTGAATGAGGACTTCTCCGCCGCCGGCGCCGAGGACGTCGCGCAGCAACGCCGGGTTTCGCGCGAGCTGCTCACCGAGGTGCGCGACCTGCAAACCGTATTGCCGAGCTCTCCCGACCGCCGCCTCTTGCACCTGGTGCAGCAACTCGAATTGGTGCTCATGCAAATTGCCGCGCTTGAAATCGAGCATGATCTGTCGAACGTCGAACTGGTGCGCGATGGCATCGATCGTGAAGGCTTGTTGCTCAAGCTCAATATCGAGGAACTCAAGCGCAAGGCAAAAGCTGAGTCCCCCGCTTCTTCACGGCCCAAATCTTATTTGTAGGTGCCTCGCAGAGCAAGACTATTTCCGGCAAAACCATTTTCTTGAAAAGGCCTTTTCATTGTAATGTCTCCGATCGTTTTGCTTTATGAGAAACACCCACTTCATTAAGTCCATCTCATTGAGGAAAAAATGTTGAAGAAAATATCAACTCTCGCTTCGACCGCCGTGTGGTTCTGCTTGTCGCTCGTTGCCCTCGCAACGGCGGGCGCGCGCGAAACGAGCTCCTGGATCGAACAAATGCTCATGTGGCCAGCCGCGGGCGAGCCGCAAGATGCCGCGTATCAAGCCTACAAAACGGCGCAAGCTTACGTTTATGACGAACGCTGGAATGACGCCATTACTAATTTGCAGGCTTATATCGCCAAATATGCGCAAAGCAAATATGTTGACGACGCCCAGTTTTGGATTTGCTATAGCCGCGAGAAACGCGGCGATGACGCGGAAGCCGTGTTCACGGCCTATAAAGATTTCATCGCCAAATATCCGCGCAGTGAGTATGTGGACGACGCCAAAGCCAACATGATCAAACTTGCCACCACACTGGCCGGCGCCGGCAAAACCAAATATCGCGCGGAAGTCGCGGCCATGCAATCGAGCGACGATGAGGAACTGCGGTTGCAGGCGCTCTATGCTTTGAGCCAGCATGATGACCCGGCCACGGTGCAAACGCTCACGAGTCTTTTGGAAACCGAGACCAACGCCAAGATTCGCCAAAAGATTGTGCACGTGTTCGGCAACTTGAGCGAGGCCTCCGCGGGCGAAACGCTGAGCCGTTTGGCCACGAGCGATCCCGATGCCGGCGTGCGCAAGAGCGCCGTGTATGCAATCGGCAATCGCAGCAGCAGCGCCTCCGTGCCCGCACTGTTGCGCATTGCGAAGAGCGATCAAGACCCCGAAGTCGCGCAAGCCGCGGTTTATGCGCTCGCCAATCAAGGCTCGGACGAAGCCGTCGCCGCATTGACGGACATTTTGCAAAGCTCGAGCGTGCTCAAGACGCGGCAAGCCGCGCTCTATTCGCTCGGCAACACGGGACGCGCCGATGCCGCAACGGCTTTGGAAAAAGTGGCGCTGCAAGACGCCGATCCCAAATTGCAAGAGACCGCCGTTTACGCGATTGCCAATCTCGGCTCGGAGACCGCGCTCAAATCTTTGCAAGGCATCTTCGCCAAAAGCACGAATGTGAAAGTGCGCCGCGCCACCGCCTATGCCATGGCGAACACCGGTGAGCCTGCCGCCGCGGCATTTCTCGCAAGCTCGGCAATGAAAGAGCCGGACGAGAAAACCGCGGAAGCGCTCGTCTATGCGCTCGGCAATTTAGGCTCGGACAAGGCGGTCGACGAGCTTTTGAAACTGGCGGCGAATGCGCAAGCGCCTTCCGCGCGCAAGGCAGCTTTGTATGCCATTGGAAACTCCGGCGGCGCAAAAGCCGTAGAAGCACTCGCTCAAATTGCCGGCACGAGCACCGATGAAGAGCTGCAAAAAGCCGCAGTGTATGCCATCGTCAATGCCGGTGAGCACAACGCCGTTGCAACGCTCGCAGCTTTGATTCCCAAACTCACCTCGCCGGAAACAAGGCAGGCTGCGGTTTATGCGTTGGGCAATACCGGGGAAGAAAGCGCAGTGAGCGTGCTCTATGATCTGGCTCGTCAAGATGCCAGCCCCAAAGTGCGCACCGCTGCCGTGAATGCCTTGGGACAAATCGATTCGCCGAAAGCCAAAGAAGTGTTGCTCAAAATCATTCGTGGAGAAAAGCAATGAAAAGAGTTTTCTCGCTCCTCCCGCTCGTTCTCGTGCTGCTGTGCGCCAATCTCTTTGCGCAGCGTGAAACTCAACGAGCCTCAGCCAAAGCCAAAGACGATGCCGTGAAAGCAGAACGCGATCTCCAGCGTCGCCATGAAGCGCGCGAAGCACGGCGAGAGCATGCCAGATTCGGATGGCGCGCCGGCGCGGAAGAAGCCAGACTCGCGGCCGAGTTGGCGCGCGAAAATTTGGAGAATATCGATCTCGAAGGCATCATGGAAGAAGCACGGCTTTCTGCGGAATTGGCGCACGAGATCGCCGGCAATTTTGATTGGGAAGGAATTGCTGAACACGCCAAGCTGGCCGGGGAGCTAGCCGAAGAGATGGAATTACACGGCCTGCCCGAATTGAGTGGGCTAGCGGAATTGGAAGGATTGTCCGCGGAGTTGGCCGGCATTCCGTCTCTAGATATTCCACCTATTCCAGTCATACCGCCGATGCCCGGGATTCCGTTCATGGATTCTCCACCAATTCCGGTAATACCTCCGATGCCCGGCGTTCCGGCGATGCCCGTGATTCCGCCGATTGGACCAATTCCACCGCATGCCGCGCTCGCCGGACACGGTTTTAGTTGGCATGATGGCTGGCACGGCAGCTCGCGCCAATACCGCCAGTATTTGAGTGAAGATGAAGAAGTGCGCTTGAACGCTTTGCGCTCGCTGTTCAATCAAGATGAGAAGCTCGCATTACCCGAAGCGCAAAGACTCTTGCAGGACGACAACTGGGCGATACGCGCAACCGTGCTCGAAATGTTGGGGGAGGTGGAAAATCAAGCCGCGGTGGGAATTCTGCGCGCGGCTTTGCAAAAGGAAACCGACAAGCGCGTGAAGCGCGCCGCGATTCGAGCCTTGTCCCAACGCGATGAACCCGAAGCGCGCGAGGCTTTGCGAGAAATTTTGCAGAAATAGCTCGCGCCGGCTTCCATCCGGAAAGCCACATAATAGCATTGCTACGAAACAACCATCATCCCCTTTTGTGAAAAAGAGGCCTTTGAACTACAAAGGTGCAAAGGCCATCAAGAACAATTGATCGGCATTTTGAATTTGTATTCTTTGCACCTTTGTGGTGAAATTGGGGTGGGCCATAGTGCCGTGTTGTGAAAATGTGTAAAAGCCTCCGTCACCACCTTGAAATTTTCGCACTTGACATTAGAAAAACTATTCTGCAAATACCCGCCGTGCGATCAGCACCCGCCCTTCTTTCGAATTTCTATCCTCCTCAAAAACCAATGCGCTGTCTTTTATCAAACCATCGAGAATTCGAAAAGGTTTGTTATGCGAATCGCTGCAATCTAGATATTCACGGAAATCTCCTCGCACTCGAGGCGGTGCTTCAAGATCTTCGTCAAGCAAAAGCGAGCCAAATCGTGGTCAGGGGTGACGTTGTTCCGGACCCGATGCCGCGCGAAGCACTTGAGTGTTTGCTGAACGTCGATATTCCGGTGCAGTTCATTTATGGCAACGGCGAGCGTGAGTTGTTTGCACAAATGAAAGGCGCGGAAACAGGCAACGTCCCAGAAAAGTTTCGTGAGGTCATGCGTTGGAACGCGCAACAGCTTTCTCCCGAATACGAGCGTTTGTAGACGATTTGGCCCATGACGCTCCGTGTCGATCTCAATGGCTTGGGCGAGATGTTGTTTTGCCATGCGACACCACGAAGCGACTCGTAGATCTTTACACGTTTGACGCCGGAAGCTCGCCTCTTGCCAGTCTTTGCCGAACTTGACGTGCCGATGATCATCTGCGGCCATAATTTGACCGAATGATCGGAAAGATTCGTGTTGTGAATGCCAGCAGTGTCAGAATGCCGTTTGAGGAGCCAGGTGCCTATGGGCTCTTACACGACCTCAACATTCAATTGCGACATACGAGCTACGATCTCTTGGAGGCTTCTGAGCGCATTCGCGCCACAAATTATCCACAGGCACAGGATTTTGCAGCACAGAACGTCATGCAACCGCCATCAGAGGAAAAAATACTTGAGCTGTTTGGCCGCGTCTAATTGAGATAAACTGCTAGCCTCAGTCGAGGCTAAAATCAACGGGGGAGGAAATCCTGCCAATGTTCAATGAACGTGGCAGTTTCGTTAAACACAAATACGAAAATTCGGCCTATTATGCATTATGGCTGACTTATTGGGCGCACAATGATTGATATTTTCAAATTTCAAAAACTGTCCCATCCTGTGCTGCATCACCGCACAGCTTTTGAAGATGCTTTGCGACAATCGAAGAAGTAGTTAGCAGGGCAAAGAAATAGGAGCAAGCTGGGTATGAACGAGATTCGCTGCATTTTTTGTGAAACTGAGAGCGATCACGTTTTCATTGAAGAAAATGGATACAAAGGCAAAAAATGTTCTGAATGTGGCCTCATATACATTTCGCCCCGACCTTCCTTCGATGAAATTGTCAATCTATATGGACATGATGAGGCGCATATTCCGGCGGAATCTCATATTTCCAATGATTTTCCAAAGAGGTTATATGCAAGACATCATCTAAGAATATTACGCTCGGTTGTAAAGAGTGGTGCAATTCTTGAGATTGGTGCTGGCGCGGGCTACTTCCTAGACGAAGCCCGCAAACTTGGCTTCACTCCACACGGACTTGAGTTGAATGCTATTCAAGCCAGCTTCATGAGAAACGAACTCAATATACCTTGCGAAGAATCCCCATTGAGCACATCAACATTTGAAGGAAGAAAATTCGACGTTGTCTATCATTGTGATGTCATGAGTCATTTCTTTGACCCAATTTCAGATTTCAGAAGAATTAATGAGCTAATGAAAGATGATTCGTTTCTAATATTCGAAACTGGGAATTTTGGTGAAGTAGACCATATCTATTTTAAGTACCTGCAAAGCTTCCAGTATCCTGATCATCTTTTCTTCTTTAGTACTGATAATTTGATGAGCTTGCTGGATAGAACTGGCTTCAAAGTTTTGCAAATGCATAGGTACTCAATCGTACCGCAGTTAATGCTTTTAAAGGTATTTATAGGAATGAAAAACATATTGTTCAAAATAGATGGACAAACGAGGGATTCAAACAAAGCAGCGAGAGAAACCGTAGAGGATATTCAACCGCCTTCCTTTCGGGGTTCAAAGGGCGAAATGATAATTAGAAGAATATGGAATTATTTCAATTATTTCCTTCGTTATAAGATCGGTGCCATAGCACCTAAAAAATGTCGTCCGCAAACAGTAATAGTGATTGCTCAAAAAAAAGCGCCGACCAATCAACAGCTAACGATATGAGGATTCAACTGACGCTTCATTCGACTGTGAGGCAGAAGCACAATTTTCAGAAGCACAATTTTCAGAAGCGCAGGTTTCAGAAGCGCAGGTTTCAGAGCACTATTTTCGACCCAAAGTCATATCGTCCCGCAGTCTGAAATGCGCGAAGTTTAGCGTCAAAAAGGCTCTCATCATTTCCTCGCTTGCCCTCCAACGTTATCGTCTTCACCCTTTCGATTACCTACTGATGTTTTTGCGTACGACTTTCTTTTGCACAAATGTGCCGTCACTTTTCCCTTCGCTGCCTTCCTCGCCGCCATGTACTCATACATGCTCCAGCGCGTGGTCACTTCCTGCTTCGCCTCTTGCAAGAAACGCTTCGCGTCTTCGGGCTTGCTCTTGGTGAGCATCTTGAAGCGGTTCTCCATGTACATGTATTTTTCCAAAGCCAGTTTGGACGCTTGCGAATCGAGCTGCAAAGGTTCTGTTTGCAATTGTCAAAGTTTTTTTAGCTTCACCGACGAGAGGAAATTCGAAGCTATGTCAAAACCAAATAAACGAAAAACCAAACGCGACCCTCTTCCCGATGACTTTGGCAGCTCTGATGCCGCGGCCGAGTTTTGGGACACGCACGATCTGACCGACTATCAGGACAGCGAGCGCGACGTGCCCGAGGTGCAAATCAATCTCGTGCGCCGCCATTTTCGCGTCGAGGCGGAAATTGCGCGACAATTGCACGAAGCCGCGCGTTATCGTGGCGTCTCTTCGGAAACATTGGCGAATCTCTGGCTCGCGGAAAAACTCAATTCCGAACCTTCGAAAACTGCTCCGCTCCTCTCCGCCTCGCATTAAAGCTTGCTCGCTCTCGTCATGATAAACCTCGGCATGAAATGCGAGAGTGGCTACTTCTTCTTCCTGAATTTTGCACGCCGGTAGCCATCAGGCCGAAATCAATGACGTGCTCCGCTCAACTCCGAAGGAGTGAAATGTTTATAGAAGGCGAAGTTCGTGGATGTTCCTGAACTCCGAAGGAGTGGCATGTAGATTTTGTTGAATTGGCGTGGCCTTCATTATGAAAATCAAACATGTCACTCCTTTGTTTGTGCCATTTGGCAATGACTGATTTTTACCGTTCC
>JBBILN010000025.1:63284-100416 GCA_037444905.1 bacterium | reverse complement strand
CCATGTGCACGCTTTTCATCGGCACCGCCGAATACTTCCACGGCCGTTTTCACGAGGCGCTTGCGAATTTGGACAAAGCGCGCGAGCTTTATGCGCGGCTCGAAGCGTTTGCCGGCGAGGCGAGCGCGCTGCAACGCATGGGCGTCGTGGCGACCGCGCTCGGCCGTTTAGCAGAGGCGCGTGATTACGTTCACGAGGGCTTGCGCATTGCCGAACGCGCGATGATGAAGCCGCACTGCCTCGTGCGTTTGTATGCCACACTGGGACGCAATCGCATGGAAGCCGGCGATTACGCGGCCGTGCGCGAGGCGGTCGAAGCCGGGCTCGCGGTGGAGGCCAGTCACGGCTTGTGCGTCACCTGCAACGTCATGCTCTATCCCATCTCCACCATGGGCTTCGCGGCCAATGGCGACATGGACAAAGCGCGCTTCTATGCCGCGAAAGCGGAGGAATCCGCCAAGGCTTTCGGCAGCCATTTTTTCCTCGGCCTCACGTACCAAGCCCAAGGCATGCTGCACGGATTGCTCGAAGAATGGAATCCTGCCTTTGACAAGCTCAAACAAGCGAAGCAAGAATTTCAAGCCATCCGGCAGGATTATGAAATCGCGCGCAGCGATCTCTTTCGCGCGTTCGTTCTCATGCGCCGCAGCCGGCCGCAAGATTATCTTGCCGCCGGAAGTTTGGTGGCCGGCGCCCTGCCCGTCTTCACCAAGCTCGGCGCGGAAACCATGATCGCGCAAGCACGCTCGGCCCTCAAGCAGATGCGAACGCTTTAAAAAGGCAATAATTCGCCCACCAATTCCGTCGTCCTTCCTAGTGCTACAACGTTAAGTTGAGCACGAACCCTAAAAGCGAACAGACAGAAAAATGGAGGACAGAAAAATATTCGTTGTTCTCTTTGTTGTAGCCACCTCAACTTCACAAGCCCGAACCCAAGCTTTATTTTTCTGCCCAACATTTTTCTGTCTTAAGCTTTTGCTTTAAGGCGATTATGACGGCTAAGTTAGAACTTAGCGTTGTAATACTAGTGGTCTGTTACCGTGATTTCGTAGTCCTGTCTCCTTGTGGGGCATTGTTGCAAACCGCGAATTTATTGGCTGCGACAGCACCCCACAAGGAGGTGGGGCTACAAAAATTAAAGTAACAGTCCACTAGTTCTATTTGTGGGGTAACCTCCTCGTTTGCCTTCAATCGAAAACGCCAATCCCCTCGCCTCAATTTTTTTTTTGAAAGAAGATTCGCGGAAGATTTTGGGAAGATCCGTTTCGTACCTTTTGCCGGAACAAACGAGAAGCGAACGTATGACCATCCCAACGGCAAGCTCAAAGTGCGTTAACGGAGTCGATGTCGATCGCTTACTGAGTACGATCGGGGAGGCCATGAGCGCGACGCCGAGTCTGTCCAAACTCACGCTGCGCGCCGAGACCGAGTGGATCAACGGCGGCCATACACGCACGAAAATTCACAGTTCTCGGGGCGCCGGCATTGACGACGCCTCTCGCGCGACGCCGTTTTATTTGGATATCGATGAGCCGCTCGCGCAACTCGGCGCACACGCCGGGCCAAACGCCGTGGAAACGCTTCTTGCCGCGCTCGGCGCATGCCTGGCCGCGAGCTTTGTCTATAACGCCGCGCTCCAAGAGGTTAAAATAAAAAATCTCGCCATCGGCTTGGAAGGCGAAATCGATCTGCGCGGTTTCCTCGGAATCTCGCAGCGCGAACGCTCCGGCTATCAATGCCTCCGGCTGACTTGCCGGATTCGAAGCGAGTCCCCGCGCCAAAAGCTCGAAGCTTTGTGGGAACAGGCGCAAAAACACTCGGCGGTGCTGGACATCATCCGCAATCCCGTGCCGGTCGTGTTCGAGTTGGAAGCGTAGGCCCGAAGGGCGCAGTCCACACTGTTTTGAGGCGATGATGAAATGCGCAAACTTCTACACGCGTTTTACCGGCGTCACCCTCGTGCTGGGCGGCGCGACGGTGGCGTTGGGCTTTTTGATTCGGCCAGTGGCTATTCATCAAAACTTTCAGCTCGAAAATTTTCTCGACATTGGCAAGGCTATGACGATTTGGATTCGCTCGTTTCAAATCCTGGTCTTTGGCTTGTTCATTCGTCTAGCCGGGCTAGTGGCCCTTGGAACACTGCACCGGAACTCTCCGGCGCGCACGGTCTTGTTTCCGGCAGTTGCCATCTGCGCGGCAGCGCTGTTGGTCAGCGCCCTCAGCGAAGGCTATTACATGCACGTCGGCGCATGGGGCGCCTTTGAGCTGCAAAATGCCGCTGAAAGTGTGCGCGCGGATTTTCTGAATAACATTCGGCCGCTCAGCGAATGGGTGAGCTGCTTGGAGCGCATGGGCAACATGTTTTATTGCTTTGGCTCTCTCGTGCTGGGATTCGGCCTTTGGCGCGGAGGGTTGTTGGGAAAGTGGCTTGGTGCAACCGCGGCACTCATCGGCGCGCTAGGAATGGTAATTCTCATGCTCTATCCCAACAGTATCGCGGCCTTTCGGCCCATGACCGCGTACCTGCCGGTTAGCGTTGCGATCGCGTTGTGGCACGTCGCATTGGGCATTGCCCTCATCTTGGGAGTGAAAGAAGCCTCGGTTCTATAAAGTGAAATCGTTGCGCTAAAAGCAAAAATTTTTCCAACGGATAAAAACAACCCAACTGATAAAAGAGCTTTTCATCCGCTGGGTTGTTTCTATTCGTTGGTGAACCCTTTTGGGTTGCGGTTCATCGCGTAGTGCCGCGCTGAAAATCCTGAGAAGAAGAGAAGAAGGAGAGGTTATGAGTTGCTATCGTTCTCTTGCTGTTTTGCTGATTGCAATTGCCGCCATTTTGCCCGGCTGCTCGCAAAAGCAGGAAGAGCACCACGCCGGCTCGATCAACGCCCAGGAAAAAATCAGCGTCAAAACAATTGAAGGCGTCGCCTCGGGCTTTGATTGCGCCGTGGTATCGGTGCTGTGCCCGAGCACGCATCGCGCCGCGGATTTTACTACCGGCATCTTCACGGACGATCGAAAGTTTTATTTCATCGTGAATATTCCGCAAAGTTTCATGACGCAGTATTTTCTCGAGCGCATGTCCGTCACCGGCAAAGTCTACCATCCCTACGACGAGGCCCTGGAGCCGGAGCAGATTCACCTTTTAAAAGAAGGCGAGAAGAAATTGGTTTATGACTCCGGTTACTTCTTCGATACGCGCGGCCACAAGGCGATGTTCAATCAAGGCCGCGTCCTCGAGGGCGTGTGGGTTTGCGACCAGTGCGCCGGCAAATAAATTTCGTAGTAGACCCCTGCTCTCGGAGTTGTCATCCTGTGAGGAACTTCCCCGGCGCTTGGCTCTATTCCCAGCGCTAGGGAAGGTTCTTCCAGAGAATGACAAATTGAGGAGGAGCTACAATTCCTCAAAACCTCGGCCAAGCCGAGGTGGGAACATTCTCAGAAAAACACTCACCATTCGAAGCAACATCATGAATCTCGACCTTCAACAACTGCGGCACGCGATTCAGGAAGAATACGCAACCGTCGCGCATGAACCCCATCGCGGGTTTCACTTTCACACGGGCCGGCGTTTGACGCAATTAGTGGGCTATGAGGAAGAGTGGCTCAAAGGCATTCCCGAAAGCTCCGTGGAGTCGTTTGCCGGCACGGGCAATCCCTTTCGACTCGGCGAGTTGAAGCCGGGGGAGCGCGTTGTCGACGTCGGCTGCGGCGCGGGCCTCGACAGTTTGATCGCAGCCCAAATGGTCGCGCCGAACGGTCAGGTCATCGGCGTCGATATGACGCCGGCCATGATTGAGAAAGCGCGGCGCGCGGCGCAAGAATGCGGCGCGAACAACGTGGAATTTCGCCAGGGCTTTGCCGAAGAATTGCCGGTTCCGAACAACTGGGCTGACGCGGTCATCTCGAACGGCGTGCTCAATCTCATGCCCGATAAAGCCAGCGCATTGCGCGAAATGAGCCGGGTGCTCAAGCCGAACGGGCGCTTGCAAATCGGCGATATTCTCGTGCAGAAGGCCGTTCCCGAAAGCGCGAAGCGCAAGATCGATTTGTGGACCGGCTGAATTGCCGGTGCTCTGCTGGAAGCAGAGTTGCAATTTGCCGTGGTCGCCGCGGGTTTTGTTGATTTCGAGATTACGTGGCGCGCGGACGTATTCAGCGGCGCGCCGCAATCGAGCAGCGCGGCGAAATTCGGCACGCTCGGCATCAACTTCCGCGGCCGCAAGGCTCGCGATGAAGCCGAATCGCAGGCGGCACTGGCCGCATTGAGCTGCGCCGCGCCGGCGTGAGAGTGGAATGGTAAATCACATTTACTTCTCGAACACTTTACACGTGCAACGTGTAAAGCACTCACGGTTTTTGCCTTTTTAAGGAGACGCGCCATGGCCAAAATCCTTTACCTCAGCAGCTACGGCTCCGATGATCCGACGCGAGCCACGCTTCCCTTTGTGACGGCGACGGGCGCGATCGAGGCCGGGCATGCTCCGACTATTGCGCTCATGGGCGAGGCCACTTACTTGATGAAGAGCCATATCGCTGAACAAATTCATGGCGTGGGTTGGCCGCCGTTGCAAGAGTTGCTGCAAAAAATGATTGCCCACGGCGTTCCCATTTTTCTTTGAGGCGTGTGCAGCAAGGCCCGTGGGGTCGTTGCGGAAGATTTGCAAGGCAAGAACGCGCAATTCGCCAATCCCAAAATCCTGGCCGAGCTTACGGTCGCCGCCGATCGCGTCGTAAGTTTTTGAAGCCGGCCGGACATGTGCACAGTCGAGCTTTATCATGATTTAAGGTTGATTTGTAATTCTCCTTTTTGAATTGTCATCCTGCAAGGAACTTCCCCAGCGCTTGACTGTCTTTCCAGCGCGAGGGCAGGTTCCAGAATGACGGTTTGAGGGGTAGTCCAAAATCAGTTCGCAGCGAGTATACTTCCAATCTTCATTCAAGTCATTTCGAAAGGAGCACAGTAATGTTGACGAAACGCTTTTCCCTCGCGGGTGTTTTCCTCCTGCTCACTATATTCATGGTGAGGAATGCGACGCCGGCTCTCGCACAGCAAGCGGCGCAGGAAAAATCGCTTTACGAGCGGCTCGGCGGCGTTTACGCCATTGCCACGGTCGTGGATGATTTCATCGAACGCTTGCTGGTCAACGACGTGCTGAACGCGAACCCGAGAATCAAAGAGGCCCGCGATCGCGTGCCGAAAGCGGGTTTGAAGTTTCGCGTGACGGCGTTGGTCTGTCAAGTTACGGGCGGAGCGGAGCACTACACCGGGCGGGGAATGAAAGAGGCGCACGCCCACCTCAACATCTCGGAAAAAGAGTGGGACGCCATGGTGGCGGATTTCAAAATCACTTTGAACAAGTTTAAAGTGCCTGCGAAGGAGCAAGGCGAGCTGCTCGCCATTGTGGGGAGCACGAAAAAAGATATCGTGATGATAGCCGCTTCGAAGTAGCCCGGGCAGATTGAGGCGCGCTTCGCCGTTTCAGCTCGCCACCTTCACGACCACCATCGTGAAATCATCGTGCTGCTGCGCGCCATTGGAAAAGCCGTTGACCTCCGCGGTAATTTTTTCCAACAGGCTCTGCGCCTCGTCTTGTGCATGGGCATTGATCAATGCGCAGAGCCTCTCTTCGCCGAATTCTTCGCCGTGCACGTTCATGGATTCCGAAATGCCGTCGGTGTAGAACACGAACACGTCGCCGGCCCGGAGGGGCACCGTGCGCTCTTCGATGGTTTTTTCGAAATTGCGTCCGGCATCCATGCCAATTGCGAGACCTTTGGGGTGCAACAGCTCGGGCGCGTTGCCATGGCCTTTGCGCACGATGAGGGGATTGTGCCCCGCGCGCGCAAAGGTCAGCGTGCTCTTCTGCATGTCGAAATAGCCATAGATCAAACTGATGAAAACTTCGCGCGGCGAGTTTTCATAAAAGACCTGGTTCATTTCCGTGAGCAGCAGCTTGGGCGAAGCAATGCGCTTGACCAGAGTTTTGATGATGCCTTTGGCCATGGTCATGAAAAAAGCCGCAGACACGCCTTTGCCCGAAACATCGCCGACGAAAACGCTCAAGGCTTCTTTGCCGTGCGGCTCGAAGTCGAAATAATCGCCGCCCACTTCCATGGCCGGACGACAGATGCTCGCCAATTGCAAGCCGGGGAACTGCGGCACGCGCTCGGGCAGAAAGCGCATTTGCACGTTGCGCGCGATTTCCAGCTCTTTCAAAAACCTTTCGCGCGCGGCGATGCGGCTGACGTATTCCGGAACATAGTGCTCGAAATCTTTCGCGAGGTTTTCGCTCTTGTAGAAGAAAAGCCCAAGGCCCAACAACAGGAGCAGGGCGATGGCATACCACGGCAGCGGCCCGGCCAGCCATGGCTCCGGCGAAAGTGCGAGGATCGCGACGTCAAAGAACAAATAAAAAATCAGCAATGCCACAAAGTTGGTGAAAAGTTCTTCGCGCGTCACGAAGTACGCCCACAAAGCGGAAAGCGGCAGGCAGAGAATCGCGCCCAGCCAACTTGGATTGATGAAGTAATTATAGAAACCGGCCAGGTGTAACGAGAGCATCAACACCATGAAGAAAATGCTTTGCCGTTTGATTTTGCCTCGCAAGTATGCGCTCCAAAAACAAAGCATCACCAGCGCGATGAAGCAAATGCCGGTGACGAGCGAGAGCAACTCGCTGGCCCAATAACGAGGCGACCGCAAAAACCAAAACCTCTCGTTGTCAATATCGAAATAGCCGAGAGGCAGCGCGCCCACGAGCCAAATGACCAGGCTCCACGCGAGCAACGCAACGCCGGCAATGAAAATGGCGCGCAGGATCGCGCCCCCAACTTCTTGGACGCGGAATTTGCCGCGTTGCACGAGATCGGTGAGCACCAATTTTTCCGGACAAACGTCGCGGCACAAAGATTCCGCCGCGGCATAAACCAGAAGCAACGGCCCGCCGCTGATCAGCCCGCCGAAGAAGCCGGTGAGAGCCATTTCTCCCCACTGCGGCCAGGCCTGAAAACTCAGAGCCGTGCCGAACAGCACAAAACCCGCCGCGCCCCACCTGAAGGCTCGCCTAAATTCCAACTCGTCGTGGCGCAGCCTTCTGAAAAAGACCACCGCCAGAAAGAGACTGACAACGAGCCAAACTAGTATTGCGCTTACGGTCGCAACGATCTCGCCAATTTGTTCTGCGCTGAGTTTTTCTTCTTTGCTTTTTACAAGCTCGATGTCCCGATTAAAATCCGCCACTTCATTGCCGGCCACGGTCACCTTGAAATTCTCCGTGAGCTCACTGGCAAAATCGAGTGTGCGTACAAAAGTGAAGTTATATTTCGAAACTTGATCCTCTTCGGTCGTGTTCTTTTGCGCAAGTTTGATCGTTGCGGAATCAAGGCCCTGGGCGTGCAAAAACATTTTGGCCAGAAACACGGCCTGTGCCTCTCCCAGTTTTAGCGAGTCCTTCAAGCCGGCGTGCGCCTGATTGAACCCCACGAGCTTGCCCGATAAATCGTACTCTACGGCAAAGTATGCTTTTTCTCTCTTGCCGTCGCGCTCTTCCGTTTTCCCGCCCCAAAAAACTTTCCAGCGCGCGAGCACAAGTCGGGCGCGCAGACTCTCGGGCAGTGCGTGTTCTTGCGCATAACGCAGCATGTCTTCATCACGCGTAACTTCCCAATTGCGTCGAAGCGAAGGCTGACTCACTGGCGATTGTTCGAATGCTTGCTGCGCCAGCGCGAGAATTTCTGCGCGGCTCTTTTCGAATTTCAGCAAACGGACAAGTTGTGAATCAGCCATCACGCCGAAATATGCCGCGCAGCAAAGCAAGCCAATGCTCGCGAGCAGCAGCGGAGAAAACTTTTGATAGAAGGGAGGGTTCATGTTTGGCCATAGTCTTAGCGAGCTCAAAAGCCTTATAACACAAATGAGTTTCTGTCTCTGTCACGGGCATTTCTTCGGAGACGCTCTCTTCGTGCGCAATAATTTTTACAGCGTGTCGCGTTGCACCACTTCGGTGCGATAAATCACGTCGGCGTGCTGCGCCGTCACCGTGAGCGGAACCGGCATTTCGGGATACGTGGCGGTGACCGTGCGAATCAACTTCGCTTTGGGGGGAAGCAGAAACGAGGCTGCCAAGCGCAGCGTGTCCGGCGGCTCCGCGGACCAACGAAACGTGACCGTCTTCTTTGACTCCAAGAATTTTAAATCCGACTGCACGCGCGAAAGCTTTAGCGTATCAGCTTTCAGTTCCACTTTCACGGCGAGCCACGGGCGCGCGGTAGCGAGCTTCCAATCTACTTGCATGAAGCCGGAATCAGTCGTCGCGCGCGTCTGTGTGCCGCTGACCGACATCCAATCCGCGGAGAAGTCCAACGGGAATTCCATTTTGTGGTCGCGCTCGTCGATGGCCTTGTTCAACGCGGCGGATTGCACGGCCACGCCGCGAAAATATTCGTCGCCGATCAACTCGAGCTTGCTTTTCTTTTGGTTCAAATCATAGCTCGCGGCCACGCGCAGAGTCGCGCGCCACATTTCGTTATATGCCGGCAGCCCATACAAATATCCGCCGTACCCGACGACTGCAAGCAGCACGAGCAAGCCCGGAACCGGATGGCGCAACACTTTCAGAAAAGCGAGCGATTTGCTTTGCCGCACAAATGTGTACGCGCAGGCATAGAGCGAAGGCAAATACCAAAGCACGAGCAGCAACGTGAAAATGGCGCTAATAATGAATGCGGGCCAGAAGCCCTCCATCATCATCAAGCCACGCGGCCAACTGCGGCTGAACAAGCCCCAGGCCTCATTGAACATCAAGCGCAGCATCGGCCATGGCGAAGCCAGCGTGAGCAGCACTTTCAGCACTGTGCTTGGAATAAAAACCGCCAAGCTCACGAGCAGCAAAGAAAGCGCGGGGTAGAAAGCCAAACGCGGCGAGCCGAGCGCGAATAAAATTGTAAACCCGAACATGAAAATGAGGCCGCGCAGAAGATAGGAATAGGCGTCCGGCGTGAAGCGCCACCAGCGCGTGAGCTGCAGCGCGAGCCACGCCCCCAGCAGCGCCCACAACGCGGCAAAGGGCAAATATTCGTAACTGGGCGCGAGCCACGGAAAGCGCAGCCCTTTGAGCAATTGCATCAGCGCTTCGCCGAGCTGCGTGCAAACGGCGATGACGACCATCATCAAAAAAATCTTCCAGCCGGAGAAACGCACGCGCGCGGCCTGGTCGATTTGCAGGCGTTGGCTGCGGCCGCGCGTGAAGGCCAGCACGCCGAGCAGCAACGCGAGCACGTCGAATGCAATGATCGCCCAATCCGGCACGAAGAAAGTTCCGCCGAAGATTTGCCATAGCATGTAATTGCCGGTGCGCGCCGCGGGTATGCCGTGCTCGTCGTATTTCTTCATCAAGGCTTCCACCAAAACACCGCTGCGCGTGAGCGACTTTTTGCTGATGAATGCCATGCGATCGTTGATGGTGTGAATGGGAGAGGTATTCACGCCCGCGGTGAAATCGATCGCGGGAATGTCTTTATCCAAGAACGGCTCGTGATCGGAGCCGGCGCCGCCGCCGGGAATGCTCGAATTGAGCGAGAAGAAGTGCGTGGGATATTGCAGACTGTTGAAGCCGAGCGCGCGGTCGAAAGCATAAGCGTCTTGCACGAGCCACTCCGGCGCTTGCTTGCCGCGGGTTTCAAGAAAAGGGATCAGCTCTTCGTCGCTGCCCGCCATGTCGATCTGCAGCATGAGCGCCACGCGCGGCATGTGCTCGAAATGCTCTGCAAACCAGTACGAGCCGATGAGTCCACCTTCTTCGCCGCCGAATGCCGCGAACACGAGCGTATAGCGTCGCGGCATGTTGCTCCACACGCGCGCCAGCTCGAGCATCGCGGCGGTGCCGGAAGCATCATCATTCGCGCCCGGGTTCTCGCGAAAGTCGGAGTCGATATGGCCGCCAATGACGATCATGCTGTCCGTGCGTCCGGGAAAAATGCCGACCGCGGCGCCGGAGTTGGTGTTCAGCTTTCTCGCATACGGAATGGGCATGACATAGGCCGTGTCCGCGCCCAAGCCAGCAAACCTGCGAGCGACCCACGCCAACGCCGCGCGCTCGTTCGCTGAGCCCATCATGCGCGGGCCGATGGTAACCGCGAGATGTTCGAGATTGGCGTAGGCGCTGTCGGTATTGAACGCGAACGATTGCGCGAAAGAAGTTTGATTGATGATAAAAAGAGAAACGAGAAGAAGACGCACGATGAGATGATGCGGGGTTTTGAGCGACACCCCCCGGCCCCCTCTCAAGGGGGGAATTGTTGGGCGGCGTGCTCGAATAATTCCTCCCTTGAGGGGGGCAGGGGGGTATAAACGATGCGAAGAAATTTTTGAAGAGCATAGCAACAATTCGCTTGCCGAAACAAAAAAAGTGCGCATGCACATGTCGAACTCCCTCCTCGTTGGAGTTTGAATCAAAACGCCGGGGCGCGGGATTGATGGCGAGAAAAAGATAGCAAGGAAATTCTCGAAATCCAAATGAGCCATTGCTTACGGAAGGCGGCGCCTTCGGGTTGCTGCAAATCTTCAAACCAGCCACAACGCCGGTATATATGTTCTTCAGTGTGAGCCGGCATCATAACATTTGTGTCGCGGCCAGTGAGAGGGCATTTGAAAAGTATGGCCCTTGGCTATTCCCCCCTTGAGGGGGTTAGGGGGTGTTCTTTTGGACGATGATGCTACTTAAACATCATCACACGTTTTAATGCTTTTCAAACTGCTTTTCACTTGGCTCACGATACCGAGCGACACCCCCCTGGCCCCCTCAAGGG
Organism: bacterium; assembly: GCA_037444905.1. Classification (GTDB taxonomy): domain Bacteria; phylum Zhuqueibacterota; class Zhuqueibacteria; order Zhuqueibacterales; family Zhuqueibacteraceae; genus JABWAN01. Next base: position 89,607 of record JBBILN010000025.1, on the reverse strand, counting down.
GGGACTTTTTCAAAAACGCTCTCAAGCTTGCGTCATCAAATCAGGCATTAGCTTCGTGAAAAGATTCAAGGACCGAGAATCCGATGCGAAATCAGGAACAGCACGTCATCAATGCCAAGGATTGGCTCCTCACCAATGGGTTGGGCGGCTATGCACTAGGGAGCACCTCGGACATTTGCTGGAAGTCGGAGCACTTCTATCTTGTTGCGCCGGCACGCCCGCCGCTGCAACGTGTTTCCTTCGTGCGCGAAGTGTTCGAGCAAATTTTTTTCGACGGCAAATGGCAGTCTTTGCGCCGCACTTTCCGCGCCCAACAAGCCGTTTCGATCTTGCGCTACGAATCCACGAGCGGCATTCCCACCTACACCTACTCCCTGGAAAAATTTTTTCTGATTAAGCGCGTGTGGATGGCGGAAAACTTTCACGGCGCTTTCGTGCGTTATGAAATTGTGGGGGAAGCACGCGCGGTGCGCTTGCGTTTGACGCCGCTAGTGGAAATGCGCGATTGCCTGGCCGCGGCGCCCTTGACCGAGTCCTATCACATGCGCACCAAAGGGAGCAACGTGCAGGTTTATGCGGATCTCAATGACAAACCCTTCCGCCTCGAAACCGATCCGAACGGCAAGTTGATTTCCGTGAATGCGTGGCGCACGCTCGAATTGTTTGATGAAGGCACCAAGAACGTCAATCGCCATGAAGTCTATTTGCCCTGCGCGTTTGAATTTGCGTTCGAGCCGGGCACCGCGGTCACATTGCTCATGGCGTATGAAGGGCCGGAAGCCTGGCAGGGCGAAGAGGCTTACCAAGCGGAGTGCGAGCACCAGCGCAGGCTTACGGCCGAGGCGCTCAATACCAATCTGCCGCCGGAGTTGCGCGCGATGGCACGCGCGACGCGGCACTTCATCATTTCGCGCCCCACCACCTTTTCATTGGAGAGTTGGACGATACTCGCGGGCTATCCCCAGTTTGCCGACCAAGGCCGCGCGGCGATGAAGGCCTTGCCGGGCCTGCTCTTGTGTACGAGGAAATTCGATCTGGCCAGGCAAGTCTTCAATATTTTTTTAAAACACGCCAACCAAGGCCTGATTCCCAATTCTTTTTCCCCTCGGCCCGAAAGCCCAAACTACGAGAGCATGGATGCGACGCTGTGGTTGTTTGTGGCGCTCTATGAATATTGGCGCGCAAGCGGAGATGATGAATTCGTAGCGGAAAATTATTCTACGCTACTGGACCTGCTGCATTGCCATCTTTCCGGCACGACGCCGGGCATTAAATATGACGCCGTCAACGGCATGCTCTATCAAACGGATATTACCTGCCCCATGACATGGATGAACAGTCGCGCCGGCTCATGGCTCGCGACGCCGCGCAACGGCCGCGCGATCGAAGTGCAAGCGCTGTGGTATAACGCATTGATGGTCATGGTGGAAATCTCGCGCCTACTTGATAAAAAGGCGGGTGAGCAGAAGTGCAGCGAGTTGGCAGAATTGGCGGGAAAAACGTTGCGGGGAAATTTTTGGTGTGAAGAAACGAATTATATTTTTGATGGCTTATACGATCCGCCGCTCGCGAATTCCAAACGCACCAACCTCAATCTCAATACCTTTGCCGCGGATGATACGCTGCGCCCCAATGCGCTGTTGGCGACCGGCCTGCCTTTTACCGCATTCAGCCCGGCGCAGATTTGGGCCGTGGTGGATTTGGCCATGGAGAAATTCGTCACGCCCCTGGGTTTGCGCACTTTGCCGACCGATCATCCCGGTTATTACGGTCAGTGCGTGGGTTCCGCGCGGCAAATTGCGACTTCGTTGCACAACGGCGCCGTGCATCCCTGGCTCATCGTGCCGTTCGTGCGCTCTTATCTGCGCGCCTATCCGAATGCCACGCCACTCTTGCAAGTTTTTCTGCCGCTCTTTGAACGACGCGAGCACCCCTGCGAAGGCTTGATCGCGCAAATGTATGACGGCGATGCTCCTCATCATGCGCGCGGCGTGCCGGCTTATGCGGCGAGTACGGGCGCGGTGTTGCAGGCCTATCAACTCATTCAAAGCGGCTGAGAATGACTCTCGCAAGCAACACGCTTCGCGCTGCGCGGCGTGCACACTTTTCACGGCGGTGCGCAAACTAAATGCAGCGGCTTTAGCGCGCGCAAGTGATGTGAATGTCGGGCAACTCGATTTCCCGCACGGGTTGCTTCGCGGTCGTATGAAATGCGGCGGCCAGCAGTATAATTCCGGCGGTTGCGATGATGGCAAATAATTTCGTCTTCATGATGATGTCCCTTGGTTGAAAGTTCAATTGCTCCAAATCCCTTTTTGCGCTCTTGAAAGGCAACCATTGTGCCGCTGCATTACGAAGCTCATACTCATGAAAGATTGCACTGAAAACTCGCAGTGGAAAAAGTGCTTGACGAATAGTGAGATTGATTTTGTTGGAATGCACGGTCCGCTTGCAGGAGACGAGAAATTTGAAGACGGACCGTGCGTATCGGCTTGAGGCATCGCGCCTGCGGAGGGAATTTGAAATTGTCTCATGCGGAACAAAACGTTGTACCGCGCTTGTACACTAACGGAACAAATTATTGTACTCTGCCCTGCTCTCCCGGGATTTGGAAGTGCGAGCCAAGCCAATCAAATTTTTGCGTGGGAATGCTTTCGATTTCTACCGCGCCACAATGAACCTCATTGCTTCTGCGGCTCCGGCCAAGGGGTTGCCATCCAGCTTGCATAAATCTTTTTTTGCAATTCCGTGGGCTGCTCCGTAAGCTGCACGCTCACTTCCGGTACGTCGGGCGCGCGCAGCGTGACTTCGAACTCGCGCAGTTCCTCGTCGCGGAAAAGTGTGAGCGTGATTTTTTCGCCGGCTTTGAAATCCGCCAAACGCGCATCGAGTTGATTGGCGCGCACGCGAAAGCCATTCAGCGCGACGATCTCATCGCCGCTATTCAAGCCCGCCTCATATGCCGGCGCGCCGGCGAAAATGCTCTGCACCACCGCGGCGCCGTTTTGTTCGCGCACTGCAATGCCCAATGTCACTCCGTCGGTGGGCATGCTCTCTTTCACGTTCAGCCCGGCATATCCCAAAAATTTTGCAAAGTCAAGCTCGGCCGTGCCACGCACATAGTTGTCGAAAAACTCCTCGTACTTCCCGCCGCCAATTTCCTCCACCACAGCTTGAAATTCTTCGGGCGTGAACCCCGGCCCGGCCAGCGGAAACCTTTTATACATCGCACGGAATACGTCATCGAGTGACGCGCGATTTTCCGTGCGGTGGCGAATCTCCAAATCGAGCAGCAGGCTCACGGTTGCGCCTTTGTCGTAATAATCCACTTCACGATTCTGGCCGTCCTGCAGATTCTTCCAAAATTTGATCCACGCATCAAAACTCGACTCTTCGAGTGATTGCACCTTGCGGCCGGGGCGGCGACGATCGTCGCGAATAATTTCGGCGAGGCGCGTCAACATGCGTGCGGGCGTGTAAAAATCCGCGCGGCGCATGAGCATCATCGTATAGTAGTCCGTCGTGCCTTCGGAAATCCACAACGAAGGCGTATAGTTTTCGCGCGTGTAATCGTAAGGGTGAATGCCCGCGGGCCGAAGCTGCTTCACGTTCCAGGTGTGGAAAAATTCGTGCATGGCCAGGCTCGTAAAATTTTCGTAGCCGCTGTCCTTGCTGAACGCGAATTGATTGATGCCCATAATCGTGGAATTGAGGTGCTCCGTGCCGCCTCCGCCGCTCGGCCGGCTGTGCACAAGAAAAGTATAATGCTCGTAGGGCATCACGCCCCAAAAGTCGTAGCACGTTTGTACGACCTTCTTTAAACGCTCGATCAGCTTGCCGCTCTCCCAATTGCCGGGCCCGAAAATGCTCAGATAATGTTTCTTGCCCTGCACTTCGAACTCAAAATCTTTGTGCGTGCCGATCTCCATTGGGCAATCGACGAAGTAATCATAATCCGGCGCGGAGAAGAAATGGGCTTTGCCTTTCACACGATCCAGACCGGTGCTCACGTGCCAATCTTTAAAGGGATGCACTTGCAGTGTGACCGGCAGCTTGCGAAACTTCTCCGCATACATGAACACCGCGCTGCCGTTCACATAGCCGTGTTGATCGTTCAAGCCGCGCGTGCGCTGATTAAACTCATTCGCATAAACTTTGTAGCGCACCGAAACTGTGTTCGCACCGCCCGTTAGCACGCGCCACGTGGATTTGTCGAGCTTTTCCCATTGCAGTTTGTTTGCGTTTTCCTCGCCAGCGCCGCGCTGCGCCGCAAACTCTTGCACGCCGCCGGCGAAATCGAAAATCACATAGCGCCCCGAGCGCCACACCGGCATAATGAGATCGAGCTGCGCCTCGGATTGGTCCAAATCCGTGAACGTGATTTTAACTTCGAAAAGATGGGTGTGCGGCTGCGACATGCCGAGTTCGTAGTGGATTTTCGGCGTTGTGGAGGCGAGAGGCGTGTGCATAAGCTGTGCTCCTGTCAATAAAACCGAGACGAGCATTTTTTTCACGGGTGCGTGTGCTCCGGAATGATGAGAAGCGGACGAACGGATTGCGAAATGCGAAGTATATAACGAAAAATATTTAGAGTGGCAAGAGGGAGTCGCATGAGCAGCAGTGCCGCCGCTATTGATGGAGCGTGCAACACAGCAATTCCTAACAAGCCCCAAGGCTATCGCGTGAAGCTAAGGCCATTTTTTTTGTTTTGTCGCTGCTGCACCGAGGGTACTTCTTTGCTTGTTTACCTCGGCGGCCTCTGCGCGCGAGGTGACTTAAAGTGGTTTTCAATTTGATGAACACGTTTTGTAGTCCCCGCCCCTTGTGGGCGGCTGGTGGAACACTGAAACTTCGTGTTTCAGCCATGCCCCACGAGGGGGCATGGCTACGATTCCTAAACACGCATGTGAAAAACACTATAAAGCCGAGAGCACAAACGCGCTAGAATAATGACGTAATCATTCTGCCGAAAAATTATTCTGCCTGTTTAGCTGCGGCTCGCGTTGGGCTTTTGCTTTTTGAAATCCGCGAAGCGCTCTAAGTCACCTCGGTGAACTAGCCCCCTTGGTAAACAAGCGAAGACGATACGCAACAACGCGCAGCGACAAGCCAAAAAGCGCGACTAGAATTTATGCGCACGACCCTCGCCTCGGCACAACAGTTGAGCCAAGCCGGACTCGCACCAAACACGCGAGCCGCTATCGAAATTTCGGCTTCACAAAACCGCCATTGCTTTTTTTTCCTCGCGCCACTATTTTGGTTTTGCAAACACCGCACAAAGCAAGGACCTTTCCATGCTGCCCGATTCCACCTCCGCAACTCTCCTCACCAATCTCAAAGAATGGTTGCCGACTATCGGCACGATCATCGGCATTCTCGGCGGCCTCGCGGGATTGGCCACGGCCTTCTTCGCCAAAATGCTGCCGTGGTGGCGCACGAAGCGCGACCGCCGCTCGCTCGAAAAACATTTCGGCGCCGACTTGTATTCCGCGGGCATCATCGAGCGTTCGACGCAGCATTACATTCAGCCGTATTGCCGCAGCGTTGACCCGGCCGGGGCCGAAGAGCCGCGTTTGGTTTATGGCGCGAAGGAGAATCTGTTTGAGGCTGTGGATAGCATGCTCGCCAATCCCACGGAGTATCGCTATCTCATCCTGCTCGCGGATTCGGGCATGGGCAAAACTTCGTTCTTGCTGAATTATTACGCGCGCCATTTGCGCCTGCGCCGCCGCAAATTTGAGCTCGCGCTCATGCCGCTCGGCATTCCGGAGGTGGATAAGCGCATCGAAGAAATCAAAAAGCGCCACGCGCCCAAGCATACTGTGCTCTTTCTTGATGCGCTCGACGAAGACACGCTTGCCATTGTCGATCACGCCGCGCGCTTGCGTGAGCTGCTCGAGTTCACGCGCGATTTTCACAAAGTGCTCATCACCTGCCGTACGCAGTTCTTTCCCAAAGAAGAGGAGATTCCCAAGGAAACCGGCATCGTGCGCCTCGGCCCTCGCTCTGCAGGTGTGAAAGCGCAACATGCTTTTCACAAGCTCTATCTCATGCCTTTCACCGACGAGCAAGTACAGGCTTATCTCAAACGCCGTTATTCTTTTTGGCAGAAAGAAAAACGTAAGCTCGCGCAAGAGATGGTCGCGAAGATTCCCAACCTCAGTGTGCGGCCCATGCTGCTCTCGCACATCGACGATCTCGTGCGCAAAGGCAGAGAGATTACGCACACGTTCGAGCTGTATGAAGAGATGATCGAAGCCTGGCTGGAGCGCGAAGAAGGCATTGTGCCGGGCTTGCACAAAGAGCCGCTGCGCCAATTTTCCGAGCGCTTGGCCGTAGATCTGCACATGAACGCCAAACGCCGAGGCGCGGAATGCATCCCGCGTGCAGAGTTGGCGACGCTAGCAAAACAATGGAGCATCCCGCTCGAAGACTGGGTGCTCTCCGGGCGCTCGCTGCTCAACCGCGACGCGGAGGGCAATTACAAGTTCGCGCATCGCTCGATTATGGAATATCTTGTGGTCAAGCGCTTCGTTGATGACAACAAAGCGCACGGTGGTCTGTTGTGGACAGATCAAATGAAAACTTTTCTCTGGGAAGTGATTCAACGCAACGTTGCCACTAAGACGCCGATATCCTTCGACACTAAAGCGGTTGACCTTAGCGGGTTGCGACTTGCTTTGCGTTCGCACGCTGTTATAGATTTGAAAGCAGACGAGGTTCGAGCCATGCTTATGCAACGCAACTTTTTCGATAGATTCCTGCATAAGGCCGGCAAGGGCATTTCTCATAGCTATGATTTACGCAACACAAAGGAATCGTGATCGACCATTCCACCGGTTTGATGTGGCAGCAATCATCGGTCTCTCCGAGGTTTTTGTGCTTTGCGCAGCTTGAGGAATATGTAGATGAGATGAACCAGAAGCAATTTGCAGGTTTCAGCGATTGGCGTTTACCGACTTTGGAAGAAGTAATGTCTCTCATGGAGTGTGAAAGAAAGAAAGGAGGCTTCTATATCGACTCGTTTTTTGATCATAAAATCCTGTGGACTTGGACTGCGGATATGTCGAGTACGCCATCGCATTGTTGGATTGCGGATTTCTTCAACGGGCGTTGTGGCGAGCTGCATGTGGCGAATTATGGCTCTGTTCGTTTAGTGCGCTGAGGACAATCGACGCTTTGAGCCTTTTGCTTTTGCTGTAGCTTCTAAAGAGCAACCGGTTTTGTGGAAGTTTCATCATGAAGCTTGTTCAAGGTAGGCTTGAATTTCACTCTGAAAAGCTTCGAATACTTTAGGGGCGAGTGGAACGAAGGGATCAATTTCTTCTTCATTGAGCATGAAGCCGTAGGAATGCATGAAAAAGTGGCGAAACACCAAAAACTTCCCCGGAAAAGTTTTAGTGCTTTCGCTAACCATGCCTTTGGCAAAAGCGTTTTCTAGCAACTCTTTGTGCCAGGAGCTGGAGCTTGGAAGTTTCAAGCCTGTCTCGGCAAAAATCTGCTTGAGGATGTTTTCGACGCCCGAGTAAAAGTTGTGTATGAATGCGGCCATGCCCGTCACTTCGGCAACGTTTTTTTCCGGTTTGACGCTAATTTTTTGAAGCTCATCCAAAACCCTTTCGATGTTGTCCGTTTCAACCCGAATTTTATCCGCGAGCGCTGCCATAGATGAGTTGTCCCTCCTTTTCGACGAGGCGGCTAAATGAATTGCTTTTGTCGAGATTGATAATATCGACCGGCTTAGAAAGGCGGCTATACACGTCCCAGTAGAAATCGAAGAAGAGCCTCGGCTCAATGCCCTTGATTCCTAAATCGATGTCGTTGGCGTTTTCATCCTTTAACGACGAGCCAAACAACACCACGGCTTTCAACCGATACTTCTGAGCATATTCAGATATGATGCTTTGGTCTCGTTCTGCAAGCATGGTCTTGTTTCTCCGACTTATTTTGAGACACGACCGGCGCGCTCTTGCACTAGCCGTGGAGCCTCTCACCGACTGCGCGGGATGAAATTTGACGACGGCAAAATAACCAACTATCTTTCTGGAATCAAGCGCAAACTCGGAGTAGGTTCATTGTTGGCCTTTACAAATTTAGAAAACGCGGGCGAAGTCGTACTTGCGCAAAAGAGTTCAATATCCTTTTTCAAGTCGTTGCCATCTCGTTTCGTTTGCGCGAGGGAGTCGATGGTTTCCTGGTTGGGAATGTTGGCATCAAGCGAAATTTCAACATCAATGTACGATCTTGCCTGTAATATCGCAAGTGGGGAAAAGGGGGCTTGCGAAAAATCTTTGCTGTGGGTATGTTGCTGATAAGATGAACAACAGGAGGAATGGAAGCACGGTCATGCAAAGCGAAAACCACCCCTTTCGAATCATACAGAAATATTATGCTCCCAGCAGCGAGTCGTATCGCATTTTGGTGATTCATAGCGTACTGGTGGCGAGCAAGGCGTTGGAGATTGCGCGCGCGTATCAACAGCGCCATGCCAACACCAAACTCGACCTGCAATTTCTCGAGGAGGCTGCATTGTTGCACGATATTGGCATCTTCCGTTGCGCTGCGCCGGAGATTCATTGCTTCGGCGCGGCGCCGTATATCAAACACGGCATTATCGGTCGCGAGATTTTGGAAAAGGAAGGCTTGTCGCAGCATGCGTTGGTGTGCGAGCGGCATACGGGCGCGGGCCTCACGAAGGAAGATGTGCTCGCACAACAACTGCCTTTGCCAGTGCGTGATTACCTGCCGCTTTCGCTCGAAGAGAAAATCATTTGTTTGGCGGATAGGTTCTATGTGAAAGAGCCGGCGGCGCTGTATCGGCCCTTGTCCGTGGAAAGAATCGGAGAGAAGATGGCGCAATATGGTGCGGGAGCATTGGCGCGATGGAAGGAGTTAAGCAGCATGCTTGCAGAGTGACAACGCTGCCATGCGCTTCGCCCCAAAATGCGTGGCAGCTACGTTTTGAACTCGGCATTCGCAAGCTGAATGAACCGCTCTTGCACTGAAATTTTTTCCTGCCCTGCTATGGGCCGGCGGCGCACATAATGTCCGTCGGGCTGGCAATCCCACGCCGAGCTATTGTCGTTCTCATACACGTCGAGAATTTCCGCGAGCTGCCGTTTCACTTCCGTGCTCAACACCGGGATGATGGTTTCAACCCGGCTGTCGAGATTGCGCTTCATCCAATCCGCGGACCCGATGTAATATTCGTGGCTGCCGCCATTGACAAAATGATAAATGCGGCTGTGCTCGAGAAATCTCCCTACCACACTGAACACACGAATCGTTGCCGACATTTCCGGCACGCCGGGGCGAAGACAATTCAGGCCGCGCACATTGAGCGCGATCGGCACGCCCGCGCGACTCGCGCTGTACAGCTCTTGAATGATATCGGGATCCTGCAATTGATTCATCTTTGCGCGAATGCCGCACGGCCGTCCGGCTTTGGCGTGCTCAATCTCGCGGCGAATCATCGCAACGAAATGAGCGCGCATGTGCTTGGGCGCGACGATGAGCTTGCGATAGTGATCATAAGGCGTCGCGCCGGTAAGTTCGTTGAAGAGCGCTGCGACGTCTTCACACAATTCGGGGTCGCACGTGAGGATGCCCAAATCCTCATACACACGTGCGGTGCCAGTGTGATAATTCCCGGTGCCCACGTGCACATAGCGCCGTACGACGCCGCGCTCTTCGCGCACCACGAGCGCGAGTTTGACATGTGTTTTCAATTTGGGCACGCCATAGCTCACGTGCACGCCTTCGCGTTCCAGCAATTGTCCCCACGCAATGTTGGGCGCCTCGTCAAAGCGCGCGGTGACTTCTACCAGCACGGCGACCTGTTTGCCGCGGCGGGCGGCTTCCGACAGGGCTAGCACGATGGGCGAGTCGCTGCTGGTGCGATAGATCGTCAATTTAATCGCGAGCACGTCGGGGTCGATGGCGGCCGCGCGAATGAACTGGAGCACGGAGGTGTCGAAACTGTGATAGGGATGGTGCAGCAGAATATCGCCGCGCCGGATTTTTTCGAAGATAGCTTTGCTGCTGTCGGTGGGCAGATCGCGCAAACGCGGCGGCGTCACGGGTTGATGCACGGGATAGCACAGTTGGGCGTTGTCTTCGGCTTTGAAACTCGAAAAATCGCGCAGGCCGATAAAATAGTCGCTGGGATAAATATCGTCGGCTTGAATCTGAAGTTGGGTTGCCAGCCACTTTTGCAATTTTTCCGGCATCTCTTGCTCAACCTGCAAACGCACCACGCCCGCAAAGCGCCGCGCTTTCAACTCATTCGTGACCTGTCGAATGATGCTGCCGGGCATGAGCGGCGTATCCGGATCGCTTTCGCTGAGTTCTTCGGGCGCCGCTTCTTCGCCCTCTGCGCCGCGGGTGACGCGGAAGACGTACGTTTTGATGGCTTCGGCGTTGGGAAAAAGCTGCCCCAAATTTTCCGCGATGACTTGTTCCAAAGGCACGAAGCCCGCACCGTCCGGCAATGGCACCCAACGCGGACGATTGTTCGGCACTTTGATGCGAAGAAAACGTTTGTTGGCTTTTTTCTTTTCCGGAATTTGCACGGCCAGGTTGAGGCCGAGGCTGCTGATAAAGGGAAAAGGATGTTGCGCATCGACCGCCAGCGGCGTGAGAATGGGCTGTACCGACGAGCGAAAATACTCCTGCAAATACTCGCTCTGTTTCTTATTCAAATCCACGTAGTCCCATATTGGAAGTCCGGCCTTGCGTAAAGCCGGGCGAATTTCCTCCCGCATGACGCGCGACAATATGTTGTTTTGGTGAAGCAGCTCTTTGCGGCAGGCTTTCATTTCTTCGTTGGGCTTCATGCCGTCGAGGGAGGCTTTATCCACGCCTTGTTTGATCATGCGTTTCAAGCCGCTCATGCGCTTCATGAAGAATTCGTCGTGCAGCATGCCCATGATGCCGGCGAAACGCACGCGCTCGAGTAAGGGTTGTTCGCGATCTTCGACTAAAGCAAGCACGCGGCGCGCGAAATTCAACCAACTCAGCTCGCGATTGAGAAAGGCGTTTTGCGCAGTAAACGGAGAGTGGGCAAACGTTTCTGCCAACATATGAAGGTTATCGGTTTTCATGGCGGTCAGGTCTGAGGCTACTTGACAAAAGTTGACTGCTTTCCTGTTGCGGGAGCGACGAGGCTGGGGTGAGATTCAGCCGGACTGGAAAATAAGCAAGGCAGCCTTATGTTGCAATGCCCGAAATGAATCTTCGTGAAAACTTAACCCCGGCCGCCGGCTTGCTTTTTTTGCAAACAAATCGTACACTGCCTTACATACGTGCAGAGACTATATTATTAACGCGCTGCAAGCTGGTTCTACTGAAAGGCAAATTTGTTTTGATCGGAAAAGGCAAGTCTGCGCAGAGCAAACGTGAGCAATTTGAGGCGCTGGCGTATCCGCACATGGATGCGCTTTATAACACGGCCCTGCGCTTGACGCGAAATCAATTTGATGCGGAAGACTTGGTGCAGGAAGTTTACCTTCGCGCCTTTCGTTTTTTGGGCAAGTTTGAAGAAGGCACGAATTTCAAGGCGTGGATTTTTAAGATTCTGACGAACACCTTTATCAATCATTACCGCAAAAAGTCGCGCACGCCGCAGAGTGTGGAGTTCGGAGACAACGCCGAGCACTTTTATGCGGAACCGGAACGCGCACGTGAGAGCCGTTTGCAACAGGAGGGAACCGCACAGGATTATGCGGATTTGTTCGGAGATGAGGTGAATGCGGCACTGCAAACGCTCTCCGAGGATTTTCGCATTGTTGTCATCTTGTGTGACGTGGAAGAGTTTGCCTATAAGGAGATTGCGGAGATTCTTGGTATTCCCATTGGAACCGTTATGTCACGGCTTTCACGTGCGCGCGGGCACTTGCAAAAGTCCTTGCGTGAATTTGCCGAGCGGGAGGGGTTTATCAAGAGGAAGAATTGAAAATTGTTGATCGCGAATTTTCAATGTAAAAAAATTGAAGGGCTTTTCGTTAAAATAAAAAAGCCCCCAGCTTACGCCAGGGGCCCGGAGGGAGGAAAAAATGAGGTATTAGAGGAAACGATAACCTGTGCCGTGAATCGTTTCGATATATTGAGATGGATACTTGTACTCGCCAAGCTTCTCCCTGAGCCTCTTGATGTGTACATCCACGGTCCGGTTGGTAACATAGACTTTCTTGCCCCAAACCCTCTCGAGGATTTCCTTGCGACTGAACACATTGTTCCTACGAGAAGCCAACAGATAGAGAAGCTTGAACTGGATATAGGTTAAATCAATCGGCTTGCCAGCTTTTTTGACCCGATGCTCGTCCAAGTCGATCTCAATGTCCTTTACGCGAATCTTTTTCGCATCGTTGATGGTCAACCGGCGTCCGATTGCTTTAATTCGCGCGGCTAACTCACGCGCGCCGACGGGTTTGGCGAGAACATCGTCGGCGCCGCTTTCTAATCCTTTAACTCTGAGATTTTCATCCGTGCTGGAGGAAATCAGAATAAGGGCGGTCTTGCGGGTCGCAAGATCGTCTTTGATGTCCATACAAATCGACCATACGCGATCACCAAATTCATCTAAATCGATAATCAAAACGGCGGGCTTATCTTCCAATGCAAGATCTTGAACGCTTTCCAGATTTTCGCTGCATTGCAAGACATATCCTTCGCCTTCCAACAGATGCTCCAATTGCACTGTATTGAGGCTGCCATTGCCGTAATATTGAATCATGCCTTTGTCCATTTCTCCTCCGGCTGAGTTAACGTCCTATTTCGTGCTGTGTTCTTAATCGGCATCGTGTTATTCCTTTAACCACGACGGCTTTTATATTGGCAAGGCATATGCCAACGCGGGGAGAATTTCTAAGCGGAATACTACATATCGGGGCTTGCGCATATGAACGCACGATTTTTAAAGAAATTACATCGGCAGCACATTGATGGAAAAAAATTCATCAGAATGGCATTCATGAAAGTAATGGCCCAATGCCATGAGGAATCAACGGTTTTCGCCGAACGATAATCAGCCAGATGGCGAAAATTTGCCAATCTTGTAGTTTTGAGGAGGATAAGCCATTAAGAGTTTGTCTCAAGCGTGGACACGCAAGTTCAAATTCGTGCTTGAAAAAGAAACCCCGAAGCTTTCCTTGCTCCTAGCGAGGTAAAAGTCGGGGTGAGGCTCTTGGCCCAAACGCTATTGTCTCAGCGCGTGCAAACGCGAAGTCGGCTAGAAATCTAGCGATTTGCGGCTCGACCTAGAAGCCGCGTTTGGTCGGCACTTTCCTGCTGATTGCCTTGGGGCAGTGCTTTAACTGTGCTTTCATCGCTCATCACACAATGCCCCTCGAATTTGGCGCCGTCGTTTATCGCAAGCTTGGCGGTCTTGACTTCGCCGTTTACATTCGAGCGCGCTTCTAGCACGACTTTGCCGCTGGCAAAAATATGCCCCTTCACCGTGCCGCCGACAACCGCGTTTTTCACCCGAATTTCTCCTTCGATTTCGCCTTCCTTGCCGATAATCAAAGAATCCGTCGTTATAATATTGCCGGTCACCTTGCCGTCGAGTCGCAGACTATTTTGCACTCTAATGGCGCCTTCAATGACAGTGCCTTTGCCAATGATGGTGTTAAGATCACCTGTCCGGCTGGTATCATCCATGATTTTCTCCTGTCTATATTGCGTGCTCGATGACGGTGGCGGATCTGAGCTGGGAGGACGTTGCGCGAAAACCGGTGCCGATGCCGACGAATTATGCTCTTGCGAAGGTGCGCCGCCAAAAAATTCGCCTAGTTTCGTAATAAGTTTGTCCCTCATCGGGATACCGCTATCTCCTGACGGTTCGCTGCTTCCGGTCCTATGCCCAAGGGCCGACCACTTCGATTCGCTGTGTTATCTGTAATGAGCGGGGATTTGCCATCCTCACCCATTGTGCATCTGCCTTCAAAAATCGCGCCTTCGTCAATAACCAAGCGCGACGTTTTCACCTCTCCAAAAACGATAGACTTCGCTTCCAAGACCACTTTGCCGCTCGCAACAATTTTGTTTTTTACTTTGCCGCCGATCACAGCGTTCTTTACCCGCACTTCACCCTCAATCTCACCGTCCTTACCGACGATCAATGAATCCGCAACCTGTACGGTGCCGATAATTTTGCCATCGACGCGCAAGCTGCTTTGTACCGTCAATGTGCCTTCAATTACTGAACCACGCCCAATGATCGTGTTCAACTCGCCGCTACTGCGGTCAACCTCGTTGGGATCTTTCCTCGTCAACATTCCAAGCTCCTTGGGTTTGCCCTTAAAATAAATACTCCAATATATAGCTTCCTGAAATCGTGTTTGAAGACGGATGGAAAAAAAAATGCCAAGGAGTTTTTTAGGCGGAGAGACTGTCACTTTCTTTGCCCGCCCATTTTTGCGAGAGCCACGTGACGAGGCCGATGAGCAGAATCAAAAGCACCGAATATGCCGCGGCGCTACCCAGGTTGAATAAGCGCAATTCGGAAAAGATGGCAATGGAGAGTGGACGATTTGAATAGGTGTAGAGCAAAATTGAAGAGACAAACTCACCGAGCGCGATGACGAACGCCATCATGCTGCCGGTGAGGAGGCCGGGAAGAATGAGCGGCAAGGTTATGCGGCGAAATCTCATGCTCCAACGCGCGCCGAGATTTTGCGCCGCCTCTTCCAACGCGGGATCGAGTTGCGCGAAAGCCGCAACGCACGCGCGAAATTGCATCGGCAGATGGCGCATAAAATACGCCAACGGCAAAAGCGCCGCGCTGCCGATCAAAATATTTCCAGCCGTGAACCAATGGGGCTCGTCGAACAAAATAATCAATGCGATTGCCACCACCGTGCCGGGCACGGCCCATGGCAACATCACACTCGCGTCGATGAGATTGCTCATCGCGCGGCCCGCGCGCGGCCGCGCCGTGAAATAAGCCGCGCTCATCGCGACGACGGCGCCCGCGGCTGTGGCCGCCGCGGACATCCACAGACTGTTCAACCACGGCTCCGCCACCTCGCCCGCCATGAATAGGCTCACAAAATTTTCCAGCGTAAATTGCTCGGGCAGAATTTGCCAGGTCCACGTGCCGTTTTTCACGAACGCAATAAGCACGAGCGTGAGTTGCGGCAACATTAAAACTACAATAAGAATACTGCCGAGTACAGCGAGCAAAATTTTTTGCCACGGTTTGGTGACGTAGCGCGGCGGCATGGCTACGCCTTTGCTGCCGCGCGTTGCAGGGTGATCGCGGCCATACCAACGTATCAAAAAAAGAAAGAGCACCGAAATCGCGGCGAGCACCACGGCTTGCGTAATCGAAAGCGCGAGGTCGCCGTTGAGTTTGGCGTTATAAATTTCCAGCGAGAGAAAGCGCCAGTCGCCGCCGAACATATACGGCGCCGTGAAGCTCGCCATGGCGTTCATGAACACGAGCATGCTCGCGCCGAGCAGCGCGGGCTGCAATTGCGGCAAGATGACGCGCCGCCATAACATGAAACGGCTCGCGCCCAATCCGTTCGCGGCTTCTTCCAATGAGCGATCCAAACCCGCGAGCGCATTGCGCGCGAAGAGATAAAAGAAAACATAAAAGCTGTAGATGTGAACGAGCAAAATCGCGGGCACACCGGCCAGCACCAAAGGCGCGGATTTCAAGCCGAAAATCTTTTGCAGCACGCGCGGAATAATGCCGGTCTCACCCATCAAAAAATAAAACGCGAGCACGCCCACGAGCGGCGGCAAGAGCACGGGCAAAGTCACGAGCACACCGAAAATTTTGCGCCCGGGAAATTGAAAACGCGAAAAAAGCATCGCGAGCGGCACCCCCACCACGGCGCTGCCGAGCACGGACAGCACGGAGATCGCGACACTGCCCCACAAAGCGCGCAGATAAACGGGTTTCTTGAAATCAAAGAAGCGTTGAAAGTTTTCGAACGACCACTGGCCATGCACCCGCAAACTTTCTTTGAGCAGATCGAAAAGGGGAAGATAGATGAGAATGGCGAGCAGGAAGAAAAGCCCGGCGAGCACCAACCCGGAAGACCAATTGCGTTTGAGATGATCGACGACGCGCATTGATTGACCTCACGGCTCGAACACGGCAAGTGCGTTCGAAGCGATGACAACTTGTATCTCTTCGCCCGGCGGCATGGCTGTGAAGTCCTCGCCGAGATGTTGCACGGCTTGCGCTTGCGTCATGCGCGCGGAGCAGGCACTCTCCGCGATCGCGAAGTGCATCAACCAATGCGTACCAGAAAATTCCGCGGTGCGCCACGCGCCGGGGAGAATGATCGTGTCAATAACGTCCCCCTCAAGGGGGGAATATTCTTTCAGAGCATTAGATTGTTTCCCCCCTTGAGGGGGGACTAAGGGGGGTGTTATTGCCGCTGCTCGATTAGAAGCATTCAATGATTCTTTCCTCGCACGCCTCACCAGCACGTGCTCGGGGCGAAACGCAATCTGCACGGAAGCGCCGATTTCAAATTGCCGAGCGTTTGCGACCGCGCACTGCGTTTGCCACGCCGCGTTCGCAATCGACAGCGTGTTTCCGTCGCGCGCCGTGATTTTACCCGACACAGCATTGCTCGCGCCGATAAAATTCATAACGAAAAAGTTTTTCGGCGCGTTGTAGATTTCGAGCGGCGCACCGACTTGCTGCAAAATTCCGGCGTGCAATACGGCGATGCGATCCGAAAGCGCCAACGCTTCTTCTTGATCGTGCGTCACGTAAATCGTCGTGATGCCGAGCTGCCGCTGCAAGCGTTTCAACTCAGCGCGCGTGGAGCGCCGCAATTGCGCATCGAGATTCGAGAGCGGTTCATCCAGCAAAAGAATTTTCGGTTTGATGGCAAGCGCCCGCGCCAAAGCCACACGCTGCTGCTGCCCGCCGGAAAGCTGCGTAACCGGCCGCTCGACATAATCCGCCATCTCCACCAATTGCAACGCTTCATGGACTTGTTGTTTGATTTCAGCGAGAGGCGTTTTGCGCGCGCGCAAGCCGAACGCAACGTTTTCGAAGACCGTGAGGTGGGGGAAGAGTGCGTAGTTTTGAAAAACCATGCCCGTGTTGCGCTGGCTGGGCGGACGTGCGGTAATATCGGCTTCATCAAAAAAAATCCGGCCTTGCTCGGGGATTTCAAAGCCCGCAATCATGCGCAACGTCGTGGTCTTGCCGCAGCCGCTCGGTCCGAGCAAGCTGAAAAATTCGCCCTCGGCAATATCGAGATCGAGCGCGCGCACCGCGATCATCTTGCCGAAATTTTTCTGTACGCTCTCAAGCCGGACGCGCGCCATGATCCTCTGCTATTCGTTGCCGCTGCATGCGTTGCAAATTCGTCTGTTCATTTTGCCGCGGCCTTGCCTTGGTTGCGAATATGCGCGTCCCAATACTTCATCCACGTTTCCGAGCTGTCGGCAAACAGTTTCCAATCCAACGGCAAGCCCGGAAAATTGCGCGGATCAGTCTCGGGAGAAAATTCCGAGAAGTTCAAATCCGTGCGCGCAGGTATGCGCCAATAGATTTTCGCGGCATGGAGATAAGCTTCCGGCGTGGTCACGTATTCGTAAAAAGTTTTGGCGAGGTCGAGGTGCTTTGCACCCGCCACGAGCGCGATGCCCTCGGGCACCAGCGGAACGCCGCTCGCAGGCACGACGTATTCGAAGGGATAACCATATTGATGCTTTTGCAGCAGCACGTCGGGATGATTCCACAAGGTGAATTGCGCCTCGCCGCGCGAGAGCGCGAGATAAAGCAGCGTGGGATTCGCCGCATACGTTTTCGTGTTGGCTTCCAATTGCCGCAGCCATGCATAGCCCGCGTCAGCCGTGCCGGTTTGTTGATATTGCCGATAAATCAGAGCAAAGAAAATTGCGCGCAAGGTTCCGGAAGCGAGCGGATCGCGCAAGACGATTTTATCGCGCCACTTTTCGGAGAGCACCTCGTCCCAATCCTGCGGCGCGTTCTCGCGTGTGAGCGTTTGCGCATTGTACATGATTACTTCGGGCGTGATCCACGTGGCGTACCAGCGATCCTCCGCATCGCGATAGCTCGCATCCACTGCCGCGGCCCATGAAGGCCGATACGGCTCCAAAAGGTTTTCCTGCGCCGCGCGCATGAACAACGGCGCCGGCGCGCCCCACCAAATGTCCGCCTGCGGATTGGCGCGCTCCGAACGCACGCGATCCAAAGCATCTTGCGCACCCATGTCTTGCCACTTTACCTTTACGCCCGGATGATCTTTCTCAAAACGCTTGGCAAAATCATCCAACAACTCTTTGCCGTGAGGAGAATAAATGACAAGGCTCTGGCCTTGCTCCCCGCAACCGCAAAGATACAGGCTCGCAATAATCAAAATGAGAAGGCCATAATGCAAAGACGGTTTCATTCTCAGCATGGTTGTTGAACTCCTCGGCTTCGTTCGACTAGCAGCAGCGCAGATGGGCATGAGTTCTCCAGCTAAGGAAGTTTTAAAGCTTTGGATGACGGAAGAGCAAAACGACGGATTGGTGCACTGATGGATTTCTAGGTCACTAGCGTGTTGGAAAGAGCAGCAGGACTGCACGCAGGAATCCACTACTTCATTTACAGGCTGCCAGCGATTTCTTCGGAGTAGCCGCTGTGGCCATGCTGATCGACGACGCGCAAGCGATAGTAATAGCGTCCACGCGCAGGGGGAGTATCAACAAAACGATATTGCTGTTCTTTCTCCGTGGTGCCAAGGGCAGGCATGTAGCCGCAGCGTTCGAACTTCCCGGTCGCAGTAGCATCGCGGCGTTCGACCAGATATGCTTCGAGACCTTGTTCGCGGGTGGCCTTCCACTCCAATTCGACCGAATTTTTGTGATAGGCCCTGGCCTCGAACTGCGAGAACCGGCTGCCCGTCGCGCCTTCCCGCCAATGATATGTCAACGGTAGCGGCGCCGGTGCGCGTTCGAAATTCCACAACGCCAGCGTGTTCGTATCGGCCACGAGCGACTGCGCAAGCGTGTAGCGCGTTTCGAAATAGCGTGCCCCCGCGGAGAGCCGCACTTCATCCAGCTTGCCGGAAAAAGTATGCTGGCCCGGCGCGCCGCCTAAGAACAGCATCGCCTCGTGCGGCCATCGCCAAGTGATCGAAAAGTTTTTCTCAGCAATACATTCGCCATTGAGGTAGAGACGAACGGCTTGCAAATCCGTTGCAATGCGCTCGGACACGACGGCCAATTCCAGCCATTCACCCGCGTTGAGCATCTTGTGTGCGAGGAGTTTCGCAACCGCGGCGCCGGCCTCGTAAAACTCAGCCACCAGTATTGCACCTTGTTCTTTGCGAAGCTGGAAGTAAAGGTGCTCGGCGTTCGCGTCTCCCAAAGTGAGCAAAACCGCGGGCGCTGCGGCTTCGTTCAAATAGCAACGTGTTTCGAAAGTAAAGCCGGCTGCATTGGAAAGGTGGGTAGGCAGCGCATGGAGTGCAACGCTGAGATAGTCCAGAGACTGCAATGAAAACGTATTCGGCCATAAATTTTTCGCCAAATCCTCGGTCTCGACCACGACTTCCCCGGAAAGATCGAGAAAACCATTGGTGTGCCACTGAGTTTTTATGGAAGCAGGAAAGAGAAATGCAAGGCAAAGTACGACCGCAGTGCAAGACGGTTTTTTCAATGGAACAATACTCCAGCGAGGCTTCGAAAAACATTGCAAGACCACACGGCTTGAAGTTGGCAGGTGAGCAAAGCAGCAGTTAGCGATTTTCAAGCCGGACGAATTTAGAATAAATGGTTTGAGATGCAAGGGCTTTTTCGGAACGGCGATGGGAACGTGAAGCTCTAGGCGAGATCATTCCGGCGCGGCCATGCGAGTTTACATCTGGCTGGAACAAATTTGTGGCAGGCTCAACATGATGTCCTGCCACGAATAGAGCTGAAAACGACGGCCCGGCGAATCGTGCTTCACAATGAAGCCGTGCGGAAACTGGCCCTGAATGCCGTGATGCGTCACTTCCAAACCGTCGGTTTCATGTGAGCCGATGGTGTCCAACGTCATGAGCAGTTTGTGCTCGTGGGGATCACTCGCCTCGCCCTCGCGGCGATAGACTTTGAGTGAAGAATACTTTTTGCCTTTCTGGCTCGAAAGCAGAATGTATCCCGTCTTCTCATCACAACGATAAATGGCCAAACCTTCACGATCACCTTTGATCCCATCGTCGCTCGCAAAGACTGTGAGCTGTTGATCGTTGCCGCTCGCGGGATCAGCATGATATTTTCGCACCGCGGCCTCTTCATCCGCGGCGTATACATAACCCAACTCGTCGTCTGCCACCAGCCCTTCCACTTTGTCTTCGATGGAATTGCGTCCGAACGCGCGCACATATTTGCCCTGTACCTTGCCATGGCCATCGTGCGATAATTGATACTGGTGCAGGCTCGTCGCGGATTTTCCGGCGCGGCTGCTGGCAATAACGAACATGGCGCCGTCGTGCTTCCGGCGATACAAACACAAACCATACGGCGCCTCCAGTTCCGGCGTCGCGATGCCCGCGCTCGTGGTAATGTCGGTGAGCATGCCGTTTTGTGGATTGATCTCAAAAACTCTCAGCCTGCGCTTTCGGCATTCTTGCGTTACCGCAATGTCGATCGTGCGCGTCCCGATTTGCATGCCATGGCGAACATCGACGTTGTTGGCCCGCGCGATCGGTATGAATTGGAGTTGTTGGCCTTGCAGATTCCAAACGTACAAACCACCAGCGGCGGAATCTTTGTCCGTTCCGATGATCACGGAAAGCGCGGGATCGGTGGGATGAATCCAAATCGCGGGATCGTCAGCGTCGGCCTTGACTGCACCGGTGGCGACTTTGGGAAAAATTTTTATAACCGTGGAAGATTCCAGCGCGAGGGCCAGCGCCGTCAGCAAAAATGCGCCGAACCACAAAACTGCCTTATTTCTTGCTTGCATAAATCGCCCTCTTCGTTCGTTTCGAGCAAAGGAATCAAATTTTCACCGTCGTACAGTGCTTGGTTGTTTTGCCACTTGCATGGTTGCGCTGCAAAATTTATCTTGCCTTGGCCTGTAAATGGGATTGCACTCGCTCACAACCCTAATGAAAGGAATCCATATGAAGAAGTGGCTCAAAATCATCGCGTATGTGGTACTTGCATTGCTCGTAGTTGCGCAATTTTTTCGTCCCGAACGCAGCAATCCACCGGTTGATGCCAGCCGCACTATACAAGCGCAATTGCAAGTGCCTCCCAATGTTGACGCGCTCTTACAGCGCGCTTGCCAAGATTGCCATACGCACAATACGCATTGGCCGTGGTACAGCAACTTCACGCCCGTCTCGTGGTTCCTCGCCGAGCACGTGAATGACGGTCGCCGGCATTTGAATTTTTCCGAATGGGGAAGTTATGATGCGAAGCGCGCGGGTCAAAAATTGGAAGAAATCGCCGAGGAGGTTGAAAAACGTGCCATGCCGCTGCCTTCATATTTGCCGCTGCACTCGCACGCACTTCTTTCCGATGAAGATATTCGCGTATTGATTGCATGGGCGAAAGGAGAACGCGCGCGGCTCAATAGCAATGCGCCGGAAGTGGTCCCCTAAGCTATCCGCTCTTCGTTCGCGCGGGCGCAAGCGCTGCTTTCTGTAATTTGGTCGGCGCAATCAGCCGCCACGCTTCGCGCATGTGAAACTCCAATTCCTTGTCGCTCACGCGCGTCAACTCGACGCCGATCCAGCCGCGCACGCCCACATATGGCGGCTTGAAATACTTCTTCGGCGCGTTTGCAATCAACATTTCCTGCACGCCGGAGGGCGCGGGCAACCATACGGCGACGTGACCGTCGTTGTGATGGTTGTTGGCGAACATGCAAAAGACTTTCTTGCGCACGAAGAAAGTCGGCTCGCCGTGCGAGAGTTTCTCCACGGTTTCGGGCAGCGCGGCACAGATGCGTCGCACGCGGTGCAATTGCTTTACGCTCATCGTTGCCTTTCATTAACCAAACCTTTCGCAACGCGGACCAGCCGCAACCCCAAAGCCCGACAGGAGAAAACATAGCAAACAGACGAGACAATGATTGGGAAATTCTCTTTGACTTTTTAATCTCTGTTTACTCCGTTTTCTCCGTGTAAAAATCTTTGCTTTTTTTGCACAGATTGGACTCTTTAGACATCAAAGTTTAAGAAAGGTTTGCCTTCATTCAACCCGCGCTGTCATACGCTTGCTTGATCCAAGCAACCAACTCTTTGTCAACCTCTTTCGCTTCGGTGAGATTGACTTTGTACTGGCACATGCCGCCCGGCGGCATCGCGAGCAAGCGCGCCGTGGCTTTCACGTCTTTCATATTCAGCCCGACTTCGAAACGAGTGTTGGTGGCCGGACCGATCATCACGAACTGCTTTTTGCGGCGCAAACTCACATAGCCTTTCTTCGGCGCAATCTCGAACTCGCCGAGATTGTTGATAGCGGCCATGAGCTTATCGTGAATCGGACGGAAATGCGCTTTGGGTCCGGTGTAGATTGCGTCAATCGCAGCGTCGGGTGAAGCGCCGCTCGCTTGCGCCGCTGCCGGCTCAAGAGATTTTATATAAAAATGCACGACGGTATTGGCATCGCCGTGGCCCATGCTCAAATCGTTTTTGAGCATGTCACGAATCTCGCCGTGCTTCGCCAAGCCGCTCTTTTTGATGATCGCATAAAGCTGCTCAAGCGTTTTGCCGGTTTTGGTTTGAATGTTTTTGAGTTGGGTTTCCACTGCTTTGTCGACGCTGCTCATGCAGGCTTCTCCTTTCGTGAAGTGTTGCTGTGTGGGCGGTTATCAACAGAGCCGCAAACATGATTTTCTTTTCTATTAAACGTCTTGGCTGATTTCATTAAGCGCGTTTACGGCTATTCGAGTCACGAAGCAAAAGCTCTCACGCAAAGTCGCAAAGAGCGCAGAGAAAGCGCAAAGTTTTTCTGAACAGAGCAATTGCGCGTTGATTGCGAGTCAAACGCCGGAGGCGTGAAATGTCTATGGTTCTGAGCGTATGTTGGAATCTAAGCTCCGATACGAGTGATATGTGCAAGACCAGGGTATATATCACCGCTACGCGGTTTTCAACGAATTGAATGCATGTGCTATAAACATTGCACCCTCGACGGGGTTGCCAGAGAAACTCTTTGCGAATTCTCTGCGGCTCTGCGCCTTTGCGTGAGTCGTTTTACTTTTGTTTCAACTCGAGCCTTGCCACTCCGCCACGTCGCGAACGCCGAATCTCTTCATCGGTGAATCGCCCGGCGCTCTGCCCAAGATGCCGCAGACCAGTCGATAAAAGCCATCGCTTTCATCACTCTCCCAATCACGCATATCGACCCATAAGGTTTGGCGAACGAAAAGCGGCAACTCGGGCGTCTCTTCAACTTTGGGCAAAATCACTGGAAGAATTCGCGCAGTTCCGCTCGCCCATTTCTCCACATAGTCTCTGATCTCACAAATATGCCACCTGCCAATGTCCGCTGGGCCAAAGCACAACACCGCGCACGGAATGGTTTTGATCGCCTGCTCCAAAGCCTCTGAAATCGTATCGCCGGGAGGGAGATGCCACTTGTCCAGCCACGGGCGAGTCCCCACTTTCAGCAACTGCTTCGCGATTTTCTCCACCGCGGCTTTGTCCTCCTTTGAACGGATTCGTTTTATTGCGGCAATCAAACAGCACGCAGGCCATGGCCGCATCTTCCATGCTCAATTACTAAGCTTTTTATGAAGCCACTCGATAACCTCGTTTGCCCCTTCCGGAGGATCAGGACTTCCAGCCAATTAGCTTTTTATCGATTGCTGCGTAGTTCGTGTTTATTTGCTGCCGAAGACTATCGATTGTTTGTTGCATTTGTATTAACTGTTCCTTGTCAGACAAGGGCTTTTGTTGAGCAAAACACAAATGCGTAATCGAAATGATGATGAGAACAGTAACGAGTACATGTCTCTGCATTTTCAACCTCAAGGTAGTAGAATGTTCATTCTCGTAATCCACTAAATTCTTGTTACGCACTTACCTTCTTGCTGACGCCTCGTGTTTCTGCCGCCTTTGGCTTCACTTGTGGTCGGCAGGCTTCGATGAGCTTCGCATACTCCTCCTTGCGGTCCTGCGGCAGCCAGTTGATGTAAACGAATTGCGTAAGCAAGCCTTTGATGGGGGCGTCGTCGAGGCGCAGGGGAATGAAGCGGCGCTCCTGGTTCAGCGGGTCGCGAAACCGAAACGTGCCGGCCTCCAACTGCGCCTACGCGGAGCCGAACGTATTCGCCGACATGCAGAGCACGAGCACGCGGGAGTTTTCCAGCGCTTCTTCCCTCACCCCGGCCCTCTCCCTGGGGGAGAGGGAGTCGCTCTCGTCGAACCACACGCGCAGGTTGTCTTTATTCAGCCGGTTCGCCAATTCGCGCACCACCGGCTCGTCCTTCGCGCTGTGGCTGAGGAAGAAATCGTATTTGAAATCATTGGGCATTTTTTTGATTTTTGTAGTCACGGCCCCCGCGGGTCGATGTTTGAACTCGAAACGCGTTGCTTGCAAAATCCGCCCACGAGGGGCGGGGGCTACGAAACTTGCCGAGGAATCGTTTTGCCTTCCGAGAAAATAAGGTGAGAAGAATTTGATGGCGGGTATTTGTGGAAAAATTTTTCGGAAGTCAAGCGCGAAGTTTTGCGCGCGATTGAGGGAGCGTTAGAGGTCGTGAAAAAAATGTTCGAGAGAGTCAAAGCTCTACTAAACTTGGAAAGTTCAGTACAGCTACATGCGCCGGTTCAAGCATGCACGCCCGCCGGTTTGCCGTTATGGCGCGGCATCACGAAAATGAGATACCCATAATCCTGCAAGATATCCGCGGAGATTCGGTTGGCAAATGTCGAAAGCTCGATTTCACGATCCTCGTCTTCGGGCGCGGTGATGTTGATCCATAAATCCGAGGGGTCTTCCGGGCTTTCCGTCACGTTGAGAAATTCCACTTCGGGATACTTTTCTTTGACGGCTTGGAATAGCCTGTCGATAAGTTCTTGTTGCTTGAAGTTGATCATATATGCAGTTCCTTCAAAATCAATCCGACAAAATGCTCTGCTTGAGCAATCTGAGTTGTTGCTTGTTTTTTGCTCAAAGGCTCATCCAAATAATCAGCCCGGTTTCGGATAAAAAGCATGTCCAACAAGGTTGTGCTGATTCTGCTCGGATATATTTTTCTTTGGTGAATCAGTGCGCGATTGAAATTGGCTTGCACCCATTTGTGTTCATATTTGTCGCTTGTGATTCCCTGCGCCGATAGCGCAGCTATCGCGGCTTGAAAAGCGGCGTAATACGCGCGGTTGGCCGAGGCGTCGTAGTAGCCGTTTTCAAGGCAGTATTTTGCGAGCGTGAGATTGTCTTGCGCCTTTTTCAAAAAGCCGTGCACGGGCATGCCCTCCTCAAAAATGCGACGGCAAAATATAGCCAATGCGATATGGAATTGCCACCTGAATTTTCATGGATGGCTGTCACACCATCATATCGGAGTCAAAACAGAACTATCGCGCCCAGCTCTTTTTTAACCCCATCGAATTCGACGGTTTTAAAATACGAATGGCTTAATTTTCTGAAGGTCCCGGATGAAGTTTTTGCCCCATCAACGTTACAGGGTCCGTGCCTTTGAGGCTGCAGATCTGGCCTTTGAACACGCTGAACCGTCCGTCCTTCTCCATGCGTTCCGCAATCTGCCGATAGGTGAAAGTGGGAACGATGTCCATTTCGCGGAGCACGGCGTCGATCAAGTCTTTGGTCATGCCGACGCGTTCGCTCGCGAGCAATTTGTAGATTTCATCGAGGCACAAAGCCATCATTTGCTCCGGCGTAATCTCGGGCCGCAAGCCGCTTGTGTTGTGCGTGGGGATCGCATCAATGGAAGTGATTTGCGCGGCGGCGCGAGGCTGGGTGAAGTGTATCGTCTTTTTGGGCGCCACGGCAGCGTTGTAGTTGGTGTGGTAGCAGCAGTTTTTGTATTTCTTGCCGGAACCGCACGGACAGGGATCGTTTCTTCGCGCTGCTTTCATTTTCGGCCTCACGATCAAATTGTATTCATGCCGTCGCATAAAACGCCGGAGCGGTTTGCCTTTCTCATTTGAACAAAAAAACGATGCGGGCGATTCGCTCCGGCATCACAGTTTTATGAGGGACATTTTGTGCGCCTTGAGTGTTCTCTGGCTTCACAGATTAGCCGCCGGCAATGGAACCCAACACGATGAACGGTTCCTTTCCCGTGGCCACGGCCTCCGGGAGCAGTGTGTCCGGCGGCTCGAGGGACCAGTCCGCTTCACAAGCGAAGTAGCGCAAGAACGGCCGGCGCTGC
>JBBILN010000025.1:0-63184 GCA_037444905.1 bacterium | reverse complement strand
CTCGAGGGACCAGTCCGCTTCACAAGCGAAGTAGCGCAAGAACGGCCGGCGCTGCAACGTGACGTGTTCGCGGATCGTGCCACGCAGCATCGGGTAGCGCGCCTCGAGCGCGTCGAGCACTGAACGCACTGTGACCGGGCCTTCGACCTCGACTTGCACCTCGGCGCCGGTTTGCGCCAGCGTGCGCAGGTGATACGGAATGATAACACGGATCATGAAAAATTCTCTGTTCATTCAAAACTACATTTATACTGCTTTCGGGTTGATTTGTAATTCTACTCTACAGAGATGTCATCCTGGAAGGAGCTTCCCTAGTGCTCGCGACGCGTTTCAGGGCTTGAATTTCTTCCGAGCACGAGGGAAGGTTCTTCCCATTAGAATGACAGATTAAGGGGCTTACAAACCAACCCGTAACGAGTATAACATGGAGACGCAGAGCGCACGGAGAAAACACGGAGATCAATCAAGTTTTTCTCCGTGAGACTCCGTGAACTCTGTTTGCTCCGTGTTCAAAGAAGTCTTTCGGCTTGATATCTGGCTACGCCAGCGTCTGCACTTCCACCGACAGCACAGGCGGAAGATCGCGGACAATGGGCGCCCAACTGTCCCCGCCATCGGGAGAGCAATACACTTGCCCGCCGGTGGTGCCAAAATACACGCCGCACTGGTCGAGCGAGTCTACGGCCATCGCATCGCGCAGCACGTTGACGTAGCAGTGCTGTTGCGGCAAACCCTTGGTTAAAGCTTCCCACTCGTTGCCGCCGGTCTTGCTGCGATACACACGCAGTTTGCCTTCCGGCGGATAGTGCTCCGAATCACTCTTGATCGGCACAACGTAAACCGTATTCGGCTCATGCGCGTGCACCTCGATCGGAAAACCGAAGTCCGTCGGCAAGTTCCCGCTGATGAGCTGCCACGACTCGCCTGCGTCATCGCTGCGCATGACGTTCCAGTGCAACTGCATGAACAGCACGTTGGGCCGGGCGCGGTTCAGGGCGATGCGATGCACACAAAAGCCGATTTCGGCATTGGGATCGGGAATGTATTGCGACTTGAGTCCGCGATTCATCGGCCGCCACGTTTTGCCCGCGTCATCCGTGCGAAACACGCCCGCGGCCGAGATCGCGGTGTAAAGGCGATTGTGATTGGTCGGATCAATCACGATCGTGTGCGCACCCATGCCGCCCGCGCCGGGCGCCCATTGCGCGCCGGTGCCGTGGCCGCGCAATCCCGCCAGCTCGTGCCACGTTTGCCCGCCATCAGTCGTGCGAAAAATGGCTGCGTCTTCCACACCGGCATAAGCGGTGTCGGGATCGTGCAACGACGGTTCGAGGTGCCAAACGCGCTTGAACTCCCACGGGTGTTGCGTGCTGTCGTACCACTGATGCGTGGTGAGTGGTGCAGCGGAAGTGTCATAGACGAATTTGTTGCTTTCGCCCTTGGGCATGCCGTCCGGCGTCGTGGTCGGCGCACCCGCCGGCGTGCCGGGCTGGTGCCAGGTTTTGCCGCCGTCATCCGAACGCTGGATGATTTGCCCGAACCAGCCGCTGGTCTGCGAGGCATAAATGCGATTCGGATCCACCGGCGAGCCTTTCATGTGATAAATCTCCCAGCCGGCGAAATGTGGGCCGCTCACCTCCCACTTCTCCCGTTTGCCCTCTGCGCTTAAAATAAACGCGCCCTTCTTGGTGCCGACCAAAACGCGTACTCGGCTCATGCTTGCTCCTTTCCTTGTGGGTCATGTGAATAGCTCTGCGAGTTCAATAGCGATTTCTAATAGATCTTCTCCGTGCCCTGCAGCCGAATCTGACGCACGCGCACGGCGTTGGTGACGGAATTCTCCAACACCCAGAGATCGCCGTTCGGCGCGATCAATCCGCCGGTCGGCGACCACGGCAACGCCGAACGCGCCACGATGGCAACCACACCCGCGCGATTGACTTTTTTCACCACTCGGCCGGAATAGACCGCCACATAAACGCTTTCATCGTGATCCAGCCACAAGCCCATCAGGCTGTGCCGGTCATTCCCGTGTGACTGCGCCAGGTTGCGCGCAATGGTGCTGACGGTTCCCTCCGGCGTGACGGCGCGCAAGTCGCCGGCATCGATCAAATACACGGTTCCGCCCGCGCTGCACGTCATCCAGCGCACGTCGCGGAAGTCGTGCGTCTGGCAGAGATCGCTCAGCGTGCCGTCGGGCGCGCGTTGGCGAATGAGAATCTCAGCCGTGCCGCCTGCTGCCGGCGTGTTGCGCTCGGCCCAGTACATGTTGCCGGCGCCGTCACGCACAAAACTGAAGTCCCGGTAATCCTCCCGAAAACCCGCGCGTGGCGGGATCAAGCGCTCGAATTCGCCATTGGCGTGCAGTTTCCAAACATAGTGTCCCCATTTGTTCGTGGCCTCGCCTTCATACCACAGATGCTCACCGTACAGGTTATCCTCCGCATCGAGGCAAAGCTCATGCGTATGCACGTTTCCAACTGCAAGAGATTTTCTTCCGTCCGGCGAGATTTTCCAAACCTGCTTGAGATCGGTGTAGAAAATCTCCCCGCGGCTGTTCCGCACGATGCTGATGCCGGGATGGGCGAAAGCCGCGGCATGCAACACCAGCAAAAGGGCTGGATAAAGGATCGCATTGTTCATGCTGCCATCTCCGTTTCTCGAATTTCGTCTTCCCTGCCAGTGAGGCGGCACGTACGGCACGCTGACAACTTCTAGTCGTTCGAGAGCGCCCAAAATCGACATGGCCTGCGGCTGGGGCAGAAAATTCCCGGCCTGCCGAACTCGGGAAATTGCCCTTGCAGCAACAATGAGAAGCTCTTCATGCGGCCCGGCTCGCCTGCAGGATCTTCTCAATGGTGTTCCAGTTCCGGGTCGTCACCTTCCGCCCATATTCCTTTTCGAGCATGCTCATGAGATCGACCGTCCGTCCGCCCTCCGAGAGCGTGGCGACACTGCACACTTCCCGGTCGTTCGCGCGAATGATTCTGAAGTGATTGTCGGGAGTCGCATACGGAATCTTCAGGCTGCCTTTGCTCTTTTCCGAAAGAAAAGTAACATACCGCCGCGTTTGCGGCATGAGTTTGATTGCGCCGAAAGGCTCGGCTTCGGCGAGACGCCGCAGTTCTTCAACTTTGCGCACGAGTACGCCGATCTCACGCCCGAAATCCGCGGCCAGTTTTTTTTCTATTTTGCTCACCAGTGTGCTTTCGCCCGCCGCCGGTGCGGCGAATAGAACATTGCCGCTGGTCAGCAGGGTTTTGACCCCGGTGAATCCCAGGGCTTCGAACGATTTCTTGAGCTTGTCCATTTTGACGGTGACGCCGCCGACGTTGATGCCGCGCAGAAATGCCACGTAATCAACCATGAAACTTCTCTCCTTTCTTCAGCATCGCCAGAATGGCCTGCATGCGCCGCGCCCGCGTTTCGGGCCGCTTGGCAGTTTGCAGTCGCATGAGTGCGGGAGATCATGCGAGGCTATTGCAGCAAAATCATTTTTCTCGTTTCCTGGAAGGCGCCCGCGCGCAAACGGTAAAAGTAGATTCCGGAGGGCACGGCGCGATTATGATCATCAGCGCCGTCCCAAACAACAGCTTTTTCACCAACGGCCTGTTGTCCCTGCACCAGGGTTCTGATTTTCCGGCCCTGCACATCGAAGACAGCCAGCTCAACCGGCGTGGCCCGCGGCAAGTAATAGCGTATTTCTGTCGCAGGATTGAAGGGATTCGGGTAATTCTGCTGCAACACGAACGCCTGCGGTTTTGCGAGACGAGTATCATTAACGTGGGTCCGGTCGCCAAGCGCCATTGCCACGGCCTGCGCCACAGGCAAGCCCACCAACTGCTGTAACGGACCGAGCCTTGCGAGTGCGACATGCAGCGAATCGCGCAGCGAGTCGCTGGCAGCAGCCTGGAGACTGTCCAGGAACGCGGACACGGAATCGATCAACGTTTGCGTGATAATCTCGCTGCCATCGCCGTCGAGCAGATTGCGCAGCGGCAGTTGCATCATGGCGAGGGCGCGTGCCGCCTGCGTGCCGAGGTCACTGCGATCGAAAAGAAGCAGCGGCATCACTTCCGGCGCGGTGCGATAGTAGAGGTTCACGAAGTGCATTCCGGTTTGAGTGGCCAGCAGCGTCTCGTCCCGGAAACGGCGGAAGAGATCGACCTCGAGAGTGTCAACGATTGCCGCGGCGGCAATGGCACTGCCGGCCGCGATGCGCAAGGCCGGCGGCGGCAGGAAAAGCGCAAGGCACTCGAGCGGGCAAAGGCAAAAGTGCATGGTCACAAACGCCTCGCGCGACTGGTTCAAGCCGTCTGTGATTTTGTAAACAAAGAAATCGGTTTCGAGGCTTGCGGCAAGCAATCCTTCATGCGAATAGGTGATGCTGGTATCATTGAACGACTCGATGGCGCCGCCAAACGCCGGCTCATCCACGCTGAGAACCCGGATGGGATCGCCCTCGGGATCAGAATCGTTCTGCAGAACGCGCAGGGTTTTGTTGCTGTTGAAAAAATAATCCAGATAGAGATACTCATCCGCGCGGGCGACCGGCGGCTGGTTGGGCGGAGGAGCATTATGGACGGTGACTGTGAAGTTGTCGCTGCCGTGCCGGTAAATCAAATTTTGATTGGGAGGAATTGGCGGCTGGGTGGCGCCGCGCGAGCTGACGCGCCAAAAGCCGAAGGACAAAAAATCGCCCCGGTCGGAAAAATCGGGATGAGCACCGGAGCCGTCGAGCGCGGTGAAGCTGCTGGCGGTCAAACCGCTGAGACTTCCACTGTGCCACAAAGTATCGGCCACCACCTGCACGAACACGTTGGCGCGAAAAACTCTGCCGGATTGCCGGATGGCCGGAAAGCTGCGAATGAACGCCTGATTCCAGGGCAAATCGAGCAACCTGATGTCCTCGGCATAGTCAATGTGGTCGATCGCCTCCAAGGGCAGATAAGCATCCCCCTCATAGATGTGCGTGACTTCGACTTGTGCCAAATCATTCGGTCCCGGCGGCGCTGGCAGGAGGTGCTCCATGAAACGAAAGGCGCCGGGATTGCCGCCAGTGGTTCGCTGCGTGTGCGTCTCGCTTGCCCCGAAGGTTGTGACCACTTGCACACTCCAGTTGGCGGACGGATAGGTGCTGTCGGAGATGACGGTTTGACCGAAAAGCGGGGAACACGCCAAGACAAGAAAAAGGTGGGGAAGCGTCTTACATGCGTTTATGTTGCTCATGTCGCAGCCTCCTTGTATTTTATTTCAGAATACTTTCTCATCCGCCGAAGGCCCATAAATCGATGGCACCGGTATATTGTTCAAGCGCATATAGACCGTCAGTTGCCCGCGATGATGCACGAGATGATTGAGGGAAGACCCGATGTTATCCTTTATTGGAGAGCTGAAGAGAACCTGTCCGTTATTTTTGAGGGAGAAAGTTTTGGCCAGCGCTTCATTCGAAACATTGCGCAGTGCGTTTCTTGCGCCTTGGAGATTTTCATCAAAATGGTTGACCAATTCGGCAGTGGTTTGGGGTTGAAAATGCTCGAAGGTCGCAAAATCAATGTCGCCCTTTTCCACCATGTAGGTTAGCCATTTCGGAATCTCCGCGACGAGCAAAGCGAGATAGCCCATGGCCATGGATTTCTCATGCGGCTTCCAGCCGAACAACGATTCTGGAATTCTTTCCAAGCATTTGCGCGTGGCGGCGGCTTCAGCCTCTAGTTCCTGCAGAAATGTTGCGCCCAATGTCGTTTCGTTCATAATCGTGTTCCAGTTGTTGATGATGGCATTTTGTTGACACTAAAACAGCGCGTAGGATTTAGTCGTGTGCTTGCGAATCAAATTTTGCACTATGTGCGACCGAAGCTGCTGCTGGAGCGGTTTTGATAATCATCTCGCTTCACCCAAGAAAAATCAAAACGCAAAGGCCGCGGAGTTCGCGCAAAGAACGCCAAGCGGTTTCTTCGCCCCCATTGCGAGCTCTTTGCGCGCTTGGCGATAACGCTTTTTTAAAACTCTATCTTGAAGACTTTGCCAAAAAAGCACATTGTTGTCGCCTGGTATTGCAGGTCCTTATGGCGCCGCCACTTTCACGGTCGCGCCGGTTGCCGCCGATTGTTTTGCCGCTTCCAGAATTTTCATCACAATCAGGTTATTGCCTATGGAAGATAAATCCGTAGCACAAGCTTGCTTCGCGTGCAGCCTACGGCACGGCCCTCCCGCAAAATAACAAGCGCCACTGACAGCCCTATGTCAGCAGCGGAAGCTAGCGCATACTGAAAGATTAATTGCAAGCAGCACGAATCTCGCTTTGGTTCGGCGAGTCGACGCGCAACAAGTAGTCCTTCCGCAATGCCGTTTCCTTAAGTGATTTTTTGTAGTCCCGGCCCGTTGTGGGGCCGCTGATCCTGCACACGTTACAGCGCCCCCCAAAGGGGTGGGGCTACTTAAGGAAACGGCATTGACTCCCTACAGGCAGAATAATTTTTCGGGAGAATGATTACGTCATTATTCTGCCGATGAATCATTCTGCCATTTGAAGTCTTTGCTCTTTCTGCGCGATTTCACTTTCAATAGAATAGGAACTCCGCGGAAATGCCGGCTCGCAGTGCCCGTGCGGATGAATGAAGGCAGAACTGTGGTAAGCTTGCAGGTGATTTCACGAGCCAGTTGCTTGTCGAGTTGCAAAACTTCTGATGCTAGGTCTGCGCGCTTTTTCGAAGATATATCCCACTGTTTCTAAAATCAAGGCCACATTCCGCAGCGCCAGGCTGTACGGCCTTGCGTGAGCAAAGCTAGGAGGTGACGCGGATCACTGTTTTGTTTGTCGAGCGCCTCTCTTCTCAAATGATGCTTGCGTTTCCCCCAAAATCGTTTCATCTTTAATTGAATGGCACATGCATGACCTCAATGATCGGCCAAACCAGCTTATCAAATCCCTCGGCCGGCCTCCCGCTAGTCGGAATAAAAAAGTTGATAGCACGGCAACGGCGCGTTTTCGTTTTGTTCATTTGCGAAGGTGTTATGCTCGGCGAATCTATTTCTCACTACAAAATTTTGGAGCATTTGGGGCAGGGCGGCATGGGCGTCGTGTACAAAGCGCAAGACCTCAAGCTTGACCGCTTCGTCGCGCTCAAGTTTCTCCCGCCTCATCTTTCCCAAAACGAAGAAGAGAAGAAACGCTTTATGCACGAAGCCAAAGCCGCTTCGGCGCTCGATCATCCCAACCTCTGCACGATTTATGAAATTGACGAAACTGATGACGGGCAGATGTTCATTGCGATGGCGTATTACGAGGGTGAGACGCTGCGACGGAAAGTGGCCAGTGAGCAGTTAGCAGTGAGCAGTGTGATCGAGATTGCCGCGCAAATCGCGCAGGGTTTGACGAAGGCCCACGAGCACGGCATTGTGCACCGCGATCTCAAGCCGGAGAATGTGATCATTACCAAAGAAGGGGTCGCGAAGATTGTTGATTTCGGCCTGGCCAAATTGACCGGCCGCACGCGGCTCACCAAAGATGGCACGACAAAAGGCACCGCGGCTTACATGTCACCCGAGCAAGCGCGCGGCGAAGACACCGACCATCGCACCGATATTTGGTCGTTGGGCGTGGTGATGTATGAAATGCTCACCGGCCAATTGCCCTTCAAAGGCGAGAAAGAGCCGGCGGTGATCTATGGGATTCTTACGAAAGAGCCGAAGCCGGTAACGGAATGGCGCCATGAAACTCCCGTGGCATTGGAGCAAGTGATCAAGCGCGCTTTGGCGAAAGATGCGGAAGAACGCCATCAGCGCGCGGAAGAAATGCTGGACGAGCTTAAAATTCTCAAACAGCAACTCGAAGCCGGTCATGTAGAAAAACGCTCGAGCACTTCATTGCGCGCCATAAAAGGAAAACGCGCCTATCTTTTTGGTGGCATCGCTGGACTTCTGATTTCGTTTTTAGCGATTGGGTTCTATTTTTTCCTTCCGCAACGCGATGCGATTAACTCCATCGCGGTTCTGCCTTTCCTCAACGTCGGCGCCGATCCCGAAACTGAATATCTTTCCGATGGCATCAGTGAGAGCCTGATTCGCAGCCTCTCGCAATTGCCTCGCCTCAAAGTGATGTCGTTCAGCGTGGTTTCGCGCTACAAAGGCGAAGCCGCAGATGCGCGAGCGATCGGCCGCAAGCTCAACGTGCAAGCCGTGCTCGTTGGGCGCGTCACGCAACGCGGGGAAACGCTGTCTATCAGCGCCGAGTTGGTAAGTGCGGAGGATAGTCGCCACATTTGGGGAGAACAATATGAGCGCAAACTTACCGAGCTTCTAGGCATGCAAGACGACATCACCTCGGCGCTTGCGGAAAAATTGCAGCCCCGCTTGAGCAGAGCAGAGAAGCAGCGCATGGCCAAACGCTACACACAAAACTTCGAGGCGCATCAGCTTTATCTGAAAGGCCGCTATCACGCTGCAAAGTATAAAAAGGAAAGTTTCGAGAAAGGGTTCGCGTACTTTCACCAAGCGTTGGAGAAAGATCCGCAATACGCGCTCGCTTACGACGGCCTGGCTTACTGCTACATTGCCGCGTTTGAATGGCTGCTGTCTCCACGCGAGGCTTTGCCGCAAGCCAAGGAAGCCGCGCTCAAAGCTTTGGCATTGGATGAGACGCTCGCGGAGGCGCACGCTTCACTCGGCGCGGTCTATTTTTTTTATGAATGGGATTGGCCTGCAGCGGAACGCGAATTCAAGCGCGCGCTTCAACTCAATCCCAATTATGCCACGACTTATCAATATTATGCGCAGTATTTGGTGGCGACGGAACGAGTAGACGAGGCTCTGGCACTGGCGAAACGCGCGTATGAGCTCGAGCCGCTTTCTCTTGAGAGCAACACGTACCTGGGGTGGATTTTAAGCATGACCGGCCAAACTGATCTTGCCATCACGCAGCTCAACAGCGCGCTGGAGATGGATTCGAGCTTCTGGTTTGCGCGCCTGATGTTGGCAGGAGCTTATGAGGGAAAAGGCCAAACTGCCGAAGCCTGCGTGGAATACGAGAAAGCCAGCGCGCTTGAAGGGGAATTTTCAGAAGCCTTGGCGAACCTCGGCCATTGTTATGCGCGACAAGGGAAGGCCGATGCCGCTCGAAAAATTTTGTTCGAATTAAAGCAGCGCGCTGAGAAAGGTTATGTTCCACCCTATTTCTTTTTCATGATTCATTCCGCGCTGGGCGAAAAAGACGAGGCGTTGCCCTGGTTTGAAAAGGCTTTCGAGCAACGCTGCATCTATCTTTTGTGGGATAAAGTTTTTTCTTATTCTGATTATCAGCGCAAGGATCCGCGGCTGGCGGCGATATTGGATAAGGTTGGAGTGAAGAATTAGTATGAGCAACAACAACACGCAAAACCTTCAGCACCAACTCGAGGACTATGAAAAACTCCTCGGTGTGTTGCAGAGCCTTGGCTCCTCGCTCGAAGTCGAGGCCATTTTGCGACAGATCATCGAAGCCGCATTGAGTCTGTGCAATGCGCAACAGGGCGCGATTATGCTATTCGATCCTGATGGCCGCGAGATTGCCAAGACGCTCATCCGGCAAAATCAAGGCGAAGGTGAATTGCTTGATCATTATCTCAACACGCTGCTGTCGGGGTGGGCGCTGGATCATAAAGCGCCGCAAATGACGAAGGACTTGGCGGCGACGTTTGGCGCGAAGCAGATCAAAGCGAAGTATCAAGCCATCAGCTCCGCGTTGAGCGTTACGCTGGAATGGCGCGGCGAGATTGTCGGGGTCATCAATTTGCTCGCGCTCGAGCCAGACAAAAAATTCGGAGAGCGCGAGCTGCGACTTATGAAGATTCTCGCTGCGCAATGCGCGCAGTTGATTGCCAATGCCAAATTGCATGAAGCGGTTTTTGCAGAAGCCGATCGTTTGCGCAAAGAGATTCGCGACAAATATCAATTTCACGGCATCATCGGCCATAGCCCGAAAATGCAAGCGCTGTTTATACTGCTGGAACGCGTGCTTCCCACCGAAGGCCGGGTTTTGCTCGAAGGTGAAAGCGGCACCGGCAAGGAGTTGATTGCGCGCGTGATTCATTACGGCGGCCCGCGCAAAGATGGGCCATTCGTCGCAGTGGATTGCGGCGCGTTGCCGGCCAATCTCATGGAAAGCGAATTGTTCGGTTATGTGAAGGGCGCCTTCACCGGCGCGCTGCGCGATAAAAAAGGCTTGTTTGAAGAAGCCCATGGCGGCACGTTGTTTTTGGATGAAATCGTCAACATGCCGCTCGAAGTGCAAGCGAAATTTTTGCGCGCGATTCAAGAGGGGGAAATTCGGCCCGTGGGCGCCACACAAGTGAAGAAAGTCGACGTGCGCGTCATTGCCGCGGCCAGCGTGAATTTGCGCGCGCAAGTCGAGGCCGGCAAATTTCGACAGGATTTGTTTTATCGCCTCAACGTGGTCAACGTTTCGCTGCCGCCGCTGCGCGAGCGCAAAGAAGACATTGCCATCCTCGCAAATCACTTTCTGAAGAAAGTGACGGAGAAGCATAACCGGCCCATCAAAGGCTTCAAGCCAGAAACCGTATTGCATCTTGAAAATTACGCCTGGCCCGGCAACGTGCGCGAGCTGGAAAACGTCGTCGAGCGCATGGTCATTCTTTCCGAGCCGAAAAACGAGTTGATTGCGCCCGAGCTTTTGCCAGCAGAAATTCGTCCGTTCAATCTCGACAGTGAGGCGACCGTGCAGCAAGGCAAGCCTTCGCCAGGCGTCAAAACCATGAAAGATGCGTATGAAAAGATGATCCTGCTCGAAGCGCTAATGAAGCACGATTGGAATCAATCCGCGGCGGCGCGCGAATTGGAGATCGACGAAAAGAGCGTGCGGTATAAGATGCAGAAGTTTGCAATTAACAAACCTTAGCAAGACCTTGCTTGCATTGTCAAATTGCGAGGCGTATATTCCAGCGAATGGAAAGGGGTAAATGTGATGGAGCCGATCTTTTTAACCAAAGCCAAACGCAACCTTATAGCGGCGCAGCTCTTGTTTGATCATGAACTGTATGACGAGTCCGCAAACCGCGCTTACTACGCGGCGTTCCAAGCGGCTGTCGCAACATTGTGCACAGTAGGGGTACAAGCTGAAGGAATGAGCCATGAAGCGGTACAATCGACGTTTAGTCGGGAGTTGATTCATAGGCGAAAGATTTATCCAGGCCATTTCAAATCATACTTGCCTGATATGCAAGTCGCGCGAATTGAAGCGGACTATAAAAACAGGTTTGTCTCAAAAAAAGTCGCATCGCAACAACTAAAAAGTGCCAAAGAGTTTGTCGAAAGAGTTGAACAGGAGATGAGCACATGATTAATTTCAAGCAACGAGAACTTAGTCAAATGCTTTTTGACAGATTAAAAACACGGTTTCCCGAGTTGGAGATGATCGATGTCGTTGAAAGCCCAGAAAACCCCGATAGCATTTGGGTTAATGTCGTAATGCCCGATGACGAAGATCGAGAAATGGAAGCGCGAAAAATGGCAAGCGAGATCTCTGCAGATATTTTAATGGATTTCGGCTATCACATTTTGGCAATTCCCGAGTCAAGAGCTGGAAGAAGCTTGACCGTTGCATGATCTTCGTGTTCGCTTTCTTCCAAAGAAGGAAGGGGCAATCGTTTTTCAAGGTTGACCAAAGAGTCGCTTCGGAAAAACCTCCGAACCGCTTCGGAAAAATTTCCGAACGCAAAGAGTTTGCAGGGGCGGTGGATTTCTAAAACTTTGTCTAACTGCTTTTAATAAGCCACCGTGCTTGGTCATTGACCAACGCCGATGGCCTTTTTATTCATGGTATGTTTTTGGATATGACGAATTGCAAAGCCTCACCTCAATTCATCATTATTCAAAGGAGCAGCCATGAACGTTTTGCGGTGCTTTCAACGCTCTGCAGTCATGATCATTCTATTGAGCTTCATCACTGCAGGCACAGTCCGCGCGCAAGCCAATACCAACGTTTACGCCACCGGACTCACCTCTCCCATCGGCCTTGAAGTTGATGCACAGGGCCGACTCTGGGTAGCAGAAGAAGGCAGCGGCAGCCACGATAGCCGAATCTCCGTCGTCACCACCGACGGCCAAGTTCATCCCTTTCTCACCGGACTTCCTTCCGAGCTGGTTGAAGGCGATCCGTTGGGAGCGGAGCACGTTTATCTCGACGCCAATGGCGATTTGTTGATCGCACAGGGCGAAGGTTCAGATTTTCTATCGGAATCGGTTTTGCGGATCAGCACTGCCGGCTTTTCTCCGGGTGATTCCTCTCGCACGATCGACGATCTGAAAGCGATCCATAAGATCGGCCGTTTCTCTTTGAGCAGCGGAGCGGCGAGCACCAATCCCTATGCAATGGCGATTGGGCCGAACGGCGATCTCTATATCGTCGATGCTGGCCTCAACGGCATCGTGAAGCTCGAACGCTGCACCGGCAATCTCAGCGTGTTCGCCACGTTCGCTCCGATTCCCAACCCGACGAACGAAGGCCCGCCGTTCATGGATCCCGTCCCCACCGGGATCGTTTTCAACAACAATAAATTTTATGTCGGCCTGTTCGTGGGCTTTCCCTTTCTGCCTGATTCTTCGCGCATCATGCAAATCGATCTCAACGGCAACGTCTCGTTGCTCAAAACGGGCTTGACTTCCGTGATCGATCTGGCGGTCGATCCACGCGACAAC
Organism: bacterium; assembly: GCA_037444905.1. GTDB lineage: Bacteria > Zhuqueibacterota > Zhuqueibacteria > Zhuqueibacterales > Zhuqueibacteraceae > JABWAN01. The sequence goes on along the minus strand of JBBILN010000025.1, from coordinate 50,491 downwards.
AATTTGGTCTTCCTGCAATTCGCGCGCTGGGAATTTCCTTTTGTGCCGAACACCGGCGGCGTGTTCAAGCTCGTCAATGGCGCGGTTGATACCATCGCGTTCGGTTTGAATTTCACCACCGGCTTGCGCTTCAACACGAATGGCGAGCTTTTCGTTGCAAGTTTTGCTGATGGGCAGATTCTAAAAGTCACGTCGCCGCTTACTGCGGGACGGTGGCGGCTGCAAAACACCTTCGCCGGCAATCCCGCGCTCGTAAGCGTAAAAGCCGTGAGCCGAGACGTGGCTTGGATTGCAGGTTTCGACGCTACAGTTTATCGTACTACAAACGGCGGGCTGAATTGGACTCCGACGCCAACAAAAGCCTCGACGACCGAAGCCCTCGGATGCATCACCGCCCTCGACGCCAACCGCGCATTTGCCGGCGGTGGCGGTCCGGATTGGTCCGGCGCCGGCGCAAGAATTTATCGCACCGTGAATGGCGGGCAGAGTTGGGAGGTTGTTTACACGCCAACTACTACCAATTCGTTTTGGAACTGGATTCACTTTTTCGATAGCCAAAACGGTATTGCGCAAAGCGACCCGCCCGTTGCCGGCGGAAATTTTTTGATCGTCAAAACCAGCGATGGCGGGCAAACGTGGACGCCGATCGCCAATCCGCCCGACGCGAATACCAATGAGTTTGGCGTTTTTAACGGCTTTCATTTCTATGATAATCTCAACGGTTGGTTCACAACGGGCCATCCGCCCTTTGTTCCGGGCGGGAGCGCAGGCCGCGTATTTCGCACGACCGACGGCGGAAATACGTGGACCGCTTTTGCTTCGGGCAATGGCGAGAGCGTGAATGCCGTGCGCTTCGTTTCGCCTACGGTCGGCATTCGCACTTCGGACGCTGCGCCGTTCTTGACGCGCTCCGTGGATGGCGGCCAAACTTGGACTGCGGTAAGCAATCTTCCGGTTGCAAACATTCAACAGATGATCGCGGCAACCAGCGTGAGCACGCCGAGCATGAATCAACTTTGGGTTTATGGCGAGGCGGATGCGCCGTTCATTTTGACGAGCACTGACGGCGGCGCGACCTGGCAGCAGCAAACGATTTCAAGCGCGGTGGAAAATTCCATTTGGAACCTATCCGCAGTGAGCTACGGCGCAATGAGCGACAGTGTGCAAGCCTTCGGAATCACGTTCGACATCGCGACGCTCGCGAGCGGCGGACAGGTTTTCAATTATCGCGAGCGTGTGGGAACCGTGACGCGCGTGCAAGAGCAGGCGAGCCTTCCCCCGGACACGTACGCGCTTTCGCAAAACTATCCCAATCCTTTCAATCCCGAAACCAAAATCAGGTTTCAACTCGCCGCACCGGGCAGAGTCGCGTTGAAAGTCTACAACATGCTCGGGCAAGAGGTGCGGATACTGGTCAATGAAATCAAATCTGCCGGCGCTTATGAGGTATCTTGGGATGGCAAGAACAACGCGGGCCAGCGCATGCCGAGCGGCATGTATCTGTATCGCATGGAAACGCAAGGCGCGGTGGAGACGAGGAAGATGGTATTGCTGCAATAAGGAAAAATGGCTGCGCAAACTTCGCAGAATTTTGACAAAGCGATACCGCTCGCAACGGTATCGCTTTGTGTTTCGAGCAATTGGGGATTCACTCGTGATTACAAATAAATCCAGATTCCCCTTTCCATCGTAAATGTTATTGTATGTTCTTTTCCGAATTTGCATGTTAGAGCCGGCCGGAGGGCTCCAAACAATTCACGAGAAACGCTTCACGGTTTGAATACCGTCGTTGAGGCGGCGCCTTTCAATCAACCAATAAAAACGTGGCGCAGGCCTCCTGCCTGCGGACAGGAGGCCTGCGCTACGTTTTCCACCAATAACTCAGGGATTACAAACAACCGCATGCGCAAAAAATGTTCGGAGGTTTATTGCATGAAATCGTGCATGGCCGCCCTCTTGGTTTGGGGATCGAGCCTTGTGCTCGATTTCGCCCCGGCAACCGCACAGCAGACTTCAGCGAGTTTGTCGATCACCAATGCCTATGATGCATTCAGCTCCGCCAGGGAAGGGCTTGCGCACGACTTTGGCTTCTCAGCGGTCGTGCGATATAAAGGGCACCTCATTCTCTTTGACGCCGGAACCAGCGCCGAGATATTTCAACGCAATCTCGAAACGCTGGAGATCGATGCGAAAAAGATCGAGGTTGCCATCGCCTCTCACGGGCACCATGACCACATCGGCGGTTTTGATTACCTGTTGAGCGTCAATCCAAACGTCAAGCTCTATCTGCCGAAAGATTTCTTCTCCCTTGGCGCGCCGATTGAATTTCCTTTTCGCGGCCCCGAACCCGATATCGTCAAGCAATTGCCCCCTGAGCAGCGCTATTACGGCGGCGAACGCGATATCGGCGAAGTTCGGTCCTCGGGCCGGTTCTGGAAGGCCAATGTGGAATATGTGACTGAAGCAAAAGAGATCCTGCCTGGCGTTACCTTAATTCCGACGACCTCCGAGCTGATGGGCACATTCATCAAGTATCCGCCTTTTGACGAACGTCCGAATTTCATTGGCATGCCGGAGTTAAACGTTTCTTTTGCCACAGGCAAAGGCGAGGTGCTCATCACCGGCTGTTCGCACAGTTCGATCGAAGCGATTGTTCGCGAAACCCAAAAAATCGTGCCGCGGAAAATTCACCTGGTTGCGGGTGGGTTTCATCTGATTCCTTATGGGAGGGATTATGTCACGAGTTTGGCAAGGCGAATGCAAGATGAATACGGCGTGGAATCGGTGGCGCCGGCGCACTGCACCGGGCATTTGGCCTTTGCCATTTTTCGCGACGTCTTTGGCGACGCGTACCGATTTTTCGGACTCGGAGAAGAAATATCGGTGTCCGAATAACCGCACCGGCATTGCGTAAAATGAAGCCGGACTTGCGTATGAAGCGCAAGCCCGGTTTCGCTTTCGAAGAGAAAACCATGATGACCGAAACCGTCACTTCCACGTTTGCCCGGCAACTCGAATTTGCCGAATTGCATGCCTGGTTGGATCAATGGGATAATTTTCCGGATGATCTTGTTCGGCAATTTCGTTTTGGCAAGCATTGGCTGGGCGAAGTACTGGTGATCACCTCGCCGGTGATTCCGTTTTCCCATTTCAATCAAGTGATGGGGTTCGGACTCACGCAGTCCGCAACCGAAAAAGAGCTGGATGATATTCTCGCCCTCTTTCGCGCCGAGAATATCAAAAAGATTGAACTGCATCACATTCCGCACACGCAGCCGCCGCAATTGACGAGTTGGCTTGCTGAGCGCGGTTTGCGCGTGGTGAGCGGGTGGGATCGCGTCTATCGCGGCAATGAGCCGCTCGCGGATGAAACCGCTCTGCCTGCCGGAATGCGCGTTGAGAAAGTGACGCGCGCGACGATGGAGGAGTGGGCAACATTTTTAGTCACGTGGTATAATTTGCCGCAGACCAAGCTCTTGTTGTTGGCGCTGGTGGAGTGCGAGCGTTGGCATCATTATGTCTTGCGCGAAGGCGAACGCATAGTGGCCGCGCGCTCGATGTACGTTCATCACGACGGCAATGCGTGGTGGGGCATCGAAGCGCCGGTGCCGGGATTCATGACGCCGCGCTTCGACCTCGACTATCATCTTTGCCGTGAGATCGTCAAAGACGGCCTGCGCCTCGGTGTGAAATATTTTGTCGCCGACATTGAAAAGGTTTCCCCGACCATGGATCACGATGGTTATCGCAACTTCGCGACGATGGGATTCAAGCGCGTGTATTATCGCAGCAATTTCAGTTTCTAAAAAGAAAAAAACGGTGCGCTTTCGCCGTTGCGCCGACACGAACCGGCACGTGCAGGCGTATCGCGGACGGCAGTAAACTCACCTTGACTTTTCGGCGAAAAAAGATATACTCGTCGCGTTAATTTTTATGCCGCCCTGTCGCGGTTTCCGACATCTTTCGCCCGGGCAGGAGGGCGGAAGCGTTTTTATTTCAAAAGGAGCTTCAAAATGTTCAACCACAAAACTATTTCAAAGCTTGTCCTCATCGTTCTCGCGTTGTGCGTGTATGCGGGAAGCGTTGCCGCGCAAAGCGAGGAAGACAAAAACCTCGCGGCCCTCAAACGTTTTTATGACGAAGTAATGGGCAAAGGCAACTTGACAGCCATCGATGAACTGGTCGCCGAAAATTTCGTCGAGCACTATGTGCCCGACCCCAATTTCCAGGCCAATCGCACGGGCGTGCATCAAATGATGAGCATGTTTCGCACGGCTTTTCCGGATATGCAAATCACCGTTGAAGACGTGATTGCCAAAGGCGATAAGGTTTGGGCCTACACCACCATGCGTGGCACCAACAAGGGCGAGTTTATGGGCATGCCCGCCACTGGCAAAAAAGTCGAAGTCAAGGGCTTTGACATCGTGCGCTTTGCCAACGGCAAGGCTGTCGAGCACTGGGGCTTGAACGACGACTACACCATGCTGCAACAACTCGGCGTGATTCCGCCGCCGCAGCAAGAAGAACAGAAAGACTAAAGGAAAACGCTATGAGCACAAACGCAAACACCGTCCGTGAAATTTACGAAGCCTTTGGCCGCGGAGATATTCCCGCGATTCTCGCGAAATTGGACGAGAACGTCGAATGGGAATATGGCGCCGCGCCGCACGAGGTGCCGTGGCTGCAGCCGCGGCGTGGCCGCACAGGCGCAGCCGAGTTCTTCGCAAGCTTGGCTGCGGTTGAGTTTCACAGCTTCGTTCCGAAAGCGATTTTGGAAGGCGAGAACCTCGTCGTTGCGCTGACCGATCTTTCGTTGACAGTGAAAAAAACCGGCAAGAAAATCGTGGAGGTAGACGAGGCGCACGTTTGGCGTTTCAACAGCGCCGGCAAGGTTGCCCGCTTCCGCCATTGTGCCGACACCAATCAACATGTGCAAGCGTGTCGCGGTTGAAAAAAAAACTGCCGGGATTTGAATATGCGGCAGAGTTGAACGAAGCCAATCATTCTTTTTGAGGAGAAGCTAGATATGAAAACAAGAACACTCGCAATGGCCGTCGCGGCTTTCTTTGCGGCTCTGCTGCTTTGTTCGTGCGCAGACCAACAAGAGAAGAGCGCTTATTTGGAAACCACCGAAGCAGGCGTGCAAACCGGCGGCGTGAAGATGATTCCGGTGCAAACCCCGGCCGGAACATTCAAAGTTTGGACGAAACGGTTTGGCAATAATCCCCAAATCAAGCTTCTGCTGCTACACGGCGGCCCGGGCGCCACGCATGAGTATTTCGAGTGCCTGGAAAGTTTTCTCCCGAAAGAAGGAATCGAGTTCATCTATTACGACCAGCTTGGCTCCGCTTATTCCGACCAACCGCAGGACACCAGCTTGTGGGACATCCATCGCTTCGTCGAAGAAGTGGAGCAGGTGAGAGTTGCCTTGGGGCTGAATAAAGATAATTGCTATCTGCTCGGCCACTCCTGGGGCGGCTGGCTGGCGCAGCAATATGCGCTGAAATATCAGGACAATCTCAAAGGGTTGATCATTTCGAACGCGATGTCCAGCTCGCCCGCCTACGATAAGTATGCCGAAGAGGTGTTGGGCAAGCAGCTCGATCCGGCGGTATTGGAAGAGATCAAAGCGCTCGAAGCCAAAGGCGAGTTTGAAAATCCGCGCTACATGGAATTGTTGATGCCCAACTTTTATAACCAATTCATCTGCCGTTTGCCCATGGAAGAATGGCCCGACCCGATGATGAGAGCCTTCAACAAAATCAATCACACCATCTATGTGATGATGCAAGGCCCGAGCGAGTTTGGCATGTCCGGCAAGCTCGAGAACTGGGATATCAACAATCAACTCGGTACCATCAAGGTTCCGACTCTGGTCATCGCGGCAAAATATGACACGATGAATCCGGAACATTTGAAGTGGATGGCGGAACAGGTTCAGAACGGCAGTTACCTGCTATGTGAAAACGGCAGCCATATGTGCATGTGGGACGATCAGCAGCGTTACATGAGCGGCCTGATCAAATTCATCAAGGCGGTTGAGCGCGGCGAAAAGAAAGTTGTGCTTTAATTCTGCATGCAACACAAAACGAAAGGAAATTATTGTGAGCTCGCAAGAAAACACCGCACAAGTGCAAGCGATCTATGCTGCATTCGGAAGAGGAGACGTGCAATTTATCTTAAACAATGTCACCGACGATGTCGACTGGCAAACACTCGGCCCTGCAATCATTCCGCAAGCCGGCCCGCACAAGGGCAAGGCCGAGGTGGGAAAGTTTTTCGAGAAGGTCGCGCAGGCTTATGACTTCACGCAATTCGAGCCGCGCGAGTTCGTGGCGCAAAACGACAGCGTTTTTGCCGTTGTGGATTATGCCGCCAAAGTGAAGAAAACCGGCAAGTCCCATGCGGCGCAAGTCGCCATGCTCTTTGTGTTCACAGACGGCAAAGTTGCGAAGTTCCGCGAGTATGGCGATACCGCTGGACTGGTTGCCGCGCTATCATAAAATAACTGCTTCGAATTTTCAGTTAGCCGAAAACTGCAACCTCATGGCAGCGCACGGATCAAAAGCACACACCAAAAGCTCTCAATCCGTGCAAGCACTTCCGGAATCCTATAGGTCAGCGCCGAAGCTTGTGTGTTCGAATGGATCGTTGCGCCCGGCGGCTAAGTTCCCTTCGAGCACATTCATCTCATGCACGACGAAATTTTCCGCGTCGAGGCCGGAGAAGTGGGCTGGTAATCGATGGCAAAGCATTTATTGGCGCGGGAGAAGTTGTACCAAAAATATACGGGCCGGGAGAAAGTGTGAAATGATCGCTCTACTCTGAAACTTCTGAGGTGCGACATCCATGCTGCAACAATCCCATTCCAATCTTCGCAAGCTGACGGGGTTTTCATTTGCCGTTTATTTGAGCGCGGGCACGGAAGAACGCGCGCAAAAAATTGCGGAGCGTTGCGAACGCGCGCACGGCTTTTTCCGCACAACTCTCGTGTTTGAAGCGCAAATTTGCATTCTCGTTCTTGCGCCCGAACATTGGAAGGAATACACCGGCTCGTCGATGTACGGCGTGCCGCAAACAATCGATGAGCAAACGCTCGTCGTGGCCGGCAAAGACAGCGAGCTTTGGCAAATGATCGTGCCGCCGCCGGAGGCGCTTTCGCAGCGGGCGGCGCAAACCATGCGCGAAGTGTATGCCGAACCGGATGGGACAATTTCCGTGGCAGCGTATATGAATTTGCTGGCCGGGCATGAAATCGGGCATCTCTTTCTCGATCAAGCAACGGGCAAGTTTGATTTCAAACTCCCACGCCGTTGGCTGGTGGAGTTGTATTGCAATCTTTGCTTGCACGCGTATGTGGCCGCTCTCGAGCCGGAGCAATTGCCAGTTCTGGAGACCTTCCCGCAAACCCTCGTTGACTTGGGGTTCGCGCATTTGCCGTATCACACGTTGAACAAGTTTGAAGAACTGTATGCGGGAATGCCGCCGCAGAATTTCATCTGGTATCTCAGCAAGCTGCACCTCGCTGCCAAGCGCCTTCATGATGCCGGCGGAGCGGAAATCTTGCCGCGTCTGTGGAAAATGCTTTTGCATTCAAGCGAGGGGGAGTCAGACTCGCGGCTGGCCGTGCGATTGCGTGACGAGGTGCATCCCGAAGCAGAACGCGTGTTAACGGCTTGGCCGGCGTAGTGAGAGCAAGTGATAGCGCGACTTGAGCACATGAGATTTTTTCCAACGCTGCAAAATCACTCGGTCCCGTAAGGCTGCTCTCTCGGAAAATTCATCTCCACTTTCACTCATGCAAACATCTCCTGCGTACCGCAACCCCAAATTGCTTTCCCGCCATTTTTGAAGCAGCCATCATTACTTTACCGTGAAATCGGCCGGCCACATTGCGCGGCCGGCCCGCGATTTCAAGCCGACATGCCTTAAAAATCGGTCCGCAAAGCGGCAATGAAATTCCTCCCGGGCGCAACGATGCCGGAGGAGTACGTTCGGTAGCGTTGATCCGTGAGGTTTTCCATGCCGGCAATCAGCATGAGCAAGTCGGTTACTTGATACTGCACTTTCAAATTCAACGTGCGCCAGCTCGGTGAATAAGGATTGCCATTGGCATCGACGGCGTAAAGGTGCGGCTTGCCGCGCTCCTCGGTCGCCAACTCTTCAAAAGAAATCTCGCCATTGTAGACGGCGTACAAATCGGCTTTCAGCCGGTCGCGGCGATAAATCAGATGAGTCGCGCCAAACCAGGGCCCGGCATGGCGCAAGGGCGCCGTGCTGCCGTCGTCCAACTCTTCTTCTCCCTTTTGAAAATTGAAACGCGATGAGAGCGTGAAACCGGCCGGCAGATTGAGCTCGATGCCCGTCTGAATTCCATACACGTGCGCGCTCGCGGCGTTTTGAATGGCCTGTACCTGGCTCAACGTGCCGTCGTACACGATACTGTCTTGGCCGCCGAGTTTGAAGTTGCGGCGTACTAACGCCTCGTCCAGAAAAGTATAATAGCCGGCGGCGTCCACCTTCGCGACGCTGCCAAAAGCTTTGGCGATTCCCAACTCGGTGTTGTAAGCATACTCCGGTTGCAAGTTGGGATTGGGAACAACCACCGATCCTGGCTCTGAGTCGAAGACTTTGCCGACGTCGTCGATGTTGGGTGCGCGGAATCCGCTCGAAAGATTGAAGCTAAAATTCCAGCTATCGTCCGGATTGTAAACCACGCCCGCGCTGCCGGTGAGCGCGCTCGTATTCAAGCTGGCGGAGGTGAAAGGAAATGGAAAAAAGCGCGTGTCAAATTCCGCATCGAGTGTGACTAAATTGTACCGCAGGCCGGACTGCAAGATAACTTTTGAGCCGGCATTGCAACGGTAGTTCAAGTAAGCGGCATAAGAATTCCACTTCGAACCGTCGGGATAGCGCGTGCTGATCGGCGATGCTGCTCCGGTTTCGATATCTTCACTTGAGGCCACTGAGCCAACGCGATTCAGCACAACTTCCGCACCATAGAACAGACGGTGCTGCTTGCGCAAGCTTTTGTCGAAATCGAAATTGAGGGTATAGGCATTAACGGTTTCGGTGCGGTGGTTGAGGCGTGTGTCGCCGAAATTGCGATCGTGGCGGCTCTCTTCAGAACGTTGATGCGCCAGGGTCAAGCGCGCGCTATCGTACCACCCGCTATTCCGCGCATGCTGGAGGTTGAATGCGTTCATGAGCCATTTTTGCGGGCCATAATACCATTCGGCTGACCGCAATTGGCCCCGGCGATATTCGATGAGCCGATCGTACCTGGGCACATCTGTTGATGCGGAATAGTGGAATCCATAACCGAAATTCCACGCAGCGCTCGGCACGAATCGGATTTTTTGCATCAGATTCCACTGGCTGTAACCGCTCGCAGCCTGTTCCTTCGGATTGGGATTGTTCGCGGCAACGTCCTGCCCATTGACGCGATCCTGAAATTCTCGGCGCAGATATTCATCCGGCCCGTTGCTGCCCATTTTGAGATCGTCAAAATCGGTATATGTCACGCTGCTCAAGAACGCCCATTTCTGCAGCCCGAGGTTCAAATCGGCATGGCCGGTCTTTTCGAAACTGGCGGAGCTGTTCCGGAGCGTGGCTGTGCCTTTTACTAGCAGATCCCCATCCTTTGAAAAGCTGGGTGTCAACGTGTGAAATCCCATCACCCCGCCGATGGCGTCGCTGCCGTAATTCACCGAACCTGGCCCAAACACCACTTCGGTGTTCTTGGTGGCAAGCGGATCGAGCGCGATGACATTTTGCAAATTGCCGCCGCGAAAAATGGCGGTATTCATGCGCACGCCATCCACCGCGATGAGCACGCGATTGGTGGCAAAACCTCGAATCATCGGACTGCCGCCGCCCAACTGACTTTTTTGGATGAGAATTTCGCCGGAAGTGCCGAGCAGGTCCGCGGCGGTTTGTGGGTTCTGCAAATTGGTTTCCGAGGCTCCGATCGCAGCGATCTTATTGGGAACTTCGCGCAGCTCCTGTGCCCAACGCACGGCGGAGATCACCATGCCGTTAAGCAGGATTGAAGTTTCGTTTAGAAGCAGAACGAATCGTTTCTCTTCGAGCTGCTTATAGCTGTAAATACCATGCTCGAAGCCGATGAGATCAATATGGATGCTGTCTGCATTGGCGAAGCGGGACAGCTCGACGTTTCCGCGAGCATCGGTTACACCGAATGCCGACGGATTCCTGCTATACACGCTCACACTCTCCAGGGGCTGGTGTGTGAGTTTGTCTTTTATCGTCAGAACCTGGGCATGGGCGGAAAAAGCCAATGCCAGGATGAGCAATGAGAATAGCTTCTTCAGCATGCTTTCCTCCACACTAGCGGGCAAATGCTCCGTAAATGATATTTGAATTGTTCTGGCCGGCTTAAACTTCAGGTGGAGGGGTGGAGGGAGGAAGATACCAAGTTTTCAAACTGGAGGCCATAAAGGGCGCCACGTTTTGTTCATTAGGGAAAAGGAAAAAATCCTCGGTTTTGTGGCAGCAATATAGTGCGCCGGATAAACGGAGCAACTCGTCGATTTGCTTCCGGTGTTGTGGATTCCCGGCCAATTCTTTCTTGACCAAGTCTTCGAGATTGGCAAAAAGCTGAGTCTCCTTTGCGTCGGAAATGCAGTGATACCAGGTCGTATCGCCGTGGCTTGCTTCACGAACGAGGTCGTACATTTTGCCCTGATAACGAAATTCGTGTTCCTCCACGCGTTGAACAGCGAGGTCGGGGTTTCCCGCAAGAAATTTGAACAGCACCAGCTCTGCTTCAGGCACACCGGCTTTGATGCGCTGCTTCATCTCCCGGCGAATTTGATGCTGTTGAATTTTGAAGACAAACAAATGCCCGGCTGTTTGAAACAGCATCAAAAAAAGCAATAAAATGGCTAAAACGCGCTGCATTTCGTCACGTCGCAAAGGTTGAAATTGGAAATCGCGAATCTTTTCATCACGAACGCGACCTTTCTCTGATTCGCAATCCAAACAGTACAAATTGAATGAGCCGCCTTTTCGTTTTACCTCTGCTGCTCTCAGCTACATGGCGACTACGTACAATTTTTCATCAATCTAAATTAAAATATGTGAATGTCAATAGCCGCGCTTTCCTTGCCTCAGCAACAGAGCAATTGTGTGGGCTTCAGCATGACATATGCAAAACTTGTCGGGTTACGAAACGAGTCCCTACGGTGTCGAGCGGTCCGCAACTGGCAACCGGCCAAACGCGTGAGCTAAAAGGAGCGCGGATTTTTTTCCGCAATACGCGTGCGGGCTGGAAAACTCGCGCTCCGTCACTCTCAAGCGCGTACGTCGAAGAATTTAAAACCTGAAACCCGTTCTAAATGAAACTGTGGAAACCGTCGCGACATCCATCTCAGCCGTCAAGCTAAAGAAGGATAGGGAAAGCTGCGTGCCGATAATGCCTCGCGGCGTCAAAACGGTTTCGTTGCGCAGATTGACCTTCGAAGTCGTCTCAATGCCTCGGCCGAGATTGGCGCCGATCCCGAGATAGGGCGTCAACACTCCGATCTTTTTGCTTGCCGATAAATCCACACCCCACAAATGGAAATTCATGTCCTCGACGCCGAGTAGCGTGGCGTAAGTCGCACGAACGGCCATGCCCACAGGCTTTTCCGGTTTCATGAAAAGGGCATATTTCATTTCGCCGCCCATGAAACCGTAATTCGCGTCCGGATTTTTGGTGAAATAAAAACCCACATCGATTCTGTCGGTCACGCCCATTCTGCCGAAAAGCTTGGGAAAGGCAAGCTGATCACCAAGGTAATGCGTTTCGTGCGGATGCGAGAACGTGTTGTTCCAAGCCGGATCGGCATCATTGATGGGGGTGATCGAGTAATCAATGCCGATCTGAAAAGTCTTCGCCCCGAGCGGCTCGGCAGGCGACATGAGCTTGAAGGTGAAGACCTGCGCGGCCTCGCGGGTGAACTTGTGGAACTGGCTTTGCGTCAAAGCAGGATCAAGCTCGATTGAGCAGCTCTTGAGGTCATGATTGACGTGCAGTTCCTGCGCGTGCGATGCGGCGATGAAGCATAAGACGACAACAGTCATCGCGATTCTGGCGAATTTTTTGGGTTTCATCTGGATCTCCCGTTGTTGTTTCAACAAAAATTTCGGTTTATCCCTCAAAACTTGTTTTTTGCACGTGGGGGATAATTGTAACGTGCGGGAGAAATATAATGTCTGAAACCGTCCGAATCGTCTCAGCTTATCGGGAAGGACATCTTTTTGCAGGTTTGCTTGGTGGCGTGCTGTACAATACCTCTATTCTCTGACCTTCTTCTTAAACTGGGAGGGCGTCATGTTGGCATATTTCTTAAATGCCGCATTGAAGACGGATTTGGAACTGAATCCGACTTCATAAGCGATTGCCAGAATGGTAAGATGCTGGTACGCGGGATCGAGCAATTTTCTTTTGGCTTCTTCAATTCTGTAATTGTTGACAAAGTCATAGAAATTTTGCCGCAGCCTATCGTTGATGATTTGAGAGAGGTGATGCGCCGGTATGGCAATGAGTTCAGCTAGCTCATTCAGGGTCAAGTCGTTTTTGGCATATGCCTTTTTTGTTTCCATAAACTGCCGGAGCCGGTGCAAGTAATTCTCCGCCTGTTCAGATGAGAGGCCGGATTTTTGGTACTTCGGAACGCGTGTGAGATCAATCTCCTCGATATGGACTTCCCGTTGGCGCAGGCTCAGGTATCCCATGACATAAATAAAAACCGAGGTTGCCGGAGCAATAAGTCTGTCTGCATCTTTGGTCAGTGCAAGGCCGACGGCAGGCAAAATGTTAAGGATGAGCACCAAAAGCCAAATGCACGAGGCGCCAATTGTGAGGTTGCGGAGCCAAGTGAGATTGATTTTGTCAATGGAAGAGAAGGAGTCTTTGATCGTATTGGAATGCCTTCTCAATAAAAGCATGCTCAGGATCATATAAATATTGCCTTGCAAAATCATGGCCCACTCGAAGCAAATGAGCGCAAGCGGTTCGCCGTTTTCAGCCAGGTTTTGCACGAACTGAAGTTTTTCCGGCGCGCTGGAAAAATGAAAAGGCAGCATATACGCTTTGAAAATCACATACGGCAGAACGTGGAGCCAATCGCGTTTCTCGAGCCGGCGACCGGGAGAAATCATCCGCCGGACATACAAGTAATGCAGCGGGCCAAATAGGAGAGGCAATCCGACCGTCACGCCAATCAGGTGAGGAAAAGCCTGATGGTAATTCATCACGAGCAGAGCAACGTCGCCAATGTACACCGAATAGAAACACACGAGGAAGGCCAACATCCGATGCGCGGCTTGGTTCCGTTTTCTTTCAAAGAGGAGAAGCGCCAGAAAGAGGCCCTGGGCTGCGCCCAACAAAAGCATCATGGAGAAAATGTTGAAGGATAATTGCATCTTGCTATTCGCGGTTCATCATGCTCGTCGCGTGGTGGTTTCTCGTCTTTGAGGTGCATCCCATTCTCATTAGACTTGACCACATGCAGAGTATAGCAAAAACCATTCACCGGTCAATATGAATCTTTCAAACGCGCCTCTTCAACCTCGCGTCTCATGCTGGAAGATTTCCGCTTGCACGGCCTCGATGTCACTGGCGGTGACGCGGCGGCGTTTCATTTCTATGATGCGATTGATCGCGTTCACGCACAAACGTTGAATGCGATACGGCTCGCACTTGCTATAGGCCAGCACTTTTTCCAAAGCTTCTTTCTCGTAACTGAAGATGCCCTGCACCGGGCCGCGAATGAGCGCAAGCGCTTCCTCCTTTTCCAAGGGCGGCACCGCGATCTCTTCAAAAAAATTGTACCACGGGCTGCCTTCGCTTTCCCACTGTTTGCGAATGTAACTGCCGGACATCACGGCGACCAAATTTTCCGCAAAGCTCTTCATGAAGATGCCGCGCAATTGCTGGTTCACGCGCGCGCTGAAAGCATTGAGCGTATCCACCTCATCGAGCAGAAGCACGAGTTTGAGTTTTTTCGCAGAGCGGCTTTGTAGATGCGCCAAAACCTGTTGCAGTTCTGCGCTGAAATCTCTGGCCGAATACCCGTTCGGCCGTTCCGTCGTGCGCGTCAATTCTGCGGGCAACGGCGCGCATGCTTCGAGAATGTCTTCCATCATCGTGCGAAAGAAACGCTCTTCGCGCACGCCTTGCAGATCAATGAACACGGGCACGTAATGATAATCGGGGTGTTCGGCGCGCTCCAGTCGCTTCTTGAGTTGGTGCTGCAACGAAGTTTTGCCGATGCGGCGCGGCCCATGCATCATCAAGCTATTGTTGGGCAGGGTGTTGATGAGGCGCTGCAGCAGTTTCTCGCGGCCATAAAACATCTTTTCGTTGCGCACGGGCGCGCCGGCAATGTACGGATTATAGCGATTGACAAACGCGATGCGGCGCTTGATGAACACATTGGCAAGGAGGCTGCCCGCGGTCAATACCACCATGACGCCCACTGCAACATAGAAGACCGGTGTTTGATGCCACGGCCGCAAGCGCACCACGCTTTTGGGGAAAGTAGAATGATGGGGCGTGGGATCGTTGTCGTATGCGGTGACCACGATATGGTTCTCACCGAGGCGCAGCGGCAGAGTAAGTTGGAAGGAGAGATTCAAAGCTTCACTGGGTGCGCGCGGTGCAATCGTAACGCGCCGGCCGCGGGCATCCAAATACGGTTTGCCGTTCAACGTGAAATCCAGCGCGCGTATGCCGCGATCGTCACTCGCCGAGCCGGCCAGCAAAATCGAGTCCGCGCGGATCTCGATGCGATCGCGCGCGGGCGAAGCAAAGGCGATCACCGGTAATGCGGTCGATTCTACGGTCTGCGTAATCGTTATCGTTTCGGGCTTGAGCTGCAAGCTCGCCATGACCGCTTCGGTTTGCTTGCGCCAGTTCGAAACCTGGCGATAATCCGGAGCGTGCGTTTCTACTTCCACAAAGAGGCGCAAGGCCTCGGCATAATTGCCGGCAACGTATTGCGCCAAACCCGCCTCGAAGCTCTTATCAATCTCCGGCGCAGAGGTGGCTTCGAGCTGGGCACGCGCCTCGAGCATGCGTTGGAAAATGGTTTTGAGCGCGGCCCATGCTGTGGATTCGGGCTGCGCCGTCTCCATCGCAGCCATGAGCGTCTGCGCGGCAGTGAAATCATTGCGACGAATGGCATTTTCAAATTCACGCAACTGTTCTTGCACGCGTGCGGAGGATTGCTGCTGTGCCCGCAAGCTCGCACCGGCCTGCTGCAGTTGTTGGAGTGAAGCCAAGGTTTGCTCGTAGAGTTGCAGGCTTTTGAATTGCGGCGCATTTTGAATGACGCCCTGCGCACGGGAAGATTCGAACTGGCGCGCGGCGTTTTCAAAATCCCCGAGGTTGAAATAAGTTACCCCTAGCCAATAATGCGGCAAGTAATCCACGAAGCGCAGGCCGTATTCTTCCACATTCAAGCCGGACTGCGTGCGCTTGTTCAAAGCCTGGCGCAGCTCGCGCTCGGCTTTGTTCCAGTCGCTCACGGCCATCGCTTCTTTGGCGTTGTGATAGTGATCGTACCATTCTTCTTGGGCGAAGCTTGGAGTGCTCAAAAACACGCAAAGGACCGCGAGTATGCTCCGCCAATGGAAGTAAGAGCGAAGTCTGGAGGCGCCATGACAGATTCCCCCATTGAGGGGGGCTAGGGGGGTGTCGCCGGTGCCATGAACAGAGTTGAAAACCGCATTGCAGAAAAAATCTAAAGGAAACAAGCGGAATGCAATCCACATCTTGGAAATCAGAAACACCCCCCGAACCCCATATGTTTCAAGCCAAGTGAATTTGCACAACGTATTCCCCCCTCTCAAAAAGGGAATTAAGAAAGCATGCAGTTGTCGCAACACTAAATTCATTTCCGTAGGATTTGCATTTCTGTGAACGAATCAAACTGGCGCGGCCAAAAGTGCAACGCGGCAACCGCAAATGCAAGCGGCAAATCACTTCGCGCGTTGCAGGAGTTTTACATCAAAACGCCGGCGGTGAAATCCGTTTGCTTCTTGCGCGGGAAATTCTATATTGTCGCGCTTAAAAAATGATGCCCAGACTGCGTTGATGTGACATCGCCGAAACGGATAGGTTTTTCAAACCTCAGAACACCTCCATATGTCTCCTTCCTCTCTGCAGCGACTCGAAACGGAATTGCGGCGCAAGATTCACGGCGAAGTTTCGTTCGAGGCGCTCATGCGCCATCTCTACAGCACGGACGCGAGCCTTTACGAAATCCCGCCCATCGGCGTCATCATTCCTCGTGATCAAGACGACGTGGTGCAGACGTTGCGCACGGCAGCGAAGTATGGCGCCCCAATTTTGCCGCGCGGCGGCGCGACGAGTCTCGCCGGGCAAACGGTGGGCGAAGCGCTCGTGCTCGATTGCACGAAATACATGAACGCGCTGCTCGAGTTCAATGTGGAAGAGCGCTGGGCGCGCGTCGGGCCGGGGATTGTGCGCGACGTATTGAATGCGCAGCTCAAACCTTATGATTTGCATTTCACGCCGGACGTTGCGACTTCGAGCCGCGCGACCGTGGGAGGGATGATTGCCAACAACTCCGCGGGCACGCATTCCATCGTGTTTGGCAAGACCGTCGATCAAGTGTTGGAGCTGCGCGCCGTGCTGGCAAACGGCGAGGTGGTGGATTTCAAAGCGCTCACTCCGCAAGAGTATGACAAGAAGTGCGGCCAGCAGGATTTTGAGGGCAACCTCTATCGCGAAGTGCGGCGCTTGGTCAACGAAAATGCTGATGAAATTCGCGCGCGCTTTCCGAAAGTGATGCGCCGCGCCGGCGGATACAATGTCGATCTCTTGTTGGAAGAAGAAAATTGGAATCTCGCCAAACTTATTTGCGGCAGCGCCGGCACGCTGGCATTCATCACCGAAGCCAAAATCCGCCTCGAACCTTTGCCGAAAGCCACGGCGTTGTTGATGGCGCATTTCAAAGACATTTTCGATGCCGTGCGCGCGGTCGAGCCGCTTTTGAAACATCAACCGGCCGCGGTCGAGCTGCTCGACCGCCCCATTCTGGATTTGGCTGCGAAAAATTTGGAAGTCCGCAAATATTGCACGTTTGTCGAAGGTGAGCCCGAGGCTTTGCTGATGATCGAGTTCTTCGGCGACACGCCCGCGGAAGTGGCGGCGCGCATGGAACAAGCTCACGCGGAGTTGATTACGCAACGCCGCGCCTATGCGTGTACGCGCGCAGTGGGCGCAAAGGAGCAGGCCAACGTTTGGTTTGTGCGCAAAGCCAGCCTCGGGCTTTTGCAAGGCCTGAAAAGTGATTTCAAGCCCACGGAATTCATTGAAGACGCGGCCGTGCCCGTGGCGGTGTTGCCGCAATACTTGAGCGAGGTCGTCGAGCTGGTGCGACGCCATCAGCGCGAGGTGACGATGTATGCGCACGTGAGCGTGGGGCTGACGCACGTGCGGCCGTTTCTCAATCTGAAGCAGGCGGAAGACGTCAAAATCATGCGCAGCATTTCCGAAGGCGTGCTCGATTTGGTGTTGAAATACGGCGGCATGATGAGCGGCGAGCACGGCGACGGTTTGGTGCGCAGCTATTTGAATGAAAAATTCTTCGGGCCCAAGCTCTATCAAGCATTCCGAGAAATTAAACGAGCCTTCGATCCGCAAGGCCTGCTCAATCCCGGTAAGATTACGGACGCGCAAGGCATCGAGGAAAATCTCCGCGTCGGGCCGCACTATCATCCGCACCCGATGCACACGCACTTTCATTATCTCGAAGACGGGGGCATCGAGCGCGCCGTGGAAATGTGCACCGGCGTGGGCGAATGCCGGAAAGTGTTGGGCGGCACGATGTGCCCGTCATACATGGTCACGCGCGATGAAGAACATTCCACGCGTGGCCGCGCGAATGCCTTGCGCGCCGCAATGACGGGCAAATTCGGGCTGCAGGGCTTCGGCGACAAACGCCTGTATGAAGTGTTCGAGCTGTGCCTCGCATGCAAAGGCTGCAAAGCGGAATGCCCCTCGAATGTGGACATGGCGAAGCTGAAGTACGAATTTCTCGCGCATTATTATGATGAGCACGTGATTCCGCCTTCGACGCTGTTGTTTTCGCGCCCGGATTTGCTGGGCAAATTTGCCGCGCCTTTTGCGGGCTTCGCGAATCGCATGCTGAAAAACGGTGTCGTGAAAAAATTATTGCAGACGTTTCTCGGTCTCGATGGCCGCCGCGATTTGCCCATGTATGCGCGCGAAACGTTTA
Source organism: bacterium (assembly GCA_037444905.1). Taxonomy (GTDB): domain Bacteria; phylum Zhuqueibacterota; class Zhuqueibacteria; order Zhuqueibacterales; family Zhuqueibacteraceae; genus JABWAN01. The sequence continues at coordinate 32,216 of JBBILN010000025.1, read as the reverse complement.
CCCAGTGGTTCAAAAAACACGAGGCGGCGCAGAACCGCGAGGCGCAGCGCCCGCTCGTGGCTTTGTTCAATGACACGTATCTGACTTATCATGAGCCGGAAATCGGCATTGCGGCGGTGCGGGTGCTCGAAGCCATGGGCTATCGCGTCGTGCTCGCGAATGCGGGGTGCTGCGGCCGCGCGCTCATTTCGAACGGACTGTTGCGCACGGCGCGTGGACAAGCGGAAATGGTGGTTGATCGTTTGGCGGAATTCGCCGAGCAAAACATTCCCCTCGTGGGCTGCGAGCCGAGTTGCGTGTCTGCGATCAAAGAAGATTATTTGGATTTCGTGCGCGACTTGCCCAAAGCCCGGCGTGTGGCGGAAAATTTCTTTTTGGTGGAAGAATTCGTCGTGCGCAATTGGGATGAAAAGAAGCACGGCGCGAAATTCAAAAAGCTGCAGCAAACTCTTTTGTATCACGGCCACTGCCATCTCAAAGCTCTGTTTGGAACCACGGCCTCGAAAGACGCGCTCGCACAAGCCGCGGGCTGCTTTGTCAACGAAGTGGATTCCGGTTGCTGTGGCATGGCCGGCGCATTCGGCTATCAAAAGAAGCATTACGACATTTCCATGAAGATCGGCGAGCGGCGCTTATTCTCCGAAGTAAACAAGTTGCCGCAAGACCAGCGTGTGGTCGCGAACGGCTTCAGTTGCCGGCATCAAATCGAGCACGGCACGGGCCGCAAAGCCAAACACGCGATCGAAATTTTAGCGGAGGCTTTGCTTTAGCGCTGCAATTCTGCGCTCCGGCTTTGACCATTCTCATTCAGAAGAATAGCATTCAGGACAAACTCAACTTTAGGACTATGAAACCTCTTCCTCTTTACGCTCTTCTCCTTGTGCTCGGCGTTACTCTCTTTGCAAAACCGCTTGCGGCGCAACCGACCCGCGCTTTATGGGGGTTTGAAGCCGTTGGTGCATTTGGCGGCACCCCGCAAGAAACTGTGGCCGCATTGCAAGAACTGGGCGCGAACGCAGTTTTCAGCAATAACCTCCCGCCGGAGCTGCTGCGCGCGTTGCACGACGCGAATATCAAAGTCTACGCAACCGTCAACGTGTTCGGCGATCATTCCTTGTGGAAACGCTATCCGCATTTGCGGCCCATGACGAATGAGGGCGAACTCTTGGCGCCGCAACCGGGCCATGGTATTTGTCCCACGCAACGTTGGTATTGGCCGCGTGCTCTTCGTACGTTGGCACAACGCCTCGATGCAGGCTACGATGGCGTGTGGCTCGACTTCATCCGCTTCAGCGGCTTTTGGGAAGAGCCCCGGCCGAAGCTCCAGCGCACTTGTTTCTGTGATTCGACTCTGGCTGATTTTTCGCGCACGACCGGCATTGCATTTCCCGCCGACCTTCCGCCCTTGAGCTTAAACGCTTCCGCAGATTCGATGAGCACACGCGATTTGGATAATGCCACAAAAGCCGCTTGGATTTTAGCAAATCATCGCAGCGCGTGGCGCAATTATACCAGCAATGTGATCGCCGATTTCGTGAGACAAGCCAAAGAAATCATCGCCAAGAAAAACGCAAACGCCACATTGGGGCTGTTCGTGGTGCCGTGGCAACGCGACGAGTTTAATGCGGCTATGATAGAAGTATTCGGACAGGACTATCGCAAACTGCGCGAACACGCGGACGTCTTCTCGCCCATGCTCTATCACGAATTGTGCAGTCGAGAAGTGGAGTGGATCGCGCGCTTCGTGGAATATACCGCAAGAGAAACGAGCAAACCAGTGTGGCCGATCATTCAAAGTGACTTGGGCAAGGAGCATCGCGTTTCGGACGATACGTTTGCCGCGGCCGTGTTGAGCGCGCTCGATCCGCCGTCGCAAGGCGTGATCATTTTCAACCACAAGGCTTTGCTGGAAGCCAAACAAACGCGGATTTTGGGATCACTCTGGAGCGCGAAGCGCAACTAGAAAAACCTGTTGACATCCGCGAATTTTGTGGTTACCGTAGTTTTGCATCGAATCAACCACGCCACTCATGCTGTTGAGGGTAAAGTTATGCGTTCCGTTCCTCATGCTCTTATATTGGCCGCTTGTCTCATGTTGAATTTCGGTCCTTGTGGCGAGTCGAGCGAGGATCGCGTGCAGCCACGTGAAGCTGCGCAAGTCGCCGAGGTGCAAGAGATCCTTGTAAAATTCAAAGCCTCAGTTTCGGAAGATTCCGCAAGTGCATTCACGACGGGTATAGGCTTGCAAAAAATTCGCGAGCTGCGCGGCATCGGTGTGCGCGTCTATCGCGTTCCTGCGGGCAAAACCGCGCAGGAAATGATCAAACAGTTGCAAGCCGATCCGAAGGTCGAGTACGCCGAGCCGAATTTGGAATATCGCATTCCGGAAAAGCAAAATTGACGCGCAAGAGTATTCGCTCCCTTTCGTGTCCATTCAACTGAGCAAACCGTGGGGCGTTCGTCGTGCAAACAGATTCCATCGCTCCATTTGCCCGAGAGCCGAGAAAAGTACTTGATGGCATTGCTCGTCAGCGTCATGGCACAGATGTTTACTGATTTAACCGCAGAAGATGTGATTGCCATGTTGAATCTTACTCCGCTTGAAGAAACTACCATAGGCAAGCAAATTTATGGCAGAGGTGTTTCGCAAGGCCTGTCCAAAGGCGAGTTGATCGGCAAAATTCAGTTTGCGCAAAAGGTTTTGCGCCTCCCAATCAGCGCGAAAGAAGATTTGACGCTCAAATCGCATGAAGAGTTGCGCGCCGTTTTGCAGCAATTGGAGGGCGAGGTGGAGACGGTTCTGAACGCGATGAAACATTCATAAAGCTTGCATCGCCTACTTATCTTTCCTGCCTGATAATTCAGGCGCGTGTTTTCAAAGTTCAACTAAGAGGATGATCTATGAAAAAGTGGTGGAGTCTGCTTGCCGTGTTTCTGTTGCTGATGATCTTCAGCGCGCAAACACCGCAACGGGAAACGCGGCCCCTGTTCGTGCCGGGTGAAGTCGTGGTCAAATTCAAAACCGCGGCGGCGGGAGAAGTCACGGCCTCGCTCGCGAAAATGAGCTTAACCATGAGCGACAGCGTGCCGGGCAATCAAATCTTCGTCGTAAAAGCCGATACCGGCAAAGACGTCATGCAGCTCGTCGAAAGCCTGAAAGCCGAGGCGAACGTTGAGTATGCCGAGCCGAATTACCTTTACTATGCTTTTGACACGCCCAATGACCCGGACTTCAATAAGCTTTGGGGCATGAACAACACCGGCCAAACCGGCGGCACTGCCGATGCCGACATCGATGCGCCGGAAGCCTGGGCCATCACCAAAGGCGACACCAGCATCGTCGTCGGCGTCATTGACACCGGCGTGGATTACAAACATCCCGATCTCGCGGCGAACATGTGGACGAACCCCGGCGAAGATGCGTGGGCCGACCCCAACGATCCGAACACGGGCAACGGCATCGACGATGACGGCAACGGCTACGTCGATGATTGGCGCGGCTGGGATTTCGCCAACGATGACAACGATCCGTTCGACGATAATGGCCACGGCACCCACGTTTCCGGCACCATTGGCGGCGTGGGCAACAACAGCGTTGGCGTGGCCGGCGTGAATTGGAAAGTGAAAATCATGCCGTTGAAGTTTTTGACCGGCAGCGGCTCGGGCTCGCTTTCTGCGGCCATCGAAGCCATCAACTATGCCAACAGCTTTGGCGTGAACGTCACCAACAACAGTTGGGGCGGCGGCGGCCGTTCGCAAGCTTTGGAAGACGCCATTCGAGCTGCAGATCAAGCCAACTCACTTTTCGTGGCTGCGGCCGGCAACAACGGCACAGACAACGACGCCACGGCGAATTATCCTTCGAACTATGACGTGCCCAACGTGCTGGCGGTCGCAGCGATTGATCATAAAGGTGACCGCGCACTTTGGGGTTCCACTGGCACCCCCGGCTTGTGCGGCTGCAACGGCTCCGTCACCGATCCTCCCGGCTCGAACTATGGCGCGACCACCGTTGATTTGGGTGCACCCGGCAAAGATATTTATAGCACCACCCCGAACAACACCTACTCCACTTTCTCCGGCACTTCGATGGCGACCCCGCACGTTACGGGCGTGGCAGCATTGACTCTGGCGAAGTTTCCGAATTTGACCGACACACAGTTGAAAGCAAAATTGATGAACTCGGTCGAACCTTCGGCCGGCTTGCAAGGCAAGACCGTCACGGGCGGCGTCATCAATGCGCTCAAAGCCGTGAGCAATTGAACCAGCGTTTTGACAACCGGCTTTTTGATTTTAAAAATCCCCTTCGAGTTTTTGAGAAGGGGATTTTTTTATGACGAGGCAGAACAAGCTTTGTTCGCTTCATCCGTTCTATTTTTCATGAAACGCTCTTTGCGGGTCTTTGGGGTTTTGTGGGCAACAGCAGGTAATCCGATTTAAGAAAAATGAGGAGCAACGCGATGGGATTGGAGGCGACTTGTCTGGCGCAATTCGGAGAACAAAGCTCCGAAGGCAAAGCGCACTTGGATATGAACGCGCTGACTTTCCGCGGCGCATTCAAACTCGACATTCCGCTGGCGGGCATCAAAGAATATGAAGCCAAACAAGGGCGTCTGCGCATTAAGTTTTCGAAAGGCGTGGCGCTGTTCAATTTGGGCAAAGAAGCCGAGAAGTGGGCGTTGAAAATTCGCTATCCCAAAAGTCTGATCGACAAGCTCGGCGTGAAACCGAATCAAAAAGTTTCGGTGTTGGGTATCACCGCAGAGAGTTTCTGGCAGCAGTTGCAAGAACGCACGCAGAATATTTCGAAAGCAAGAGCGGCGAAAAATTCCGACTGGATTTTCTTTGGCGTGAATGAAGCCAAAGCGCTCGCCCGGCTCGCAACTTTGCGCGAGGCCATCAAAAAAGACGGCGCGATTTGGGTGATCTGGCCGAAGGGACAGGCGCACCTCAAAGAGGACACGGTGCGCGCCGCGGCGTTGACCATGGACTTGGTCGACGTGAAGGTGGTGAGCTTTTCGGAAACGCATAGCGGGTTGAAATTGGTCATTCCCAAAGCGAAGCGTTAAGCTCCTGAGTTTTGCACATCAAAAACGTCAAACCCCGATTATCCTTGCAGTCGGTGATTTGAACAAGGCATTCCGGCCCTGCAAACTGCAGGTTCGGTCACCTCAATGCAAAATCGGGGAAGTGACATGGCCGTTGTCTGAGCGTTAGCATTCGTCAAGCTTCATGAAGTGCGGACTTTTGCTTTCTGAAATCTGCGCAGCGCTGCAAGTCAGCTAGGCGAACTAGCCGCCTCGGTAAACAAGCGCAGATGATACGCAGCAACGCGCAGCGACAAGGCAAAAAAAAGCAAGATGCTGAAAACGGGTCGGCTAGCGCTCCGTTTTTCCCCTTGACTTTATACAGCCGCTCGTCTATTTTGCCAACGCCTAAATAATTCTGTCAAACCACGAACTCATCGTGCGCAGGAGTTGGGTATGATGAGGACAATATTTTTCGGGCGACTGCGATTTTGTCTTACGATTTGGCTTTGAGGTTCTCGAAGTCTTTTCGTCGAACAGAGTGCAGCGCCCTTTTTTGTCTCCCATGCAAGACCAAATTTGCAACTTTATCGAACGCTGTGGCGGGCATGCTTCGAGCATGGCAATTGCGTCCCACGTTTTGCGCATGCGCAACACCACACCAGCCTCTGCGGAACGAGTCCTCGAAGGATTGCTCAAGACCGACAAGCGCTTCGCTTCCGACGGCGTTGGGAATTGGCATCTGACTCAAACCCAAGATGCGCGCGTTGACCATACGCTCGAGCCGCCGTGCCTCGTATTCACTCCCATGCGCGCCAGTGCCATCGCAGATGCGAGCCGCCTAGCGCTGGGTTGGATGCAACTTCCAAACACCTCACATACATTCGTCGAAGTCGTTTTGACAAATAACGGGCAGGCACGGGAAGAAAACAGCGGCATTGCGACATTATCCCGCACAGAGTTTTTGCAGCGCGACTTCCCGAAGATACAAACGCGTGTGCTGCTCGCGTGGAATGTAGCTGCCGTACGTGCGGTGCTGCGCAAAATCGCCGGCAACACGCCCGCAGCATGGCTGCCACCGACGACCGTCTCTTTGCAAAATCTGGCGCGCAATCTTTTGCGATTGCCTCGCAAGCCCAAGCTGGAGGCGATTTATCGCGAGCTGTTTCAACAGCCACTGCGCAGTGAGAGTTGGGAAGATCAATTGCACGCGCACGCAGAAATTTGGGAGGCCCTGCGGCCGCGTTGTTTGGAAAACGGCTTGCGAAGCTGGCAGCAAATCGCGCATTATGCGCGCCGCGCGCTGCGTCCGGATTTTTCGCAGTATGAATTCGATGAGAAGTATGTTGCCGATCTGCCGGAGGCGCCGGGTGTGTATGTCATGCGTGATCGCGAGCAGCGGGTGATTTACGTGGGCAAAGCCGCGAATTTGAGGGCACGCGTGGGCAGCTATTTTGCAAACGGCGTTGTGGACGAGGCCAAGCTGCAACAGATTCGAGAACGCGTCGCGCGGCTGCACTATGAAGTTCATGATACGGAACTGGAAGCTCTGTTGCGCGAACAGGCTTTGATCAAACGCCTCCGCCCGTCTATCAATCGCCAGCACAATGTTTACTTGCAAGCGGCTACGCAGCCGGAAAAACTGCGCGGTATATTCTTGGTGCCAATGCGCCCGCCAACACCTCATGCGACCAAAGGACGGGTCATGATTTATTTTCTTTCTGCTCAAAATCTGAACCGCCTGCCCGTCAATCTTGCGCGTATTCCCAAACAGCGCCTCCGCAAGGCCATTGCAAAATATTTGCAGCAAGGCGCGCAAGATTCTCCAACGAAGAGCACGTCGCAAGACCACATGGAGATTGCCGCACGCTGGTTTCAGCAGAACCGCGCATGGATCAGCTCGCTTCCTGTTGCTGAAGGCGAGCCCGCGGGGGAAATAGAAAATCGAGTCTTACGTTTGTTGCGCACGCCGGAGATTTTTTACGAGCGCGTGCAGCTTGTTTCACACGTTTGATCGGCAGTGAAATGGGTTTAACTTAAATTATCGCGCATGAGTTCTTCCTTGCCAGAAGCACACGAAACGGCTTCGCGCCACATAAAAATCATCACGATCGATGACGAGGCGCCCATCCGCCATTTGATACGGCACACGCTGCGGCGCGACAATTATGAAGTCGTCGAGGCGAGAAACGGGCGAGAGGGCTTGACCGCGATCCGCCGCGAAATGCCGGACTTGATCCTGCTGGATGTGGTAATGCCCGATATGGGCGGACTCGAAGCGTTGCATTTGATTCGCACGGACGGCGCGATTGCGCACATCCCCGTGCTGTTGCTCAGCGGATTCAAAGACGCGGAAAAACTCGGCAAAGCATTGGAAGAACCTCACACGGATTTTCTCCCCAAACCTTTTTTGCTAGAAGAGCTGCGCGCACGTGTGCGCAGCTTGCTCTGTAACTCTCTCCCCTTGGTTTAACTGCATAAAGAAATTCCCTCGACACGCAGTATCTCACAGATGCGATTCCCAGTTCCGCGCAGACGCAATGTTTTCTTGCGAGACGATGCCAACCCCATTGGTTCGCGGCAGCGTGGCCGAAAAGATTTTTCGTTGCGTCCTCGGGACGCGAAACGCCAATATTTTTTATCTGGATAAATCCGTGCGCGCTATTGTGGTGGGTATTTACTGCAGCCGCGCTGCGCTTAGTCGGTCCAATCCGATGGCTCGCAAGTTTCTCCGCGCTGCTCTGAGATGAATTGCTCGACGCGACGCTGCACGCGATCCCAATTGTTCGCGTTGCGATCCAGGTGCATATAATTTTCCGCGGCGTGATTCAATGCCAAACGCACGCGTTTGAAACGCCGGCCCAGCAGCTCCAACACTTCGTTCAAACGCAAACGCTCGGCTTCCGCATGTTGTGCCGCCAGGCGAAAACTATTGCTGCCCACCGTTTCATAGTAGCTGAAATCCGGCGCGGGCGGATGGTATTTGGCGCGATGATAAATGTGGGCGGGAAAAAGTCCGGTGAGGAACAACGCATAATCTCCCAAATGGCTGCGCAGATGGAATGTTTGCTCAGAATTGGCGGTGAGCAAAGCACTCATCATGTCCACGAGGTAGCGATACTCTTTCGTCGCGTGCTCATCAATGCGCTGCGCACGACCGCTCTTGCCAAATTCTGCGAGCAGGTTGGCGACGTATTCGGCAACGTCGCGGTCGTCGATCGCAAAATCCTTGAGCGCTTGGCGCACGAGCAGATAGAAATACAAAAACGGCGAGATCGCGAGCGGTTGCCGGGCTGCCAAGAGGCACTCCAACAAACGCGGATGCTCCAGCATTGCCTCGCGTACTTCCGCATCTCTGAGCAGCTTAAATAAAGTCGTTTCTCTTTCCCCCGCACGACACAATGAGGACACGATAAACTGCAAATCTGCCAAGCCCAACTTGGCGCGGGCATGCGTTGGCACCATAGCGCAGCTCCTTTGATTAGGGTTGACTCAACAACGGTCGCGTCATTCCAAACAAAGCAAAAATTCTTTTATGTTGTGTCGCTGCTTCACCGAGGGTTCTGCTCTGCTTGTTTACCAAGGCGGCCTCTGCGAATGAGATGGCTTGCGGCCGGGAACATGAGCGCCTCGGCTTGAACGGTTATCATCAGGCCGGGACGCGGGCTTTTGCTTTTTGAAATCTGCGCAGCGCTATAAGTCAGCGCGGTGGACTGCACCCCTCGGTAAACAAACGGAGATGGCTCTCAAGAACGAGCAGCGAAAAAGCAAAAAGCAAGCGCGGCGCCGCATTGCCTTGAAGCCGGACGGCACCACATTTAACCGAGGTATAACGTACATCAGTAATGCCTCAGTTATTGCTGGAAAACGTAGCGCAGACATCCTTGTCTGCAGGCAGGATGCCTGCGCTACTCCACCTGTAACTGAGGTATTACGTACGTCATGAGAAACAACTTGACATTCAATTTTATAGCACGATATATTGCGCCCCATGTTCGCGAACATCCGCAGGCTAACGCAGCACACCTTGGTTTATGGCGTAGGACACATCCTCTCGCGTGCAGTTAGTTTTATTCTCCTGCCTCTTTTCACGCACACGCTGTCTCAAGAAGAATTCGGCACGCTGAGTTTGCTCTTCAGTTATTTGGCGACGATGACGATTATCTACGGCTTCGGCATTGACTCTGCGTTTCTGCGATACTACGTTCTGGCGCAGGATACTGCGGAGAAACGCCGCGTTTTTAGCACGGCGTTCTGGTTGGTGGCCGCCGTGGCGATATTTTTTTCTTTGGTGCACTGGGTGTGGGCGGAACCCTTGTCACGAGCGATAATGGGGGATAGCACTCGCGCCGTTTTGCTGCTCATCTGCGCCGGCATTTTGTGCTGCGATGCCTTGTCAGCGTTTCCATTTCTACTCTTTCGCGCGGAAGAGCGTTCCCACTTATTTGCATTGCACAAATTTCTCAATGTCGTATTGAACGTGGCACTGAGCTACTTTTTTTTGGTGCATTTGCAGCGCGGCCTCACGGGCGTTTTGGAAGCCAACTTGGCGGCTTCGGCATTCACATTTTTAACTTTGCTGCCCACCAGCATGCGCCGTTTGCAATTTGAAATTGTGCGCTCGACCTGCGCGAAACTCGCGCGCTACGGTTTGCCGTATCTGCCCTCCACGCTGGGCATCGTCGCGATCGACAATATGGATCGCTACATTTTGAATGCGCTCACTGATCTCAAAACCGTGGGCGTGTATTCCGCGGGGTATCGCTTGGGCATCGTAATGGGCCTGCTCATCGCGGCGTTTCGCTTTGCGTGGATGCCATTCTCGTTGCGAGTCGCCCAAACGGAAAACGTGCGCGCACTTTATGCACGCGTCATGACGTACTTCATCGCGGTCTGTGCGCTGATCTTTCTGGGCTTTAGTTTTTTTATCGATGAGCTGGTGCGACTGCGCATTGGCGGCTTCACACTTATCGCGCCGGCGTATTGGCCGGGTACTGTTATCGTGCCGGTCATTCTGTTGGGCTATTGGTGCTACGGTGTATTCATAAATTTGCTCGTCGGCATTCACCTCGAAGAGAAAACCATGTACCTGCCTTTGCTCACCGGGGCCGGCGTGCTCAGCAACGCGGTGTGGAATTTTGCTTTGATTCCAAAGTTTAACATGCTCGGCGCGGCTTGGGCCACGACGCTCGCTTACGCGACGATGACTGTGTTGGGCTATTTCGTCCTGCAAAAAATTTATCCCGTTCCATATGAGTGGCGAAGAATTCTGAAAATCCTGCTGACGACGGGCCTCTTGTTCTCATGCCATCAAGTCTGGGCTTTGGCCCTTTGGGTGCGCGTAGGTTTGGTTTTGAGCTTTCCGTTCTTGCTTTGGCTGCTCAGCTTCTTCGAGGCCTCCGAGCTGCAGCGCGCGAAGAGTTATTTGAGATTGAAATTCCGAAAGCCCGAAATCCCCCACGATGAATAAAAAAATCCTCTTCATTGCATATTATTTCCCTCCGCTCGGCATGGGCGGCACGCAGCGCGTGGCGAAATGGAGCAAATATCTCACACGCGCAGGTTGGCAAGTGAGCGTGGTGACCGTGAAGCCGATCGTCTATTACGCGCAAGATGCAAGCTTGCTGGAAGAATTACGCGGCGTGCATATCCTCCGCGCCGGCTCGCTCGATCCGGCGCGCGTGTTTTATCTTTTGAGAAAGCACCACGCGCCCGCGCAAGCGAGGCAGCGAGGCTTGGGCAGCTTGCTATACTGGTTTCTGCTGCCCGACGCACGCATTCTTTGGGCGCCGTTTGCATTGTGGCGCGCATGGCGGGAAATTCGCAAACAGAAAATTCCGTTCGTGCTCACCTCCGGGCCGCCGCATTCCGCGCATTTGGTGGGATGGCTGCTCACACGCGTGCTCAATATTCGTTGGGTGGCGGATTTCAGAGATACGTGGCTCTTGGACGAAACCAAACAAGCGCCGACGTTCATGCACCGCTTTCTGCAGCGGAAATTCGAGCGCGCAATCGTTCGCAAAGCGCATGTCCTCACCGCGGTCTCGCACGGGTTGCTGCGGAAACTGGAACTCACCGGCGCGCGCGCACCGGGCACGAGCCACTATATTCCAAACGGCTACGATCCTGAAGATTTTCCAATAATGCAGCGCGAACGCGCCGAGCGTTTCGAATTAACTTTCATCGGCTCGATTTCTAGTTACACCATGCCGCAGACTTTGCTTACGGGCTTCAAACATTTTGTGGAGACGGCGCAGCTCACGCCCGCAGAGGTCCGGCTCAATTTCGTCGGTGCGGATTTGACCGGGAAGTTTATGACGTGGATCAAAGAGAATGATTTGGAAGCGTATTTGAATTGGAAAGGCTATGTCTCACACGCAGAAGCGCTCGCGGCTTTTCACGCCGCAGAGGTGTTGATCTATATCGTCACCGCCGGAGTTGCAGACACGATTATTCCAAGCAAGACGTTTGAATACTTGGCGGCGCGCAAGCCCGTGCTCGCAATAGGAGAGCAGATTGAAGGCATGAGAATTTTGTTGGAAAACGCCGCGTGCCGTTATTGCGCGTTTCACGCGATCGACGACATCGCGAGAAATCTGCTCGCCTTCTACGCGGAATTTCATCATAACACTCTGCCCGCCGCGACCTCAAGCACGGAACAATTCTCGCGCGCGGCACAGGCAGATCGGCTGGCGCACATACTGCTTCAGACAGATTGAGAACCTATCTTTCGTCGATCCACTTGATCGAAGTGTGCCCGACGCCCATTTCGATTTCGAAGTCAAGGCGATTGGTGGCGCGCTCATAATCCGGCGAAAAATAATAGTCGCCTTCCTTGTCGAAGCCGCGAATGCTCATTGGCGCGAGAAACGAGCCGGACTTGCGAATTTTGACGCCGAGATTTTTTGCGAGCCGCACGACATTTAAGCCCACACCGTATTTCAATTCCACGTGGCCTTCGCCTTCATAATCGCCGTCGAAAAAGAGTTCGGATTTCCCCGCGCCGCCGGTGAATTTGAATAACTCAAAGTTCGCATTGCAGAGGCCGTGTCCCGTCACCGTGGCCGCGCCGGCATTGATGCGCATGCGAGGCTTGGCCCTGTTGCGCTCGCGAAATTCCAATTCCAATTCACCCGCGCCCACGTTCAAATTCAAATCTTCCAATTGCAGGCCGGTGAAATTGAGCCACGCGTCCGCGGCGCCGGCATCCAACTCACACTCGAGTGCGACTGTGCGGGAAATTTTGATGCGCCAGTGATTGGTGCGCAGATCGTCCAACGAAATGTTCTCGCGCCGATCGTGCGGCGTGCGAATTTGCAGAACAGGCGGGGAACTGGTGGAATCAAAATTGATTTCCGGGCGGAGCTCTTCGCGATCATAAGCCAGATCTAATTCTGCAAGCAAATCTTTGTCGCTGGCTTCGAGATCGAGGTTGCCGCCGGTGTACTCCACGTCGAGCACCAATGCGGTCTGGCCGGTGAAAGCAACCTGTTGCGTTAGGCGCTGCTCTAAAGAGGAAGCTTGCCTTTCGCGGCGTTCATAACGCCGTTCAGTTGACTCGCGCGGTTCGCGCGGCCGTTCCCGGCAGTTGAGGAAAAACGCAAGCCCAAGACAGAGCATCATCAAAAAACGTGTGCTTTTCATAATCCCTCCGCAGGGTAGGTTGTAAACGCAGTGAGCGGATTGGGCCTCACAGAAATTCGTGAAAAATTTGCGACTGTTCACACAGGCTCGCTGCGAAGCTTTACGAGAGTTTCAGCAAATAGTTTTCAATTCCGTTGCTTTCGCGCTTACAAAGCTGTTGCAAATTGCGACCTGCATGACAAAAGCGCAAGGAGAATTTTCTGCAATTGCATGTCCCCAATCGTACAGCTTGTAAGTCGATTTCGCACCGGGATGGACAAACAAGAGGAAGAACGCCGCTACAGTCCGCGAAAAGATTGGGATGGAGGCTTTGTCATCGCTTGGCAAAGGAGTTGCCGAATACATGGCAGCGACGATGGCGTTGTGCATCGTAAAGATTTGAATGGAACAATAAACACCAACCCAGCGCTTGAGCTCAAAACCAAAAATTCTTGGAGGAACACATGAAACGCGTCTCTAGTTATGCGGCGTTTTTGCTGATGCTCACCGGCCTGTTGAGCTATCAAACTGCGACGGCGCAATCAGTGTCGAATGCCAAACAGCGTCACGACGATAAGAAAGGATTGGCCGCAGCCAATGCTGGTGTGGCGGACGATCGGCGTGACTTGGATCGGCTATCCGATCTCGTCATGCGGTGGGATCATTTGATGAAAGCCGGCCGCGACGGCGCAGCGCTGCAGCGCGTGGAAGAGCAAATTGCCGAAGAACTGCGTCGTGATTTACGCGAGACCGCGGTACAGGCGCAACAAGCCGAGCGGGAGGCGAAACAATCGACCGCTGAAGTGCGCGGGTCCCGCCGCGAAGTGCGCCGCGAAGCGCATGACGGCGATCAAAACCAGCGCGCGCTGCGTGACGACCGCCGCGATTTGCGCGATGACAGAAGAGATCGCCGCGATGATGTGCGCGACGCCAATAAAGCCGAGGAGATCCTCACTCGCAAGCGCGAGATTGCGAAGGAAATGATCGCATTGCAAAAACGTATCGATGCGGACAAAGCTGCGGATCCGGTATTGCAGGCAAAGAAGCGCGCTTTGCTCAGCGACTACCTGGCGCTTTCGCGCGAAGAGATTCAGCTTGGTGTGCGTGAGGTCGCGGAAGATATGCGCGAGCTGAAAGAAGACCGCCGCGAAACACGTGAAGATCGCAAACAATAAAATGGTATGGCAGCACAGCAATGAGCTTTGGTTACGAGGTGAGTCATGAAGTCAATCAGTAAAATTAAAACTCTCAGTGCGAGTTTGGCCTTGCTCGCGGTCGCGACGTTCAATCTCTCTGGTTGTGTGGCGCATCACCATCGCCACGCGCAAGTAGTCGTCATAGAAGCCGGGCACGCGCACTCCGCGCATTGCGGACACTATCGCCACGGGAATCGTTGGTATTACGTGAAAGGCCACGCCCACGGCCCGCGCTGCGGTCATCACTATGTCGGCGGCATGTGGATCATTAGGTAGCGCGCCGAAACGGATTGAATACAAAGCCCGCGTGTGAGCTCGTGCTCGCGCGCGGGCTTTTCTGTTAACGCCAGGCACTTTTTACGGCAGAGCGTTGCCGCGTCACTTCCGCCCACGCCGCAAGCGAGCTTCGACTACTTCACAGCACAACAGTAAGCGGCAAGCCCGAAGCAGAGTGTGGACGCGTTGCTCGTCATTTCTCAAAAATGGCGGGCCTTCATCAAACTTCATCAAACTCCGGCTCATACTTCACGATGCCGTGGCGGCCTTGCAAAGCGCCCGCGCGCAGCTCGATGAGCATGAACACTTCATCGGGAACGGGATATTCGCACTTGATGCCATAGCGGCTCGCGGGCACAAAGCCGAAACGCGGATAGTATTCGGGATGACCGAGCACGACGACGAAATCATACTGCGCTTTGCGGCATTCCGCAAGGCCCGCTTCGACCAAAAGCGTACCGATGCCGCGCTTTTGAAATTCCGGCAACACCGCCATCGGGCCAAGGCCGAGAGCATGGATTGCTTCTGGGTGTGACGCATGATGGACGGGACTGAACAGAACATGGCCGACGAGCCGAGGGCCCGCAAACGCGACGAGAGAAAAAACCGCTTTGCCGCGCGCGCGGAGTTTATCAACCAACAACGCTTCTGCCTCTTGCGTGAAGGCTTGTTGGTTTACAAGATGGATGTGCGCGAGGTCTTCGGGTTGCTCAAGTCTGATTTGGATCACGTGTTTCTCGTTTTGCTATGGCACTGCGATTCGAAGTCATCTCTAATTAGCGAGGCCGCAGCCAACGATATGAAGCGGCAAGAGGGAGGAAGGTGCGGGCTCAATCCTCTTCGCCGGCGGTTTGCATGCCATACTTGCCAAGCTTGTACAAGAGCGTCGTGGTTTTAATGCCCAGGATGCGCGCAGCCTCAGCCTTGACGCCGTGGGCTTTTTTCAGCGCGCGTTCGAGCAGCGCGCGTTCCACTTCTTCCAGCGTTTGATTGAGATCGAGATTGTCATCCGGCAACGCGAAGACCGCGCCGCGATCTTTAACAAGAGGAGGAAGATCGGTCACCGTGATGACGCCGTCATCACACAACACCGCGGCACGTTCGATGAGATTTTCCAGCTCCCGCACGTTGCCCGGCCAGTGATACTGCAACAACAACTCCTCCGCTTGCGGCTCGATGCGAAGATTCGGTTTGCCAATTTCCTTTTCCATCTTCGCGAGGAAGTGCCGGAGCAGAAGCGCAATATCGCCGGTGCGCTGGCGCAACGGCGGCAGGTTGATGGGCACGATGTGCAAACGATAATACAAATCTTCGCGAAAGCGCCCGGCTTCGACTTCGGCTTTAAGATCGCGATGCGTGGCGGCAATGATGCGCGTGTCCACGTGCACGGTCTCCTCGCCGCCCACGCGCTCGAATTCTTTTTCTTGCAGCACGCGCAGCAGCTTCACCTGCATGGCCGGAGAAATATCGCCGATTTCATCCAAAAAGATCGTTCCGCCTTCCGCCAGCTCAAAGCGGCCGTGCCGGCGCTTGATGGCGCCGGTGAATGCGCCTTTCTCGTGCCCGAACAACTCGGATTCGAGCAATGATTCCGTCAAGCCGCCGCAATGCACGCGAATAAACGGCCCGGCGCTGCGGCGGCTGTTTTTGTGAATCGCGCGCGCGACCAATTCTTTGCCGGTGCCGCTTTCGCCATAGATGATCACGCTCGAATCGGCAGGCGCGACCTTTTGCAGCACGCGAAACACTTCCTGCATCGCATTCGAGCTGCCGACAATCTCGCCGAAATTGTATTTGCTCTCTTCTTGTTCGCGCAGATAGAGATTCTGCGCTTGCAGCTTTTCCATTTCGCGCTGCTGCGCGAGGCGTTGCGACAAGCGCTCGAGCTTGACCGCCAGTTCCTCCGGCGAAAACGGCTTGGTGATGAAATCGCTCGCGCCGTGTTGCATGGCCTGCACCGCCAGCTCGATGGAGCCATAGGCCGTGATCAAAATGAATTCGCACGCCGGCGCGCGTTGCTTCACCTGTTGCAGCAATGCCAGGCCGTCCATGCCGGGCAAACGATAATCCGAAATCATAATGTCCGGCGGTGCTTCTGAAAATCTCTGCAACGCGGGCTCGGCCTTGTCAAAAACCTGCGTGGGGAAGCCGAAGCGCTGCACCACGTGCTCGATGCCTTCGCGCATCGAGGCGTTGTCTTCGACGATGAACACGGTGTAGGTAGGGAGAGAGCTTTTTTTCATAACGAGTTTTTTTCGTGGCCGCTTTCTCGGCAATGTCATTACGAAGGATTTATTCGGCGCTAGCGAAGCCGCCTTTGCAATGACTTTTTTGGGGAGGAGTGTTCAACTAGAATATAAGGGCACTAGGCCTTGGGCAACACGAGTTGAAAGTGCGCGCCGCTGCCTTCGCGCGCGGGCCGTAGGCGAATTGTCCCGTGGTTTTGTTCTGCCAACTGCCGCACGAGCGCGAGGCCCAAACCGCTGCCTTGCGCGCGCGTCGTGAAAAACGGATCGAAAATTTTTTCTCGCACTTCGGCTGGAACGCCGGGTCCGCTATCAATCACGTCGATCGCGACTTCGCGCGCATGCGGAGCGGCAGAAATTTTCAGCACCCCGGTGTTCGCCATGGCTTCAATCGCATTGCGCAGGAGATTGAGCAACATGCGCCGCAATTGCTCGGCATCGGCGTGCACGGCCAGGGGTTCGGCAATTTCGATTTGCCAGCCAATTTGTGGAAATTGCGGCTGCAGGTGCTCGCGCAGATCCTCAACGATCGGCCGCAAAAGCACATTTTGCAAATGGCTTTCCTGCGGCCGGGCATAATCCAAAAAATCGCGCACGATGTTTTCCAGGCGCCGCACTTCCACACGAATTTTCTGCACGCGCGCTTTCAACTCTGCGGGCGCGTCTCTTTCGAGCAAGCCGGCGTGCAGCTCGATGCCGCCGAGCGGATTGCGAATTTCGTGAGCGACGCCGGCGAGCATCAAACGCAAGCTTTGTTCGCGTTGTGCGATGGCAGCGCGCATTTGCTCCATCGTGGCCGCAAGAATGGTGATTTCCTCCGTGCCTTTGAGGTTGAGATTGACTTCGCCCACACCCGCGCCGATGGCAGTCGCGGCCTTTTGCAAGCTCTCCAGCGGCCCGGTAATGCGGCGCGCGAAGAACAATCCACTCAGCGCAGCGCCGAGCAACCCCAAGAGCGCGATGCTCCACAGCACATTGCGCGTCTCGGCCACCACAGCCAAAGCCGCAGCACTGCCTTCCACGCCGAGGAGGGCAACGATGCGCTCGTTTTCATACAACGGCGCATATGCAGCTTTGAAGGGCTGCGCCGCGGCAGCGACGAATAGTTTTGCGGCAACGGCCTCGCCTTGCCATGCCGTGTTTATTTCATTCTCATCGAAACGCAAACGCACGTATTCGCTGCCGATGGGAAGTTGCCGCTGGCTGTCAAAATAAACGCGATGGTTGCGGTCAAAGATGAGCACACGCGCCAGCCCGCCGCTTTTGAGCAACGGCAGCAGCCAGCGTTGCAGGCTTTTGATCGCGCGCGCTTCTTCATCGCCGGGAAGCAGACTGATGACCGCGGAGGTACCCACCGCGGAATGCACGAGGTGCGCGGCCGTATTCGCGGAACTGATCAAGCGCTTCGCCAGCTCCGCTTCGAGTTGCCGCCGCAATTGCCACTGCAAATAGAATCCGGCGAGCCCGAGCACCACGCTGACTTGCAGAATCAGAAACAGAACGAGAAGAGTGCGAATGCGCAGACGAAACACGTGGATGATCAAAGGTCAAATGAAGGCGCCAAGAGGAAAGTCTGATTTGCTTAAAATAGAAAAGGAGTATTGGAATTTCGCATTGCGCTTTTCCAATACTCCAATATTTCAATTTTCAACTTTAGAACGACTGCGGCGGCGATTGCGGCGTCCCTTCGCGGCGGCGCAGCAACAAAACTAGTCCCACCAGAATCAACAAAACCGGCCAGTAGCGCTCGTATGCTTGCAATGGCCCGAAGACGAAATAAAAAATCGAGGCGAGGCCGAGCAGAATCGTTGCGGGGACGAGCAATCCGGTTTCGCGCTTGCCGCCGAAATACATGGCCAACAATCCCAAACCCGGACCGGCGATAAAAGTAGGCCACCACTCTTCCATATAATACCAATCGGTCAATGCGCAACCTAGAAAGAGCACGCCATAAATCGTCAAAATAGTGGCGGGCATGAGGAAACCATAATTACGACGATCCACGATATACGCGCTGAGAAACGCCAAGCCGGCCGCAATAAAGACCACCGGCCAGAATTGCTCCCAGCCATAATCGGAAAAATTGATGGCAAGGAACAACAGCCCGAGCCCGATGAGGACACCGCCCAGCACGATGGTGTTGCGATCATATTTCATTCTTACCTCCGAACTTGCTGCAAAATAAATGGATTCACGCACTGAATGTCAAGGCTTTTGCTGACTTGCATTTTGCCGTCCATGCGCCTATATTGCGGCCGTGCAAAAGCCGAGCATTTTCGCTGTGACTATACGTAACCACTGAGAATAAGATGCAAACATCTTCCGCCTCGATTTCGCCGGCTGAATTCCGCCAAGCCATGAGCGCGTTCGCCACCGGCGTGACGATCGTGACGACGCGTGCAGGCGAGGCAAATCACGGTTTGACCGCGAATGCGTTTTGCTCGCTGTCGCTGAACCCGCCGCTGGTTTTGGTTTGCGTGGATAAGAGAGCGCAAAGCCATGATCTCATCGCTGCGAGCGGTTGCTTCGCGATCAACATCCTGCGTGCGGAGCAGCAGCCCCTCGCCGAGCGTTTTGCGCAGAATCATCTTGATGGCAAAGAACGTTTTGCCGCGGCCGCATATCATCAAGCCGTAACCGGCGCGCCGATTTTGGAAGACGTCTTGAGTTGGATCGATTGCAAACTGACCACGACCCATGAGGGCGGAGACCATACGATCTTTGTCGGAGAAGTGGTCGCGCTCGGCCATGGTGCAGAAGGAGCGCCGCTGCTCTATTTCCGCAGCCGCTATCGTAGTCTCGATCGTTGACGCCAGCCGCCTGCGTTCGGAATGCTTTGCGCTTTGAGCAGCAATTCTCGAAGAGGCGGCCTCAAATCCCTTCCGCCAAATTCCACTGCACAATTTCTTCCAATTTCTTACGCTTAATATCCGGCACCTCGACTTGCTCCGCGGGATAGCCCACCGGAAATAGAATGTACGGCTTCTCATTCTCGGGGCGTTGCAACAGCGTGGACAGAAATCCCATCGGGCTGGGCGTGTGCGTGAGTGTCACGAGGCCCATGTTGTGAATGGCTGCGATGAATAGGCCGCATGCGATGCCCACGCTTTCGTTCACGTAATAGTTCGTAAATTTTTCGCCATTCGCATCCACGCCATAGCTTTGTTTGAAACATACCACCAGCCACGGCGCAATTTCCAAAAAGGGTTTGTGCCAGTCCGTGCCCAACGGTGCGAGCGCCGCGCGCCATTCCGCAGGCATGCGTCCGCCTTCGTAACTCTCGCGCTCCTCTTTTTCGGCAGCAATACGAATTTGCCTTTTCAGCTCCGGGTCATTCACGGCCACGAAAAACCACGGCTGGCGATGCGCGCCCGAGGGCGCCGTGTTCGCCGTCATAATGGCCAACTCGATGAGCTTGCGCGGGACGGGGCGATCCGAAAAGATACGCACGCTGCGGCGCAAATTCATGAACTCATAGAACTCGTGCGCGCGGCGCTGCATTTCTTCCGGTGCAAAACGCGGCGCTTGATAGGGAACATGGCGATAGGGCGTAGTCATTTCAGCTCTTCATGTTCACGAATTGCAGGGGCACTTTGAGGGCGGTGCTCTCGCGCAGCATTTTGATGACGGCCTGCAAATCATCGATCTTTTTCGCCGTCACGCGCACCTGCTCGTCTTGAATCGCAGCCTGCACTTTCAGTTTGGTGTCTTTGATGAGCTTCACGATCTCGCGCGCCGAGTCTTTATCCAACCCTTGCTTGATTTTGATTTCGACTTTCACGCTCTGGCCCTGGCCAGGCTCCACCTTGCCAAACTCCACTGCGCGCGGATCAATTTTGCGCTTCGACAAATTCACTGCGAGCATTTCCTGCAGCGCGCGCACTTTCATCTCATCTTCCGTGTGCAGGTTGATCTTGCCTTCTTTCTTATCCAACTCGATAGTGGTTTTGGAAGTGCGAAAGTCGTAGCGGTTCGCCAACTCTTTTTTGGTATTGTTGATGGCGTTGTCGACTTCCTGCAAATTAACTTCGTTGACGACGTCAAATGAGGGCATGTTTTCTCTCCTAAAAATTCAAGGTTGATAATGCGTCGTTGCGGAAACGCGCTTGAACAGCGTTACTTGAAACAGTTCTTCCGCAGGCAATTCGAATTTCGGCTCCGGCGCCTGATTTTGCCGCGACCAGTCGATCATCCGTAAAATGCCTTCCCCGCGTTTTTCCATATAGCCCATGCCGGTGAGATACGAAGCGAGGAGCTGATTTCGGGCAAACTGCACGAGCTTGATGTTCTCCAATGTCAGAGTATTGGGCAACCCTCCCGGACTCAACACTTCGAGACGATCGACATACATGAACAAGCGAATGCCGCTTCCCGTCAAGCTGTAATTGCGATGGGCGACCGCATTCGTAATTGCCTCTCGCGCGGCTTCCAATGAGTATTCCGGGAATTCGATACGCTTGGCGCCTTGGATCACGGAACCGACGCGCATATTGTTCTTTACGAAGCCGACGGCGCTCTCAATTTGCTCGACCACCGTTCCACGAATGGTCTTTTGATCGAGGACCTCGCTCGTGCGCGAATCGCCGCGGTAGTACGCAGTCTGAATCTCCGCGCCGGGCAAAAAACTCTGTACGTTTTTGCCAAAGGCCAACAATCCAGCGACTGTGGGAAATGCGCCTCGTTCGTCAGATTTCAAGACGCGCAGATTCAGCAGCAGATTTTCCAGCGGCAATTTGCTCTCGCTTAAAGCCGGCTGCTTCAAGCCTCGGAGAAAAATATCGACTTTTGCAAGGTCGATTTCTGCCAATGGCGCAGCTTCAACCACCGTTTCATCAAATTGAATTTGGCGAGAACTTTGAAAAAGACGCGCAAGCTCCTCTTTCGACGGTTGCCTTTTCGTCGAACCGACACGAATGTAATACTTGCCGTCTTGCGTCGACACGACATTGGAGCTTTTAGGAATGTAAAGCGCCAAGACTTGCAAGCCGTTCTTTTTGAACCTGGTGATCACGGGAATGATTGGCGGGTCAACATTCTGACGACAAAGATTGATGAGGCGTTCTTCCAAACGCTCATCCGTCGTTCCGGAAATACTGCCATCATCTTGCACGCCAAATAGTATCGTGCCGCCTGCGGCATTGGCAAACGCGACAATCTCCGCGGCGAGCGCACCCGGCTGCGGCATTTCTTGTTTGAATTCCAGCGTGGAGTCTTCGCCTCGCTCCAGCAAGGCCTCTAAATCCGTCCAATACATTTCATCTAAGATCTCAGAATGTCTGAATTCAGATTTTCAACTGCGCTAAAAAACCGCAGCCCATTGGATAGCACCCGGGCTAAAAGCACACACCGCATAGTTTTTTCCTCCGCGTGTGTTTTTGATCCGCGGGTCTCCTCGAGAGCTTTCAATATTTTATTCTGAAATTGATTCTCTAGTGGATTAAAATCTGCGCAACAATTTACTGTCATACCCTTTATTACGCAAGGGCTTTTTCGGCGTGCGTCTTGACATTGGCGCGAGAAACTTGTATGGTTTCGCCGTCTTTCACGGTTCTGTGAGAATAACGAGGGAGCGAAACATGATGCACAAAAAGCTCGCAGCGGCACAGGTGCGCGCGGAGCAATACCGCGCAAAAGCCAAAGGCTTCTATCACGCCAAGCTCGAACAAGGCAGGGCGGTCAAAGAAAAAGCCGAGCAAACCTATCGCCGCTACGAAAAGTACATCCCCATCATCGCTTTCGTGGGCGGATTCATTTATGATTCGCTCACGCTCACGCGCATTGATTTGTTGCTCGACAACATCATCCTGCTGTGTTACACCCTGGTTGCCGGTGTGCTGCTCGCGATTTGGGGCGCGGTCAAACGCCGGCGCTTGCGCCATCCTTTCTTGCTCGCCAAACTAGATTGGATCGTTTTCGGCATTAACTTTCTCTTCGGCAGCTTGCTCTCGAGCTACGTCGTGTTCTATTTCAAAAGCGCGGGCGTGGGCAAGTCCTACCTCTTTGTCGGCTTGCTTGTTGTCCTCATGCTGGCGAATGAGTTTTGGTCGCATCGCATGCAAAAGCTCGGGCAGCAGTTGTCCATTTATTTCTTCTGTAGTTTTGCCTTCTTCACGTTTTCGCTCCCGGTGTTCACGCACGTGATGAGTTTTTGGATGTTTCTCATAAGCGGCGTGTTGGCATTGCTGCTCACGGGCGTGGTCGCATTTGGGATTTTCGGCAAAGCGCTGTTGCGCGCAAAAAGGCCGGCGCTGCGTTTGAGTCGTGGCCCGCTCGCGATCTTTGCAACGTTGGTGCTGCTCTATTTCATGAACTGGATTCCGCCCGTGCCGCTGGCCTTGAAAGAGAGCGGCATTTATCGCAGCGTGCGGCGCGTGCAAACGCAATATGAAGTCAAATATCGCAAGCCGGAGTGGTGGCAATTTTTGACGCGCGATGAAAGCGCCTTCGCATATACACGCGGCGATACGGTTTTTTGCTTCGCGGCGATTTTTGCGCCCACGGATTTGAAGAGCCGCATCGTGCATCACTGGCAAACCAAGAACAAAGACGGCGCTTGGGTGACCACGGACCGAATCGGCTATCCCATTCGCGGCGGCCGCGACGGCGGCTGGCGCGGTTTTACGCGCAAGACAAATGTCACGCCGGGCAAATGGCGCGTGGAAGTCAAGACCGACAATGATCGCTTGCTCGGCCGCATTCCAATCGACGTTGAGGAAGTACAGACGCGGCCAGCGGAGTTGAACGTGGAATATCGGTGAAGCGCAATGCTTCCCCCCGTTTGCCAACAACTCACGCAATTCGTAATTCTCTTTGTCATTCCGCAAGAAAGCCATTTTGAACTGAACCGGTGCTGCGCTATGTGCTCAAGAACGCTCGCTTTCTTCGTGCTCATTCTTTTGATAAGCTTCGCCACGAGCACTGCCCAAGATACCAAGTTGCCCTCATCCCAACCGCCCGAAGCCTATTCGCTCTTCGGCGCGCCCCTCTATGCCATCACACTCCCGCCCGCGGAGCTGGCAAAGCTCGATTCCAACTTAGCGCAAGCGCAAAAGGATTATGAAGCAAATCCGCAAGACCCGGAGCGCATTATTTGGCTGGGCCGGCGGCTCGCGTATTTGTGGCGCTATCAAGATGCAATTGCGGTTTACTCCAAAGGGATCGCACTGCATCCGAACAACGCGAAACTCTATCGCCATCGCGGCCATCGCTACATTTCAGTGCGCGAGTTCGACAAAGCGATTGCGGACTTGGAGAAGGCGGCCCAACTCATTGCAGGTGTAGCGGATGAGATTGAGCCGGACGGCGCGCCGAACCAATATAACATTCCCACCAGCACTTCGCATTCGAACATCTGGTATCACCTCGGTCTCGCGTATTATCTGCAAGCCGATTTCAACAATGCCCTGCGTTGTTATCTCGAGTGCATGAAATTCTCGCGCGGCAACGACGATATGCTGTGCGCCGCCAGCGATTGGCTGTACATGACCTATCGCCGCCTCGGCCGCGCCCAAGCCGCGCAGCGCGTTCTGGAGCCGATCCGTCTCGATATGAAGATTCTCGAAAACCATGCCTATCACAAGCGCCTGTTGATGTACAAAGGCCTCATGCCGCCAGGCTCTCTGCTCGACGTGAAGAACGCCAGCGATCTCGACATTGCCACACAGGGCTACGGCGTGGGCAATTGGCATTTGTACAACGGTGAGCTTGAAAAGGCGAAAGAGATTTTTGAGCAAGTGCTCAAGGGCAAATATTGGGCGGCGTTCGGCTATATCGCGGCCGAGGCGGATTTGAAGAGGATGCAAGAAAAAAAGTGACAGCCGTTCCACAACGGCCTGGCCGTTGCATCTTTCCTTTCTGAATAAGCGTTTTCGACGAAGCTCAAAACCTCTCCCCGCCGCGCATAAAAGCGCGGGAAAAATTCCCCAAATTCTGCTTGCCTGCTCCTAATCCGATCATTATATTACTAAAAAAATAGTAGAAAGCCTAAAAGGAGGAACGATGGCCAAACGCATCAAATTAGCCGAGGCGGAATGGGAGATCATGGAAGGCATTTGGAACCATGGCGGCCAGGTGACCGTGCGTGAAATTCAAGATTTGCTTTATCCCAAAGCGGAAAAAGCCTACACGACCACGCAGACGATCATGAACATATTGGTCACCAAGGGCTTCCTCAAGCGCAAGAAGATCGGCATGGTCAACTTCTACACTCCCAAAGTTTCCCGCGACCTCGCCGCGCAACACGAAGCGCGCACGCTCGCTTCGCGCATTTTCAACGGCTCCATGGGCGCGCTCGCCACTTACCTCGTCGCTTCCGGAGAGTTGAGCCTTGCAGAGCTGCAAAAACTGAAAGACCTGATTGCCACGAAAGAACAACAGGGAGAGAACGTGTAATGGCGTGGGTTCACGTATTGGCAGACAAGTGGTGGCCGCTTTTCGCGCTGCACATGACGGAGATTGCGCTTTTCATCGCATTCGTCGCGCTCGTTGAGCGGCTGCTCAAGTTGAGCGTCTCCACGCGCTATGCGCTGTGGGTGCTCGCGCTCGTGAAAGCTTTTGTTCCGCCGTTCCTGGCTTTGCCCACACCTTTGCCGGAAAGCTTTTCAATACCGGCTCTGCTTCCGAGCTTCGTGGCTTCCAACGCAACCGTCACTGGGGAGGCCGCGGTTTGCAATCCGTATTCGTTGTTGTTCGGCCTTTGGCTCATCTCTGCAGTTTTTATTTTGGGTTTGATGGTAAAGCGTCATCTGCAATTGCGGCAGAGTTTGGAAGCCGCGACGCCGATTGCGCCGTTTCCCATGGCAGGATGCCAAGTCTACGAGACGCGCGCGATTGCTTCCCCCGTGCTCACCGGCTTGTTGCGCGCGAGACTTTATTTGCCGCCGGATTGGCGCGCATGGTCGCCGCAACAGTTGCGAGCCATCTTGCAGCATGAAACCGAGCACCTGCGCGGCCGCGATCTTTGGGTGCTGGTCATGGAGTCCGCCGCGCTCGTGCTGTTTGGGTTGAACCCGCTCGTGTGGCTCATGCGCCGGCGCTTGACATATCTGCGCGAGCTGCGTTGCGACATGGCCGCGCTCTCAGCAAGCGGAATGAGCGCGCTCGATTACAGCAAACTGCTTTACGCTTTTGCAGAAAGGCAACTGCGACCGGCGCCGGCTATGGCAAACGGCATCGCGTTCGCGGCGCAGCATTCGACTTTGTACCAGCGTTTGCAACATTTACTCACGCGAAAGGAGTTTGAAATGAAGACTAAAAAGATCTGGCAGGTCTTGTTGTTCGGTTGCATGGGTGTCGCGATGACGGCGCTTTCGTGGCAGTGCAGCGAGCTGCCCAAGCAGGTTGATAAGTCACCCGTTTCTCCCGAGAATGAAAGCGCCGCGGCTGTGGCTTCACAAAATTTTGACCAACCGCCGGACGTTACATTCTTTCAAAGCCCCCAATATCCGGAGAAGGCAAAACGAGCCGGGCTTGAAGGCGAAATCTTCCTGCAGCTCACCCTAGCTGCCGATGGCAAGATTACACAAGTGATTCCCTTGAAAGCCACGATCACGAAAGATGGCATGCCGACCGCACTCACGCTGGAAGCGCCGGAAGAGCAAGTTGAAGGCGTCTCCGCTCTGACTTTTATCGAAGCCGCTACCACAGCCGCGCAAAGCTTCAAATTCAAACCGGCCATGTTGCAAGGCAAGCCGGTAGAGGCGCAGGTCGTGGTGCCATTCAAATTCAAATTGGAGCAAAGCGTCGGTGCGCTCACGCCCCGAGTTGAGGTTGAGCTCTGCTAAAAGATTGATTGGTTCCGAGTTTGGGACGCCATTTTTTGCATGGAAGGCTTTTGCAGCCGTTTGTCTTCAACCGCGGTCTCAACGCATGAAATTGCTTTGATGATGCGCAATTTGGCTTTATCTTCCCGCATTGTCAATCACGCCATTCCTGCGAGCACTGCGCACGATGTCCCAAGCTTGGAAAAATCGCGGCTTCATTCTACTCATCTGGCTGTTCGCCGGGGTCATGTCCGGCGGACAGTCGTGGTATTTTCGCGTCGCGGCCGGCCGCGAAGTGCCGTGGCGCGCGATTCTCGCGACCTCTTCCACTTTTGCCGGGCTGTGGTTTTTGCTCACGCCCGTGATCCTATGGCTCTCCTCGCGTTTTCGCATCGAGCGCGGCCGCGTGCTGCGCCGCCTCGGGTTGCATCTCCTCTTTGCGTTGCTTCTGGCTCTGCTGCAACAGACCGCGTTCAACTTCATCGCCTTGTACGCGCAATCGGCGCCGATTACGTTTGCTAGAATTTCACAGCTCGCCATCGGCAATTTTGATTACGGTATTTTGGTGTACTTCGTCATTCTGCTCGTGCAGCACGCGTGGAATTATTACGAGCGCATGCAAGCCGAGCAAGTGCACGCCGCGCAATTGCAAGCCGAATTGGCCGCCGCGCAATTGCAGGCGTTGAAGATGCAGCTCCATCCACACTTTCTCTTCAACACACTCAACACGATTTCCGTGCTCATTCACGAGAATCCCAATGTTGCCGGCCGCATGGTGGAATTGTTGAGCGACTTACTGCGCTACACGCTCAAAAACTCCGGGGCGCAAGTGATCGCATTGCAGCAAGAGCTCGAGTTTCTCAAACTCTATTTGGAGATCGAGCAAACGCGCTTCGGCGAACGTTTGCAAGTGCAGATGAACGTCGCGCCGGAAACGCTTGCCGCGCAGGTGCCGAATCTCATTCTGCAGCCATTGGTGGAAAATGCCATTCGCCATGGCGTCGCCAAACGTCGCGGCCCGGGCGTGATCGAAATCAGCGCAGAGAGAGACAACGGCGCGTTGCGGTTGCGCGTACGCGATAACGGCCATGGCCCGGAGACGAATAGCGCAGCCGAGAACAATGGCATCGGCTTGGCAAATACCCGCACGCGTTTGCAAACGCTGTATGGAACGAAGAGTGATTTCAAGCTGGAGAGAATCGCGGAAGGCGGCGCGTTGGCGGAGATTGTCATGCCGTTCAACTCTGAACTCCCCCCTTGAAGGGGGTGTTCTTAATAACGGCGATAAAAATTCAAACTCATTCTATAACACTTTGCGCGTTTCAATTTCTATCACAATTCAGAGTGACACCCCGCTGGCCCAATGCCGTTTCCTTAGGCGATATTTCGTAGTCCCGGCCCCTTGTGGGCCGATGAACGGTCAACATTTTCAGTGCCCCACAAGGGGACAAGGCTACAAAGGAAACGGCATTGCCCCTGGCCCCCTCAAGGGGGAAATTCATAAAAACACTCCCAACAAATGAAATGAAAATTCGCACGCTGCTTGTTGACGATGAGCCGATCGCGCGCCGCGGCTTGCGCAATCTGCTCAGAACCGAGTTGGATATCGAAATCATCGGCGAGTGCGGCGATGGTTTGCAGGCGGTGGAGGATATTGCCGGCAAGCAACCCGATTTGGTTTTGCTCGATATTCAAATGCCCGAGCTTGATGGCTTCAGTGTGATTGAAACGCTCGGGCTCGAGCGCATGCCGCTATTCATTTTTGTGACGGCCTTCGATGATTTTGCGCTGCAGGCGTTTCGCGTGCATGCGCTCGACTATTTGCTGAAGCCGATCAAGGCGCCGTTGCTGCAGGCTGCGCTCACACGTGCGCGTGGCATGCTTGCCGCGCAAAACCACCGGCAAGAGAACGAAAAACTGGCGGCGCTGCTGCGCGATCTCAACCACGCGAGCCGTTACGCCGAGCGTTTGGTGGTGAAAGAAAAGGACGGCATCGTGGTTTTAAAAGTACAGGACGTGCAGTGGTTCGAAGCCTACGGCGATTACGTCCGCATTCATCAAAACGGCAAGAAGCATTTGCTCCGTGAAAAAATCGGCGCGCTCGAGCAACGGCTCGATCCCAAACAGTTCTTGCGCATCCATCGCTCTGCCATCGTCAAGCTAGACGGCGTCAAAACCTTGGCGCCTCTCACCAACGGCGATTATAGTCTCACCCTCGCCGACGGCACGCGCCTCACCCTGAGCCGCACTTACCGCGATAGTTTTTTTGCCCACCTACAATAGCGCCGCCGCTTCAACTTTTTTTCAGCACGTTTCGTCCCGCCTCATTTCGTCTCAACGCATTGCTGTTGTACCTGCCTTCCCAACTCCGTAGAATGCAACCGAAATCATCGATTGTACTCCTTACTGCTCACCTTCAAAAGGAAATTACGCCATGACGAACGCAATGGCTTACGATCAATCTCGAAAACGGATGGGCTGCGTCACGATGTGCTTCGCAGCGATGCTGGCGTTTCTCGCAACGTTGCACGCGCAGACCTTCACCAAAATTACGAGTGGCGCGCTCGTGACGGATGGCGGCGCTTCACGCAGCGTAACGTGGGTGGATTATGACAACGACAACGATCTCGATTTGTTCGTGACGAACGGGCCGCGAGCAGGACAGAGAGCTTTTCTCTATCGCAACGACGGCGCTCCCAATTATACGTTCACGAAGATTACGGACTCGCCGCTTGTGGGCGACAATGCGCGCTCCGACGGGAGCAGTTGGGGCGATTACGACAACGACGGCGATCCCGACGCCTACGTTGCGACGTGGTATGGCGATCGCAATCTTTTTTATGACAACAGCGGCGCCGGCGCCTTCACCAAAATCACAGCCAACACGGTTGTGAGTGACAATGATTTTTCCGAAACATGCAGTTGGGGCGATTATGACAACGACGGCTTTCTCGATCTCTACGTTGCGAACAGCGGCGACGCCAATTCCACCGGGCCGCAACGAAATTATTTGTATCA
This sequence comes from bacterium, assembly GCA_037444905.1. GTDB lineage: Bacteria > Zhuqueibacterota > Zhuqueibacteria > Zhuqueibacterales > Zhuqueibacteraceae > JABWAN01. Next base: position 3,069 of record JBBILN010000025.1, on the reverse strand, counting down.
CAACAACGGCAATAAAACGTTTACGAAAATCACTTCCGGCGCAATCGCGACCGAGGCGTTCTATTCGCGCGGCGTCAATTGGGTCGATTATGACGACGACGGCGATTTCGACATGTTTGTGGCCAATGAAGAAAATCAAAACAACAATCTGTATCGCAATCTGCTGAAGGAAAGCGGCGTGGCAAGCTTTGAGAAAATCACGAGCAGCCCGCTGGTCGCGGATGCCAGCATCTCGTGGAGCGCGAGCTGGGGTGATTATGACAACGACGGCGATCTGGACGTGTTCGTTGCCAACTTCGGCGGGCAAAATGATTTTCTATTCCGCAACGAGGGCAACGGCGCATTCACAAAAATCACCTCCGGAGTATTGATTACCGACGGCGGCCATTCGGCATGCAGCGGCTGGGGCGATTACGACAACGACGGCGACCTCGATTTGTTCGTGACCAACGCCTATGCGAACGTGCAATTGAAAAATTCGCTCTATCGCAATCAGTTGATGGAAACCGGCAGCCCGGATTTCGAAAAGATTACGGCCGGCGATCTCGTCAATGATTTGGGTTGGTCCTATGGCTTCAGTTGGGGCGATTACGATGGCGATGGCGACCTCGACGTGTTTATCGCGCGCACTTTCAATGAAGCGCAGAACAATGCTTTTTTTCGAAATGAAACCCGTGGCCGGCATTGGCTGGAAATCAACTGTGTGGGCACGACTTCGAATCGTTCCGCAATTGGCGCGAAGCTGCACGTGAAAGCCGCAATCGCAGGCAAAGCTGTTTGGCAAAGGCGGGATATCGAGGGGCAAAGCGGATATTGCGGGCAGAATTTGCAGGCACATTTCGGCGTGGGCGAGGCAACACTGATCGACTCACTCAAAATCGTTTGGCCTTCGGGCAAAGTCGAAGTGTGGCGCAGTATCAAAGCCGATACCGTGCTCACGCTTACCGAAGGGCCGGCCAGTTCGGTGCTGGAAGGCGCGCACAATGCTGCGCCGCGTGAATTTGAGCTGGCGCAAAACTTTCCGAATCCGCTTTCAGCACCGACTGCGCTCGGCCAGCCCGCAACGATGATTCGCTACACGTTGCCGCAGCCGGAGGTTGTTTCATTGATCGTGTATGACATGCTCGGCCGCGAAGTAGCGACTTTGATTAATGCGCCGCGCGCCGCGGGGGAGCATCAATTTTTTTTTCGGCTTCCTTCCGAAGCGAGCGCCGGCATATATTTCTACCGCATGACCGCGGGCACCTTCCGCGCGACGAAAAAGCTGGTGGTGGCAAGATAAAAACGCAGGAGAAAGATGGCCTTGTGCGTGGTGGCGGGATGCAATGTGAAAGCCTGCACGCGCAAGGCCGGCTTGCGCTTCACTTCGTTTTGAACTTCAACTCCTCTACCACCCTACTCTCCAACCGCTTCACCACCTCCGTAATCAAACGCACCGCACTTTCGTAATCATCGCGATGAATGATGCCGTTCGCGGAATGATAATAGCGCTGCGAAATCACGAGATCGAGTGTGGGCACGCCGAGATTCCATTTGTGGATCGGGCCGGCATCTGTGCCGCCGCCTTCTTCGAGCATGAATTGATAAGGAATTTTCAACTCGTCCGCCACGCTTTGCACCCATTGGCGCAGCTTCACATGCGGCAACATTTCAGAAGTGTGCAGAATGATCACCACGCCTTTGCCGAGCACGGGTTGCGCGTAATCCACGCTGGTGTTCGTAGGCACATCGCTGGTCACGTCAATATCGAGCGTGATGGCAATGTCGGGCTGCACGGCCGCGACGAGGGTTTGCGCGCCGGAGAGCGTAATCTCCTCTTGCACCGCGCCGGTGGCGAACACGGTATTCGGATGCTTTTCTTTTGCGAGATTCTTCAGCACACCGATGATGACGGCCAACCCGATGCGATCATCCCATGCCTTGCCGAGCAGAAACTTGCGATTCGCCAGCACCGCGAATTTGCTTTCATGCGTGATGGGATCGCCGGGTTGAATACCCAAGGCCTCCGCCTCCTCTCGGCTCGCAACGCCGACGTCGATCCACATATCTTCCCGAGGAATGAGCACGTCTTCTTTAATGTCCGGGCCGGTATTCAACACGCCGAGCACCGTGCCTTTGCGCGTGTGAATAATGACGCGATGATCGAGCAATTGCTGCGAAAAATTCCAGCCGAGCGGAAAGAATTTGACGAAGCCGTTTTCATCGATACGTTTCACCATGAAGCCGATCTCGTCGAGGTGCGCGTCGAGCATAATGCGCGGCGCAGCGCTTGCGCCTTTCTTCATTGCAATGACGCCGCCGAGCTGGTCGCGGCGCAACTCCTCGGAGAGCGGTTTGAGATACTTCATAAAAACTTGGGCTGCCGGCTCTTCGTAGCCGGAAACGCCGGGCGCCTCGGAAAGATCGCGCAGCATTTTTTCGGTATCATCCAAATCTTGTGCGCGGGCAAGGCTGATGAGGAGGACGAAAAGCAGTTTGATAAAAGTCTTCAGACGACGGGCAAAAACATTTTCCAAACCTGAACCGCGAGAAGCATGGGCATGACCAGAAACCGGTTTCAAGGGACTTCCTCCTCTTTAGGCGAATTAGAAAACCAAACGCATAATAAAATTCTGAAAGTTTTTTTGAACGACACACGGATCAAAAACGCACACTGAAAAGCTTTTTCCGCGTGTGTTTTTGATCCGTGTGCCGCCTGCAGGGCTTTGGTTTTCAGCTTGTCTGAAAATCCGGATTAGGCATTATGAGAGAAGTCTTCGCTCTAAAAGCAAAAACTTTTCCGTGAGCGGATTGAACGGAGCAATCGGATAAGCCGCGCCCTATCCGCTTCATCAGTTCAATCCGCTTACTCTAACTTTTTTTGGTTGTGGTTCAACTGCGTTGGGCTGGCAGCGCAAGAATATGCTTTCGCGCCAACAATATCAAGCGTACAATTTTTCATGACACCACACTCCGCGCAGCGAATGCCTCACACGCGGCTGTAATGAAAGCGAGAGAACGAAGAGAGAACTGCCGTAATGCCTCAGTTATTGGTGGACAATGCGATCTACTTGGCCGGCATGAAGCCGG